>DHWF01000005.1 GCA_002413045.1 Chloroflexi bacterium UBA5189
GTCGGGTGCCGCGGAACGGCCTGATCTGAGCCGCCTTCTGCGGTGGGCCCGGGTGCCAGTCGGTCGACGGGAGGTGCACGGCAAATGAACCATCGACCCAGGCACGGAGCGACGTGACCGACCTTCCGATCCAGGCCCCACCGCACCAGGCGATCTATCGACGCTGGCGTGCCCAGACGTTCGCCCAGGTCGTCGGCCAGGAGGCCGTCGTCGAGACGCTCCGCAACGCCGTCCGGACCGATCGCGTCGCCCACGCGATCCTGTTCGTCGGGCCGCGCGGGACGGGCAAGACCTCGCTCGCCCGAATCCTGGCGAAGGCGATCAACTGCACGAACCTCCAGGACGGCGATCCGTGCGACGCGTGCCCGTCGTGCGTGTCGATCCGCGAGGGCCGGGCGATGGACCTGCTCGAGATCGACGCCGCCTCCAACCGCGGCATCGATGCGATCCGCGATCTCCGCGAGCGGATCAACTACGCCCCGACCGATCTCAAGCGCAAGGTGTACATCCTCGACGAGGCCCACCAGATCACGCGCGATGCCTGGAACGCACTCCTCAAATCCCTCGAGGAGCCGCCGCCGTTCGTCGTCTTCATGTTCGCGTCGACGCACCCGCAGGAGTTCCCGCCCGCGATCCTCTCGCGCCTCCAGCGCTTCGACGTCCGCCGCCTGACCACCGACGAGATCGAGGGCAAGCTCCGGCGCATCCTCACGGCCGACGAGCGAACCGCGACGCCCGAGGCGATCCACCTGATCGCGCGCCTCGCCGCCGGCGGTATGCGCGACGCCGAGTCGATGCTCGACCAGCTGCTGTCGTCCTCGACCGACGGGCTCGACGAGGCGCGCGTCCGCGACCTGCTCGGCCTGGCCGACACGGAGACCGTCGCCGGCTTCGTCGACGCGCTCGTCGCGACGGATGCGCGCGCCGGCATGCGCCTCCTCGACGCGCTCGACGAGCGCGGCCGCGACCTCCGCGGCTTCCTGGACCAGGTCATCGAAACGCTCCGCGCGGGGATCATCGGCGCGGCGCCACCGGCCGGCCTTGCGGACGCCGGCCCGATGGCCCATTCCGTGGTCGACCTGGCCGCCGCGGCGCGCCGCCTCGCCGCCATCGATCCGAGCCGGGCCGGCGTCGGCGGCCTGCGCCTCCAGCTCGAGCTCGCGTTGTTCCCAGATCCGGCGCTGGCGCCCCGAACAGCGGCGGCCGCGCAGCCGGCCGCACAGGTGATGCCCGCCGCGCGCGCCCAGACGGCCGCGCCCGTCACGACCCGGCCGGCGCCCGCCGAACGCCCAGCTACACCGGCCGCCGAGCCCGAGGCTCCAGTGGCGAAATCGCGGCCCACGTCGACGCCGCCCCAGTCGCCGCAAGAGCCGGTGGCCATGACGTCAGGGCCCGCGGCAACCGTGCCCCCGTCAGCGGTGCCGCCGGCCGCGACGGCACGGCCGGCGCCCCCCGCAGCGCCAGACAAGCCGCAGACGCCGGCGCCGCCCGCCGCGGCCGCCACCTCGCCGGAGCTGGCCGTGCTGCGCGAGCGCTGGCCGGAGATCGTCGCGCGGATCAGCGCGCACCCGCCGACGAAGCCGCTCATCGTCGTCTGCCGGCCGATCAGCGTCGAGAATGGGATCGTCACGCTCGGCTTCCCGGAGGACAAGGCCTTCCTCCGGCAGGTCGCCGAACGGCGCAAGTCGGTCCTGGAGGACAACATCTCGGCCGTGCTGGGCCGGCCCGTCGGCGTTCGCTGCGTCGCGACCAACATCGACGTGCTGCCGGACCTCCCATCCGACGAGGAGGCGGCCTGGATCCTCGCCCAGGCCCAGCGCATCTTCGGCGACGACGCTGCCGACGCCGCCGAAGTCGGCTGAGGGTGGTCGTGCACGCGTAAGCGGCATCCCGCAGACTGAACCCAACCTTCAGAGGGAGCGATCGATGGGCATGGGCAACCTGCAGCGCATGGCACTGCAGATGCAGCAGGAGATGGAACGCATCCAGGCGGAGCTCGACAGCGCGGAGGTCGAGGGCTCGGCCGGCGGCGGCGTGGTCCGGGCGGTCGTGACGGGCAAGCAGTCGCTGGTCTCGATCACGATCGATCCGTCGGCGGTCGACGCCGACGACGTCGACATGCTCCAGGACCTCGTCATCGCCGCCGTGAACGAGGCGCTCGACGCGTCGCGCCGCCTTGCCGAGCAGAAGATGGGCGCGCTGACTGCCATGACCGGCGGCCTGGGCGGCCTGCTCGGGCGCTGACCGGCCCGACCGCGTGACCAACCTCCTCATCGAGCCCGTCGAGAAGCTGATCGAGGCGTTCAACCGCCTCCCGGGCATCGGCCCGAAGACCGCCCAGCGGCTGACCTACCACCTGCTCCGCGCCCCCGACGCCGAGGCCCGCGCCCTCGCGTCGGCGCTCGTCGCGGTGCGCGAGGAGGTCGTCTTCTGCGATCGCTGCTTCAACATCAGCGACCGGCCCCTGTGCCCGATCTGCCGCGATCCGGGTCGCGACCAGGCCCGCCTGTGCGTCGTCGAGGAGCCGCTCGACGTCCTCGCCCTCGAGCGAACCGGCGTCTTCCGCGGCCTGTATCACGTCCTCCACGGCGCGATCTCGCCGATCGACGGCGTCGGACCGGACCGGCTCCACATCGCGGAGCTGTTCGCCCGGGTCGACGAGGCGGCACTGGCGACCCCGTTCGTCGAGGTGATCCTCGCCACCAACCCCACGCTCGAGGGCGAGGCGACCGCGATGTACCTCGACGAGCGACTCGCCGGCAAGGTCGGCAGCGTGACCCGGATCGCGCGTGGGATCCCGGTCGGTGGCGACCTCGAGTACGCCGATGAGGTGACCCTCATCCGGGCCCTCCAGGGCCGGCGTGCCCTGGGCGAACGACCGGCGTAAGGCGACCGATGCAAGAGCTCGTCGTCGAGATCGGCCTCCGGCTGGCCAAGCTGGTGCTTGCCACCGTGCTCGGCCTCGTGATCTACGCCGTGCTCACCGGGTTGTTCGGCGCACCGGGCTCCGTCCAGCTCGCGCTGGAGTCCTGGATCGCCGGCGCGGCGGTCATCCTGCTGCTCGAAACGGGCATCTTCTAGGGCCCCGCGGGCCTCGTGCCGGGGGCTCCGCTGCCCGTTTGACGGGCCGCACCTGAAGGCCCATACTCCGCGTTCTGCGCCGAACACGCCTGCGTGCTTCGGAGTGGGCTGCACCTTGACAACTGAAGAGTGGCAGAGATCCAGAAAATGATGGATGTGCGAGCGGTCAAACCCTCGGACGAAGTCGCAGCCGCAAGGCTGTGCATCTTTCGGAGAGTTTGATCCTGGCTCAGGATCAACGCTGGCGGCGTGCATGAGACATGCAAGTCATACGGACGATCAAAGCTTGCTTTGTTCGTTAGTGGCGGACGGCTGAGTAACGCGTAGGTGACCTGCCCCGAAGTGGGGGACAACTCGTCGAAAGACGAGCTAATACCGCATGTGATCACTGATTCATTTCAGTGCTCAAAGTCGCAAGACGCTTTGGGAGGGGCCTGCGGCCGATTAGCTAGTTGGTGGGGTAATGGCCTACCAAGGCCGCGATCGGTAGTTGGTCTGAGAGGATGACCAGCCAGACTGGGACTGAGACACGGCCCAGACTCCTACGGGAGGCAGCAGTTAGGAATTTTGTGCAATGGGGGAAACCCTGACACAGCCACGCCGCGTGCGGGATGAAGGCCTTCGGGTCGTAAACCGCTTTTCTCGAGGAAGACACCCGACGGTACTCGAGGAATAAGCAACGGCTAACTACGTGCCAGCAGCCGCGGTAATACGTAGGTTGCGAGCGTTGTCCGGATTTACTGGGCGTAAAGCGCGCGCA
>DHWF01000044.1:0-1864 GCA_002413045.1 Chloroflexi bacterium UBA5189
TCAAGGACCGCAAGACCGAGGGCAACCAGATCTTCGAGGCGGCGCGGAAGCAGGGCTTCGTGCGCGTCCGAGTCGACGGCGAGACGTACGACCTGGCCGAGGCGCCGACGCTGGACAAGTACAAGCGGCACACGATCGAGGTCGTCGTCGATCGGTACGTCGTGCGGCGGGCCGAGCCGCCGCTGGGCCCGGACGGCGTCACGCCGGAGCCGTGGGCACGCGACGAGCGCGGCCGGCCGATCGACCCCGCGACCGGGGCGGCCCTCGATGATCCGGATCGGCCGAGGCTCGCGGACTCGGTCGAGACCGCGCTTCGGCTCGGCGAGGGTGTCGTCCTCATCGCGCCCGCGACCAGGGAGGGCGAGGCGCCGGACTTCGAGACGCGCCAATTCTCCGAGCGCTACTCATGTCCGTACGACGGCACGACGATCGACGAGCTCGAGCCGCGCAGCTTCTCGTTCAACTCGCCGCACGGGGCCTGCCCGACGTGCACCGGGCTCGGCGTGCGACTCGAGATCGACCCGGACCTCGTCATCCCGGATCGCGGCAAGAGTGTCGTGCAGGGAGCGGTCGTGCCGTGGGCGCGGCTGATCACGGACGCCAGCTGGCGCCTCAAGATCACCGAGGCGGTCTTCCTCAGCCATGGCTGGGACCCGAAGAAGCCCCTTCGCGACCTGCCTGCCGAGGCGATCCAGCACCTCCTGTTCGCCCCGAAGGACGAGCAGGTCGTCATCCGCTACAAGCACGAGCGCGGCGAGAACTCGTACAAGGCGACGTTCGAGGGCGCGGTCACGAACCTCGAGCGGCGGTACAAGGAAACCGAATCCGAGTTCATCAAGGCCGAGCTGGAGAAGTACATGGTCGAGCGGCCGTGTCCCACCTGCAAGGGCAAGCGGCTCCGCCCGGAGGCCCTCGGCGTCACGATCGACGGCCGCGACATCTCCGAGGTCGCCGACCTTGCGATCACCGACACGCTGGAGTGGGCACTCGCGCTTCCGAGCCGCATCTCCGAGCGCGAGCGAACGATCGCCCACCAGGTGCTCAAGGAGATCCGGGCGCGGCTCGGGTTCCTCGTCGACGTCGGGCTGGACTACCTCACCGTGAACCGCACGAGCCAGACCCTGTCGGGCGGCGAGGCACAGCGAATTCGCCTCGCGACCCAGATCGGCACGACGCTGATGGGCGTGCTGTACATCCTGGACGAGCCGTCGATCGGGCTGCACCAGCGCGACAACGCGAAGCTCATCGCGACGCTCACGCGCCTGCGCGACCTCGGCAACACCGTGCTCGTCGTCGAGCACGACGAGGAGACGATCCGCACCGCCGACTGGGTCATCGACATCGGGCCCGGCGCGGGGGAGCACGGCGGCGAGATCATCGCCAACGGCCGGCTGGACGCGGTCCTCGACGAGCCGCGTTCCATCACGGGTGCGTTCCTCCGCGGAGAGCGCAAGGTCCCGGTTCCGAAGCAGCGCCGGAAGGGCAACGGCAAGCAGCTCCTGGTGAAGGGCGCGCGCCAGCACAACCTCAAGGGCCTCGACGTGGCCTTCCCGCTCGGGACGTTCACCGCCGTGACCGGCGTGTCCGGGAGCGGCAAGAGCACGCTCGTGACCGAGGTGCTGTACCGAGCCCTCGCACGAGAGCTGTTCGGGTCGCGTGAGCCGGTCGGCAAGCACGATTCGATCGAGGGACTCAAGCAGGTCGACAAGGTCATCGAGATCGACCAGAGTCCGATCGGCCGGACGCCCCGGTCGAACCCGGCGACGTACGTCGGCCTGTTCACGGCGATCCGCGAGCTCTTCGCCGCGGTCCCGGAGGCGCGCGTCCGTGGCTACGGTCCGGGGCGGTTCTCGTTCAACGTCAA
>DHWF01000044.1:2085-36062 GCA_002413045.1 Chloroflexi bacterium UBA5189
TTCCTGCCGGACGTGTACGTGCCGTGCGAGGTGTGCAAGGGCGCCCGCTACAACCGGGAGGCGCTGGAGATCCACTACAAGGGCCGCTCGATTGCCGAGGTCCTCGAGATGACCGTCGAGGAGGCGCTCGAGTTCTTCCGTCCGGTCTCGAACATCGCCAACAAGCTCCAGACGCTCAACGACGTCGGGCTCGGCTACATCCACCTTGGCCAGCCGGCGACGACCCTGTCCGGCGGCGAGGCCCAGCGGATCAAGCTCTCGACGGAGCTGTCCCGGCGCGCCACCGGCAAGACCGTCTACGTCCTCGACGAGCCGACGACCGGCCTCCATTTCGCGGATGTCGAGAAGCTGCTCCAGGTCCTGCACCGGCTCGTCGAGACCGGCAACACCGTGATCGTCATCGAGCACAACCTCGACGTGATCAAGACGGCCGACTGGATCATCGATCTCGGGCCGGAGGGCGGCGCGCGCGGCGGCCAGATCGTGGCCCAGGGCACGCCAGAGGAGATTGCGAAGGCGAAGCGCTCCGCGACCGGCGAGTACCTGGCCCGCGTGCTCCGCGGCGAGCCGCTCGTCCCGCTCTCCGATGTCACCTTCGCGGAGGCGGCCGGGCGCGGCAACGGCAAGGCGATCCGGCCGGTCTCACCAATCGAGGTCAGCCGGGTGGCGGTCCGATCCGGCTGAGGCATCGTTGACGACCTTCGATCCGACACGCCGCGCCGGGCCCGCCCGCCACGAGCTGCCGCAGATCGACGCGGCCGCGCTCGAGGTCGCCCGAGCGGCGGATCGGGCGCTCGCTGTAGCGCACGAGATGGGCGCGGATCGCTGGGCGCGGTACCTCGCCCCGATTCCGGATCGGCTGCGGGATGAATCCGTGCCGGCGCTTCGATCCGTGGGTCGCCTGGTCCGTGCGGCGTACGGCCCGAAGGACTCGATCCGCGACGCACTGCCCGAGGACGTCACCGAGCCACTGCTGCGCGCGACCGATCGGCTCCTCAAGGTGATCGCCCGCCACGAGCTCGGCGCGGAGTAGCGCCCCGCGCTCGATCGATCGGCCGTACGATCCGCGCGAGATGACCGTGGTCGCGTGCTCGTTCGTCAGGATCCGGGCCGAAACGGCCGTCGAGCGACGCGTCGCGGAGCTCGCGGGGGACTTGCCGATCGTCATCGATCACTACGCAAGTCGGCGCTGCGGCGCAACCATCGGCGACGTCCGCGTGCGAGTCGGCGGCGCGGCACCGGACGAGGCGCTCGTCGAGCTCGAGCCGATCGGATCAGTCCGCGTACTTGCGGAACGGCACCTCGTCCGCCTGCTCGCCGACGGCGCTGCCATCCGGTTTGGCAACAGGCTCCTCGGGTCCCAGCCGTCCATCGAGCTCGATCACCCCGAGGCGTGGCTCTGTTTTCTCGAGGAGCACCCGCAATCGCGGCGCTGACCCTGCGATGGGCGCTAGTACAGCAGGGGTAGCAGGGCCTTCGTCCGCGTTCGGTACGGGACGTAGTTCGGGTAGCGGTCGACCAGCCATAGCTCCTCGTGCCGGCGCTTGAGGTCCAGGGTGACCGCCAGCGCGATCGTGGCCAGGCCCGCCGCCAGGGATTCGCGCGAGATCGTCGACCCAAGCGCCGCGAGGATGAGCCCGCTGTAGACCGGGTGCCGGACGAACCGGTACGGGCCCGATTCGACCAGCGAACCGTCGGCCCGCGGGTGCGGCAGCGCCGTGAATGCCCGCGCTGGCTGCAGCGCGGCGACGGCCCATCCGACGATGACCAGGCCCCCAATCAGCAGCACGTCGCCGATCAGCCGCACCTCACCGTGATCTCCACCCGGCGCAAACCCTGGTGCAAGGAAACCCCCGAAGGCAACGAGCGCGAGACAGGCGAACTGCAGGACGACCCAGCCCTCGCCCCGCGGCCCGAGCGGCGGGATCTTCACTTGCCGTGCTTGAACGGGTAGACAACCCAGGCGTTCGTCGCGACGACGTGGTGATCGGGCACGAGCTCGACCTTCGAACGACCGGGCTTGTAGTGCAGGACGGCCGTGGTCGGCCGCCCGCCCGCCATCTCCACCCGTTCCACGACCGCTGCGATCGTCGTGCCGGTGTCCCAGACCTCGTCGACGACGAGGACGCGCTGCCCGTGGAGCAGGGGATCGGCCGGGAACTGGAAGAACGTCGGCTGTTCGGCCGGCTGGCCGGTGTCGTCGTAGAACGCGACGGCCGCCACGAGGATGTTCCGGAGCCCGAGGCGGTAGGCGAGCATTCCGGCCGGTACGAGGGCACCACGGGTGATCGCCAGGACCACGTCGTAGTCCGCGCCGACCTCGTCGGCGAGCGTGGCGACCATCTGGTCGAGGTCATCCCAGCTGACGATCAGCTTCTCCGGTTCGGTCACGCGGAACAGGCTAGCGGACGCCCAGCTCGACGGTCGTGAACGCCTCACGCAGGAACTGCGACGGCGAGCCGGGGTCGTAGACGAGGGTCAGCGAGCGGCGCGCCCGCGTCCAGGCCACGTAGGCGAGACGCCGCTCCTCCTCCAACGCTCGATCGGGCTCGACCGCCTCGGCGACCGACCGCGCGCTCGGAAACCGCCCGTCGTCGAGGCCGACGACGGCCACATGATCGAACTCGAGGCCCTTGGTCCCGTGCGCGGTCGCGAGCGTGAGCGGTGCGTCATCGCGGCGGAGCTCCTCCAGCCGCACGCGGGTCGTCGCGACCGCGACGCTGAGCTCGGCGAGGGAGCGAACGCCCGCTGCCCATCCGAGCACCGCCGAGGCGATCGCCGCGCGCTCGAGTGTCGGATCGTCGTCGGGATCGATCGCCGCACCGTCCAGCGGCATCCGCTCGGCGAGCCGGCCGAGGGCGATGAGTGGCGCCCCGGCGGCGAGTGGCGACTCGGACGCTCGCTCGATCAGCTCATCGACGATCGGCGACTCGACGGGCAGCCGCAGCTCCGCCGCCCGGAACGGGATCGAGAGCCGGAGCGCGGCCCCGACGACGGGCAGCAGCTCGCGGTTCGTGCGCGCGAGCACGGCGCGCGTGCCGCCGTCATCCGGCCAGGAAGACAGCACCACGGCCGCTCGGTCGACGTCGTCCGCGGTCGATGGGGCGAGGACGAGCCGGCCAGCCGCGTTCGGGCCGGCGCGGATCGTCTTCGCGAAGCGCTCCAGGTTGTGCTCGACGAGCCGGACGGCGCGCTCGAGCACCGGCGCCGGGCAGCGGTAGTTCGTCTCGAGATCGACCCGCGTCAGGCCCGGCAGGGCCTCATCCGCCAGACGCAGCAGCCGGCGCACGTCGGCGAGCCGCCAGCCGTAGATCGACTGGTCGTTCGCACGGTAGCACACAGGTAGGCCCCGGTCGCCCGTCGCCCGCTGGCCGCCACGAGCGGGATCGAGGGCGGCGGCCCGGAGCCGGGGCCACGGCGAGGATGGGGGGGTCTTGATCATCTGCCGCTTGTTCGAACAGACGTAGGGCTTGCAACTTTCGGGAATCGTCGTGTAGATTCCGATTTGAACGTACCCGGAGTGGAGCCGGGACGTAGCAACGGGTTGATACGTAAGGGCAGGACGCGGGCCAAAGGGCGGGCCCCCTGAGCCTGTAACTGGACAACACCCGGCGGTGCAAAACCGATCGTTCGCGGCCGCGTCAGGTCCGCATTGGGTAAAACACAAGATGAATAGGTACTCCGACCGGGCCTCCGACTGAGCCCGGCGCGCGCCAACTGGCGCGCCATTCCGCCCGCTACCAACTACGGCGCGCTGTACGCGCGCCTCCGCTTAGGCGCTGGCCTTCCGCTCGATCTTGACCCGGCTACCGCCGATCGGATCGTTGCCGTGCTGCGCCGGATTGAATCTGAGCCGCCCAGACGCTGCCAGTCCGATCGGCGCCCGACACGGCGGGCGGGCGCATCATGATCTTCCAGAGATGCGCCGCCTGCGGAACGTGCGAGGCGCGAGGCGGCTACTGCACCTATTGCCGATCGGCTACGTATGTGCTGATCGAGCATCGGCACTTCGCTCCCGCCGAGGCAAGAGGCTCCGCGTGCCCGCTCGGGCCGACGTTCAACCGCGGTCCGGCCAAGCAGCGCGGTCCGGAAGCCATCCAGCGGGCCGCCCAGGTAAACGACGAGTGGCAACTGAACCCGGTCCCGAAGGGGGCCGAGAAGTATGTCGTCCGCGAATTGGTGCACGTCGGCATTGAGCGGAAGGCACATGCGAGGCGAACGCAGCCAGCCGGTTCGAAGGGCAATGCATCGTGATCGCTGTTACAGGGGTAGAACGCCGTCTAAGCGGACGATCGGCGGAGTGGCCCTCTCAGTCCTCATCGGACCTTTCGGGCTGTAGCGGCGCTTTTGCCCCTGCATACGCGGACGCTGGGAGGCGCTTGCAGGGGGCTAGGCCGCATCGTCGGCTGCACGAGCCTGCGACGGCTGAAGACATTTTTGAGCGGCGGATACGGCGCGATCCGAGTCGTGGACGCTTCGCGCACGACTGGTGGGTCGGCCCGATGCACCGGGGCTACCCGGTGATCGAAGTGGGTCGCGATCGCCTCGATGGACAGACATTTGCGTACCGCCGCTACATCGGCGAGCCCCCGAAGGGCTATGTGATCACGGCGTCATGTTCGCTGAAACCGTGCCTCCGACCCGAGCACCTCGTCGTCAGGGAGCAGCGGCCATTGGCCATGGAGGACCGTAGAGGGGCGCGCAATCCGATGGCTCGACTGACGACGGAGACCGTGCTGGAAATACGCCGGTGGCGTGCAGGCGGCGCGACGATCCGTGCGATCGCCGCCCGATTCGAAACGTCGCCCGGCAATGTGAGCGACATCTGCCTGCGCCGGACGTGGACCGATGTCGCATGAGGCGTGTCCCGTCTATTGATGTTCGACCACCTATGAATAGTGGAAAGAGAAAATGACCAGAGAACCAATGAGTACGGCACAGGTCGCGATCGCGCTAGGCGTCAGTCCTGAGAGGGTCCGGTGGTGGATCAGAGATGCCGGACTGAGAGCAACCCGCAAAGGAAAGCGCTACGAGATCACAGTGGCCGAATTGACCAGATTCCTTGCATCGAGGAACTGGTCTACGGCGCTGTAGCAAGGGGTTCCGGGCCCTTGCAGGACCAGCGAGCCCAGGCGCGTGTGTGGTGTGCGCCGCATGACAGTTCTACTCCTATGGGGCTGTCTCGCTCGCTGGTCCCTGCTAGGGCCCTGAGCCGCTGAAAAGGAACGATTGGTGGAGGATCGATGGACGGTGCAGGTACGAGGCCGAGCGCGAGCCGAACGAGCAAGATCACATTGAGGCAGGCGGCGGAACGGGCGAGCGCGGAGGTCGGGGATATGGTCAACGGGAGGTGCGACTCCGGAGAGGTCCGGGCGTGGCTCGAATGGATGTACGACTACACCGTACCGAGGTCAGGCCGAGGGCTCACGGAATTCCTCGCGGCTGCCGACTTCATCAGCGTCCCGTATGGCTCAAAAGGCAAGCGAGGGCGAGCGGGCACTATCTGGAAGCGGCGCATCAGCGGCACACGGGGCACGATGTTCGGCCCCAACCGAAGGCTCGGCGGGATGGCAAGTAAATAGGCTGACCGGGGGCAGGTAAACCGTGCTTAACCCCGCACGTACGAAGCCTAGATGACTCTGTTGTAGGCGTTATAGAGCATCTACCTGTCTTCAAATCTCATAAGCAGCGTCAGCGGGGTTAGCCGTGTCGCAAGCCAGTCGGCATTGGCGGCCACCTTGTCCGCTGCATCTCCCACCCGGTCATCGGGACTCACCGGGCTCAGTCGATCTCCCTGAGCCTCACGAGACAACCGATGGCCCGGTGGGGCCCTATCTCACATTCAATATCGGAGGAACTCTTATGGCGATAGACGCAATTGACCTGAACGTAAATCTCAATCGGATTCGTTCTCTGCTAGTACGAGATCACGGACTAATCGCAGTCAGTGATCTTCGGCTCGTTGACATAGAGGGCCCGTTCGGTTGGGGCAAGGGAATCGAAATCGTCAGAGACGACGGGTCAATCATGTTCCTGTCGATTGACTCGATCGGCGGTGTCTCAACGAGGGATCGCATCTACACCGCTTCGGAGTTGGAGTCCCAAGCAGAGGCTCGGCGGGGCCGCGAGGAAGCGCGATTCACGTTCCTCCACTTCGCGAGTTCAGCGGAATGGGAGGCGATCGCTCAGCAGCAGCGGTACTGCGCTGCGGGCGCTGCTTCGACGTGCGGCCCGGAGGAGGTCCGGGTCATGCCAGTCAGCCATGTCAGGGATGGGCGGATTTATTGCGGCGCGGATTCGGGTCTGGCGATCCGCTACGGCAGCGAATTCGATGCGACATGGACCGACTAAACGTCCTTTCCGGATAGTCCCCAGGTCGTCTCAGAAACCCGCTCGAAACGCTATCGGTGACGGGTCATTCAGAATTTGGCCAGCACGATGGGGTCAGTCGGTCGCCAGTCTCCGACTGGCCCCTGCGTTCACACGGTGGCGAAACCAGCGCCTACGTACCTGAGTCCCACTGCACAGCAAAGGCAAGCGCAAGAGCGGCAATCACCATCGCAGCAAGGCAGCCGGACGGGCGGCCTGTCGGCTCGGGCGATGGTGGCTCCGACAGCGGCTCCGACATTTCCTCATCCGCCATGCTGAACTCATCGTCCATCGGTGGGCTCCGATCGCAGGACGCGATCGACAGTGCTGATCCTCCACGATGATCCGCCGCTCGCCGTAGGCACCCCCTCAGAGGTCAGGGTCTGGGCAATGCCAGCAAGGGTTGCTCCGGCGCGCCGCATCGCCTGAATGCGAGTCCTTACAGATTCAGGGATACGGACGGGTCGCCCGATCCTGCCCCTCAGGGTGCCCGAGGCCTTCTTTGCGGCCATGCCATCGCGTGTTCGGCTCGAAATCATCTCTCTCTCGAACTCCGCGAAAACGGCCAAGATGCGGGCCATCATCCGACCCTGCGGAGTAGAGGAGTCCAAGCCCAAGTCCAAGCATGCGAGGCCCCATCCCTCATCCTCGGAGCGGCGCATGAGGCCCGCAAAGTCGTACACGCTGCGCGAGAGGCGATCGAGTTTCGCGACGACGAGGACATCGGCCTCGCCGGACGAAAGCGCCGCCAACGCGCTCTGAATGCCAGGGCGATCCAGCGTTGACGCACTGAACCCCGCGTCCTCAACCCATCGCACCTCGGTCCACCGTCGGCGCTCCGCTTCGCGCTCGATCGCTTCTCGTTGGGCTGCGATCCCTCCGCCGGACAAACCCTGTTCCTCGGTTGAGACACGCAAGTAGGCGATGACGCGTGGGCTCCCGCCGCTGGTTCGCTCCGCGCGAGCCTTGCGCGCCTTCCGCATTTCTCGGGTCAGCATCGTGCCTCATTTACGCTAAGGGACCGGTTAGCGGAACTGTGGGCCGTCACTGCCTCGTCGTCAAGGCCCGGCAGCGGCGATCTACCCCTCTCGGTCGCTCCATCACACGACGCACGAGCAAGCCCTAGCGCCGATGGAAGATTCCCGCCCTTGGAATTCGCGCCCTCGGTAGACTTCCGTCGTGACTGTCGAACCGCGTGAGCCATCCTTCGAGCGACCGAAATACTTCTGCCCGAATTGCGGCACCCTCGCGGTTCAGCACTGGTATGCGCTCTACTACGCCCCGCGGGGCGGACGGGAGTCCACCGGGATACACAGGGTCGATTGCGAGGGGTGCAGCGACTTCCAGGTGTGGCTCGACGTTGGTCGGCGAATGGTCGTTCCTGACCGTGTGAACGTTCCCGCCCCCAATGAGGACCTGTCGGACGACGTAAGAGCCGACTACACCGAGGCCGCGAGCATTCTCGCGCGCTCGCCTCGCGGGTCCGCCGCTCTGTTGCGACTCGCACTACAGAAACTCTGCGTGCAACTCGGTGAGAAGGGCGATCGGATCAACGACGACATCAAGGCACTCGTCGAGAAAGGACTACCTGTCCGCGTGCAGCAAGCCCTCGACGTATTGCGCGTCGTCGGAAACAACGCCGTTCATCCCGGCCAGATTGACCTTCGTGACGATTCGGCAACCGCGGGCTCGCTGTTCAACTTAGTCAACCTCATTGCCGAGGACAGGATTACCGAGCCGAAGCGTGTCGAGGCGATGTTCGCGCAACTGCCGGTCGAGGCGCGCGCGGCAATCGAGAAGCGAGACACCAAGACCACCTAACCCCTTTGCGCCGGCGACTTCTGCGCCTCCGCGGAGGCCGGTTCGGCTGGGCATGGCCAACCGGTATGCTCGCGCCGTGGATGGGAACGTTCTCTACTACGGAGACAACCTCGACGTGCTGCGACGGCACGTGAAGGACGCGACCGTCGATCTGGTGTATTTGGACCCGCCATTTAACTCGAACGCCAACTACAACGTGCTCTTTGCCGAGCATGGGGAGAAGTCGGCCGCCCAGATCGCCGCCTTCGAGGACACGTGGGAATGGGATACCGAAGCCGCGGCCGCCTATCAGGAGACCGTCGAGGCGGGCGGCGAGGTCGCCAAGGCGATGCTCGCATTCCGAACTCTGCTTGGAACCAGCGACATGCTGGCCTACCTGTCGATGATGGCGCCTCGTCTCGTTGAATTGCGCCGCATCCTGAAGCCCACCGGTTCCCTGTATCTCCACTGCGACCCGACAGCGAGTCACTACCTGAAGTTGCTTCTCGATGCGGTGTTCCGCCCCGAAAACTTTCGGAGCGAGATCATCTGGAAGCGAACGAGCGGCCACAGCGATGCGCGCGGCTACGGCGCAGTGCACGACGTATTGCTCTACTACGTGGCTTCAGAGACCGCCACTTGGAACCGCGTATTTCAAGCCTACGATCCCGGCTATGTCGATCTGTACTACCGCTATGTGGACGAGAGCGGGCGACGGTTCATGTCCGACAACCTCTCCGCGGCAGGGCTCTCCGGAGGCGGCTATGAATACGAGTGGAAGGGCATCAAGCGCGTCTGGCGGATGCCCGAGTCCACGATGGCTCGTCTCGACGCCGAGGGTGCCATCTTCTACACGAAAAACGGGATACCGCGGCGCAAGCGCTATCTCGACGAGTCGAAGGGCCTCCCTGCGCAGGATGTTTGGACGGATATTGAGCCGCTTCGCTCTTGGCATGCGGAGCGCCTCGGATATCCGACGCAAAAGCCGCTGGCGCTCACGAACCGACTTATCGAGGCCTCGTCGAACCCCGGTGACGTGGTGCTTGACCCGTTCTGCGGCTGTGGGGGCTCTGTTGACTCGGCGCAAGCGCTCGATCGGAGATGGATTGGAATCGACATCACTCACTTATCGATTGGCCTAATCAAACACCGGCTTATCGATCGATACGGACCGGACATCGCCAAGACCTATCGCGTCATCGGAGAACCGACGACGGTCGAGGGTGCCGCACAACTGGCGAAGGAAGACCCGTTTCAGTTTCAGGCGTGGGCGCTGGGGCTGGTCGGTGCGCGAATTGCCAGCAGCGACAAGAAAGGCGGCGACAAAGGAATCGACGGTCGCCTCTACTTCCATCTGGGCACCGACGAGACTCAGCAAATCGTCTTCAGCGTCAAGGCTGGGCACCTTGTGCCCTCCTTCATCCGAGACCTGTCTGGCGTACTCACACGAGAGAGTGCCCAGATCGGAGTGCTCATTTCGTTCGAGGAGCCGTCCGCCGGGATGCGCGCCGAGGCGGCCGATTCCGGCTTCTACGAAACGGATTGGGGCCGATACCCGCGCATACAACTCAGAACCGTGGGCGATCTCCTAGCCGGAAAGGGGATCGAGTACCCGCACGTGACTGGATCGAACGTCACGCACCGAAAGGCACAGCGTGCAGGGCCCAAAGAGGCCCAGGCAATCCCGATGTTCGGTGACGGAGTGGAGGATTGAGGCATCGCCTCGCTTGACTCCACACTTACGCTAGCGCTCGGAAAAGGGAGGCCGAGGACCCTTCAATCCTCGGCCGGTTGCACTCATTTGGACGGCTCCCGAATGTCAGTCGGGGGCCGTCTTACTTCTTCTTGGTCGGAATGACCAACTTGAAGGTCCCGCCCTTGTCAGTCGGAGGCACCCGGTCGCCCCCGCTGATGGCGACTTGCGTCCCACCGTTTGAGGGCTGGTAGATGCCTGACTGGGGCGCTTTCACGCCCGGTTTCAGGCCCTTGCTGCTCATTGGCTCACCTCCTGTCTGGCCCCTCGCGCGAAGGTCGCGGGAGCCGGACTGATCGTATTTCCCAGAGCGCATTTCAGACAAGCGGGTTATCCACGATCTTGCGATGCGCCAAGTGCCCGACCACTACATATGGTGTGGATGGCCCGTTGGTAAATCGGTTATTTGTTCGCTTTCGCCCTAGCCCAACACGCTTCCGTGGACCCGTCCACAGAGCAAGAGCCGGTGCTACGCCGCGGGGATGATCGTGAGCCGCCGAGCATCCCAGCGCTGCGGATACTCCGGCAGTGATCCTGCCCGCGCGACGGTGATCACCGGGAACACGAGGCTGACAAGCGCCCGTCGCTGTTCGAGACTGGCGCGCTCCCAGTAGCCCGCAGGGTCGTGGACCGCATCGGCAAGCGCGCGGGCTCCTTCGACCTTGGCGAGAGCAGTCCGGATGCCTTCCAAAGCAACGCGTCGCTTGTCGATGACAATGCTGTACGCCCGGTCACTCATCGATCGATCGCCACCGTAACGCGCCTCGATCGACTCGACCTCGATCGTGACGAGTTCCTCCCGCTTCGCGATGTACTCCCGCCGCAACGCCGTCTCATCGGCGGACTCTCCCGGTGTCGCCATCTGGGCGACCGCTGGCGACGCCAGCGCGGCGATAACCAGCCCGGCGATGTAGTCATCCGTGTGGCTGGCCTTGATCCACACTCGGCCGCATCCGCCGCGGTCGGCCACACATCCGTAGGTCGAGTAACTCGGACCATTCCTTTTGCCGGAGTTCCCATGCGCCTTGAGCGAACCGCCACACAGGCCGCAGCGCATCAGGCCTGTAAGTAGATGCCGTGGCGACCCGCCCGGCCTCGACGGCTTCCTCGCGGGGTCGGTGAGCAGGCGGACGAGTTGCTCCCAGGTCTCCCGGTCGAGAATCGGGGGCATCGACCCACTGCCTTCGCGACCGTTCAAGACGCGCAAGCCCGCCATCCGCGGTTGAACCAGCAACTTCACGAGGGCCGAGTGCTGCCACTCCCCTCCGCGCGTTGTCGTGATGCCGAGAGCCTTCCAAACTCGCAGGACGCTCTTTATTGACTCACCGGCTAATAGGCGTTGAGTCGCGTTTTGAATCGCACCGGCTTCGCCAAGGTCGAGTTCGGTCCTCCGGTCCTCGGGCGGCCCAACCTGTCGATGGCCGAAGCCGCGCGGTCCGCCTGACCATTTGCCCAACTCGGCGAGGCTCTCGTGTTTCCGGCGCACACGGATGGCGGTCCCTCTCGACTCCTGCCTGCCGAAGAAGACACGTAGGCGGAGCCACTCCGAACCTGATTCGGTGTCGGTGTCGATGCCGTCCGTCGTGTGCACAACGGCGTGAGGAGACCGGGACTCGATCGCCTCGATGAGCCGTTCGGCGTCGGCTGGATGCCGTGCTAGCCGATCCATCCGCCACGCGACGACCAGATCGACGGCTCCGCTCTTGATGTCGTCTAGCAAGCGCTCGAATGCCGGACGCTTCTTCTTTTGCGAGTACGCGGAAAGCCCCGCGTCCACGTAATCAATCGTCGCCGTCGCGCCGAGCGTCTCGGCGACTTGCTTCGCGTCCGCGAGTTGCCGGTCGATGCCCCCGGCTTCCTCGTTCTCGTCGCCTGCCACGCTGAGCCGCGCGTAGACTGCCACTGGCTTCATCGCCATCCCCTTACTCTAGACCTGTGCCGTCTACCGCCTACGGCTGGTCGTCGTCCCCGACGAGGAAGATCCGGTTCGCCGGTGCCGCGAGGAGCAGCGCGAGGCGGAGCTGGGCGCGGTCCAGGTCCTGCGCCTCGTCCACGAGCAGGTGCTCGCAGCGGCCGCGCCACGCCCCCAGCGCCCCCGAATCGCGCTCGAGGAGGCGCAGCGCCCGCGCGACGAGGTCGTCGAAGTCGAGCCCGCCGCGCTGGCGGATCTCCGCCTCGTACGCCGCGTACGTCCGGGCGACCGGCCCGGCGTCTGGGTCCGCTTCGATCGCCGCAGGGTCGATGTCGAGGTCGAGCTTGAACCGGGACAGGATCGTGTCGAGTCGGCGGCGCTCCGCTCCGGTGGCGTGCGGGCGCACCGCTCGGACGACCTCGTCGCGGTCGACCAGTGGCTGGACGACCTGCCCGGCGGCCCGGAGCATCTCCAGCCCGAGGGCGTGGAACGTCCTGATCCGCACGCGACCGGCAAGGTTTTCCCCAAGCGGCGCGAGCGCAACGCCGACGCGTTCGCGGAGCTCCTCGGCGGCGCGCTTGTTGAAGGTGATCGCGCAGATCGTCTCCGGAGCGACCCCCTCGTCGATCAGCCAGGCAATCCGGGCGACGAGCGTCGTCGTCTTGCCGGAGCCTGCCGGCGCCACGCACAGGACCGGGCCGGGTGGCGCCGTGGCTGCCCGACGCTGGTCGAGCTGGAGACGCGCGAGCCGCTCGACGACCGCTGGATGACCGGGCATGTCCCGAGTTTGGTGACACGCACTTATCGGCCACTCCACTGTGCGTGGGCGCACCATCCCGTTGCTTGAATGCACCGCAGGCCGGCGGCCCTCGATCGGCGCGTCCGCCACGGCAGGGAAGCTGCGATGTCGCGTTAACACGGCGTGCGGACAGCGATATCGTGAGGGGCACAGGATCCAGCGCATGGTCGCGTCGAGGCCGGTGGAGGCTTGGAGTGGCGCGACGAGAGGCGACGCTGGACGGCCAACCGCAGGGAAGAGGTGCGACGTGCCCGTTTCCGGAAAGCTCAAGCGGCTCCTGGCCGCCGGGGCGCTCGTTGGCGCCATGCTGGTCCCGATCGGATCGGCAGCGGCGCACAGCAGCTCCAGCGGCAGCAACGCTGCAGTGCAGCGAATCTTCGTGATCATGCTCGAGAACCACAGCCAGAACACGACGATCGGCGACGTCAACCTGCCATACCTGACGAGCCTTGCGCACGGCCACGCGGAGGCGACGAGCTACTACGGCGTGACCCACCCGAGCCAGCCGAACTACGTCGCGGCGATCACAGGGCAGCTCGACATCACCCGCATGAACGACGTCGCGACCAACCATTACTCCTGGACGAACCTGGTCGACCAGCTGGAGTCGCACGGCAAAACGTGGGGCGCCTACATGGAGGCGCTGCCGTACGCCGGCTTCACCGGCCCGATCTACCCGGACTCGGCGGCGCTCCCGCCGAGCGGCGTTGCCTTGTACACGAACAAGCACGACCCGTTCGTGCTCATGGATGACGTCCTGAGCAGCCCGTCGCGCCTGGCGAACATCAAGCCATACACGAGCCTCGCGGCGGACCTCAACTCGTCCCACGCCCCGGACTTTGTCTGGATCAGCCCGGACCAGTGCAACGACATGCACGGCGGCGTCTACGCGACGGTCGCCGGCCATCCGGAAACGCCCTGCCCGTACAACAACACCGTCGATGACCCCAACGACTCGGCGTTGAAGCAGAAGGCCGACGCGTTCATCCATGCCGCCGTTGACACGATCCGAAGCTCCAAGGCGTGGACCGGCAACAGCGCAATCTTCATCCTCAGTGACGAGGCCGACTTCGATGGTTCGGCAGCCAACACCGACCTGTGGGCCGACGTCAGCGGCTGCTGCGACTCGCCCGGATACGGGAGCGCAGATCCCCTGCCGTACGGCTACCAGTTCATGGACAACGGGCCCGGCCACTATTGGTACACGGGCGCATTCGGTGGCGGACTCGTGCCGGCGGTGGTCGTCACGAGGAACGGCCCGAAGGGGATCGTCGACGACACGCCCTACAACCACTACTCGCTCCTTCGCACGATCGAGCAGGTGTGGCGCCTCGGCTACCTCGGCTACGCGGCCGACGGCGCCAACGTCTCCTCGATGACGAACCTTCTCCAGCACTGACCCGCGGCTGACGCCGCAGGGGGATGGGGCCGGGCCTTCGGGTCCGGCCTCATCGATTCCCGGCTCGATTCCCGCGCCGCCAGGACGCGCCTGCGAGGCGCCGCGACGGGATCGAAATGCCCCTGTAATCCAAGCCGATACACGCCGTTAGTGCGACGCTCACGGTGTCCTCCTACGTTCGAGGCATCTGCTCGAATCAGGAGGATCGCGATGCACTTGCCAAGTCGCGCTCGCCGGGCCCTTGCGCTCGCGAGCGCGGGCTTCCTGGCCGTCTCAGCCATGGCCGCGACGCCAGCCGTCACCGGCTCGGGCCGCGTTGCGAGAGCCACGACCGGCTGCGACCTGCAGTCCGCCGGGGACAACATCCAGCACGTCATCTACATCCAGTTCGACAACACCCACTTCCGGCGCGACGACCCGAACGTCCCGTCCGACCTCGAGCAGATGCCCCACCTGCTCAACTTCATCCAGAGCAACGGCACGCTGCTGACGAACGACCACACGGTCCTGATCTCGCACACCGCCACCGGGATCCTGAGCTCGCTGACCGGCGTGTACCCCGATCGGATGGGTCAGCCGGTTTCGAACAGCTTCCGGTACTTCACCAACTCCGGCGCGAGTCGCACGGGCGTGGCGTTCGCGTACTGGACGTCGCCACTGTTCGACCCGGCAGGCCCGCCGTTCCCGCCCGCGGCACAGGACGACCTGACGCCTGAGATGGTCAACGAGAACGGCAAGATCGCACCCGCGCCGTGGGTTCCCTACACCCGCGCCGGCTGCGACGTCGGCGCCGTGGCGACCGCGAACACGATCCTCGAAAACACCGGGATCGACGTCCCGACGGTGTTCGGGGCCAGCTCGGCGGAGGCGACCGAGGTCTCGACGAACCCGGGCCAGGCGTTCGCGGACTTCGTCGGCATCGGCGTCCACTGCGCCGCCGGCTCGAGCCTGTGCTCGACGGCCAACAACGGCAAGCCCGATGCACTCCCGGATGAGCCGGGTGGCTACAGCGGCTACAAGGGCCTGTTCGGCGCGAAGTACGTCGACCCGCAGGTCTTCCCGGCGACTTCCGGCGTCCCCGTCGATCTGGACGGCAACACGATCCAGGATTCCACCGGCCATGTCGGCTTCCCCGGCTTCGATGGCATGGAGGCCACGAACTCGCTGTCGTGGGTCGCTCACATGCAGGAGGCTGGCGTTCCGGTCACCTACGCCTACATCTCCGACGCCCATGACAACCACGGGACCGCGGGCGGGAACCATGTCGCGATGGGACCCGGCCAGGCTGGCTACACGGCCCAGCTCGCGGCCTACGACGACGCGTTCAACAAGTTCTTCACTCGGCTCAACTCGGACGGCATCAACAAGACGAACACCCTGTTCGTGTTCACCGTCGACGAGGGCGACCACTTCGTAGGCAGCGACCCGAGCCCGGCCGGCTGCAATGGCAGCACCACCCCCTGCACGTACAGTCAGATCGGCGAGATCAACGCCGACCTCCGGCGCATGATCCGGACGCAGTACGGCGACACCATCAACTTCACCGTCCACTCGGACGATGCGCCGAATGTCTACGTGACCGGCAACCCGGTCCGGACCAATGCGGCGGTCCGCCAGCTCGAGCGCGAGAGCGCCGGCTTGACCTGGCTCAACCCGTACACCGGGTTGGTCCAGAGCAACATCACCGTCGCCCTGGCCGATCCGGTGGAGGAGAAGATCCTGCACATGGTCACGGCCGACCCGAAACGGACACCCACGTTCACCCTGTTCGCCGATCCGGAGTGGTTCTTCTTCGCGACCGGCGGACCCGACTGTTCGACCCCCCCGGTCCCGCCAATCGGTCCGTGCGTGTCGATCCCGCCGCCGTCGACGCAGACGTTCGCCTGGAACCACGGCGACATTCAGGACGAGATCGCCTCGACCTGGGTCGGGTACGTGGGACCGGGGGTCAAGCACCTCGGAACGGCCTCACCGTGGACCGACCACACCGACCTGCGGCCGACGATCCTGAGCCTCCTCGGCCTCACGGACGACTACCGATCTGATGGCCGGGTGATCTGGGAGATCCTCGATCCATCCGTCCTCCCGGCATCGCTGACGAGCAGCGCGAAGATCACCGATCTCGCGAACGTCTACAAGCAGATCGAGGCCTCCTTCGGGGACTTCTCGATGACGAGCCTGCGCATCTCGACGACGGCGCTCGCCAGCACGTCCGTCGGCGACAGGACGTATGGCCTGATCGAGACCAAGCTCGCGGACCTCGGGGCCCAGCGCGATGCACTGGCGCTCCAGATCTCGCAGGCGCTCGCCGGCGCGGAGTTCGGCGGTGTCGCGATCAGCAACTCGACGGCCAGCAAGCTCATCGGGAAGGCCAACGGCCTGCTCGACAAGATCCACCAGCTCGAGGCGGACTTCTAGGGGTCGTTGTCCGTCTTCGAAACGGAAGGGGCCGGGCCGATCGCCCGGCCCCTTCGATTCCCGATGGGGCGCGACCGCGCGGCACGTGAGCGAGATTCGTTGCGCAGCCTACGATTCAGCGGTGACCCCCCAGCTCGAGGCAATCCTCAAGAAGCTGCCCGACCGGCCAGGCGTGTACCTCATGAAGGACGCGCGCGGGAGCGTGCTGTACGTCGGCAAGGCGCAGAGCCTCCGCAGCCGCGTGCGCAGCTACTGGCAGAAGGAGGCGCCGGGCCTCGAGTACCACCTCATCCGTTCGGTCATCGATCGGGTCGACGACCTCGAATACACCATGACGGACTCCGTGGGCGAGGCGCTTCTGCTCGAGGGCAACCTCGTCAAGCGCTTCCAGCCGCCGTTCAACGTGCGGCTCAAGGACGACAAGAGCTACCCGTACATCAAGATCACCCTCAACGACGACTTCCCGCGCATCGAGCGGACGCGGAAGCTGCCGAACGACGGGAGCCGGTACTTCGGTCCGTACGCGTCGGCGTCGAGCGTCGACGAGGCGATGAACCTGGTCCGCCGGCTGTTCCCGTTCCGGACCTGCACGATCGACATCAAGGACGGCGTGCGAGCCCTCCAGCGGCCCTGCCTGCTGTACCACATCAAGCGCTGCCAGGGCCCGTGCATCGAGGCGATCTCGAAGGACGCCTATCGCGCCGACATCGACCAGGTTGGGCTGTTCCTCGAGGGCCGCCAGGAATCGCTGGTCAAGGCACTCCGCGACGACATGCGGCGCGCATCGGAACGGCAGGACTACGAGCACGCGGCGATCGACCGGGACAAGATCAAGGCGATCGAGCGGACCATGGAGAGCCAGAAGATGGCCGCGTTCGCCCGGACCGACCTCGACCTCCTCGGCCTCGCGCGCCGAGACAACCAGGCGGCCGTGCAGCTGTTCGTGATTCGCGGCGGCAAGGCCCTCGGGCGCGACGTGTTCACGCTCGACACGCCGCGCGGCGCGACGGACGCGGAGGTCGTCTCCGGCTTCCTGCTCCAGTACTACGCCCAGGCCTCGAACATCCCGCCCGAGATCGCGATCCCGCTCGCCCTGCCAGATTCGGCGGACCTGGAACGGTTCCTCGCCGACCGACGGGCGGCCGGCGCGCCGGCCGACGCCACGATGGGCGAAACGCCGCCCGGGCGATCGCTGACCCGCACCGAGAACCTCACCGTGCCGCGCCCGGACGCGGTGCGCGTGACGAGAACGCGCGCGCGAGCCGCTGGGGCGGGCGCGCCGGTGCGCCTGGTCGTGCCCCAGCGCGGGGAGCGTCGTTCGCTGATGAAGCTCGCCACCCGCAACGCCGAGGAGATGCTCGCTCGCGAGCAGGCGCGCTGGCTCGCGGACCAGGGCAAGACCCTCGGTGCGCTGGAGGAGCTCGCCGACGCCCTGTCGCTGCCGGTCCTGCCGGCCCGCATCGAGTGCTACGACGTCTCCAACTTCCAGGGCAGCGAGACCGTCGCGAGCATGGTCGTGTTCGAGGACGGCAAGCCGCGAACGGGGGAGTACCGCCGGTTCCGAGTCCGCACGGTCGAGGGCCCAAACGACGTTGCCTCCCACCGCGAGGTGCTGCGCCGCCGCTTCCGCGCCGCGCGCGCGGGGGATGAAGGCTCCGCCGAGGAGCGCCGCTGGGCGATGCCCGACCTCGTCCTGATCGATGGCGGCAAGCCCCAGGTGAGCGCGGCGAAGGGCGTCCTCGACGAGCTTGGGCTGCATGACCTGCCGCTCGCCGGGCTCGCCAAGCAGCGCGAGGAGCTCGTCCTGCCCGACCGAGCCGAGCCGGTCCTCCTGCCCACGACCTCGCAGGCCCTCTACCTCGTCCAGCGCCTGCGCGACGAGGCGCACCGCTTCGCGATCACCTACCACCGCGACCTCCGCCGCAAGGCCTCGGTCAAATCCAAGTTCGACGACCTCCCAGGCATCGGCCCCCGCCGCCGCGGCGCCCTCCTCAGAGTCTTCGGCTCCATGAAACGCGTCCGCGAAGCCCCTCTAGAGCAAGTGGCGGCGGTCCCGGGAATAGGCCCGGCCCTCGCGGCCAAGATCAAGGCGCATCTCGAGGCCTGACCGTCGCCGACGCCCGGCGGGCGGAGGTCAGCGAACGCCCGACCATCAGCCCAGAGCGAAGCGAAGAGCGCAGGAGGGCGATCGCGGCCCGCAGGTCGACAGGCGGCGAGGGAGGCGGGTCCAACTCCGCACCTGTATCATCCCGCCTCGTGCGTAGAACGGGCCCCATCCTCATCGCCGTCATCGGGCTGCTTGCGCTTTTCATCGACTTCTGGCCGAACCTGTACCTGCCGGCATTGACCGGCGATTCGGCATCGCGGAAGATCGAGACGAAGCTCGGCCTCGATCTTCAGGGCGGGCTGCGCGTGGAGTACCGCGTCGACCCGAACGGCGGCGTCGCACCGACTCTCGGTGACGTCGATGTCGTCAAGCAGATCATCGCGAACCGCGTGAACAGCACGGGCGTCTCCGAGCCTGTCGTCGTGACGTCGGGTACGGACCGGATCATCGTCGAGGTGCCCGGCGTCAGCGACACGGCGGAGATCCGCAAGCTGGTGGGCCAGACCGGCAAGCTCGAGTTCGTCCCGTTGCCCACCGCCGATTACGGCACCGATTCGGCGCCTGGTCCACGCCAGGCGGTCGCTGGCCAGCCGCTCCCCACGACCCCACAGCCCCTGTTCGGCGGCGACCAGATCAGCAGCGCCAACGTCCAGACCGACAACACGGGCAAGCGGGTGGTGGGATTCACGCTCAAGTCAGACGGCGCCAAGCTGTTCGCCGACTACACCAGTGCCAATGTCGGCAACTTCTTCGCGATCGTGCTGGACAACAACGTGATCTCGGCGCCGTTCATCCAGAGTCCGATCACGGGTGGCTCGGGCCAGATCAGCGGCAGCGGCCTCAGTGGCTTCGCCCAGAAGGACGCCGAGGACCTGGTCAACGTCCTGCGCTTCGGCTCGCTGCCGTTCCCGGTGGAGGAGCTCGCGAGCGACACGATCGACCCGACGCTTGGCCAGCAGTTCCTCAACAGCAGCCTGCTCGCGGGCGGGATCGCGATCCTGCTGGTGATCTTCTTCATGCTCATCCACTACCGCCTGCCGGGTGCCATCGCGAGCTTCGCGCTCCTCTACTACGCGGTGCTCGTGCTTGCCCTGTTCCGGCTGATCCCGGTCACGCTGACCCTCGCCGGCATCGCGGGCTTCGTGCTCTCGGTGGGCATGGCGGTCGACGCCAACATCCTGATCTTCGAGCGGTCCAAGGAAGAGCTGCGCTCCGGGAAGTCGCTGCCGCAGGCGATCGAGGCCGGCTTCGCGCGCGCCTGGAATTCGATCCTCGACTCGAACGTGTCGAGCCTGATCACGGCGATGATCCTGTACCTGTTCGGGTCGTCGGTGATCCAGGGCTTCGCGCTGGTGCTCATCATCGGCGTCCTCGCCTCGATGTTCAGCGCGATCACCGTGACCCGCTCGATTCTCCGCATCGTCGTCGCCCGCGAATGGGCGCGCAAGGCGCACCTCTACGGCGTCACCGATGCCGAGTTCACCGCGCGACCCGCGACCCGATCCGGACTGCGCCGAGAGCCACGCAGTGTTTGACATCGTCGGCAAGCGACGATGGTTCTTCATCCTCTCGCTCCTCGTCACGGTTCCCGGACTGTTCTTCATCCTGCTCACACCGATCACGAACGGCGCGGCGGGCCTGAAGTTCTCGATCGACTACACCGGCGGGACCGAGTGGTCGGTCCGGTTCGCCGACGCGAACGTGACCGCGGAGCAGGTCCGAGCGGAGCTCGTGGTCCTGGGCCAGGACGACGCCTCGGTCACCCGCACCGGCAAGGGCTTCCTCGACATCCGGATGAGCAAGCTCGACCTGCGCCAGGTCGCCCCGGCCCCGACTGCGGGACCGACCGAGGGGCCGAGCGCAAGCCCCGGACCGAGCGGCGCGACTCCAGCACCCACACCGACCGCGGCACCGACGCCGACTCCGGCGCCGACCGCAACGCCCGGCCCGACTGCGAGCCCGGAGCCCGGCCCCACGTCGTTCCCCGGCGCCGCACCAACTGTTCCGACGCAAGGCCAGATCGGTGACATCGCGTTCGCCCTGCAGGCCAAGTTCGGCCCGATCGCCGAGCAGGCCAGCCTGAGCTCGATCGGCGCGGTCGTCAGCGCGGACCTCATCAATCAGGCGTTCGTGCTGATCCTGGTCGGCTCGCTCGGCATCCTCGGCTGGATCACGCTGCGGTTCCGGGACGTGAAGTTCGGCGTCACTGCGCTCGTGGCGCTGCTCCATGACGTCATCGTGGTCGTCGGGATCTTCGCGATCCTGGGCACGTTCTTCGGGGTCAAGATCGACGGCCTGTTCGTGACCGCGATGCTGACCGTGATCGGCTTCAGCGTGCACGACACGATCGTCGTCTTCGACCGGATCCGCGAGAACCGCGCGCGCCACGCGGGCGAGCCGTTCGCGGAGGTCGTCAACCACTCGATCCTGCAGACATTCGGCCGGTCGATCACGACCAGCTTTACGGTGGTGCTCACGCTTACGACGCTGCTGCTCTTCGGCGGCAGCGCGACCCAGGAGTTCGTGCTCGCCCTGCTGATCGGGATCATCTCGGGGACGTACTCATCGATCTTCAACGCGTCGCCGCTCCTCGTCGTGTGGCAGGAGTGGGAAGACCGCCGCCGGGGCCGCCAGGCGACGCCCGGCAAGACCCGCCGCGCGACCGCCTGACCGGCCGCGCCTGGATACGCCCGAAGAAAGCCGCGGTAGATCGCCGCGTGACATCCTGAGGCCGTGCTCGCACCTCGCTCCCGTTGGCGCTTCCCGAACCCCGTCACCGTCCCCCCGACCCTGTTCGAGGTCGGGCGCGAGCTGGGCATCGGCGCGCGGGTCGTCGCCTTGCTGGCGGCCCGTGGCGTGATCGGCGAGGACGACCTGCGGCGCTTCCTCGGCGACCCGGCCGGCTCCCTCCACGACCCCGGCCGGCTACCGGACGCGGAGGTCTTCCGGGCCCGGATCCTGCGCGCGAAGGAGGCGAGCGAGCAGGTCCTCGTCTTTGGCGACTTCGATGCCGACGGGATCACCGGGCTGGCGATCCTGACGTTGGCGCTGCGCCGGCTCGGCGTCAGGGCGATTCCATACGTCCCGTCCCGGCTCGAGGAGGGCCATGGGCTGTCTCGGGCGGCCATCGAGGCGGCACGGGCGGCTGGTGCGACGGTCATCGTCACGGTCGACACCGGGACGTCGAGCGTCGACGAGGTGGCCGCCGCGAACGCGGCCGGGATCGACGTCCTGATCACGGATCACCACCACGTGCCCGCGGTGCTGCCGCCGGCCCTCGCGATCGTGAATCCGCATCGCGACGACGCGACGTATCCGGACAGCCGGCTCGCCGGCAGCGGCGTCGCGTTCACGCTGGCCCGGCTCCTCCTTGGCGACGCCGCGCTCGATCTCGCGGATCTCGCTGCGATCGGGACCGTGGCGGATCTCGCTCCCGTGCTGGGGGAGAACCGCGCGATCGTGCAGCTCGGGCTGGAGCGGCTGCGCGCGAGTCCGCGGCCCGGCCTCGCCGCGCTCCTGGCCGCGGCAAAGATCGCGCCCGCGGACCTCGATCTCGAGGGGCTCTCGTTCGGGATCGCACCGCGGCTGAACGCGGCGGGCCGGGTGGGGGAGGCCTTCGATGCCGCGAGCCTGCTGCTCGCGGACGATCCGGTGGAGGCGGAGCGGCTCGCCGGCGTGCTCGAGGCCGCCAACCTCACGCGGCGCGACCTCATGCGCACCGCCATCGCCGAGGCGCGGACCTCCCCGGATGCCGTGGATGACGCCGCGGCGACCGTGATCAAGGGCCCGTGGCCGGTCGGGATCGTCGGGCTCGTGGCGTCGAGGCTCGCGGACGAGCGACGCCGGCCGGCCATCGTCGGCGCGGAGCTCGGGGCCGTCGTGCGGGCGTCGTGCCGGAGCGCGGGCGGCCTGCACCTCGCCGACGCACTGGCGTCCTGCTCGGACCTGCTGATCCGCCACGGTGGGCACGCGGGCGCGGCGGGCTTCGAGATCGAGACCGAGCGCTGGCCGGAGTTCCGCGAGCGGTTCCTCCTGCTCGCCGCGGCTGAAGGCCCGCCGGACCCGGTGCCGACGCTGGACGTCAGCCTCATCGTCCGGGCGCGCGAGGTCGACTACGCCCTCCATCGCGACCTGCGCCGCGGCGAGCCATGGGGCGCGGGCAACCCGGAGCCCCTCGTCGCCGTGCTCGGGCTGGCGGTGACCCGGGTTCGGGAGGCCGGCGGCGGCGGACATACGCAGCTCACCCTCAAGCGCAAGCTCGACGTGCTCGACGGCATCGCGTTCGGGTGGCCGGAGCTGGCCCGCGAGGTCCACGAGGGCGACGTGATCGACGTCGTCGCCCAGCTGCGCAGCCGGCGGTTCGGCGGCATCGAGTCGCTCCAGCTGGACATTCGCGACGCGGCGCCGTCCGGCTTCCACCCGGAGACCCGGGCGATGCTCGAGGCGGTGCCGATCGCCGTCGGGCCGGGCGCGCCGGTCGGCGTCGCGACGGCCGGTTGACCAGGGCATGACCCGAGCCAATCCGAGTCCGCGCGCGCCGAGAGCGGTCGGTGGCCGGCGTCTGCCGTTCGACATCGCGCCGGCGCTGTCGGTCGTGGGGCTGGCCGTTGTTGCGCTCGTGAGCTTCGCGCTCCTCGGCGGCGCGCTCCCGAAGCTCACCGGTGGCGGCGGTGACCAGCCGGGCGGCCCGATTCGAACGCCGACGCCATCGAACGTCGTGGTCGTCCCCAACGATCCGCGGGCGGCCGTGCCGGGCTCGCTGCTGTACGTGAAGGACGGCAACATCTGGATCCAGTCCGGTACCACGGCTCACCAGCTCACGACAGGCGGCCAGGACTCGATGCCAGCGTGGTCCGCGGACGGCACCTCGATCTACTTCGTCCGCACGAAGCCCGAGAGCGGCAAGTGGCCGAGCGGCGGCACCATCCACATCTACAACCTGGAGATCCCGAGCCTGCTCCGGATCAATGCGGACGGCTCGGGGAAGCCGGACGTCCTGCTGACCGGCCGGGTGAAGCGTGGCTCGGACACGTGGTCGTACTTCATCCGGGAGCCCTCGGTCACGCCCGACGGCGCGACGGCCGCGATCGTGACCGACGGCCCGGACCCGACGGTCAGCGACATCGTCGTGAAGCTCCTGGACATCGCAACCGGCAGGCTGACCAACCCGCAGCTGCCGGAATCGCAGTCGCTCGGCCACCAGGACCCGGCGTGGTCGCCGGATGGCAAGACGCTGCTGTACGTGCGGAACGCGCGGGAGGGCTCGCGTGGGACCCCGGCGATCTACCGGTACAACGTCGCAACGGGGAGGTCGACGGCGCTGACCCTGGCCGGCTACACGGCGCCGGCGTGGTCGCATGACGGCCGGTATGTCGCGGCGACGCTGACCAGCTCGTTCGGCACGGACGTCGTGATCCTCGATGCGAAGACCGGCAACGAGGTGAAGCGCGTGACCAACGACGAGAACTCGTTCAGCCCGGTTTGGTCGCCGAAGGGCGACGCGATCGCGCTCTTCCGGGTCGAGCACGGCGTCGTCGACCTGTACCTGGTGCCCCTCGTGGGCACGGCGCCGAGCTGGACCCTTGGCACGCCGATCCCGCTGACGATCTCCGCGGGGCTCGACGCGGCATCCCGGCCGGCGTGGTTCATCCCTGCCGACCAGCTGCCGCCACCGCCGACCGCGACCCCGCTCGCAACGGTGCCGCCGTCCGCCGCGACCAACCCGTGAGCGCGGCGGCGCCCACGTACCTGGAGCGGCTCGGGGCCAGGAGCGCGGCCACGGGGACCGTGCTGTGCCTCGGGATCGATCCGGACCCGGCGGGCCTGCCGGATGGGTTTACGCCGGACATCGCGGGGATCGAGGCCTTTGCGACGCTCCTCCTCGAGGCGTGCCTGCCGTTCGTGGCCGCGGTCAAGCCGAACCTCGCGTTCTTCGAGGCGTACGGCTCCGGCGGCTGGGCGGCCCTGGAGCGAGTTCGGGCACGCATTCCGGCGGACGTGCCCGTGATCGCCGACGCGAAGCGCGGCGACATCTCGACGACGTCGGCCCGGCAGGTCGTCGCCTACTTCGATCACCTGGGCGTCGACGCGGTCACGATCAGCCCGTACCTCGGCGAGGAGGCGATCGCAGGCTACCTGGAGCGGGCGGACCGGTTCGCCTACGTCCTGTGCCGAACCTCGAACCCCGGCGCCGCGGAGGTCCAGGGGCTCCCGGTTGCCGCGCGAGACGCGGCCGCGGACCGCGCCGCCGCGCCCGCGGAGCCGCTCTGGGCGCGCGTCGCGCGTGACGTCGCGACCTGGGGCCCCGGTGGCACGGCCGGCCTCGTGATCGGCGCCACGGCGCCGGACGAGCTGCGCGCGGTCCGGGCGATCTCGCCGGGCCTCGCGATCCTGGTGCCGGGCGTCGGGGCGCAGGGCGGCGACATCGGCGCCGTGCTCGCCGCTGGACCGGCGACGGAATCGCCGGCGGGCGACCGGCCGGGCGGGGGACTGCTCGTGAACGTATCGCGGGGGATCGCGTCGAGGGCCGTCGGACCGACCGCTCCGGGGGCGCGTCCTGATCTCGGGGAGCGCCTCGCCGAGGCTGCCCGAAGCTGGTCGCGCACGCTCCCTGTGCTACCGTAGGTTCCGGCCAGCCGGCCTCGAGGCCGCGCCAAGACGCAGGAACTTCAAGCATGCTCCCCAACATCGGCGCCCCCGAGCTGATCGTCATCCTGATCATCGCGCTGATCGTCCTCGGCCCCGGCAAGCTGCCCGACGTGGCCGCCTCCCTCGGCAAGAGCGTGCGCGAGTTTCGCAAGGCTGCCACGGACATCTCCGACGCAGCGCGGATCGATACCCCTCCAGCTGCTCCAACCGTGACCCCCGGGCCGGCCGCCGCGGCACCCCCCGCGGCCGACGCGACGGCACCCGCGAACGCCCTGTCCGGTGCCGCCGAGCCGAACACGCTCAAGGCCGACGATCCGAAGCTCTCCTAGCCCGGGCAGCGCCGTCCGCGCCGCCCGTCGCGCTGCCTCCCGCGTCCACCGATGAGCGCTGCCGCGTCCGCCGAACCGGGAACGCCGGCACCGCCGGCGTCGATGCCGCTCGTCGGACACCTCACCGAGCTTCGAAACCGGCTGATCTGGTCGATCCTTGCGGTCGCGGTCGGCGCCGCCGTTGGGTTCGCCTTCGCCGAGCAGATCATCGAGCGGCTCCGCTCGTTGCTGCCGCCGGGCGTCGAGCTCCAGCAGATCGAGCTCGGCGACGGCTTCTCGATCAACCTGGAGATCGCGCTCGTCGTCGGTGTCGTCCTCGCGATGCCCGTCCTGCTGTGGCATCTCTGGCGGTTCATCGCCCCGGGGCTGACACCGAACGAGCGGCGAGCGGTCCTGCCGTGGATCCCGCTGGCCCTCGTGTTCTTCGCGATCGGCGTCGCGATCGCGACCGTGATCCTGCCGTTCGCCGCGACGTTCCTGCTGAGCTTCGTGCCGCCGGGCGTGAACCGGAACATCAACATCCGGAGCTACTTCGACTTCATCACCAGCCTGTACCTGGCGTTCGGCATCCTGATGGAGTTCCCGATCCTCCTGATCGGCCTGTCCAGGGTCAACATCGTGACCTCGGAGCGGCTGCGCAGATCGAGGCGGATCGTCATCCTCGTGATCGCCGTGTTCTCCGCCGTCGCGACGCCGGGCGGCGACCTCGTCAGTCCGACCGTCCTCGGGCTCACGCTGTACGTGCTCTTCGAGGGCACGGTGGCATTCGTTCGCCGGACTGGTCGCTAGGTGCCACGGCTAGACTCGGCATGATGGACGAGGCGACGCCTGGAGTCGACGGGTCGGTCGGACCCCACGTCGTCGTCCTGACCGGCCTCTCCGGCGGCGGCAAGACCGCCGCGGCGAAGCTGTTCGAGGACCTTGCCTACACGGTCGTCGACAACCTGCCGGGCGAGCTCCTGCCCAACCTCGCCGAGCTCGTGGTCCAGGACCCGCAGCGATTCGCCCGCGTGGCGATCGTGCTCGACGTCCGGGCCGGCGACCCGGAGACCGCCTACCGCGCGATGCGTGGCGCGCTCGAGGGCCGTGGCATCCGGCCGCAGGTGTTCTTCCTCGAGGCGAGCGACGAGACGATCATCCGGCGCTTCTCCGAGACGCGTCACCGGCACCCGCTGGCGAACGGCCGGAGCACCCACGCCGCGATCACGCTCGAGCGGCGCCTGCTGGACCCGATTCGCGCCGAGGCCGACGTCGTCGTCGACACGACGGACCTGCCGCTGCGCGACCTGCGCGAGCGGCTGTTCGCCCGCCTCGGCGACATCCAGCCGGATCGAATGACGATCCAGCTCATCAGCTTCGGCTACAAGTTCGGGATCCCGCTCGAGGCGGACCTCGTCTTCGATACGCGGTTCATCCAGAACCCGTACTACGTGCCGGAGCTGCGCGAGCACTCTGGGTTGACGGAGCCGGTCCGCACGTTCGTGCTGGCCCAGCCGGGCGCCGTGGAATACCTCGAGCTCATCGACAAGCTCCTCGAGTTCAGCATCCCGGCCTTTGCGGCCGAGGGCAAGAGCCGGCTCACGATCGGCATCGGCTGCACGGGCGGCCGGCACCGCTCGATCGTGTTCGCCGAGGAGCTCGCGCGCCGCCTGCGCGAGCGCGGGCACGGGCCGGTCGAGGTCTTCCATCGCGAGCTCGAGCGGGCATGAGGCGGGTCCCACCCGTCACGCCGGCATGAGGCTTCGCCGCTGGCTGCAGCCCGGGATGGGCGTGAAGCGCTGGCTGCTCGTGATGTTCGCTGGCCTCCTGGTGTTGGCCATTGGCGGCGCGCAGTTCCTGCGCCAGGTGACGCAGAACCTGGAGCCCGGTGGCGCGGCGCAGGCGGTCGTCGACTTCGTGACCCTCCAGTTCCTGCCCTTTGCCGTCCGCGGCCTGCTCATCGGGGCGCTCGGGATCGTGCTGGTGCTTATCGGTGCGTGGCGCCTGGCGCGGAACCTGACGCAGCCCCTCCGCGTGGACGAGGAGACCCCCCTCGCCGACGTGATCTACCAGAAGCGCTTCCTCGCGCGGGGTCCCCGGATCGTGGCGATCGGGGGCGGCACCGGGCTCTCGGCGCTGCTCCGGGGCCTCAAGGAGCACTCCAGCAACATCACCGCGATCGTGACCGTGGCCGACGACGGCGGATCGTCCGGCGCGCTGCGCGAGGAGCTCGGGATCCCGCCGGTCGGCGACATCCGCAACTGCATCGCGGCGCTGGCCGATGCCGAGCCGCTGATGAGCGAGCTGCTCGGATATCGCTTCCCGGGCGGGACTCGGATCGAGGGCGGTCCGGTCGAGACGGAGCCGGGCGGCCTCGGTGGCCATCCCGTGGGCAACCTGCTCCTCGCGGCGATGACCGCGCTCGAGGGCGGTGACTTCGAGGAGGGCGTGCGCAGGATGAACCGCGTCCTGGCGGTTCGCGGCATGGTCGTGCCCGCCTCGGCGACCCCGATCAATCTCGTCGCTCGGACGCGCGACGGAGTCACCGTAACCGGCCAGTCGACGATCATGCGGACGCGCGCGATCGACCGCGTCTGGATCGAGCCGGCCGATGTCCGCGCCTCGCACGACGCGCTCGCCGCGATCGCGGAGGCGGAGATCGTCGTCCTCGGCCCGGGCAGCCTGTTCACCAGCGTCCTGCCCGTGCTGCTGATCCCGGAGATTCGCCGCGCCGTCGCCGACGCCGACGGCATGCGCGTCTACGTCTGCAATGTCGCGACCCAGCCCGGCGAGACCGAGGGCTATGACCTCGCCGACCACGTCGAGGCGCTCCTGGCCCACACGCAGCCGGACCTGGTCGACCTCGTCCTCGCGAACGACGACCTCGATGCGGCAGACCACGGCGATGCCCCGGCGGACGCTCCGAAGCGGGCCCGTGCCGTCGAGCCGCGCTGGCCGCCGGACGTCGAGCCCGTGCCGCACCTCGTCACCGACGCGGTCGTCGATGTCGACAACCCGCATCACCACGACCCGGAGCGGCTTGCGGCAGCGATCCTGCGCGCCTGGGAGCGCGAGGGCTCCACCGTGCGCCGCGAGCGAACGGCGCGCATCGCCTGACGTGGCCGGCACCGATCGCGACCTCGTGCTCGCGCTGCGGGCCGAGCTCGCGGCCATCGATCCATCGCGCGCCTGCGACCGCGATGCGGAGCGGGCGGGGCTGGATCCGGCGGGTCGGCGGCGAGACCCGACACTCGCCCGGCTCGCGGTGCGGCTGGCACGCCGGGGCGATTCGCAGGACGCCGCGGCGTTCGCCTGGGCGTCCCGCCCGGACCACTGCCGCATGGCCTGGCTCCGCGGGCGCTTCCTCTCGCAGGGGTCGCTGAGCTTCGCGAACGGGCGAACGCACCTCGAGCTGGTCGTCTCCGTGGCTGAGGCGCCGCGGCTCGCGGCACATCTCGCTGCCGTGGGCATGGCCCCGAGCTGGCGGCTCCGGCGCGGTCGCGGCGTCGTGACCTGGAAGAGCGCTGACACGGTGCTGACCGTTCTCCGGCGCATCGGCGCCGGCCCGAGCCTGCTCGAGATCGAGGCGCGCCAGATCGCGCGGACGCTTCGCGGCGAGCTCAATCGGGTGCTCAATGCGGAATCGGCGAATCTCGCCCGCACGGTCTCCGCCGCGGGCCGGCAGCTCGATGCGATCGCGACGCTGGCCGCCGACGGCCGGCTCGACGACGAGCCAGCCACGGTCAGGTCGGTCGCGGCTGCCCGGCGTGAGACGCCCGAGGCGACCCTCGGCGAGCTGGCCGAGCGATTGGCGATCCATCGCTCCGCCGTCCAGCGCGCGCTCGACCGGCTCGAGCGGCTGGCCGACCGCGTGCCATGATTCACCCGATGCGACCGGTGATCGTGGCGGGCAACTGGAAGATGCATACGACGCCCGCCGAGGCAGGGGACCTCGCGCGGACGATCGGGGCACGGACCCGCGTCGATGGCGTGACGCGCGTTCTGTGTCCGCCGTTCGTGTGCCTCGCCGCGGTCGGTGCGGCGGTATCAGGCCCGGAGGTGGCGGCGCCGGATGGGACGGGCATCGCGGTCGGCGCCCAGGACGTCCATCACGAACTCGCCGGCGCCTACACCGGCTCGACCTCCGCGGCGATGCTCGCCGGCCTCGCGACGTGGACGATCGTCGGGCACTCGGAGCGGCGGCGCGACGACTGCGAGACCGACGAGCAAATCGGCCGGAAGCTCCTGGCGGCGAGATCCGCCGGGCTGCGGGTGATCCTGTGCGTCGGCGAGCAGCTGGCGGACCGCGACGCGGGACGCGCGGTGTCCGTCGTTGATCGCCAGGTGCGCGGCTGCCTCGCGGCGGCGGACCCGGGTGCCCTGGGCGCCGATGCCGACGGGCCGCGTCTGACCATCGCGTACGAGCCCGTCTGGGCGATCGGGACGGGGCGGAACGCGCGCGGCGCCGATGCCGCCGAGATGGCTGGCGCCATCCGTGCCGCCCTCGCGAGCCTCGGCTTCGCCAACGCCGGCGAGGACATCCCGATCCTGTACGGCGGCAGCGTGTCGTCCGCGAACATCGACGAGTTCATGACCGAGCCGTCGATCGACGGCGCGCTCGTCGGCGGCGCCTCGCTCAAGCCCGATGAGATGGCCGGGATCGTCGCGCGCGCCGGCTTGACCGCGCAGGGCCGCGCGGCCGGCCTCGCATCGCGCCGCAAGCGGCGACCGTGACGCCCGCCGACAGGCCGCGCCCGATCGTCCTGGTGATCATCGACGGCTTCGGGATCGGCATGGACGAGCACGCCGACGCGATCGCCGCCGCGCGCATGCCGGTGTGGCGCGGGCTGCTCGCGCGCTGGCCGCACGCGGCGCTGGACGCGTCCGGCGAGGCGGTCGGCCTGCCTGACGGCCAGATGGGCAACTCGGAGGTCGGCCACCTGAACATCGGCGCCGGACGGCCGGTGCTCCAGGACCTGCCGCGGATCGACGCCGCGATCGCGGCCGGCTCCTTCTTCGAGCGGCCGGCGCTCGTCGATGCGTGCCGGCGGGCGGTCGAGACGACCGGCCGGCTGAGCGTCGTCGGGCTCGTCGGGCCAGGTGGCGTGCACGCGCACGATCGGCACATCGTCGCGCTCGCCGAGCTGGCGCGCCGCGCGGGCGTGCCGTCGTTCCGGCTGCATGCCCTCCTGGACGGCCGCGACACGCCGCCGCGCTCGGCGATCGAGTTCGTGCGCGCCCTCGAGACGCGCCTCGCCGAGGTCCATCCGGATGCCAGGATCGCGTCGGTGGGCGGGCGCTACTTCGCGATGGATCGCGACAAGCGCTGGGACCGAATCGAGCTGGGCTACGACGCCATCGTGCACGGCGCCGGCGAGCACGCGCCGAGCGCGATCGCGGCAATCGAGGCGGCGTACGAGGCCGGGACGAACGACGAGTTCGTCCTGCCGACTGTCATCGACGGCGTGGACGGCGAGGTCCACGACCACGAGCCGATCGTGCATGCCAACTTCCGCGCGGACCGCGGGCGACAGCTGGTGCACGCCCTGGCGGATCCCACCTTCGCGGACTTCGATCGTGCGGGGCCGTCCGGCGAGCCCGCGCCCAGCGATCTCCTCGTCGTCACCATGACTGAGTACGAGGCGGACCTCCCGGTCGAGGTCGCGTTCCCGCCGGAGGTCGTGCCGTGCCTCGCGGGCGCCGTCGCCGCGGCCGGCTGGCGCCAGCTCCACGTCGCCGAGACCGAGAAGTACGCCCACGTGACGTACTTCCTGAACGGCGGCCGCGAGGATCCCTTCGAGGGCGAAGAACGCATCCTGGTCCCGAGCCCGAAGGTCGCCACGTACGACCTCCAGCCGGAGATGAGCGCGGCCGGCGTCACGGACGCCCTCCTGGCGGGCATCGTATCGAAGCGCTTCGACTTGCTCGTCGCGAACTACGCGAACCCGGACATGGTCGGGCACACGGGCGTCTGGGACGCGACGATCCGTGCCGTCGAGGTGGTCGACGCGTGCCTGGGGAGGATCGCCGACGCGCTCGCGCCGCTCGAATCATCCGGCGCGCTCCTCCTCGTGACGGCCGACCACGGCAATGCGGACGCGCTCCGCAACAGCGACGGCAGTCCGATCACCGCTCACTCTCTGAACCGCGTGCCATTCCTCGCCGCAGGCGCGTCGGTTGCCGGCCGGCGCCTGGTCGACGGCGTGCTCGCCGATGTAGCGCCGACGCTGCTCGAGCTTGCCGGGCTCCCAGCCTGGCCCGGCATGACCGGCACCACACGGCTCCGCGACTGACCCTCTGCTACCATCCCGCGGTTACTCAGGAGGATCCCCAGCCGTGAACCCGGTCCTGGCCGTCGGCCAGCTCATCGTCAGCGTCGCCCTCGCCTTCTCGATCCTGCTCCAGTCCCGCGGCTCCGGGCTCGGCGGCACGTTCGGCGGTGACTCGGCGGTGTATCGCAGCCGCCGCGGTATCGAGCGCCGGTTGTGGCAGTTCACGATCGTGCTGCTGGTGCTGTTCGCGCTGTTCTCCCTGGCCGCCTACCTCCTGGCGCCGTCAGTGGCCGCCTGATCCGGGTCTCCCCGGGTCCGCTCCACAGCGGGTCGTTCCATGAAGCTTCGTGACCGCGCCCTGGTGGGCATCCTCGCCGTCGCCCTGATCGGGCTGTCGATCGCGGCGCTCGCGCCATCCCTGCACTCGTCAGACGCCTCCAACGACGCGTCGCCGGCACCGACCGGCGGGCACCACTACGTGGAGGGCGTGCTCGGCCGCGCGACGAACGCGAGCCCGTTCGGTGCGCGCTCGGCGGCGGATCGCGCGCTGGTCGCCCTGCTGTTCCGCGGGCTGGTCCGACTCGGCCCGGGCAACGCACTCACCGGCGACCTCGCCGCGCGCTGGGAGGTCGACCCGACCGGCCGGATCTGGACGTTTCACCTGCGGGACGGGCTGACCTGGCAGGATGGCGTGCCGATCACCGCCGACGACGTGGCCTTTACGGTGGACGTCCTGAGCAACCCCGACTACGCGGGGCCCGGCGCCGAGTCGTGGCGCGACGTGACGGCCACGGTCGTCGATCCGCTGACGGTCCAGCTCGCCCTTACGACGCCGCTCGGCGGCTTCCTCCAGGCGGCAACGCAGCCGATCGCGCCGGAGCACCTGCTCGGCGACATCGCGCCGGACCAGCTGCCCGACGACCCGTTCGGCACCGACCCGGTCGGCTCGGGCCCGTTCCGCCTGGTCCTGCTCGACCCGACCCGCGCGCTGCTTGCCGCGGCGACCCCGGTCGACGTGCCACCCGTGGATGAGGGCAGCGGCCCGAACTTCGCCACGCCCCTGCCGACCGACTCGCTCGCCACGCCGCCGGCCACACGAAGGCCCGACGTGGCGGTCCCGTACCTGTCGTCGTTCGAGCTGCGCTTCTTCGACGACGCCGACGCCTTGAAGGCGGCCTGGAATCGTGGCGACCTCGATGCCGCGTCCGGCCTCCAGCCGGCCGACGCGACCGCGCTTTCCAAGATCCCCGGCGCACGACTCGTGATCTACCCGAGCTCGACCCTGCTCGCGGTCACGTTCAACCTGCGGACCGGCCGGACCGCGTTCCAGGACCCGGCGGTGCGCAAGGCGCTCCTGCAGTCGATCGACCGCAACCAGATCGTCGCGACGACGATGGACGACCTCGGCGTCCGCGCCGACGCGCTCGTCCCGCCGACGTCCCCGATGTTCGACCCGACGGTCAACCCGCAGGTGGCGTACGACCCCGCGGCGGCCCGCAAGGGCCTCGCGGCCGCCGGCTGGAAGCTGTCTGGCGACAGCTGGATCCCGAAGGGCAGCAATACCCCCCTGGTGCTTGACCTGTACAGCCCCGAGGAGACCGCGAATCCCGTTGCCTACGCAACGGCGGCGGCGGTCGTCGCGAGCTGGCAGGCGATCGGGCTGGCGGTCCGCCAGGTGCCGCTGCCCGCCTCGGAGCTGATCGACGACCACCTCGGCCAGGGTGACTTCGACGTGGCGGTGGTGCCGTTCGCCATCGGCCTCGACCCGGACCTGTACCCGCTGCTCGCCGCGTCGCAGACCCGCTCCGGCGGCTCGAATGTCATTGGCCTCCAGGATCCGGACCTGGACAAGCTGCTGGTGGCGGCGCGGACGCCTGTCGATCCGGCCACGCGGGTCGCGATGTATCGCGCCCTCGAGGTTCGCCTCGCGGCCCGCGACTACCTGCTGCCGCTGGCCTTCCGGGACGAGTACGTCGTGTTCCGGGACACGGTAGTCGGCCCCGAATCCCGCCTCGTCGGGGCCTCCGGGGACCGCTATTGGGACGTGCTAACATGGCGGCTCGCCGACGGCAGCTAGGCCCCATTTGGGTCGCCGTGGATCTCTCGCCGAGGTGGCGAAATTGGCAGACGCGCTAGCTTCAGGAGCTAGTGCCCGCAAGGGCGTATGGGTTCAAGTCCCTTCCTCGGTACCA
>DHWF01000044.1:36280-70543 GCA_002413045.1 Chloroflexi bacterium UBA5189
GCCCAGGTGGCGGAATTGGTATACGCGTACGTTTGAGGGGCGTATGAGGCAACTCATCCGGGTTCAAGTCCCGGCCTGGGCACCACTCCTCCGGAATCTCCTCGGCTGACGCTGTCGGCCGTCGCCCTCCTCCCTGCGCGCTTCGCTTTGCTCAGCGCTGACGGGCGGGGGCGGCGCGATGCGCCAGAGAGATGAGCCCACCGCGCTCTGGCCCTTCCGGCAGTTGATCGATACCGGTGCGACATCAGCCTGGCCGGTCCATATCGTGCGGGTATGAGCATCGACAGATCGCGGTCGTCGCGGTGCGGACTGATATCCCCTGGGGGATCGCCAACCTTCGTCGCGCCGTCAGGCTCTGGTAAATTCTTGGGCTTCCGATTTCGCCGGCGGTTTTGACGTCGGGTAGGCTTTCGACGGGCGGTTAGCTCAGCTGGTCAGAGCATCTCGTTTACACCGAGAGGGTCGGGGGTTCGAGTCCCTCACCGCCCACTCCTCAAGCGGCCCCTGAGGCGGCATGGCGATGCTGTAGCCTCCCGATGTGATCATCCCCGACACCAGGTACGTCGTTGCACCCGACGGTGTCCACCTGGCGTACCAGGTGGTCGGTGACGGCCCGGTCGATCTCGCCGTTGGGTTCCACTACTTCGGCAGCAATGTCGATCTCATCTGGGATGAGCCCGACTGGCGGCCGTTTCTCGTTGGATTTTCCGAGGTAGCGCGCCTGATCCTGCACGACAGACGGGGTCTCGGCGTGTCCAGCCGCAACGTGCCGCCACCGAATCTCGAGACGCAGGTGGCGGACCTCCTCACCGTCCTCGACGCGGCGGGCTCCCAACGACCGATCCTCGTATCGGGTTCATTGAGCTCGGGCGTCCATGTCCTGTTCGCCGCCACGCATCCCGATCGCGTAAGCGGCCTGATCTGGAACAACCCGGCGGCGCGGGCCGCCTGGGCGCCCGACTATCCATGGGGCTCGACGACCGAGGACTTCGAGAGCGATCGGGAGTGGCGGCCTGGCTCCTGGGGCACGGTGGGCCATGCTGGTGCAATCGCGGATATGCGGGCGCGAGAACGTCTCGGCCTGTCGCGAGATGCCGCTATGCCGGAGGTCCGACCCGAGCTCGTCAACTCGTATGCACGCATCGTCCGAAACACCGCTACGCCGGACGTCTCACTCGAGATCTATCGGATCGAGCACGAGACGGACCTCCGCCAGGTCCTGGCTCTCGTCCAGGCGCCGGCGGCGCTCATCACCGGAGCGGACGACCCCGTCGACGAGACGCGCTATATCGCATCGCTGATGCCCAACGCGACCGTCCATGTCGTCGAAGGCAGGTCGGGCCTGGCCGTGGAGCCGGTCATCCGCGCGTTTCGAAAGATGGCCGGCATCGGCCAGGCAGTCGCCGCGCTGGACACCGTCCTCGCCACCGTCCTGTTCACGGACATCGTCGGCTCGACGGATCGGCAGGCGACGCTCGGCGACCGAGCATGGAAGCAGCTCATCCAGCAGCACCACGCAATCGTCCGGAGGGCGCTCGAGAGTTGGCGCGGCCTTGAGCGCGATACCGCCGGCGACGGCTTCTTCGCCACCTTCGACGGGCCGGCTCGCGCCGTTCGCTGCGCCCAGGAGATCGTTGCGTCCGTCGAGGAGATCGGACTTTCGATCAGGGCCGGGATCCACATCGGCGAGTGCGAGATCATCGACGGGAAGGTCGGGGGTCTGACGGTCACGATCGGAGCTCGCGTCGCGGCCAAGGCGGGCGCGTCCCAGATTCTGATTACCCAGACCGTCAAGGAGCTGGTCGCCGGTTCCGGCTTCACGTACCGGGACGCGGGCGACGAGGTGCTGAAGGGCATCCCTGGAACCTGGCGGCTCTGGACCGTGCTGCCCCAGTAATCAGCTGGATCGATCAGGAACCTCCAGACGCTAGACTCTGACATGGTGGTGTCGCGCCCGGACTGGGCGTGAGCCGTCGTGGAGGGCTTTCATGGAAATCATCGTCCTGCTGATCGTGGTCGGCGTCATCGCCGCCTTCGTCGTCAGCATCTACAACGGCCTGGTCGGGCGTCGGAACCGGATCGACGAGGCGCTCGCCCAGATCCAGGTCCAGCTCAAGCGCCGGCATGACCTGATCCCGAACCTCGTGAACGCGGTCAAGGGCTACATGGGGTTCGAGCAGAAGGTCCTGACCGACGTCACGAACGCGCGCGCATCGGCCGTGTCGGCCGGCGCCCAAGGCGTCGCCGCGCAGGCCCAGGCGGAGAACGCGCTCACGGGGACCCTGCGCTCGCTGTTCGCGGTCGTCGAGAACTACCCGGACCTCAAGGCCAACCAGAACGTCCTGTCGCTCCAGGAGGAGCTGACGACGACCGAGAACCAGATCTCGTTCAGCCGGCAGCACTACAACTCGAGCGTCCTCGACTACAACAACGCGATCCAGGTGTTCCCAAGCAACCTGCTCGCGGGCGTGTTCGGCTTCACCAAGCGCGAGTTCTTCGAGGCGGAGCCCGAGGCCGCGGCCGTCCCGAACGTCGACCTCAGCCTGAGCTGAGCGCACCAGCCGGCGCCGCCGGCTCGATCCAGGTTCAGCGAGTCCAACCATGGCAATGAGCACGACCTTCGCTGCCGAGCAGGCGGTGAACCGGCGGAACTCGATCCTGCTCGTGATCGCGGTGATGGGGTTCCTGGCCGCCCTGGGTTTCGCGATCGGCTTCGGAACCAGCGGCAGGGTGGCGGGCGGCTTCCTGGTGACCGCGGGCGCGATCGTCCTGGCGACGCTGCTGTCGGTCGGGTCGTATTTCGGCGGCGACCAGCTCGTCCTCGCCACGTCCGGCGCCAAGGAGGTCGATCACAACTCGGCGCCGCAGCTCATCAACGTCGTCCAGGAGATGGCGCTGGCTGCGGGCGTGCCCATGCCCAAGGTCTACATCATCGACGACACCGCACCGAATGCGTTCGCGACGGGCCGCGACCCGCAGCACGCGTCGGTCGCGATCACGACCGGCCTCCTGCAGAAGCTCGATCGCGAGGAGCTCCAGGGCGTCCTCGGGCACGAGATGTCGCACGTCCGAAACTACGACATCCGGTTCTCGCTGCTCGTCGCCGTCCTGGTCGGCTCGATCGCGCTGATGGCCGACTTCTTCCTCCGGTTCACGTTCTGGGGCGGGGGCCGCGGCAGCGGCGACCGGGACAAGGGCGGTGGGGGACTCGTCGTGATCGTCTACCTGCTCGCGATCGTCCTGGCGGTCCTGGCGCCGATCATCGCCCGACTGGTCCAGCTGGCGGTCAGCCGCCAGCGGGAGTACCTCGCCGATGCATCCTCGGTGGAGCTGACCCGCAACCCGCACGGGCTCGAGCAGGCGCTCGCGAAGATCGCCGGCGACAAGGAGGTCCTCGAGGTCGCCAACCGCGCGACGCAGCACCTGTACTTCACGAACCCGATCAAGAAGTTCGAGGCGCGCTCGAACTCGATGTTCTCGACCCACCCGAGCATCGTCGACCGGATCAACCGGCTGCGCCGGCTGACCGGCGAGCAGCCGCTCGACGCTCCGGATCAGCAGGCGCTCGCCGGCCTCGATTGAGCGGAGCGGGGATCGCCCAGCGCAGGCTCGAAGCACAGCGACTCGTCGGCGAGCCACTGCCGACCGCCGCGGACGCCGTCCGCCGCCTGGTCGCCGTCCAGTCGCAGGACTATGCGGGGGCAAAGTGGGCGCTCGCCCAGCGCACGACGGGTGTCACCGACGCCGAGCTCGACCGGCAGTTCGACGCCGGTGCCTTCCTCCGCCTCCACGCCGTGCGGCCGACGTGGCACTTCGTCGCGCAGGAGGATCTCCGCTGGCTCCTGGCGCTGACCGGGCCGCGCGTCCACCAGGCGAGTGCCTACCAGTACCGTCAGCTCGAGATCGATCGACCGCTCGCACGCCGGGCAGCCGACGTCTACGAGCGCGTGCTCGCGGGCGGGCTGGCGATGACCAAGGATGAGCTGGGCGTCCATCTCAACGCAGCGGGCATCCCGGCGGACGGCCTCCGCCTGCTGTACCTGATCCTCCACGCGGAGGCGGAGGCGATCGTGTGCAGTGGTCCGCGGCGCAACGGGAAGCACACGCACGCCCTCGTCGAGGAACGCGCCGCACCGGCGCCGGCCCGCACCCGCGAGGAGGCGCTCGCCGAGCTGGCGGGCCGGTACGTCGCGGGCCACGGCCCCGCCCAGGACATCGACCTCGCGTGGTGGTCCGGCCTCACCCTGGCCGACGCGCGACGCGGCCTGGCGACGGCGTCGCCCGCCCTCGAGCAGGAGACGATCGACGGCCGGACGTTCTGGTCTTCTGACGACGACGGTGGCGTTTGCCAGGCTGGGCGTTCGGCAACGCGCGCGACGACGGTGAACCTCTTGCCCAACTACGACGAGCTGCTGGTCGCGTTCCGCGATCGGCGCGAAGGGTTGGATCCGGCGCTGCCGCCACCCGCGCGGATCGCCGACGAGATCCTGAGCCACGGCATCGTCCGCGATGGATTGCTGGTCGGGCGCTGGTGGCGAACGGTCGAAAACGGCGTCGTGACGCTCCGCCTCGATCGCCGGATTCCCTTGACCTCCGTTGAGGAGTCGCTCCTCGGAGCCGCCGTCGAACGCTACGCAGCCTTCCTCGGACGGCCGGCGACGGTGGCTCCCGTGCTATCCTCCGCCTCGCCGTCGGGCCGCTTCGGCTTGGCGGACTCGCCGGGCCGAGATAGCTCAGTTGGTAGAGCACGCGACTGAAAATCGCGGTGTCGCCAGTTCGACTCTGGCTCTCGGCACCAACAACCCGGCGTGCGCGGCTCCGAGCGGAAGTGGCTCAGTTGGTAGAGCATCACCTTGCCAAGGTGAGGGTCGCGGGTTCGAGTCCCGTCTTCCGCTCCATTTCCTTGTCCTAGTTTTCGTGCATGACGACCGTGTAGAAGTGCTTGGCGGGCGGCTTCCCCTTGTCCACTGGAGTCGCGAGCGGGATCACCTGGGTGACCGTGAAGGTCGTGCCAGGCAGGATGATGACCTCCTCCTCGGCCTCCGTCGTCATCGCCGCCGACAGCGCTGCGATATCTCGCGCGGTCTTGACATGGATCTCGGCGACATAGCTGACATTCTGCTGGGTGGTCACGTTGAGGTCGCCGCGCCTGCCGGCCGCATACCCCTCGGCGACGGTGCGCACCTTGGCTGCGCTCCCGAATGACCCAAAGGGGATTCTCGCGCCGTTCGTGTACTTGGCGTTGAAAACCGCCTCCGTCAATCGTTCGCCGCGGTAGGCAATGCCACCCGAGTACGGGTCCATCCGGGTCAGGACATGGAGTAGCCGCGTCGCGTGCTCGCCGCCCTCCGCAACGACCGGCTTGAGGCCGCGCGCCCAGCCGACCGCCGCGCCATGGAAGGCGCCCCGGGCGAGCCGCGGACCAAACTGGGCGAGCGCCTGATCCTTCGCTCCCTGGACATTGGAGGCGAGCCACGAGGCCGATCCCGCAGCCGCCGGGTTGATGTAGGCGTAGTCGGGCTGGGTGAAGAGGCGGATTGCGGCGATCTCTGCCGCCGTCAGCTTGTACTTGGCGGCCAGCTTCACGGCCCGCTCATCGGCTCCCTGAACACCAGGAGACGTGTTGCCGCCCGCAACGTCCTCCGCCGGATCGACCACGATCGACTTGGTCGTTTGCTTGTTGGTCGCCTTGAACCCGCCGGACTCGAGCTTGTCGAGGTAATCCTTGTCGCCCGGGGCGGCGCGCTTCCTCCGCAGCAGGCGCGCCTCCTGGCGCGCCTCGCGTCCGAGGGCCGTGAGGTCGAGCCTTCGTTGATTCTGGCTGGTGTCCTGCCCATGCTTCTCGAGCCAGTGGTCGGTGAGCCCGATGATCACGTCCGCGTACCACAGCTTGTCGGCGTCGGTCGCCGCGGCACCGTAGTCGGCGAACGCGTTGTCGATCTTGCCGAGGGTGTCGGCGCCCGTGAAGGCGGTGCGGAGCCGCTTCGTCCACGATCGCCCGCCCCTGAGCTTCTTCGCATCGAAGCTGATCGCTCGCTGGACCGCCGGCGAGACGTTGCCGCGGAGGAGGGCAGTGACCGCACGGTTCCCGGCCTGGCGCTGGAGCATGAGCACGCGCGCCTCCTCGGGGCTCGCGTCGTCCAGTGCGAGCGCCTCCTGCTCGCGGGCCTCGACGGGCGCGGCGACCTTCTCGGCCGTTGCGTGCTCGGCGCCCACGGATCCAGCAGCCTCCTCAACGGCTACGACGACGGCAGACGCGGCGAGCGTACGCAGACGCGGAATCGAGGGTCAATGTCGGTTCGGGCAGACTCGCGGGCGGGTTCGGGTCGAGCGGCGCGGTGCGAGGCTGGCAAACTACTGGCGGCTGAGCGCCTCGGTGCCCCTTCGTCTAGTGGTAGGACAGCGGACTTTGAATCCGTTAGGCGAGGTTCGAATCCTCGAGGGGCAACCACTCCTGTGGCAGAATCCGGCGGCTCCCCGTGGCGACGTGGTGAAGTGGTTCAACACGGAGGTCTGCAAAACCTCTATTCACCGGTTCGAATCCGGTCGTCGCCTCCACCTTCCCGACCCGGCAGCGCCTCCACGAGGCCAATTCGATGCCGATCGTTGACGTCCATACCCACATGTTTACGCGGCGCTGGCTCGAGCTCCTGCGGGCGGCCGGCGATCCGTATGGCGTCGTGGTCCGGCCCGACGGGCGCGACGAGATCTATCGCGGTCGGACGCCCGTCGTCTTTCCCCAGCCGGGCCACTTCGACTACGACCTCCGCATCCAGCACATGGACCGGGCGGGCATCGACCTCTCCATCGTTTCGCTGACCTGCCCGAACGTGTACTGGGGCACCGAGGCGACGAGCGTCGAGGCGGCGCGCGAATCCAACGATTCGATGGCCGAGGCGGAACGCGCCTATCCCGGCCGGATCAAGTGGTTCACCTCACTGCCGTGGCAGTACCCAGCGCGCGCCGTCGAGGAGCTGGCTCGGACGTGCGACACTGGGGCAGCCGGCGTCATGGTCCTCGCGAACGTCGCCGGTCGGAGCCTGACCGAGCCGTTCTTCGAGCCCATCTGGGCCGAGATCGACCGGCGCGCGCTACCGGTCCTTGTCCACCCGGGCGAGCCACCGGGCGCAGACGTCATGGACATGGGCAGCTACGACCTGAGCTGGTCCGTCGGGTTCATGTTCGATACGACCCTGGCGATCACCCGGATGGTCTTCGATGGGTTCCTCGACCGGTTCCCAAACCTGCGACTTATCGTCGCGCACGGCGGCGCCGCCCTGCCGTACCTCGTCGGACGGTTCGAGAAGGGCGACGAGGTCGAGCTGCCCAGCCGGCGCCGGATGACGGCCCACCCGCTCGAGTACGTTCGGCGCATGTACTACGACTGCATCACCTACGACCTCGGTGCCCTTCGCTACCTCATCTCGGTGGTTGGCCCTGACCGGGTGCTGTTCGGCACCGACTGGCCGCACCAGGTCCACGACGTCGCAGGATCGCTGGCGAACACGGCCGCGCTGCCGCCGGACGAGCGCGACGCGATCCGCGGCACGAACGCGATGGGCCTGTTCGGGCTCTAGGCGCCGCGCCGCGCTAGCCTCATCTTGTGACTGCTCAAAAGCTGCCGGAGCCCATTGATCGCCTCGACGAACGGATCACCGGCGCCCTCGCGAAGCACGCGGTCACGATCCTGCGCGTCGCGCTCGGGATCGTCTTTTTCTGGTTCGGGGTGCTGAAGTACTTCCCGAACGTGAGCCCCGCCGAGCTCCTCGCCGGCCGCACGATCGAGCAACTGTCGTTCGGCGCGATCCATCCGGATGTTTCGCTGCCGTTCCTGGCGACCTGGGAGGTCCTGATCGGGGTCGGGCTCATCGTCGGGAAATGGCTGCGGGCGGTGCTCTTCCTGCTCGCGGTGCAGATGCTCGGCACGCTGACGCCGCTGCTCCTGTTCCCGTCCGAGACGTTCACGATCTTCCCGTTCGCGCCGACTCTCGAGGGCCAGTACATCATCAAGAACATCGTGCTGATCGGGGCGGCGATGGTGGTCGGCGCGACCGTCCGGGGCGGTGGTCTCGTCGCCGACTCGCGCTACGCTGCGCCCGCCGGAGTGGCGGAAGGGCAGACGCGGCCGACTTAAAATCGGTTGGGGGCAACCTCGTGCGGGTTCGAATCCCGCCTTCGGCACATCGCGGCGACGATGGCGACATGCGGTCGCAATGAATCAGGCCCGATCGAGCAGCACGGCCGTCGGCGCTGCTGGCCATCCTGAACGCCAGCCGCTGGAGTGCCAACCCGTCGTGATCGTTCGCGTCCTTCGAGCCAGGATCAAGGCCAGCAAGATCGCGGCGTTCGATGCCGTCTTCCGGACCCAGGTTGCCCTCATCCGCGAGCAGCCGGGGCTGATGTACGTCAAGTTCGCCCGCCGGATCCAGTCGGACGGGACGGAGGACGCGGTCCTGTTCGAGGAGTGGCAGGACTCGAAGTCGCTGTACGCATGGGTCGGCCCGAACCTCACCGAGCCCCGTCTCGTGCCCGGAGTGCGAGCGCTGGTGGACGACGTCGAGGTGGCCCACTTCGAATCCCTCGACGACGACGACATCGTCGCCATCCCCGTGGCCCAGGCCGGCTAGGCCAGCGGAGCGAGGCGGTCACCAGCCGGACACACCCGTCCATGCGTCGCTCGACCGCAGGGTGATCGTCAGGCCATTCCAGTTCGTCAGGATGCCAGGGCCGTCGAGGATGTCGCCGTCCTCGAGCTCCGCGCGCACCTGGTAGCTCCCGACCTGGATCGGGGCGAAGCTCGTCAGGTGGGCGTACACGCTCCAGCGCTTCCGGCCCGGCAGGCCACCCGCGAGCTCGTCCTGGGACAGCGACAGGGTCGCCCGGCTGATCGCAACCTCCGTGTCGTCGAGTCGCAGGACGCGAACGCGTCGGGCCTCAGAGCGCATGGTGACGTGGCACCTCCGCCGAGATCGTGCCGCGGTCGATCGTCGCCGGCCATCCGGCAAAACCCTTGGTCGGGCGATCGCCCCCGCGCCCCTAGTTCCGGCCGAAGATCCCGGCGATGCCGCGGCGGCGCTGTTCGGGCGGCGACGCCGGCGCATCCTCGCCGAGGAGGAGCCCGGCGAGCTGGTCGAAGCGACGCGCCGGCTGCGAGGTCGGAGCGCCGGAATAGACCGGCGTGCCCTGGTTCGCCGCCCGCAGGTACAGGAGCGGATCGTACGGGATGCGGATCGTGACCCGGCGCGACAGGGCGTTCTCGATGTCGCCCGGCGTGAGCGTCTGGAGCGCGAACGTCTCGTTGACGACGACGGTCGGCTCGGCCGCCTTCGACCCCGACTGCCCCAGGAACTCGAAGAAGGCGTGGACGGACTTGAGGGTGGGGAAGTCTGGCGTGACCACGATCACCGCGTCGTCCGCCGCGTCGATCGAGGCCATGACCCGATCGTCGAGGTGCGAGCCGAGGTCGACGATCACGGTGGGGATGGCTGCCAGCACGCCGTCGAGGATGCGCGTGGCCTCCTCGCCGGTCATGAGTGCCTGCGTCCCCGGGGCAGGGGAGCCGGCGAGCAGGAGCACGCCGCTCACGTGGCGGGTCAGGTAGGTCGCCCGGAGGATCTCCGGGCTGATCATGCCCTGGCTGTCCCGGATCAGGTCGGCGAGCGTGAGCTTCGGTACCAGGTTCAGGTAGGTGGCGACATGCCCGCCCATCGGCGTGAAGTCGACGACGGCGACCTGGTCCGGCTGTCGCGCGGCGATGGCGAGCGCGGTATTGACGGTGACGGTGGTGGTGCCGACGCCACCCTTCGGCGAGTAGACCACGATCAACCGGCGGCCCGGCCGGCGCGTCGTCGCCACGAAGGTGCTCGGCCGGAGCTCCCTGGAGCGGCGGTGGCGCAGGTCGAGCGCCTCGACCCTGGCGTCGAGCTCGCGATCGTCGACCGGACGGATCATCACGTCATCGGCCCCGGCCTCGAGGAGGGCGATGCGTTCCTCGACGTCGTCGGTCGCCGTGATCGCCAGGATCGGGACCTCGGCGAGGGCAGGCTGGCCCCGCACCTCCCGGCACATGTCTGCGAGGGTCCGCGGCGCGGGCGCGGCGTCGAGCACCACCACGTGCTGATCCGGTGGGACGGAGGCGAGCTGCTCGGGTCCCTCGATCCGGGTCAGGACGCGCCCGGTGCGGCCGAGGACCTTGACGAGCGGATCGCTCGCGGCGTTGCCGAGCAGCAGGATTCGAGTGTCGGGCACGGGTCCCCCTGGGTCAAAGGCCGATTGGCGCCGCCAGAGGATACAACGGGACTCCGGCCGCTCCGGATACCCGTGCTAGACTCCGCCGCCTGACCTTTCTGCTCCGTGCGACGTCGTCGCCAGCGGGGCATTTCCCACAGGAAGGAGCGCTTCCGGCTGTGCGCCGCTACGAACTGATGCTCGTCCTCCGACCCGATGCGCCGGATGACCGAACCGCCGCGATCATCGATCGCGTGACCCGCCAGATCACCGCCGACGGCGGCCAGATCATCAAGGTTGCCCCGTGGGGTCGCCGCCGATTGGCCTACGCCATCGATCGCCACCGCGAGGGTGCCTACCACATCATCGTGTTCGAGGCCCCCACGACCGTCATCGCCGAGCTCGAGCGCGGCATCCTCATCACCGAGGAGGTCCTGCGCCATCTCGTCGTCCGGCAGGACCGTCCGGCTCGCGCCAGTCGCGATTCGGGCGGCGACCTCGACGCCGATGAGGCTCCACTCCCGTCCGCGGAGGACGAGGAAGAGGAGGATGATGGGCGCGAGCGAATCGACGAGTCGGAGAGCGAGGCGGCTCCGGCCGCGATCGACTGAGAGGGTCGGACGATGGCGCTGAGCAAGATCCAGATCATCGGCAACCTCGGGCGCGATCCCGAGCTGCGCTACACCCCCAGCGGCCGCCCGGTGGCCAGTTTCACCGTTGCGGTCAACCAGTCGACCAAGAACCAGCAGTCGGGCGAGTGGATCGAATCGACGGACTGGTTCCGGGTCAGCATCTGGGGTGAGCGCGGCGAGCGCGCCGCCGAGAACCTCCGCAAGGGGGCCCGGGTCTTCGTCGACGGGCGCTTCCGCGCCCGCGAGTACGAAGCGAACGACGGCCAGAAGCGGATGTCCCTCGACATCACCGCCGATACGGTCCTTGGGCTGGACAAGCGCGAGGCCGCGGAGGGCCAGTTCGCCGGCGCCCCGGCTGCCGCAGGCGCCCCCGCCGCCGGCGCCCCCCGCTCCGGCGGATACGACGACACCGAGATCGACGAGCTGCCCTTCTAGGGCCGACCAGGAGACACCCCACCGATGCCACCCGCCCCCCGTTCACGCAGCAAGCGCGACGACTTCTACCGCGATCGCCGCCGCCGCAAGGTCTGCGCGTTCTGCGCCGACAAGACGGTCGTGATCGACTACAAGGAAGTCAACCGCCTCCGCCGGTACCTGTCCGAGCGCGCCAAGATCGAGCCCCGCAGGAAGACCGGCACCTGCGCCGGCCACCAGCGCGAGCTCTCGGTTGCTCTCAAGCGAGCGCGCCATGTTGCGCTGCTCCCGTACTCACCGGAGCACCTCCGGCCCTAGCTGATCGAGCGCGGCCCAGCCCATGGACGTCGCGCTGCTGATGGTCGTCGGCGGAGTGGCCGCCGGCGTGTTCGGGTCGCTCCTCGGGCTCGGCGGCGGCCTGCTGATCGTGCCGTTGCTCACGATCGGCTTCAACCTGCCACTGCGCGAGGCCGTCGCGGTGTCGCTGGTGTGCGTGATCGTGACCAGCAGCGCGGCCGCGGGGGTGTACCTCGAACGCCGGCAGGCGAACCTGCGACTCGGGATGACCCTCGAGCTGTTCACCGCGATGGGCGCCATCGCCGGCGGCCTCGTCGCGTTCCTTCTCGACGAGCGCGTGCTGGCGGGGCTGTTCGCCGCCGTGCTCGTGTACGTCGCGCTGACCATGGCGCGCGGACAGAGGGCGGCCCCGGACGTCGAGGCGCCAACCGATGCCCTGGCCGAGGACGGCAGCCTGCCGGATCCCGGCGTCGCGGACCGTCACGTCCGGGCGGCGCCCGACCATCCGATGGGCGCCGTGGAGCGACTCCCGGCGGGCCTCGCCGGCAGCGTCCTGGCGGGCATCGTGTCGGCCCTGCTCGGCGTCGGCGGCGGGATCGTCAAGGTGCCGGTCATGCACCTCGTGATGGGCGTCCCGCTCCGGATCGCGACGGCGACCAGCAACCTGATGATCGGGATCACCGCGTCCGCGAGCGCGATCGTCTACCTGCTGCGCGGCGGGATCGACGTCTACGCCGCCGCCCCGACCGCGGTGGGCGTCTTCCTGGGCGCGACCATCGGCGCGCGGCTCGCCGGGCGCGTGCACGTGCGGCTGCTCCGGCTGCTGTTCGTGGCCGTCCTGCTGTTCACCGCCTTCGAGATGGCACAGCGAGCGGTGACCGGCGCATGAGCTGGATCAGCCTGGATCCAGGGGAGTCGCGCGGCGGGCTCGAGTCCGCCCTCGCTCGCGTGCTGGCGATCGGGACGTACGCCTCGATGGCGCTCGTCGCCATTGGGCTGGTGCTGTTCGTCGCCGGCGGCGGGTCGCCGCTCGACGCGGGGCCGCCACTCAGCCTGGCTACGCTCGGCGCCGATCTTCTCGCCGGTCGTCCGGCCGACTTCCTGTGGCTCGGGATTCTCGGCGTCGTCGGTACGCCGGCGCTGCGCGTCACGGGCGCGCTCATCGGGTTCTGGCGGGGCGGTGAGCGTCGGATGGCCCTGATCGCGCTGCTGATCCTGGTGGTCGTCGGGGTCGGCGTGGTGGCCGGCCTGGTGACAGGCTAGGCCTCGATGGACCTGATCGTCCTCCTCATCTCCTTCGTCATCATCGTGGCCGGCGCCGAGCTGTTCACGAACGGCATCGAGTGGTTCGGCAGGAAGCTCGGCCTCAGCGAGGGCGCGGTCGGGTCGGTCCTGGCCGCCGTCGGGACAGCCCTCCCGGAAACGATGATCCCGATCGTCGCCATCCTGTTCTCCACGCACGCGCACTCGGAGGAGATCGGCGTCGGGGCGATCCTCGGGGCGCCGTTCATGCTCGCGACGTTGGCGATGGCGGTGACCGGTCTGGTCGTCCTGTCGGCGCGCCGGCGCCGGGCGTCGGGCACCGAGATCGTGGTCCGGACCCACGTCGTCGCCCACGACATCCGCTCGTTCGTCGTCGCCTATGGCTTCGCGCTGGTCCTCGCCCTGCTGCCGACCGACGCGGTGCCGTTGCGGGTCGCTGGGGCCATCGCGCTCGTCATCGGCTACGCGTGGTACGCGCGGAGGCACCTGACCGAAGCCCCGGCCGAGGACGCCGCCGAGGAGGAGCTGCGGCCGTTGCGCTTCCACCGCCTCGCGCCCGCCGCCCACCGCCTCGACGGGCGTGACCCGCACGTCCGGCTGGTCGTCGTCCAGGTGATCGCGGCGGCGGTCATGATCCTGATCGGCGCGCAGATCTTCGTCGGGGCGGTCGAGGGGATCGGCGCGTCGCTCGGGATGGACGAGCTGTTGCTGGCACTCCTCGTGGCTCCGATCGCAACGGAGCTCCCGGAGGCCGTCAACGCCATCATCTGGATCCGCCAGGGGAAGGACACGCTGGCGATCGGCAACATCACCGGGGCCATGGTCTTCCAGGCCACGATCCCCACCGCCATCGCCCTCGCATTCGCGCCCGAGGGCTGGTCGATCCAGGGCCACAACCTCGTGGCGTTCGCGTCGGCGGCCGTGGCCTTCGCGTCGGTCGCCGTGATCGGCATCCCGATGATCGCCCGCGGTCGCCTGGGCGTCCGCAGCCTGCTCCTTGGCGGCGTGCTGTACGTGGGCTACGTCGTGTTCGTGCTGACCATCGCCCTGCGTCCCTCGTAGGGGGCCGGGGACCCCGCGATATACTCGCGCAGTAGTTGCCGCGCAGCACCCCAGGAGTCGTCCAGATGCTCACCGAGAAGGCGAAGGACGCACCGGCCACGAGCCCCGCGAGCCACGGCGCGCCCGCCTCGACCGACGATCTCGTCGCGTACTTCCAGGGCGAGTACGTCGCGCTGCGCGACGCGAACGTCAGCATCATGACCCACGCGTTCATGTACGGGACGGCGGTGTTCGAGGGCATCCGCGCGTACTGGAACGCGGACCAAGGCGTCCTCTACGGGCTCAAGCTCCGGGAGCACATGGAGCGGATCCGCCGCAACGCCGGGATGCTCCTCATGACCGACCTGCCGCCGGTCGACGAGCTCGTCCGCATCGTCTTCGAGACGATCCGCCGGAACCACTTCGAGGAGGACGCCTACGTCCGGCCGTGCTTCTACCTGTCCGGCAAGTCGATCGGCGTTCGCCTGCACGGCCTGCCCCACGAGCTGACGGTCCTCGCGGTCCCGTTCGGCAACTACGTCGACACGGAGAAGGGCATCCGGATCATGACCTCGAGCTGGCGGCGGAATGCCGACGACGCCCTCCCGGCGCGCGGCAAGATCGTCGGCGGCTACGTGAACATGGCCTTCCAGAAGAGCGAGGCCGAGCTCAACGGGTTCGACGAGGCGCTCGTGCTTACCCCCGACGGCCACGCCTCGGAGGCATCGGCCGCGAACATGTTCGTCGTGCGCGACGGCGTCCTCCTCACGCCGCCGGTCAACGACGACATCCTCGAGGGCGTCACCCGCCGCGCGATCCTGGAGCTGGCGACCACCTTTGGCATCCCGGTCGAGTCCCGCTCGATCGATCGCTCCGAGATCTACGTGGCCGACGAGATGTTCCTGTGCGGCACCGGCGTCCAGCTCTCACCGGTCATCGAGCTCGATCACCGACCGATCGCCGGTGGCGCCATCGGCCCGATCACCCGCCAGCTCCACGAGGCCTACTTCGCCGCCATCCGGGGCAACGACAAGCGGTTCATGCACTGGCTGACGCCGATTCCGACCCGCTGATGCGGCGCGGGCCGGCGTTGCCGGCTCCGCGGTCGCTCACGCACGTTTGAAGCGCGCTCGCTCCCGTGCTCGCCGGCGCCTTGGCCCGCATCCGCCTGAGCGGGCCGGAGGTCAATTACGGTACCGGCGGGGGCGTGAGCTGCGGCGTGGACCCGCCGGTGATGATCTCGAAATCGACATGGACGGCCGCGTCGGTGATCGGGACGATCGTGACGCCGAAGACCTTGGTCAGCTCCTGGACCGTCAGCGGGAACTTGTCGACCGCGCCATTGTAGGCGCGGACCGTGGTTGCCGAGAGGCCCCGGGTGTCGGGCCGCTGGTTCGGCGCCGTGGCGGCAAGGCCGAGGTAGCTCAAGTAGTCGGCCAGGCGCGCGGCCTCGCCGGTGCGCCCAGAGCCGTTCAGTACCCAGAGCGCGGCGCCCTCCTGGGCGAGCGCATCGCGGGTCTCGGCGAACGCGGGATCGGTGTTGAACGCATCGGCCACCGCCTGGCGGATCCGGGAGACCTTGGGCTGGATGATGTAGCCGCGCGGCGGGCAGTTCATGCACTCGGTCTGATAGAACGGCGGCGTGAAGATCACCGACTCGATGGAGCGCGTGTCGACCTTCTCCGCGAGGCCGAGCAGCTGCGGCACGAGCTCGCGCGGAATGTCGGTCCGCACGGACTGCCCGATCGCGGCAGCCAGGGTGTCGATGTTCTGGAGCGCCTGGCCGATGTCGAGCTGGCGCCGCAGCGACACGATGACTCGCTGCTGGCGCGCCGCGCGGTCGAAGTCCGATGTGCTCTTGCGCGAGCGTGAGTACTCGAGCGCCTGGACGCCGGTCATGTGCTGGACGCCGGCCGGCACGTAGAGCCGCTCGCGGTGGGCGCCGGGCTCCGGGAAGTTGTCGTCGAGGACCGGGATCTGGACGTTGACGGTCACGCCGCCGAGCGCGTCGACGACCTTCTGGAAGCCCTCGAAGTTGACCTCGACGTAGTACTGGATGTCGAGGCCGTACAGGTACCCGAGGATCGACTTCAGGCCGGTGTAGCCGCGAGTGGCCTTGGTGCCCGGAAACGCGTCGGGCCGGTTTTCCGCGGACGACAGGAAGCCGTTGATCTTGTTGTAGTACGTCGACCCGTAGACGCTCCGGGCAGGACCCGGCGGGACCGGCACGTCGACCGTGTCGCGGGGCAGCTGGAACATCACGACCTGGCCCGTCGTGGGATCGATCGAGACCGTGATCATGGTGTCGGTGCGGTGGCCGCCCTGCTGCTCGTCGGCGCCGATCAGCAGGATGTTCAGGCGATCCTTGCCGTTCCACTTCGGGACCACCGTGCCGGTCGCGGCGGGACCGATGGTCGGTTCGGCCGTGTCCGGGAACGGCGTGTCCTCGTCCCCGTTGTCGCTCGGACCGGGCGACCCGGTTGCGGCGCAGTTCGTGTCCTGGTTGAAGATGCAGTTGGTCGTGCCCGACAGAATCAGGTCGTACCGGGCGACGGCGATGTGGGCGCCGCTCATGACCAGGAGGACCGCGCACAGGCTGGCGATGGAGGCCATCCCGGCCGCGCGGACCGCCGTGGACAGCGACCCGACGGCCCGGCCGCCGAGCATCCTGGCGATCGACCAGGCGTCGACAATCGCCGCCGCACGGTACACGAGCGCGACGAGGTTGCCGACGAAGACCGCGATCTGGAACCAGCTCTGGACGGCGAGGCCCGCGAGGTCGAATGCCGTCATCCGGACCGCGAAGCCCGCGACGAGGGCCGCGGCGAGGAGCGGCGGCGCCGCAAAGCCGAGGCCGCGCCGATACGCACCGAGGTAAACGTGGCCGAGCCCGGGGAAGACCAGCGAAAGGAACGCAGCGGCGAAGGGGGAGCGGCCCCGCGGGAGCGTTTCGTGGGCCGGCTGCATCGCGGGTAGGATAACCCGTCCCATGTTCCAACCCGTCCCCGCTCGCCCCGACCTCGTCGCGCTGGAGCACGGCGTCCTGGCGCAGTGGCGGGAGCGTGCCACGTTCTCGCGGCTTCGAGCCCAGAACGCTGGCGGGAAGCCGTGGAGCTTCCTCGACGGCCCGATCACGGCCAACAACCCGATGGGCGTGCACCACGCATGGGGCCGCACCTACAAGGACCTGTTCCAGCGCTTCCACGCCATGCTCGGCGAGGATCAGCGCTGGCAGAATGGATTCGATTGCCAGGGCCTGTGGGTCGAGGTCAACGTCGAGCGCGACCTGGGGTTCACGAGCAAGCGCGACATCGAGGCATACGGGATCGCCGAGTTCGTCTCGCTGTGCAAGCAGCGCGTCCTGACGTTCGCCGCTCGCCAGACCGAGCAGTCGGTCCGGCTCGGGATGTGGATGGACTGGAACGATCCCGAGGAGCTGCGGCGCCTGCGCGACCTGCTCGCGGTCGATCCCTCCCAGACGACGACCATCCAGGGCCCGCACGGTCCGATCACCGACACCGTGGAGCAGCTCGTCGGGCGCCTGGGTATGCCCGACGTCGGCGGCAGCTACTTCACCTTCAGCAACGAGAACAACGACCTGATCTGGGGCTTCCTGCGGGAGTGCAACAAGCGCGGCTGGATCTACAAGGGCCACGACTCGATGCCGTGGTGCCCGCGCTGCGGCACCGGCATCAGCCAGCACGAGATGACCGAGGGCTACCAGGACCGCGAGGACCCGGGGCTGACGGTCCGGTTCCCGCTGGTCGACCGCCCGGGCGAGGCGCTCCTCGTCTGGACCACCACGCCGTGGACGCTCGCCGCGAACGTCGCGGCCGCGGTCGGGCCGGAGCTCGAGTACGTCCGGATCCGCCAGGCCGACGCGACCTTCTGGATCGGCAAGGGCACGCTCAAGCAGTCGGTGCGCGGGCCATTCGAGGTGCTCGAGTCACGGAAGGGCAGCGAGCTGGTCGGCTGGCGCTACACCGGCCCGTTCGATGACCTCGCGGCCGTGCGCGAGGCGTTCGCCAAGGGCACCCGCGACGCCCCGGATGTGCCGTACGAGCACCGGGTCATCCCCTGGACCGAGGTCGGGGAGGACGAGGGCACCGGCATCGTCCACATCGCGCCGGGCGCCGGCGCGGAGGACTTCCAGCTCGGCAAGAGCCTCGGGCTGCCGGCGATCGGGCCGATCGACGAGAGCGGTCACTACTACTCGGGATTTGGCTGGCTCACGGGCCGCGAGGCGCCCGCGGTCGCCGAGGCGATCGTCGACGACCTCGAGCGGCGCGGCTTCTTCTATCACCTCGAGCCATACAACCATCGCTACCCGCACTGCTGGCGGTGCCAGACGCCGCTGCTGTTCCGGCTCGTCGACGAGTGGTTCATCTCGATGGGCCCGGTGTATGACCAGCCGCGCGAGACGCTGACCCGCGAGCAGGTCGACGCCAGCCTGCGCTACCAGATCATGGAGATCGTCGACCAGATCCGGTGGATCCCGGGCTTCGGCTACGAGCGTGAGCTCGACTGGCTCCTGAACATGCACGACTGGATGATCAGCAAGAAGCGCTACTGGGGCCTGGCGCTGCCGATCTACGACTGCCCGAACTGCAAGACGTTCACGGTCCTCGGCGGGGTCGCGGACCTCGAGGAGCTCGCCCAGGACGGCTGGGAGAAGTTCAAGGGGCACACGCCCCATCGGCCCTACATCGACGAGGTCACGATCCGCTGCTCGGGCTGCGGGGAGCCGGTCCAGCGCATCGCGGACGTCGGCAACCCCTGGCTGGATGCCGGCATCGTGCCGTTCTCGACGATCCACTTCCGCGAGGACAGGGAGTTCTGGGAGAAGTGGTTCCCGGCCGACTTCATCACCGAGAGCTTCCCCGGCCAGTTCCGGAACTGGTTCTACGCGATGTTGGCAATGTCCACCGTGCTGCGACGGGAGCCTCCGTTCAGGACGATCTTCGGCTACGGGACGCTGGTCGGCGAGGACGGCCGGCCCATGCACAAGAGCTGGGGCAACTCGATCGAGTTCGACGAGGCGGCCGAGCGAATGGGCGTCGACGTCATGCGCTGGATGTACGCCTCGGCGCGGCCGGAGGACAACATCCTCTTCGGCTGGCACACCGCCGATGGCGCGCGCCGGCGCCTGCTGGTCCTCTGGAACACGTACTCGTTCTTCGTGACCTACGCCCGGCTCGCGGGCTGGACGCCGACGGCCGCGAGGGCAGCCGAGTCGCCGATGGATCGCTGGGTGCTGGCGCGCGTCGCCCGACTGGCGGCCGCCGTCGAGGACCGGCTCCAGGACGTCGATCCGGCGGCAGCGGCGCGCCTGATCGACGCATTCATCGAGGACCTGTCGACGTGGTACCTCCGCCTGTCGCGGCGGCGGTTCTCGCGCAATGCCGATCCTGCCGATCGCGATGCCGCGTTCTCGACCCTGCACGCGGCGCTGGTCACCGTCACCCGGATCGTCGCGCCGATCCTGCCGTTCATGGCCGATGACATGTACGGCAACCTGGTGCCCGCGTTCGACGCGGACGCGCCCGACTCGGTCCACCTGACCAGCTGGCCGTCGCAGGAGGTGGCGCGATTCGCCGATCCCGCGCTGGAGACGGCGATGGCCATGGCGCGTCGGGTCGTCGACCTCACGCGAACCCTGCGAGGCACGGCCGGACTGCGCGTCCGTCAGCCGCTCGCGCGGATGTGGCTCGCCCTGCCGGGCGCCGACGTGCGCCTGGTCGAAACGCTGCTCGGGCTGATCGCGGAGGAGGTCAACGTCAAGGCGATCGAGCGGATCGACGACGAGTCGACGCTCGTCGACCGGCGGGTCAAGCCGCTGCTCCCGAAGATCGGCAAGCGGCTCGGCGCCGCGATCCCGGCGGTGATGACGGCGGCCCGCGACGGCGCGTTCGAGCTCCACGCCGACGGGTCGGTGACGCTCGGTGGCGTGACCCTGGCCGCCGACGAGGTCGAGATCCTCGCGACGCCGCGGCCCGGGACCGCGGTCGCCCACGACGAGGGCCTCGTGGTCGTGATCGACACGGATCTCACGCCGGCGCTGCGCGCCGAGGGCGATGCGCGCGAGCTCCAGCGCGCGATCCAGGACCTGCGCAAGGACGCCGGCCTCGATCTCGACGCGCGGATCGAGCTGTGGGTCGCCGGCCTGCCGGCCGAGGTTGAGCCGCATCTCGCTTCCGTGGCCCGCGAGACCCTCGCCGACACGGTGACGCAAGGTGCCGCACCGGAGGCCGGCGGTGCCACGCAGGCGTCGGTCGAGCTCACGAATGGCACGGCTTCCATCGCGATCCGCGGGCTCCAGGCCGGGTCGACGGGCACGTGAGCGAGATTCGCAGCGAACCGTCGATCGAGGCGCACCCGAACGCCGGTGCGCTCCCGGCAGACCCGACCGCGACGCCACGAACGACGAACTGGGCGACCTTCCTCGGCCTTGCCGGCGTCATCGTCGTTGCCGACCAGCTCACCAAGGCGTGGCTCGTGTCGTTCCTCGCCCCGGGCCAGTCGGTGGACGTCCTGGGCGACACGATCCGGCTCGTCTTCTCGCAGAACAACGGCGGCCTGTTCGGGCTGTTCCACGGCCAGGCGCTCGTGTTCGGGCTGGTGTCGCTGGTCGTCGTCGCGGTGATCGTGCTGTACCACGCTCGCACCGATCGGAGCATGTACCTGTCGATCACCCTCGGGCTGCTGCTCGGCGGCGCGGTTGGCAACCTCATCGATCGTCTCCGGCTCGGCTACGTCGTCGACTTCGTCGATGCCGGGATCGGCGCCACGCGCTGGTACACGTTCAACATCGCCGATACGGGTGTCAGCTTCGCGATCGTGCTGCTCCTCGCGGCGAGCCTGTGGCCGTCGCTCACGCGGCGAAGGGCGGACCATGCCTGACGCGGCGCCGGACATTCGCCGAATCGCCGTTCCCACCGACGGGCGGCGCGGCCGCGCCGACCGCTGGGCGGCGGACCTGAGCGGGCTGTCCCGGAGCCACGTCCAGCGCCTGATCTCGGACGGTGGCCTGACGATGGACGGCCACGCGGTGAAGGCGAACACCTTCGTCGAGCCGGGCGCGGTCCTCGAGCTCACCGTGCCGCCGCCCAAGGCCGCCGAACCGATCGCCCAGCCGGAGATCCCCGTCGACGTGGTCTACGAGGACGACGACCTGCTGATCGTCAACAAGCCGGCCGGCCTGGTCGTGCATCCCTCGGCGGGGCACGATTCCGGCACGCTCGTCAACGCGCTGCTCGGCATGGGCGGCGCCCTCGCGCCGAGTGGGATCGCCGGGGTTCAACGTCCGGGGATCGTCCATCGGCTGGATCGCGACACGAGCGGGCTGCTCATGGTCGCGCGCAACGACGCGGCCCAGGCATCGCTGCAGGCGCAGCTAAAGGCGCGGCGGGTCAAGAAGACGTATCTGGCGCTGGTCATGGGCGTCGTGGCGGCGGCGGCCGGCCGGATCGAGGCGCCGATCGGACGCGACCCGGGTCGGCGCACGCGGATGGCGGTCGTCCCGGACGGGCGCCAGTCGACGACCGGCTACCGCGTCCGCGAGCGGTTCGCCGGCTGGACCCTCCTCGAGCTCGACCTGATCAGTGGAAGAACGCACCAGATCCGGGTCCACGTCGAGGCGATCGGCTACCCGGTCGCGGGCGACCTGCTGTACGGCACGGGCACGTCTCGCCGCGGTCCTGACGGGCTCCGTCGGCTGTTCCTCCACGCCTGGCGGCTCGAGCTCACGTCGCCATCCACCGGCCGGCTCATCCGCGCCGAGGCGCCGCTCCCGCAGGAGCTCGAGGACGTCCTCGCGGGCATGCGCGCCAGGGCGTCGCTCGCGTGACGCGCGAGGCGAGCGTCCAGGGCGCGCCGGGAGCGATGCTCGTCATCGTGTCCGGCCCCTCCGGCGTGGGCAAGGACACCGTGATCACCGCCCTCGCGACGATGCCCGCAGACCCGGAGCGCCATTTCGTCGTCACGTGCACCACCCGGCCGCGGCGCCCGTACGAGGTCGATGGCGTCCACTACCACTTCCTCGACCAGCAGACATTCGAGGAGCGCCGGACGGCGGGCGGCTTCCTCGAGTCGAACAATGTGCACGGCTACTGGTACGGCACACCGCGCAACGAGGTCCGCGAGGCGCTGGTCGCCGGCCACGACGTCGTCCTCAAGATCGACGTCCAGGGCGCCGCGGTCGTCAAGCAGAAGGTGCCCGACGCGCTGCTGGTGTTCCTCGTGCCACCCTCGCTGGAGGACCTGTTCTCGCGCCTCCGCAACCGCGCGACGGAGACCGCCGACGAGCTCGACCTCCGGCAGCGGAACGCGGCGATCGAGCTGGCGCGCGCCGAGGACTACGACTACGTCGTCCCGAACGAGACCGACCAGGTCGAGCGGACGGCCGAGCGCATCGACGACATCGTCCTGGCCGAGAAGGCAGCCCACCCGGACCGCCGCACCCGGGTCTGACGGCATGACGGCCCGCCGGATCGTCGCGGTCGCGGTCGACGCGGCCGGCGGTGCCGGCCTGCGCCCGTACTCGTACCTCGTTCCGGACGCCCTGGCGGATCTCGCCGCCGGCGAGGCCGTCCTCGTCGAGTTCGGGCGGCGCCAGGCGCTCGGGATGGTGCTCGGGCCGGGCGTCGAGGTCCCCGGAGTCGAGACAAAGCCGGTCGTCGACCGCGTCCGAACCGACGGGCCGCTGCTGCCCGAGCTCGGCATGCGCCTCGCCGGCTGGATCGCCACCCGCTACCTCGCGCCGCCCGCGCTGACGCTGCGGGCGATGCTTCCGCCCGGGCTGCTGGAGCGGCTCGAGCTCGTCGCCGAGCGGCGCCCGGAGGACGGGGCCGGACCACGAGACGACCTCGCACCCGAGGACGAGACGATCCTCAAGGCCCTCGCCGCGGGACCGCGGCCGGTGCGCGGCCTCGGCGCAGGGGAGGGCCGGCCTGCGTTGCTGCGGCGCCTCCGCGGGCTGGAGGCGAACGGGCTCGTCGACCTCGACTGGACGCTGATCGCTGCGGGCGCGGGGCCGCGCTGGGTCCGGTACGTGCGCGCCACGGAACCCGCCGCGGAACTCGCCACGCCTGCGCCTCGACTGGGGCCGCGGCAGCGCGCGCTCCTGGAGGACCTGGCCGCGGGTCCGCCCGACGGGCTGCCGGCGCCCGAGCTCGCGGCGCGCCACGGCTCGTCGACGGTCGCAACCCTGGCCCGCCGCGGGCTCGTCGCCATCGACGCCCGCGAGGCGCCGCGCCAGCCGTTGGCGACCCGCCCGGTCGGGCGGCGTGGAGCCCGACCGGCCGGGAGCGAGCTGAGCGAAGAACAGGAGGCCGCGGTCACCGCGGTCGAGCGCGCCGCCGCGGCCGGCAGCTCCCGCACGATGCTGCTCGACGGCGTCACCGGCAGCGGCAAGACCGCGATCTACGTCGAGCTACTCGCGCGAACCCTCGCCCGAGGCCGGCCGGCGCTCGTGCTCGTGCCCGAGATCTCGCTCGCGTTGCCCCTCGTGGATCGATTGCGCGCCGACCTCGCCGCCCGCGTCGCAGTGCTCCACTCGGGGCTCGGCGATGGCGAGCGCGCCGACGAGTGGCGGCGGATCCGGCGCGGCGACGTCGACGTGGTCGTCGGGACGCGGCTCGCCGTGCTCGCGCCGATGGCCGACGTCGGGCTGGTCATCGTCGATGAGGAGCACGACGCGGCCTACAAGAGTGATCGGACGCCGCGGCTGCAGGCCCGCGACACGGCCATCGCGCTCGGCGGGCTCGCCGGGGCGCCGGTCGTGCTGGGCTCCGCCACGCCATCGGTCGAGACCGAGGGCCACGCGCGCGATGGATCGATCGTGCGAGTCCGGCTCACGTCCCGCCTATCTGGCGCGGCGCCAGGGGTCGAGGTGGTCGACCTGCGCGCGGAGCTCGCCGCGGGCAACCTGGGCATGCTCTCGCGCGCGCTCGCCACAGGTCTCGCGGAGCTGGGCGAGGGCGAGCAGGCGATCCTCGTGATCAACCGGCGCGGCACCGCGTCGGTGGTCCTGTGCCGCGACTGCGGCTACGTGGCCGCGTGCCCGGACTGCACCCGGCCGCTCGTCTACCACCAGGCCGGCCAGACGCTGCGTTGTCACCACTGCGGCCGCGCCTGGCCGATGCCGACGCGCTGCCCCAACTGCGCCTCGGCCCGGATCAAGTACCTCGGCGGCGGGACGGAGCGGCTCGAGCGCGAGGTCAAGGATCGCTACCCGGGGCTGCGCGTCGGACGGCTGGATCGCGACGTCGTCGAGCGCAAAGGCGCCGCGGAGCGCGTCGTCGACGCGTTCACCGACGGCCGACTCGACGTCCTCGTCGGGACGAGCCTCGTCACGAAGGGCCTCGACATCCCGGCCGTGACGCTCGTCGGCGTCGTGTCCGCCGATGTCGCCCTCAACCTGCCCGACGAGCGCGCCGCCGAGCGGACGTACCAGCTGCTCGCCCAGGCCGTGGGTCGGGCGGGTCGCGGCGAGCTGCCCGGCCGCGCGATCATCCAGACCTACCAGCCGGAGCACCCGGCGATCGTCGCGGTCGCCGAGGGTCGCGCCGCCGCGTTCTACGACGCGGAGCTGGAGCTCCGGCGCCGCTTCGGGTCACCGCCGTTCGGGCGGCTGATCAAGCTGACGGTTGCGCTGCCGGACCGGGCCGAGGCGGAGCGGGTCGGGCGCGAGCTCGTCGAGACGCTTCGGGCGCGCGCGGCGGCCACGGCGGCCACGTCGGCCACTGTGGCGAGCGCGACCAACATCGTCCAGGTGAGCGGCCCGGCACCGGCGTTCATCGCGAAACGCGGCGACCGCTGGCGCTTCAATGTGGTCCTCCGCGGCGACGACCCCGTCCGTCTGCTGGATCCGCAGCCGGGCGTCCCGTGGTCGATCGACGTGGACCCTGAAACGCTCCTCTGACGCTCAGCGGGTGCTCGATTCATGTCAGAAATGGGGATCGGGCGTACCCTTGCCCGGACGGCCGCGCAATCAACACTCCAGCGGCGCGTCACCATGAGGAGACACCCATGACCGATTCGACCACCAAGACCGAGGGCGAGATGGGCTCGTCGAGCGACGACACGTTCACCTGGACTGAGCCCGAGCAGACCTCCAGCACGGGCAGCCAGAAGGCCCAGGAGTGGCTCAGCCAGCTCCAGGGGATGATCGAGAACCTGGCCACGCAGGCGGCCCCGGTCGTCCGCGAGGTCGGCGCGAAGGCCGCCGAGCTTGCCGCGATGGCGGGCGAGAAGGCCGGCCCGCTGGCCCAGCGCGCCGCCGTGTTCACCGAGAACGCCGGTCACAAGATCGCCGAGCGGTCGCGTGACCTCGCCGTCGACCTCCGCAACCAGGCAGCGGCGGCCAAGGCGGCCAACACGGCCAGCATCGCGGGCACCGACGACGTCGCGGAGATCGCGCCCGAGCCGATGACCGCCGACGAGTCGACCAGCATGGCCGACGAGCGCACCACCTCCGGCGTCGCCTGAGCGACGCACCCGGGCGGACGCTGAGCTCGACCGTATACTCGGCCGCGTGAGCGTCCGCCCAATCGTTCTCCTCGGAGACCCGCGTCTCCGGATCAAAGGCCAGCCGGTCGAGAGCTTCGGCCGGTTCCTGCACGGCCTGCTCGATGACCTCGCGCACACCATGCGTGACGCGCCGGGCGTCGGCCTCGCGGCACCGCAGATCGGCGAGGCCCTCTCCGTGTGCGTCGTCGAGGTCGAGGATCACCTGTTCGAGCTCGTCAACCCAAAGATCGTGAAGTCCAGCGGGGACGACCGCGATCTGGAGGGCTGTCTCTCGATTCCGGGCTATGCCGCGTACGTGACCCGGCGTGAACGCGTGTGGGTCGTGGCGCAGGACCGGCGCGGGCGACGCATCCGCGTTGCGGGCTCCGGCCTGCTCGGGCGCGCCTTCCAGCACGAGCTCGACCACCTCGACGGCAAGCTCTACATCGACTACCTCGACTCGATGGACGAGCTGATCTCGGTGACACCGCGCGACGAGGACGACGACGAGGCCGGCGGGGACGGCGACGCGGAGCGCGACGGCGAGACCGCCGGCGTTCGAACGCCCGCCCTGGCATGACCGCCGGTCCGGCCCCCCAGCGGGCGGCCGAGCCGGCTCGAACCATCTTCTTCGGCTCCGGGGCGTTCGCAGTCCCGATCCTCGACGCGCTCGCGCAGCTGTCCGCAGCCCGGATTGTTGCCGTGGTCACCGCCCCCGACCGACCGGCGGGTCGCTCCCGCGCCCTCATGGCGACGCCGGTCGCGGAGCGGGCGACCGCGCTCGGGCTGCCGGTCCTGCGGCCGGCACGCGTGCGGGCACCCGAAGCGGTCGCCGAGATCGCCGCGGTCCGGCCGGACCTCGGCGTGCTCGCCGACTACGGGCAGATCGTCCCGGCTGCGCTCCTCGACCTTCCTTCCCACGGCATCCTGAATGTCCATCCGTCGCTCCTGCCGCGACATCGCGGCGCAACGCCGATCCCGGCCGCGATCGCCGAAGGCGACGCCGAGACGGGCGTGACGATCTTTCGGATGGACGAGGGCGTCGATACCGGACCGCTCGTGACGTCCCGCGCCTGGCCGCTCACCGGTTCGGAGCGCGCGCCGGAGCTCGAGGCGGAGGCCGCTCGGCAGGCGGCGCGGCTCCTGTCCGAGACGATCGCCGGCTGGCTCGCCGGGACGATCACGGCCCGACCGCAACCGGAAGGGGGGACGAGCAGGACGCGTCCATTTCGCCGCGAGGACGGCCGCCTCGACCCGCTGCGACCCGCGCCGGAGCTGGAGCGGCGGGTCCGCGCTTACCTGCCCTGGCCCGGGTCGTTCGTCGATTCGGCGGGCGGCCGGATCTCCGTGCTCGCGGCGTCGGTCGTGGCGGCACGCGTCGGGGACGAGCCCGGGCGGCTGGTCGACGAGGAGGGGCGGCTCGCGCTCACGACCGCCGACGGCAGGCTCGTGTTCGAGGAGGCGCAGCGGGAGGGCAGGCGGGCGGTCGGCGGCGCGGAGTTCCTGCGCGGCCAGCGCCAGCTCGTCGACACGGGCATCCTGAGCGGCAAATGATCGGCACCCCACGCCCACGCCCCGACGCGCCATCCAAGGTCCGCGGCGCCATGCGCTTCGCGTCGGACCAGCCCAAGCGCGGGCTGCTGCACGGCCGTCTCGTCCTTGCGCAGCGCGCCCACGCCCGCATCGTCTCGATCGACACGAGCGCAGCCGTTGCCGTCCACGGCGTCGTCGCGGTCCTGACTGCCGCCGATCTCCAGATCACCGCGGAAGGGACGGACCGACTCAGCCGGCCCCTGGCGCGAGCCGAGGTCGTCTTTGCCGGCGAGCCAGTGGCGCTCGTGGTCGGGCGCACGCCCGCCGCCGCGGCCGATGGCGCGGAGCTCGTCCGAGTGCGACTCCAGGCCCTGCCAACCGTCGTCGATCCGGAGGCGGCGATGGTCGCCGGTTCCCAGCTGGCACGCGAGGAGCTCGCGACCGAGGGCGATCGCACGGGCGCGATGGACGCCCAGACGCACGCCGGCGTCGGTGGCGCCAGTGACGAATCGATCGACGCGGAGGACCTCTCGGACAACGTCACGGGCCGCTATCGCTATCGGCAGGGCGACCCGCTCGGGGCGCTCAGTCGGTCGGCCATCACGCGCGAGGCGTCGTTCACGACCTCGTGGGTCCACCAGGGCTACCTCGAGCCGCACGCCTGCACCGCGTGGGTCGACGCGGATGGGACGCTCGTCGTGGAGTCGTCGACGCAGGCGCTGTTCTCGGTCCGCAACGAGGTCGCCAAGGCACTCGGGCTCCAGCAGCGCCAGGTACGCGCCGTCGGGACGCCGCTCGGCGGCGGGTTCGGCGGCAAGTGGCCGCTGTTCGACACGCTGGCTGCAGCCGCCGCCTGGAAGCTGCGCCGGCCCGTCCGGCTGGCCGCCACGCGCACGGAGGACTTCGCGGCGACGAATCCGGGCCAGCCGTACGCGACCACGATCAGCCTGTCGGCGGACGCGGAGGGCCGGTTCACCCACCTCGGCGCCCGCATCGTGACCGACGCCGGCGCGTTCGAGGAGGGCAGCGCCGAGTCGCTCGCCGGCGTGCTCGTCGCGGGTCCCTATGCGTGGCCGGCGGTCGACATCAAGGCGTATGGCGTGCGCACGAACCGGTTCGGCGTCGGGGCGTACCGGGCGCCGAGCGCGCCGCAGATGGCGTTCGCGATCGAGACGACCGTCGACGAGGTCGCCGGCGCGCTCGGCGTCGATCCCATCGAGCTTCGGCGACGAAACCTGAGCATGGCGGGCGGCCAGATGGTCGACGGCGAGGCGTGGGCCGCCCACGGCGCCGCGGAGGTCCTCGATGCGCTCGAGGCAACCGCGACGTGGCGCGACCGCGCAAGCGCGGGAACGGACGAAGGCGTCGGCGTGGCGCTGGGCTACTGGCCGGGGGCGACGAACGCGGCCTCGGCGGCCTGTCGCGTTTCGCCTGATGGCAGTATCCAGGTCCTGACCGGCGTCGCCGATATGTCGGGCGTCGCCGGCGGGTTCCAGGCGATCGTGGCGGATGCCCTCGGGATCTCGCCGGACGCGGTGCAGATCGTGACCGTCGACTCAGATGCCGCCCCGAGCTCGCCCGGCAGCGGCGGCAGCACGATCACGTACTCGGCCGGTCGCGCGATCCGCGCGGCGGCGGAGGCGGTCGGCGAGCGCCTCCTCGCGGCGGCCGCGCTGCAGCTGGAGATCGCCGTCGCGGATCTCGAGCTCGTGGGCGGCGCCGTCCAGCCGCGGGGAACGCCGGACAAGGCGATCCCGCTCGCGAAGCTCGTGCGCGCCCACGCTCGGGCCGGCCGCGCACCGATCGAGGCTCAGGCGGGCGCCGACGAGCCCAGCCTCGCGCCGTCGGTGTCCGGGCACGTCGTGCGCGTCCGCGTCGACCGCGAGACCGGCGCCGTCGCGGTCCTCGCCGACCACGTCGTGCAGGACGTCGGCCGGGTGCTGAACGCGGCACTGGTGGTCGGGCAGCAGCACGGCGCCGCGGTGCAGTCTCTCGGCTGGGCGACGCATGAGCGACTCGTCCACGACGCGAATGGCCAGCTCGTAACGGGGACGTTCCTCGACTACGCCTTGCCGCGCGCCGAAGACGTGGGCCGGCTCGAGGCGACGAGCGTCGAGGTGCCGGCGCCGGACGGTCCCCTCGGCGCCAAGGGCATCGGCGAGGCACCGGTGATCGCGGGTGCGGCGGCCGTCGCGAATGCCATCGCGGCCGCGACAGGCGTCCGCCTGCGCGATCTTCCGATGACGCGGCCGCGCGTCTGGCGCGCCCTCAACCCATGACACCCCTCCAAACGGTGGTCATGGCGCCGCCGGTCGGCGTGGCGGCCCGTGATCCGCGCCCAGGTCTCTCGGCACTCGATCGCGCCGCCCTCGAGCGGTGGCTCGTCGACCACGGCCAGCCGCCGTTTCGAGCTCGGCAGGTCCACGACGCGCTGTGGGGCGGCACCGCAACCCGGCCGTCCGATGTCACGACGCTCCCGCGATCGCTGGCGGCCGCGCTCGACGCCGGCTTCCGCTGGTCGACGATGGCCGAGGACACGATCGTGCTTGCCGAGGGCGGCCAGACCGAGAAGGCGCTCCACCGGCTGAGCGACGGCGCGACGATCGAATCCGTGCTGATGCACTACCCCGCGCGGCAGGGCCGGCGCGCGCGGCACACGCTGTGCATCTCGAGCCAGGCGGGCTGCGCGGTCGGCTGCCCGTTCTGCGCGACCGGCGAGCTGGGCTTCACCCGGGACCTCGAGACCGCGGAGATCCTCGACCAGATCCGGAGTGCGGTCGCGCGCCTGGGGCAGCACGAGGGCGCCGAGCGCCTCACCAACATCGTGTTCATGGGCATGGGCGAGCCGCTGCTGAACCTGGATCGCGTGCTCGAGTCGGTCAGCGTGCTGAACGATCCGGCGCGGCTCGGCCTCGGTGCGCGCCATATCACCGTGTCCACGTCCGGCGTGGTCCCCGGAATCCGGCGGCTGACCGCGCTCGGGCCGCAGTTCACCCTCGCGATCAGCCTCCACGCGGCCCGCGATGCGCTACGGGACGTGCTCGTGCCGCTGAACCGGCGCTGGCCGGTCGCGGAGGTGGTCGCGGCGGCGCGCGAGCACGCGAAGAAGACCGGCCGGCGGATCAGCTACGAGGTGACGATGATCGGCGGCGTGAACGACACGGACGCCGATGCCGACGCGATCGCGACCCTCCTCCGCGGCGACCTCGCGCACGTCAACCTGATCCCGATGAACCCGGTCGCGCACACGCCGTGGACCGCCAGCCCGATGCCGGTGATCGAGGCGTTCGCCGCGCGTCTGGCGGGGGTCGGGATCCCGGTCACGATCCGGCGCAACCGAGGCCAGGAGATCGGGGCGGCATGCGGACAGCTCGCGGCGGAGCACGCGGGCCAGCCGGCCGCGCCCGCGGTCGCGCGTCGACGCCAGCGCCTGGAAGCCGAGAGCGCCCGAGCGCTCCGCGGCCAGCGCTCGGACGAGCCGGTCCCGGCGGGCGTCGAGGGCTGAGGTGGCGCGGATCTCGCGACCCACGACGAACCGCCTCGACCAAGTCTCCACGGCTCGCGCCCGGGTGGCCGCGAGCGTCCTCGATGCCGACCTCGGCAACCTCGCCAACGCCGTGAAGCGGGCGGAACGCGAGGGCACCGACCGGATCCACCTCGACGTGATGGACGGTCACTTCGTCCCGAATCTCACCTTCGGGGCGAAGACCATCAAGGCTCTCCGGCGCCGGACCCGAATCCCATTCGATGCCCACTTGATGATCGCCAACCCCGGCAAGTACATCGACGAGTACCTAGATGCCGGCTGCGATTCCGTCACGATCCACGTGGAGATCGACGAGCCGATCGAGCCGACGCTCCGCGAGATCCGGGCCGCCGGCCGGGCGGCCGGCCTCTGCGTCAAGCCGAAGACCCCGCTCAGCGCCCTGGAGCCCTATCAGCGGCTGATCGACATCGTGATGGTGATGACGGTCGAGCCCGGGTTCGGTGGCCAGTCGTTCATGACCGATGTCGCGAGGGCGAAGCTCCTCGCCGCCCGCAAGTATCTCGCCCACAAGCTCCACGGCGGCGAGGTCCACGTCGACGGTGGCGTGAACCGCGACACGGCCGAGCTCGTCGGCGGTCAGGGCGTCGACATCCTCGTCGTCGGCTCGGCGCTGTGGCTCAAGGGTCGCGACATGGCCCGCGAGATCCGCCTGATCCGGGCCCTCGCCGACGAGGGCTACCAGTACCAGCTGAACGGCGGCGTGCCGCCGATCCCGCGCGACCGGATGGTGACGTTCGGGACGTTGCGGCGCATGCAGGCGCGGCAACTGCGCGAGGAGGTGGAGGCCGCCGGGATCCCGGTGCTCCTCTTCCGATCGGTCGAGGACCCGGCCGACATGGACGACGAGACCCGTCGCTGGGACCTGCTCATTCCCGCCTCCGCGGAGGGCGCGGCAATGGAGCGGTTTGCCGGCCGTCGCGGCGAGCTCGAGCAGGCTGCGGGCCCGCTCGGCGAGCCATCGGCCGGCCAGCCCCCGGCCTGACGTGCGGGCGCTGCTCCAGCGTGCGACGCGCGCGTCGGTCACCGTCGACGGGGAGACGATCGCCTCGATCGGGCCGGGGCTGCTGGTCCTGCTCGGCGTAGGTCACGGCGATGACGATCAGACGACCGACGCGCTCGCCCGGCGCGTGACGGAGCTCCGGATCTTCCGCGACGAAGACGGCCGGACCAATCGCTCGATCATCGACACGGGTGGCGCCGCGCTCGTCGTGAGCCAGTTCACGCTGTACGCGGACACCGCCCGCGGCCGCCGCCCCGGGTTCACGAATGCCGCCGACCCGGCGCTCGCCGAGCGCCTCTACCTGCGCTTCGCCGAGGGACTGCGCGCGGCGGGGGTGGGGGACGTGCGGACCGGCTCCTTCGGCGCCGAGATGCTCGTCGGGCTCGTCAACGACGGCCCGTTCACGATCTGGCTGGACACCGACCGCGCCTAATGGGCGGCTCTCGGGCACCGCGGCGGCGCTTCCGGCGTCCACGCGCATCGACTCGCTCGAAAAGGGGATACGCGGATGCGAAGGTTCGCCTCACTGTTGGTTGGGATCGCGTTGGTCGCTGGCTGTTCACCCACGCCGTCAGTGGACCCCGCGACGCCGACGACCGCTCCCGCCACCCCGACTACGGCTCCGACGGCTCCAACCGCCTCGGCAATCGCCATCGGAGGCCCGGGGCTCGCCAACGCCGGACCGATCTGGCTGTCGCTTCCCGCCGGTTGGAACAGCCGAACGACGCTTCCCAACCCGAGCGGGAATTGGACCTTGCTCTTCGCGGGTCCCGGCGATCTGCCGAGCGAATGCCAGGCCGCCGCCAATGGCGATACCACGTGCATCAGCTGGCCGATCACCCACCTGGCGCCGGGCGGGATCATCGTCGCGGTGCGCGCGTACGGTCAGCCCCGCTACCAGCCACCGGCCGGCGGCGACCCGATCTCCGTGTCGGGCCTCGCAGCTCGGCGAATCACCGGCACCGCCGTTGCATCCTGCCGGACGATCAACGGTACGCAGCTGGTCGAAGTCTGGCTGCCGGCCCTGGTCGGTGCGAGCGGGTTCTTCTCCATCGACGCGTGCATGTCGGGTACGGACGGCGCCGCAGCGAATGCGTTCGACACGATCCTTGCCTCGGTCGTCGTGACGGCTCCGGCGCAGCCCTCGTAGGCGGGCGATACGCGGGTCAGCCCCGGTCGGACAAGATCGAGTCCGGCGAGAAGAGCAGGAGGAGGCGGCCGGCGAGCCAATAGGCGACGATCGCGACGGCCACCCAGAGTCCCAGGAAGACCGGTGTCGGAACCTCGGGACGAGCCTGGAGGACGGGCGGTTGCGCGACGACGAGCACGGCCAGGATCACGATCCAGAGCCCAACCTGCCGGTACAGCGTCAATCGCTTCTTTCGGCGATCGGCTCGGGCAGCCTGCTCAAGGCGCCAGATGGCAGCGACGAGCTCCTCGAGCGGGCGATCGGGGCTGATCGACGGGTACAGGTGCGGCGAGCTCCGGATCGCCGCGGCCAGGACGTCGCGTAGCGCGTCCGGGTACGCGTCGGGCTCGAGCGTGGCCGTGACCGGGTCGGCGTCGCCGACCGATTGCAATCGCAGGCGTCGGCCGTCCGCGTCGAACGCCTGCACGAGGCCGTTCCGGACGTCCCGCGCCTCGATCGCGCCGACCATCGCATCGACAGACTCGAACAGGCCCGGGTCGCCGCCGCGGGGTGGACCTTCCTGCGGTCCGTCCGTGCCTTCGAGCAGGATCAGCGGAAGGGTCGGCTCCATCGGGCGATGGTAGGTCCGGCCTTGGACAACGATCAGCCGGCGGGTGGCGTTCCGTCGCTCGTTGCCGCGTCGACGGCGATCCGGAGGCTGCCGTCCGCCTGGCGCTCATAGACCACGACGTACTTGCTGCGACTCGACGGCCCGACGATCGTGCCGATGTCCACGACGAGCCCGCCACCGATGAGGACCTCGCCGGTTTCGAACACGAGATCCTGCGGACCCGCCGCGACCCAGTCCCGCATGGTTGCGTCGATCGCCGCTCGACCGCGGATGATCGGGGTGTTCTGGAACAGCAGCCGAGCGTCGTCGGTGTAGTACGCGGCAAGCCGATCGGCGTCCTGCTCCGCGAAGGCGCGTCCGAATCCCGCGTTGATCACGTCGAGCTCGTCTCGGATCGTCATGAAGCGGCTCCTCCTTCTCTCGCATCGACCGGAACCGGCACGTCCAACTGAGGGCAGCCTAACGTTGGCGTGATCGAGGCAACGCTCAAGATTGAACCTTTGGGCCCGCCACGACCATCGTTCGGGTGTCCTTCGGTGGCCCAACCGGAACGAGGCATCTGTTGGAGCGAACGCTCGTGGAGCAGGCGAAGCACGGCGACGAGGCGGCCTTCGACGCCCTGGCGCGGCTCGTCGGCGACCGCTGCATGGCGATCGCCTCGTGGATCCTTCGCGACACCGACCTCGCCGAGGATGCCGTCCAGGCCACGCTCGTGCGGGCGTGGCGCGACCTCCGATCCCTCCGCGACCCCGAGCGCTTCGAGCCGTGGCTGCACCGGATCCTGACGAACGAGTGCTATGCCGAGGCACGCCGTCAACGCCGCTGGTCGGCGAACGTCCGCGTCCTGCCGGCCGCCGACACCGCGGCCCGGGAAGACGTCCTCACGATTCATGACCGCGATCAGCTCGATCGTGCGTTTCGGCGCCTGACGATCGAGCAGCGCACGGTCCTCGTCTTCCATCACAGCGTCGGCCTGCCACTGACGGAGGTTGCGGCTCGCCTGGGCATTCCGCTCGGTACAGCCAAGTCGCGGCTCCACCA
>DHWF01000044.1:70778-112823 GCA_002413045.1 Chloroflexi bacterium UBA5189
AGCCTGGGGATCCTCAACGTCCTCGTCCTGGGACCGGGCGGTGGCCCGACAGCGTCGCCCGGACCGACGCCGAACGTCTTCCGATCGCCGTTCTACCGGTACTCGATCGTGGTGCCACCCGGCTGGACCGCAACCCCGGCGACCGTCCGCTGGGACGGCGAGAGCCAACCGAGCCTGGGACCGAATGTCGACCAGCTTGCTGGGCCGCACCTGATCGTGCTCGGGTATGCGGGGCCCTTCGCGGGCAATCTCGCGGCGTTCGTCCAGGACCGGATCGCGGCGAACGCGCGAGACCACTCGGATACCTGTCCATCGAACGCGCTGCAGCTCAACCAGCCGACGACGATCGGCGGTGAAGCGGGCGTCCTGCTGGGCTTGAACTGCGGTGCCCGGATCGATCAGGCCATCACGGTCCACGACGGCGTCGGCTATGCGTTCACGATCCGCGACGCCGCATTCAGTTCCACCCTCGACCCTGCGGATTTCGCCAGCGTCCAGTCGATGTTCGATTCGTTGATCTTCCCAGTGGCTCCGATCCAGTCACGGTAGGAAGCCCGATGGCACGCGGCCTCCCCAAGTCCTGCCCGGATCGCGGTCCTCCCGCGGCTGGGCACGTGGCGGTACTTGGGTGAGCGAATTTCGTAGCGGGGCGCGCCTGGCTCCAGGCGGGCACCCGGGAAGGAGCGCGTTGGCGATGGAGGATCTGATTGAAGCCCGGTCGGCCAGGCTCGTGATCGCGCTGGCGACGTCGGCTGCCCTTGCCGTTGCCGCATGCGGTGGCTCCGCCTCGTCCCCCACGGCGGCGGCGTCGCCTGCGACCTCGGCCGCTCCGCTCGACGCCTGCCTCGTCGGGACGTGGACAGCCGTCGGCCAGACCCAGAACTCGCCGGCCAACGACGAGGACATCACCTACAAGGGCGGCGCCGGCGAGGTCTTCACGATCGACGCCAACGGTGCCGTGACCATCGACACGCATGCCGCCAAGCCGGTCGTCTTCGTGTCGGCCGGCGAGACCTTCACCGCCACGGTCGCGGGCACGGGCCGGGGAACGCTGACCACCGCCACCCTCGGCACCAATCGCGTCTTCTACTTCAAGCCGAGCGCCGATGACACTCGGGCGACACATAGCGTCGATTCGACAGGCGCGGAACTGGGACCTCCCAGGCCGGACTCGGCATTCTCGGCTGTCTACACATGCGCCCCAGGGCGATTGACGTTCTACAAGACGGCGGTCAACTACATGATCGACGGACCGATCGTTGAGCTCACTGCGGGCAGCGGTCACGCGTCGTCGACCGAGCGCCCCACTCCGTCCTGACCGGCGTCGAAGCAGCCGCGATCAGTCCGGTGACCTGCCGATTAGTGCAAACGGTCGTCTGATCGGCGACGGTGATGACACGCGCTCGACTGCGGAGTGAACCGCGGGAGCAGCGTTAGCGGGCGGACTTGGTGGCGGTGCGCCGGCAGCGGGTGCAGACGAGGACGTTCGAGGTGGTGCCGTCCTTGGTGAGGACGTAGGGCTGCAGGTTCGGCTGCATCCGGCGGTGCGCGCGCACGCGGTTCGAGCCGGAGGACTGCGGGTTGAAGCCGCCCATCGATACCTTGCCGCAGATCGCGCAGGAACGGGACATCGGGGAACCTCGGAATGTTCGAAAGAGGAGCGTCGGAGCCGGTCGGGCCCGAACGGGGCGGTACTATACCACGCACCCCGGGCGCTTCCGGGACCTCGCGCGGGCCGCGACCTCCAGGAGGGTCTTTGCCGGATCAAAGCATCGCCGGTCGAGCGCTCGTGACGCGTCGGGCGGTGATCGACATCGTGCGCGGCGTGGCGCTCGGGTCGTACGGCGTGGCGGGTTTTGCGGGCGGCTGGATCGATCGTCTCCTCGGCTGGATCGAGCGGCGACCGGGTGGGCTGCGCGTCTCCGTCCAGGGCGGGACGCTGGCGATCCGGATGCACCTTCGCGTGGCCCACGGGTTGCCCATCGCCGAGGTCGCGCGCCAGGTGGACCTCGCGGTCCGACATGCGATCCGAACGGCGCTGGGCCGGGAGGTCGACCAGCTGTCGATCCGCGTGGCGCGGCTCGAGCTCCATCCCGGTGGCGAGCCGCCGCACCCGCGCCCGCCGGCCGGCGTCGGTCCCTCGGACATGGCCGAGAGCGGAACGGACGTCTTCTGATGGCGGGTCGCGCCTGATGGCTCGTCGATCTTGTGATGGGGCGGGGCTGCTGGGGGCGTTTCGCGCTGCTGCCGCCGCCCTCGAGGCCGCGGTCGACGAGGTGAACGCGCTGAACGTGTTCCCCGTGCCCGACGGTGACACGGGCTCGAACATGATGGCCACCGTGCGTGCGGCGCTCGCCGAGGCCGAAGCCCTTGGCCCGACGGTGTCGGCGGAGCGCGTGGCATCGGCAGCCGCGTTCGGCGCGCTGATGGGTGCGCGCGGCAACTCCGGCGTGATCACGAGCCAGATCCTGCGCGGCATCGCGGAGGGCCTCGCCGGCAAGACGAAGTTCAACGCGCTCGACCTCGCGAACGCGCTCGACGAGGGCACGAAGGCCGCCTACGGCGCGGTCGCCAAACCGGTGGAAGGCACGATCCTGACCGTGATTCGCGAGGCATCGGCAGCCGCGGTGGCGGCGGCCGAGCGCGAGCCGACGCTGGATGCGGTCCTGGGCACGACCGTCGAGGCGGCGCACGCGGCCGTGGCCAAGACACCGTCGCTCCTCCCGATCCTCCGCGAGGCGGGCGTCGTCGACTCGGGCGGGCAGGGCCTGTTCCGGCTGCTCGAAGGCGCGCAGGCGTTCCTCACCGGCGCGGCGAACGCACCCGCGCCACGCGTCGCCGGAGCAGCCGCGCTCGCGGCGGCCGGTCACGGCGGAGCTGCGCACCCAGGCCCGAGCGCCGCGCACAAGGGCGCGGCGGCGGGTGCCGGCCTGCGCGACGAGGGCTTCGGGTTCGAGACGATGTTCCTCGCCCAGGCAACGCCGGACAGGCCGCTCGCGGTCGATGCAATCCGCGACTACTACGAGTCGATCGGCGAGTCGGTGCTCGTCGCCGGCGACGCGCGGGCCATCAAGGTCCACATCCACAACGAGCGGCCGGACCTGGTGCTCGCGTATGCGCTGGGGCTCGGGACGCTGTCGAAGATCAGCGTCGAGAACCTCGACCAGCAGGCCAGCGACGTTCGCGAGACGCGCGCTGCGGCCTTCGCTGGGGACGGGCACCAGAACGGGACCGGGCCCACCCTCGAGGTCGCCGCGACTGCCCAGGCCGAGGCCGCCCCAGAGACTCCGGTCTTCCCGAGCCCGGATGCCGCTCGCCTCGCCGTTGTCGCCGTCGCCGCGGGCGAGGGCCTCGCGGCGATCTTCCGGGACTTCGGCGTGCAGCGGGTCGTCTACGGCGGGCAGACCGCAAACCCGAGCACGGGCGAGCTGCTCGAGGCGGTCAAGTCGGTAGATGCCCACGAGGTGCTGCTGCTCCCCAACAACCCGAACGTGGTCCTCGCCGCGCGGCAGGTCGCCGCGATGTCCGACCGGCCGGTGGCCGTCGTGGCGACCCGCAACGCCGCGGAGGGCTTCGCGGCGCTCCTCGCGCTCGACCCGGACAAGAGCGCCCTCGACAATGCGGGCGAGATGACCTTGGCGGGTCGCGCCGTCCAAACCCTCTCGGTGACCGAGGCGGTCCGCGACGCGACCGTGAGCGGCAAGAAGGTCAGGCACGGGCAGACCATCGCGCTCGATCCGGACGACGGGCTCGTCGCGGTCAACGACGACGCCTCGACGGCGGTCCTCGACGCGATCAGGGCACTGAGCCCCGGTTTCGAGCTGATCACGGTCTACTACGGCGACGGCGGCGACCTGGCCGGCACCGAGACGCTCGCGCGGAAGATCCATGACCTCGGGACCGGCGCGGAGGTCGAGGTCGTCCACGGCGGCCAACCCCACTACCGCTACCTGATCTCGGCCGAGTAGGCGGGGTGGGGGACCGCAAGACCGCCGGGACCGGGCCACGGCCCAAGGCCGCCGTGGCGCCGGCCGTGCCGCCGCCGACGGGCCCGGCGCTCCTCGAGATTCCACTCGCCCACTCGGGGATCGCCGGGGCAAGCGTGCTCGGCCGGGTCGGCAAGCGGATGGGCCTCGCGACGGTGCGCGACCTCCTGTTCCACCTGCCGCGCAGGTACGACGACCTGCGCGAGATGCGCAAGCTCGGCGACCTCGGGTTCGTCGAGGACGGGACGGTCGTCTCGGCGCGGGTGACCGTGGTCGACGTGCGCGTCGAGGCGTCGTTCCGGCGCCGGATCCAGCGCACGATCGCGGTCCTCCAGGACGAGACGGGTTCGATCGAGGCGACCTGGTTCGGACGGCGGTTCATTGAGCGCCGCCTGTTTCCCGGCGCCCAGGTGATCGTGTCGGGGAAGATCAAGCACTTCGGCCGCAAGCGGACGCTCGACAATCCCGACTTCCAGCCGGAGGGTCGCGACGACGAGCTGCTGCACGTCGGCCGGATCGTCCCGATCTATCGGCTCACCGCCGGGCTCACCGCGCCGACGCTCCGGCGTGCGGTCCGGGATGCGCTCGATCGCTCGGGCAAGGCGTATCCCGAGTACCTGCCGTCCGAGCTGCGCGGGCTCGACCACCTGGTCTCGATCGGCGACGCGCTCGAGGAGGCCCATTACCCGGCGACGCCCGACGCGCAGGATGCGGCGCTCCGCCGCCTGGCGTTCGACGAGCTCGTCGCGCTCCAGCTCGGCATGGTCGGGCGGCGGCGGGCGCGCGGGTTGGAGGCGGCGCGTGCGGTCGCGATCGATGACGTGGCCGACACCGCGATTCGGCGGTCCATCACCGACTCGCTCTCGCAGAAGCTCGAGCGCGACGTCGCCCTCACGAGCGACCAGGACGTGGCAATCCGGGACCTCCGCGACGACCTGGCCCGAGCGACCCCGATGCTCCGCCTGCTCCAGGGCGACGTGGGCTCCGGCAAGACCGCGGTCGCGGCGTATGCGCTGGCAGCGGCGGCGCGCGCCGGTCTTCAAGGGGCGCTCCTAGCACCCACCGACCTCCTCGCCCGCCAGCACCACCGAACGCTCGCGTCGCTGCTCGAGCGCGAGAACGTTCCGGTGGAGCTGCTGACCGGCTCGCTGACGGCATCCGTGGCGAAGGGGACGCTGGATCGGCTCGCGTCAGGGATGGCGCCGATCGTGGTGGGGACGCACGCGCTGATCCAGGAGCGGGTCTCGTTCGCGTCGCTCGGACTGGTGGTGATCGACGAGCAGCACCGGTTCGGTGTCGGCCAGCGCAGCCAGCTCGAGGCGAAGTCCGGTGGCAACCGCGCGCTCCATGTGCTGCTGATGACCGCGACACCGATCCCGCGGACGCTCGGCCAGGTGCTCTACGCGGACCTCGACGTGTCCGACCTGCGCACCCAGCCGGAGGGCCGCGTGCCGATCACGACCGGCATCAAGCGTCCGGACGAGCTCGAGGGGACGTGGCAGCGGGTCCGCGTCGAAGCCGCGGCTGGGCATCGCTCGTTCGTCGTCGTGCCGCTGATCGACGAGCAGGAGGCCAGCGACGAGCCCGGCCCAGGCGGATTCTGGGACGCCTCGGCGCCCGCTGCGGAGGCCGAGTCCGTGCGTCTTCGCCAGCTCCTTGCGCCGCTCCGGGTCGGGATGGTCCACGGCCGGATGAAGGCCACCGAACGCGACGCGGAGATGGCGCGCTTCCGCGACGGCGACCTGGACGTGCTGGTCGGAACGACGGTCGTCGAGGTCGGGGTCGACGTGCCCGAGGCGACGATGATGATCATCCAGGGCGCCGATCGGTTCGGGCTGGCGCAGCTCCACCAGCTTCGTGGGCGGGTCGGCCGCGGGACGGCGGCCTCGTTCTGCGTTCTCGTCTCCGACTCGCCGGACGCCACGGCCCAGGCGCGGCTGCGGGCGGTCGTCCAGATCCGGGATGGGTTCGAGCTTGCCGAGCGCGACTGGGAGCTCCGGCGCGAGGGCGACGTGCTCGGCCTCGTCCAGAGCGGCCTCCCGGCGCTCCGCGTCGCGTCACTCCAGCGAGAAGGGCATCGCGCTCTCGCCGCCACGGCGCGCAAGGTGGCCGAGGGCCTGCTCGACGGTCGCGGCCGGCTCACGCCGGGTCACGAGGCACTCGCGCGTGAGCTGGAGCACGGCTGGCTCGCGCGCATCGCGCAGGGCGAGCCGGCAGGAGCGGCCTAAGCATCATGGTGGCGACGAAGGCGCCGAAACCGGCGAAGGCCCCGTCCGGCAAGGCGTCCAACAGCGCCGGTCGGGTGATCGCGGGCATCGCGAAGGGGCGCGCGCTGGTGTCGCCCGGCGAGGGCACGCGGCCGCTCGGCGACCGCGTGAAGCAGACCCTCTTCGCGATCCTCGAGCCGACGATCCGCGGCCGCGCCTTCCTGGACGTGTTCGCCGGCAGCGGTGCCGCCGGCATCGAGGCCTTGTCGAGGGGTGCTGCGTCGGCCGTATTCGTGGAGCGCGACGCCAGCGCGGTCGCGGCGATCCAGCGAAACCTGGCGGCAACCGGGCTCGCCGGCGTGGCGGCCCGCGTCGATCGATCGCAGGTCGGGACCTGGTTCAACGCGCTCGTGAAGGGCGACGGCCGCCCGGCCGGACCATTCGCCGCGATCCTGATCGATCCGCCGTACGACCTGCCCGAGCTGCTCGAGGCCGCGCTTGAATCCATCGCGTCGGCCGGCCCCGGCGTGATCCTCGAACGGGGCGGCGTCGCGGTCGCGAAGCACTTCTCGAAGACGCCGCCGCCGGCCCGGATCGGGCTGCTACGATCCGCCCGCGAGCGCCGGTTCGGCGAGACGACCCTGACGTTCCTGCGCTGGGCGGACCCGGAGGAGGGCGAGGAGGACCGATGAGGATCGCGCTCTACCCCGGCTCCTTCGACCCGGTGACCAACGGTCATCTCGATGTCCTGACCCGCGCGCTGGCCGTCTTCGACCAGGTCGTCGTGGCGGTCCTGGCGAACCCGCGCAAGAGCCCGTTGCTGCCCACCGAGACCCGCGTCGTCGTCCTCGAGATTGCCATCCGCGACGCCGGCATCGATCACGATCAGGCGACGGTCGCGACCTTCGATGGGCTGACGGTCGAGGCCGCCCACGCCCACGGGGCGAGGTGGATCGTGCGCGGCCTGCGAGCGATCTCCGACTTCGAGGTCGAGATGCAGCTCGCCCACAACAACCGCGTCCTCGCGGACGACGTCGACAGCGTCTTCTTCATGACCGCGGTCGAGAACGGCTACGTGAGCTCGAGCCTGGTCAAGGAGATCGCGAGCTTCGGCGGCGACATCTCCGGCATGGTCCCGCCCGCCGCAGTGACTGCACTCCGGACGCTCACCCGGAATCCAACCGGGCTGGGTTGACCCACCACCGCGTGCGATAATCGATCTCGTATGGACATCATGTTCCTGCTCGAGCGGCTCGAGTCGCAGATTGCGACCGGCACGGGCGTGCCCCGGACGCGCAAGGTCCTCGTCGACAAGGACGCCGTCCTGGACCTGATCGACCAGCTCCGCGTCGCGGTCCCCGAGGAGATCCACGCCGCGAAGCGGATCAACGCCGAGAGCGAGCGGATCATCGAGAAGGCCAACGACGAATCTGGCCGAATCTCCGCGCGCGCCCAGGAGCAGGCGACCTTCCTGATCGGTGAGCGCGGCCTGCTCGAGGCGGCGCAGGCCGAGGGTCGCCGGATCATCGCCGACGCCAGCGAGGTCGCCGACGGCGTGCGGCTCGGCGCGGATGCCTACGCCGCGCAGATCCTGGAAAGCCTCGAGACCGAGGTTCGCAAGGCCCTTGCCGGCATCGAGAAGGGGATCGGCGTCCTCGAGGCTCGCCAGGCGGAGCTCCAGCCCGTCGCGGCGCAGGCAACCGACGCCGATGCGCGCGACGTCGCCGAATGGCCCGACGCGGCCGCCGATGACGGCGCGCTCTCGCACGAAGAGGACGCAGGCCAGACCGTCCCGCGATGACCGCGCTGGTTCCCCTCACGTACCCGCTCGCGAGCCTCCTCGCCGAGCCGGCGGGGACCGAACGCCGCTACGAGATCCACGGCGCGACGATCCCGCTCCCGGACGACCTCCGGCTGACCGAGCCGATCGACGGACGGCTCAAGATCACCCGCACGAACCGCGGTGTGTTCGTCGACGCGCAGCTCTCGACGGCGATCGCCGGCAGCTGCTCGCGCTGCCTTCGGGACATCGAGATCCCGATCCAGGTCAAGATCGCCGAGGAGGTCCTGCCGGTCGTCGACATCGCGACGGGGCGGGTGCTGGACCCCGAGTCCGAGCCAGAGGTTGCCCGCCTCACCGACCACCATGAGCTCGACTTCGCGACGCTGGCAGCGGAGGCGATCTCGCTGAACGAGCCGATCGCGCCCCTGTGCGAGGAGGACTGTCCCGGCCTGTGCATCGAGTGCGGCGAGCGCCTCGGGCCGGACCATGTCGAGCACGACGAGCCGGAGATCGACCCGCGCCTGGCTGCGTTGCAGGCCTTCCGTGTCGACGGGGAAGGGGAGAGCGAGTAGACTCCGCTACCGGTTCGCCGCCGCCGCGAGCGTCGAGGACCGACCCCAGATGACAACCTCGCGCTCTCGCACGTGCGGCACGGCCGCCATCCGGCGGTCGCGCATCGAAAGGAGCAGCACTCACCATGGGCGTGCCCAAGCGCAGGGTCTCCCACGCACGACAGGGGGATCGACGCGCACACCTCGCCCTCGACCTCCCGCAGCTGGAGGAGTGCCCGCACTGCCACCAGGCCAAGCGCTCGCATCGCGCCTGCCCGAACTGTGGCTACTACGCGGGCCGGCCGGTCTTCGAGATCAAGGCGCCGAAGGAAGACGCCCCCTCGACCTAGTCCCGGGCACGGCATGACCAGTCCGATCGAATCGGGCATCTCGACGCAGACCCACGGCTCCCGCGGGATTCGCCTCGCGGTTGATGCCATGGGCGGCGACCACGGTCCGAGCGAGGTCGTTCCCGGCGCGCTCGATCACGCCGCCGCGCATCCCGAGGACCATCTGTTCCTCGTCGGCGACCCCGACCGGATCCGGCAGGCGGGCGGGACCCTGCCCTCGAACGTCGAGATCGTCCCGGCCAGCCAGGTCATCGAGATGCACGAGCATCCGGCGCTCGCCCTGCGCGAGAAGAAGGACGCCTCGATCCTCGTGGGCTGCGACCTCGTTCGCACCGGCAAGGCCGACGCCATCGTGACCGCCGGCCACACGGGCGCCGCGATGGCCGCGGCGGTCCTCCGGATCGGGCGACTGCCCGGCGTCGACCGGCCGGCGCTCGCGGTGCAGATGGTCCGGATGGGTCGCCCGTTCGTGCTGCTCGACATCGGGGCCAATCCGGACTCCACCCCCGAGAACCTGGCCCAGTACGCGCGGATGGGGGCGATCTTCGCGGAGCGCGTCATCGGCATCACCGATCCACGTGTCGCGCTCCTCTCGATCGGCGAGGAGAAGGGCAAGGGCGACCAGCGCATCCAACGCGCCACCGAGCTGCTCGACGCGTCCGACCTGCACTTCGTGGGTAATGTCGAGGGCAAGGACCTGACGGCGGACACGGCCGACGTCGTCGTGACCGACGCGGTCGTCGGCAACGTGGTGATCAAGTTCTTCGAGGGGCTCTCGACGTTCATCTTCGACCTGTGGCGCCGCGAGTTCAGCGGCGGCATCCGCGGCCGGCTCGCGTACCTGCTGATGCGCCCCGGCATCTCCCGGATCCGGCGCGTGTTCGACTACGAGCGGGCAGGCGGCTCGCCGCTGCTCGGGGTCAAGGGCGCCGTGATCATCACCCACGGCCGCGCCAAGCGGCGGATGATCGGGTTCGCCTGCGAGGTCGCCGCCAACACCGCTCGGACGGGCGTGCCCGCGCTGATCGCCGACGCCCTGCGCGAGGACGCCCTGCGGGCCGCGGCGATTGCGATGCCGGGGCCCGATGCGACCGAGGGGGGAGCCGTCGGATGACCGACCAGCCCCGGACGCCGGACCTGTCCGTCGGGCGCAGCGTGATCGTCGAAGTGGCGCGGCTCGCCGCCCTCGAGGTCCCGGAGGTGCTCCGGGTTGCACGCCGCGGACCGCGCTGGCGGGCGGCCCTCGCCGGGCCGCCGGTCATGGTCCGGGTCCGCGCCGACGGCGTGACGGTGAAGCTGCGGATCATCGCCAGGCCTGGGGCAGATCTCGCCGAGACCGGCAAGCGGGTCCGCGATGCGGTCGGGCGGGCGGTCGAGCGGCTGCTCGGGCTGCGGGTCAACGAGGTCAGTGTCCTGATCGACGGCGTCGGTGGCTGACGGGACTGGCGATCGGGTCCGGTCGCTGCGGGCCGGCCGGCGCGTCGCCCTCGCGTCGGTCTTCGAGGCGGACTTCGGGCAGCGGACCGCGACCGCGGTCCTGGAGCGGCAGCTGGCGGAGGTCGAGGCCGACCCCGGAGCGGGCGAGCTGGCCCGCGGGATCGTCGGCTGGGTGGTCGCGAATCGGGTCGATATCGACGCGCGAATCGAGGCTTCCGCGCCCCAGTATCCGGTCGTCCAGCTGGCTCGGATGGACCGTTCGCTGCTCCGTTGTGCCCTTGGTGAGGTGCTATATTCCTCGACGCCGGCCCGGGTGGCCATCGCCGAGTGGGTCGAACTGGCCCGGATCTACAGTGGCGACCCGATGCGACGCCTCATGAACGGCGTCCTCGGGCGGATCGCTCGCGAAACGGAAGCCGATCACCTACCCAACGCCGGAGGAGAGAGTCAGTGGCCAGCACCTACGATCGCCTCAAGAAAATCGTCGTCGAGCAGCTCGGCGTCGACGAAGAAGAAGTCAAGCCCGAGGCGTCCTTCGTCGACGACCTGAACGCCGACTCGCTCGACCTGGTCGAGCTGATCATGAGCCTTGAAGAAGAGTTCGGAACCGAGATCTCCGACGAGGACGCGGAGCGCATTCGCACCGTCGGCGACGCCGTCGAATACATCGACGAGCGCAGCAGCTAGCTCGTCCGTTCTTCGGCCCAGCGCGAACCAGCCGGGATCGTGGACCGGGCCGAATCCCTCGCCGAGCAGCTCGGCCTCCCGATCGCTGATCGGCGCCTCCTGGCCCAGGCGCTGACCCACAGCTCCTGGCTGCACGAGCATCCCGGCGAAGCCGCCGGGCACAACGAGCGACTCGAGTACCTCGGCGACGCGGTGATCAACCTGGCCGTCTCGGAGGCCCTCTATGCGCGCCATCCCGACGACGACGAAGGCATCCTGTCAGCACGGCGCGCCGCGATCGTGAGCGCGCCGGGGCTCGCCGCCCTCGCGACCCGCCTCGATCTCGGCGCGTTCCTCGCACTCGGTGAGGGCGAGGCCGCCCGGATCGGGCCCAGGCGACCGTCGATTCTCGCCTCCGCGTTCGAGGCACTGGCCGGCGCACTCCTCCTCGACATCGGCTGGGAGCGAACCCGCGACTGGTTGTTGGCCACGGCGGCGCCGGAGCTCGACGCCGGCCTCGCGCCGATGCTCCTGAAGAGCCCGAAGAGCCGGCTCCAGGAGGCGACCCAGCGCACGACCGGCGGTCGGCCCGCGTACCGCGTCCTGGAGGCCGTGGGGCCGGACCACGACAAGATCTTCCGCGTGGAGGTGGCGGTCGGCGACGAGGTCCTCGGGATGGGCATCGGGCCGTCGCGCCGCGTCGCCGAGACAGCAGCAGCCGCAGAGGCGGTTGAGGTCCTGCTCGCTCGGGCAGCCGAGGCCGACGCAGCGGCAGCGGAGGCCGGCGGATGAGCGCGCCCGCGCGGCTGCTGTCGGTTCGGCTCCAGGGCTTCAAGTCGTTCGCCGATCGAACGCACGTCGAGTTCGGGCCGGGGATCAGCGCGGTCGTCGGGCCGAATGGGTCCGGCAAGAGCAACCTCGCGGATGCGCTGCGCTGGGCGCTCGGCGAGCAGGGCCGCGCGCTGCGGACGCGCAAGTCGGAGGACGTCGTGTGGGCGGGCTCCGAGAAGCGTCCCGCCGTCGGCATGGCCGACGTGCAGCTCACGCTCGACAACGGCGACGGGCTGCTGCCGGTCGAATACGGCGTCGTGGAGCTCGGCCGGCGGCTGTACCGGTCCGGCGAGAACGACTACCTCCTCAATCGCCAGCGGGTGCGCCTCAAAGACCTCGTCGACCTGCTGGATGCGGGCCACCTTGCCGAGAACGCCTTCCTGTTCATCGGCCAGGGCATGGTCGACCAGGCGCTGGCGCTGCGACCCGAGGAGCGTCGCCCGTTGTTCGAGGAAGTGGCGGGCGTGCGCCGGCACGAGCGGCGCCGGCGACGGGCGGAGGAGCAGCTCGTCGAGTCCGAGGCGAATCTCGCTCGCGTGGACGACATCCTGGCCGAGCTCCGGCCGCAGGCGCGGCGGCTCGCGCAGCAGGCGGAGCAGCAGGCCAGCCGGCGCTCGGCCGCGGACGACTTGGCGGCCGCGCTGCTGATCTCGGCCCACGCCCGGTGGCACGCGGCGGCGGCGCGCGCGAGTACCGCAGCGGGCGCCGTGGTTGCGTCGCGGGAGGCGCTCGACGGCGCCATGCGCGACCTCCTCGAGCACGAACGGTTGATGGCGGCGGCCGGCGCGACTCTCGCCGGACAGGCCGTCGCGGAGACCGAGGCGCGATCGGCGCTCGATGGGGCGCGCGGGGCACGGGCCGCACTCCAGCTGCGCGAGGGCCGGCACGCCTCGGAGCTGGAGGCCGCGGCGAGGGAGCGGACCGGCATCGAGCAGGCGCGGACCGGATCCTTCGCCGACGTCGAGGCAGCGCGCCAGGTGTTGGCGCTGCCGGTGCCCGCATCGCCCGAGGAGCTGGTTGCCGAGCTTGCGGGCATCGACGCCGAGCTCGCCGCGGACGCAGCTCCGGCGCCGGCCAGCGCGGCCGGCACGTCATCCGTCGAGGCCGCCGCGATCCGGCGGCTCGAGGCCGCGCACGCGCAGGAGCAGGCAACCGCGCGCCGCCGTGCCGCCGAGGCCGAGCGATTGGCGGCCGACGAGGCGGCGCGCGCGGCAGCGGCGGCCGAGCGTGGTGTCGAGGCCGGCGGCGCGCGTGACGAGGCGATCGCAGCGCTGCACGGCGCGATCGCCGCGGAGACGGCGGCGCGGGCGGAGCGCGAGAGTGCCCAGGACGCGCTCGCGACCGCCGAGTCGATTGTTCGGGCGGCGACGGATCGGCTCGCCGGGATGCAAGCGGCCGCCGCTGCCGCGACCGCCAGGCATGATGACGCCCGCCGCGCGCTCGACGCCGCCGAAGGGGCCGCGTTCAGCAAGGCCGCGCGGGCTCGCGGCGGCCGGTCGATCGGTGATGGGCTGATCGTCGAGGCGTCGCTCCAGCGTGCGGTTGATGCCGCGCTGAGCGGCCTGGGTCGGGCGCAGGTCCTCCCACGCGCGGCAATTGCGGCGCTCGCCGCGGACCGCGGCGTAGCCGTCGTGGCGGAGGCGATCGGCGGCGCACCACGGGATGGGACCGGGGACGGCCCGCGCCGGATCGTCGAGGCGGCGCGACTGGCCGGGGGAGGACCGCTCGCGGAGGCCGTCCGCCGGGACGACACGGGCGCCGTCACGAAGATCCTCAGTCGGGTGGTGTGGGTGCCGGACGCCGCCGCGTGCCTTGCACTCCAGCAGGAGCTGCCGCCGGGCTGGCTCGCCATCGATCGCGAGGGAACCCTGCTCGTCGGGGACGTCGCGACGTGGACCCGGCCGGACGGTCGGGGCCTCCACCTGCGGGCGGACGTCGAGCGCACCGAGCTCGAGATGGCCCGGATCGCCGCCGACGTGACCGAATCCGCTGTCGCCGCTGCCGCCGCCGACCGAGCCGTGGCCGAGGCGCGGGCGACGCTCGCCCAGGCGCGCGACCTGGAGACCAGGAGCGCCACCGACCGGCGACGCGCCGAGGAGCAGGAACGCGCCGCCGCCTCCCGGGCCGATGCCGCCGGACGCGAGACGGCCTGGCTCAGCAGCCAGGTGAGTCGACTGCAGGCGGAGGCCGCGCGACTCCGCGCCGCCGTTCCACCGGTCGCGGCCGAGGGGCCTGTCGCCGCCTTACCCGGCGATGTGCCAGCCCCCGCCGTCGCGGCCGCAGCCCAACCAGCGCGCTCGGACGCCGCAGCCCGGGACCGGATCGCGGCGCTGCAGCGGCGTCGCGACGCGCTCGCCCGCGACGTCGACGTGGCGCGCTCGGCCCGTGCGACAGCCGAGCGCAAGCGCGCGGCCGCGGAAGCCGCCGTGGCGCTCGGGGAGCGGCAGCTCGCTTACGCGGCCCGCATGGCCGGCGACCTCGCCGAGCGGGAGGCACGGCTGGCCGCCGAGCGCGAGGACCTGAAGGCCGCCATGGCCGATACGGACCGCGCCGTCCGCGAGGCAGAGGCGGCGCTCGCCTCCGTGGTCGGCGCGACCAGGGGCGAGCGCGAACGCCTGCGCGCCGCCGAGCTCGAGGTCGCCGGCATCCGCGAGCGAGCGCGCATTGCCCAGGAGCGCACCCGTATCGCGGAGCGGGACGACATCGAGGCGCGTCTCGCCGCGGAAGCGCTGCGCGAGCAGCTCATCGTGGAGCTCGCCGGACTCGGCGCGACCGCGATCCGCCATCTCCGCGGCGAGGACGGCGTGCCAACCACCCCCGACGACGACCCGGACCCCGAGGCGCTCGAGTCCGCGATCGACGTCGCCGCGACCATCTGGCACGCGACCCCGCCACCGGCCGAGGCGCCGAGCCCGGCGCGCCTCGCCGGCCTCCGTCGGCGGTTCCACGACCTCGGCGCGGTCAACCCGTTCGCCGCCGATGAGTACGCGGACGTCCGGACCCGCCTCGACGGCCTCGAGGCCCAGCGCACCGACATCCAGACCGCCATCGAGCGGACGCGCGAGCTGATCGCCGAGCTGGACAAGCTCGTGAGCGAGCAGTTCCGCCGGACGTTCGAGGCGCTCGAGAAGGCCTTCGACCAGCGGTTCCGCCAGCTCTTCGGCGGCGGCTTCGCGAAGCTCGCCCTGACCGATCCCCAGGATCTTGCCGCGACGGGCATCGAGATCACGGCCCGGCCGCCGGGCAAGAAGGCGCAGGCGCTCGCGATGCTGTCGGGCGGGGAGCGGGCACTGACCGCCGTCGCGCTGCTGTTCGCGATGCTCGAAGTCCGGCCGGTCCCGTTCTGCGTGCTCGACGAGGTCGATGCGGCGTTGGACGAAGCCAACATCGGGCGGTTCACCGACGCGCTGCGCGACCTCTCGAAGGCGACCCAGTGCATCGTGATCACGCACAACCGCGGCACGATCGAGGCTGCCGATGCGCTGTACGGGGTGACCGTCGGGGACGACTCCGTGAGCCGCGTGATCAGCCTTCGACTTGAGGAGGCGACGGCGCTGGCGGCCCGATCCAGCGCCAGCCGCACCGGGATCCCGGTCGCGCTCGGTATCGGGGACGAGTGACGGAAGGCCAGGCGCCGCCCCGCGAGCTCGAGGAAGGCCTTCGCCGAAGCCGCGGCGGCTTCATGTCCAGGCTGCGGGGCCTGCTCAGCGGCGACTCGATCTCGCTTGAGTCGTGGGCTGACGTCGAGGAAAGCCTCATCGCCGGGGACGTGGGCGCGGACCTGGCGATGCGCGTCGTCGATCGCGCCCGCGAGCGTGGGGCTCCGGACGGCGCCGTTGCGGCGGTCCGCCGTGAGCTCGCCGCGGTGCTGCTCCCGCGCGATCCGGCATGGAACCTGGCGCCACCGGCCGGCGACCCGCGCCGGCCCGCGGGGACGCCCGCCGTCGTGCTGGTCGTCGGAGTCAACGGGACCGGCAAGACGACGACGATCGGCAAGCTCGCGACGAGCGAGGCGCGGGCGGGCCGCCGCGTCATCCTCGCGGCCGCCGACACCTTCCGCGCCGCCGCGAGCGAGCAGCTCCGGATCTGGGCCGACCGCGCGAACGCGGAGATCGTGTCGCACGCCCCGGGAGCGGATCCGGCCGCGGTCGTGTTCGATGCGCTGGATGCGGCGGTCGCGCGTCGCGCCGACGTCGTCCTCATCGACACCGCGGGAAGGCTCCACACGAAATCGAACCTGATGGACGAGCTGGCGAAGATCCGGCGCGTGATCAACCGGCGCCTCCCGGACGCTCGCCCGGAGACGCTCCTCGTGCTCGACGCGACGACCGGCCAGAACGGGCTCACCCAGGCCGTGGCGTTCCACGAGGCCGTCGAGCTGACCGGCATCGTCCTGACCAAGCTCGATTCCACCTCGCGCGGCGGCATCGTGTTCGCCATCGAGCAGCGACTCGGCGTCCCGGTCCGCTTCGCCGGCGTCGGGGAGCGCCCGGAGGACCTGGTCGCCTTCGACCCGACGGCCTTCGTTGCGGCCCTGTTCGAGGATGCCGCATGACCACGTGGCGCCGTTTGACGACCCGGCAAGCCGGCACGTTCCTGACCGTCACCCTTGCGCTGCTCGCGGCCGGGTGCGGCGACTCGACCGTGCCGACGCTGGGTCCCGTCACGACGTCGCCGCCGGAGCCAACGCCCAGCGTCAAGGTCTACGACCTCGGGGCGACCGTCTGGTACGAGGGCCTGATCATCCATGTCGACACCGCGACGGCAACCCTCGATACGCGTGGCGGCCCGGTCGAGGTCGACTTCCGCCTCGAGAACCCGAACGCCGATGTCGGCGAGCTCGACGGCGCGATCCAGCTGGTCCTCGGCGGAACGCGGGTGGAACCGAACGAGGACTCGTCGGTGCCGCTCGTCCCGCCGAACAGCTCGATGCCGGCCCAGCTGACATTCGATGTCCAGGGGGCGACATCCGTCGACGACGCGGCGATCGAGATCGGCACGGCCCCGAACCACATCGGGCGGGTGCCGCTGACCCCGGCGGCCGGCGCGGTGGCGGCGTTCGAGCCCCAGGTCCTCGCCCTGAAAGGCACCGGCGCGGCTGCCGATCTCAAGATCAGCCTGACGGGCGGCGGCCTCCGCTGGGACCTGCCCGACTGGTCGCAGGAGCTCGACGCGGGCCTCGCCGCCCTGACCCTGACCTACGACGTGACGTACACCGGCACGTTCTCCGGTGGCTTCGCGTTCACCGGCGACAACGTCGCCCTCCGCCTGCCGGACGGAACCGTCGTCCAGCCGCGGAACGATGGCCACAGCCAGTCCATCGAGCTGATCGGCCCGAAGAAGACGAAGAAGGGCCTGTTCTCGCGGTTCGACATCCCGAGCGGGATGAGCGGCAAGTTCGCCTTGCTCGTCAAGAACGGCTCGACCACGAAGGCCATCGTGTTCACGATCGGCGGCTGATCTCGGCTACACTCCGTCCCGCCGGCACGCCAGAACCCGCGTGTCCCGCTCCTCGCGGCAGCCCGCCGCGCCACATCCACCGGGTCCCTCCTGGAGTCCGCCTGACCTCGTGTTCGACAGCCTCAGCGACCGACTGCGCAAGACGCTCGCCAACCTGACCGGCCGCGGCCGGATCAGCGAGGCGGACGTCGATGCCGCCGCGCGCGAGATCCGGCTGGCCCTGCTCGAGGCCGACGTCAACTTCAAGGTCGTCAAGGAGGTCGTCGGCCGGATCCGCGAGAAGGCCGTCGGCGCCGAGGTGCTTGGCAGCCTGAGCGCCGGGCAGCAGATCGTGAAGATCGTCCATGACGAGCTGGTGGACCTGCTCTCCGCCGGCGACCGGACGCTCCGGCTGCACGGGAACCCGGCGGTGATCTCATTGGTGGGCCTGCAGGGCTCCGGCAAGACGACAACGTCGGCCAAGCTCGCGCGCCACATCGTGAAGCTCGGCCGGCGACCGCTCCTGGTCGCCGCCGACCCCTATCGACCGGCCGCGGCGGACCAGCTCGAGACGCTCGGCAAGGCGATCGACATCCCGGTCTATCGCGCGCCGGCCGGCACGAAGACGGTCGACATCGCGCGCGGCGCCCTCGAGGCCGCCCGCCGCCAGACCCGCGACACGATCATCCTCGACACCGCGGGGCGCCTCTCCCTGGACGAGGCGCTCATGGCCGAGATCGCGGCGGTGAACGCGGCCGTGGAGCCCGTGGAGACGCTCCTTGTCGTCGACGCGATGACCGGCCAGGAGGCCGTCGCGGTGGCCCAGGCCTTCGCCGCCGCCGTGCCGATCACCGGCCTCGTGCTCACCAAGATCGACGGCGACGCCCGCGGCGGCGCCGCCCTGTCGATCGCGACCGTCACCGGGATCGGCGTCAAGTTCCTCGGGACCGGTGAGAAGACCGACGCGCTCGAGGTCTTCCACCCGGACCGGCTCGCCGGCCGGATCCTGGGCATGGGCGACGTGCTGACCCTCGTCGAACGGGCGCAGGAGCACGTCGACGCCGGCCAGGCCGCCAAGCTGGAGGAGAAGCTCCGCAAGGCCCAGTTCACGCTCGAGGACTTCCTCGACCAGCTCCAGCAGGTCCAGAAGATGGGCCCGATCGGCCAGCTGGTCTCGATGATCCCGGGCATGGGCGGGATGGCCAAGGACGCCCAGGACGCGGTGGATCGCGGCGACCTCAAGCGAACCGAGGCGATCATCCGCTCGATGACGCGCCACGAGCGCAAGGACCCGGGCGTCCTCAACGGGTCCCGCCGGCGCCGGATCGCGACCGGATCCGGGACGACGCTGACCGAGGTGAACCGGCTGGTCAAGCAGTTCACCGAGATGCAGCGGCTCATGAAGCAGCTCTCCGGCGGCCGCGGACGCGGCATGCTCGGCGGGATGCCGGTGGGCCGCAGGTAGGGGGCCCGATGAACGACGAAACACAGCCGACCGAGACGCCGACGCCGCCCGAGACGCCGGCACCGCCCGAGTCGGTCGCGATGGCGGCGCCGCTTGCAACCGAGCCGGCCGAGCCAATGGCTGCCACGTCCGCTCCGCCGGTCGTTGCGTCCGCCGGTGGGAGCCGCCTCCGCTGGATCGTCGCGGGCGCCATCGCGGCGCTTGCGCTCGCGGTGACCGTCGGGACGGTAATGCTGCTCGGCAAGTCCGCCACGCCGACGGCGCTCCAGTACATCCCTGGCGACGCCGCGATCGTCGGCGAGATCCGGATGGACCTGCCGGGCGACCAGCTCCAGCATCTCGGCAACCTGCTCGCGCACTTCCCCGGCTTCGCCGACCAGTCGACGCTGAGCACCAAGATCGACGAGGCGATGAAGCGGCTGCTCGCGACCGAGGGCCAGACCGGCATCGACTACGTAAACGACGTCAAGCCGTGGCTCAGTGGTCCCGGCTTCTTCGCCGTGATGGCACCCGCCGCAGGCGCGACCGGTGCGCTCGATGCGACCGCCAGCCACGCCGTCTTCTCCGCCACGACGAGCGGTACCGCAACGTGCGACGTCGTGTTCCGGGGCCAGACCGTGACCCATGAGACGTATCGCGGCCTCGACCTGACCGAGTCCACCGGCGGCACGGTGGCGTGTGTCGTCGATGGCCGCCAGGGCCTGATCGGGGATGCGGCAACCGTGCGCCTCGCCCTCGACGCGAAGGCCGCCGGATCCGGCATGGACAAGAACGCGAACTACGCGACGGCTCGCTCGACGCTCGGCCTCGACCGGCTCGCGACCCTGTATGTCAGTGGTGACGCCCTCACGAAGCTGCTGCCGGCAACCGGCACGAGCATCGGCACTCCTGATCTGACGGCGCTGACCGGGCCGATCCCGGACTGGACGATGATCGGCGTCCGTTCCGAGGACGATTCGCTCGTCGTCGACAGCGTCGTGGCGCCGGTCGCGCAGCCAACGAACGGCCCCTCGCTGCTGCCGCTGCCGGCTGCACACGCGAGCGTCCTCGCCCCAATCGTCCCGGCAGACACCCTCGTCTTCGTCGAGTCGCAGGGGACCGGGGTCGCCCTCCAGAACCTGCTCAGCCGCCTCCAGGCGATCCCGGATCTCGCCTCGGCGTTCCAGGTGCTCGACGGGATGGGCGGCACGAGCCAGCTGGTCGGCTGGATCGACGACGCGGGGGTCGCGGTGTCCGTCCACGGCACGACACCCGACGCGGCACTCCTGATCGTCGCGACCGACGAGGCGTCGGCCTCGAGCCGCGTCGCCGCGCTCGGCGGCCTGCTGGTGATCACCGGCGGGAGCGGGGTCCAGGTCACCCACACCACGACCGCGGGGGTCGCGGTGACGAACGTGACCATCACCGACCTCGGCGCATTCGTCCCGGCGGGATCCGTGCCCGGGCTCACGATTCCCGCGACCGGCCCGATCTCGTTCTCGATCGCGGCGCATGGCAAGGTCATCATCCTGACCTCCAGCGAGGCGGCGATGACGGCCATCCTCAACGTCGCTGCGGGTTCCAGCCTCGCCGACGATGCGACATTCAAGCTCGCGGGCCAACGCGGCCTCGCCAACAGCCGGACGACGGTCTACCTCGCGGCCGGCGCGGGCATCGATCTCGTCCAGCAGCTCCTGCCGGCCGACGAGCTGGCCACCTTCAAGTCGGACTACCTGCCGTACCTCGATCCGCTCGAATCGGTCTCGATCACGGCAGCGGAGGACTCGACCGCGAACCGTTCGCGGATCGTCATCAGCGTCACCAAGCCCGGCGCCACCCAGACGCCGTAGGCAGCAAGGCTCACGAGGAGGCATCCATGGCGGTTCGTATTCGACTCACGCGCGTCGGCGCGAAGAAGCAACCCAGCTACCGGGTCGTGGTGGCGGACTCCCGGAGCGCCCGGGACAGCCGCTCGATCGAGACGCTCGGGCACTACAACCCGCGCACCGAGCCGGTCGACTTCCAGGTCGACGCCGAGAAGGCGAAGGCCTGGATGGCGAAGGGCGCCCAGCCGTCAGACACGGTCGCTCGCCTGTTCCGCGCAGCGGGCGTCCTGCCCGCAGAGAAGAAGTAGGCCCCGCGATGAGTGCGAAGGAGCTCGTTGAGTACGTCGCGAAGTCGCTCGTCGACGACCCGGAGGCCGTCAAGGTCACCGAGGTCGAGGACGAGGAGGGCACCGTCATCGAGCTGCACGTCGCCGAGGACGACATGGGCAAGGTGATCGGGCGCAACGGCAGCGTCGCGAAGGCGCTCCGGACCCTGCTCAAGGTGACCGCGGCCCGCGAGGGCAGCTCGGTCCAGCTGGAGATCATCTGAGCGAGGCCGGCGCGTCGATGACGCCGGTGCGGCTGGTCGTCGCCCAGGTCCGTGGCCTCCACGGGCTCAATGGCGCCGTGCGCGTCGAGGTCCTGACCGACCACCCGGAGGCGCGCTTTGCCGAGGGCCAGGTTCTCTATCTCGAGGGCGACGCGCGGCCGCTCACGATCGTCGCGGCGCAGCCGGTCGAGGACGGTCCCGGCTGGCGGCTGCGCTTCGACGGCCTGTCCGATCGCGCCGCGTCGGAGCGGCTGCGCGACGCCTACCTCGAGATCGAGGTCGATCGCAACGTCGATCTCGGCGCGGGCGCGGCGTATTGGCACGAGGTGATCGGGTCCACGGTCCGCGACTCGACCGGGGCCGACCTCGGCAAGGTCGTCGACGTCTATCGCGCCGGCGAGAACGAGGTCTACGTGGTCCGCGGCGGCCCGCCCGGCGAGTTCGACCTGCCGGCCGTCCGCGACGTGATCACGACGTTCGCGCCGGAGCGTGGCGAGATCGTCGTCGACGAGGCGGTCCTCGACCTGGGCGGTGCCGTGGTCGACGCGCCGGAACGCTCAGCGAAGCCGCGCAAGCGGCCGCGCTGGTCGCGCCACGGAAAGGGCGGCAAGGCGGCGACGACCGACGAGCCTGGGAAACCGGGACCGGAATGACGCTCGAGATCGACGTCGTCTGCCTGTTCCCGGGCATGCTCGAAGGCCCGCTGTCGGAGAGCATCCCCGGACGGACGCGGGAGCGCGGGCTCGCGGAGATCCGCCTCCACGACCTGCGGGAGTGGGGGCTCGGGAAGCACCGCAGCGTCGACGACGCGCCATACGGCGGGGGAGCGGGCATGGTCCTGCGGCCGGGGCCGGTGGCCGCTGCGCTCGATGCGCTTCGCCGGCCGGACACGACGGCGATCCTGCTCGACCCTGGCGGCGAGGTGTTCAACCAGGCGCGCGCCGCGGACCTTGCGGGGCGGTCGCACCTGGTGCTGGTCTGCCCGCGCTACGAGGGCATCGACGAGCGCATCCGCGACCTGGTCGACCTCGAGCTGTCGATCGGCGACTACGTGCTGACGGGCGGCGAGCTGCCGGCCCTCGTCGTCATCGACGCGGTGACCCGCCTGCTCCCGGGCGCCATCGACGACGCGTCGACGGTCGAGGAGTCGTTCAGCGCGGGGCTCCTCGAATACCCGCAGTACACCCGACCCGCCGAGTTCCGCGGCCGCTCCGTGCCGGACATCCTCGTGGGCGGCAACCACGCGGCGGTGCGGCGCTGGCGCCACGACCAGGCCGTGGAGCGGACCCGCGCCCGGCGGCCGGACCTCCTCCCGCCGGAGTGAAAGACGCGTGGTATCCTTCGTCGCCGTCGGCCGTCCAGCCGATCCCCAGACGACATCACCGGCGCGCCCACGCGCCGCGAACTGACAGGAAACCACCACCGTGAACGTGCTCGACGAGATCGTCGCCGAACAGATCCGCACCGACCTGCCGGAGCTCGCCTCGGGCGACACTGTCAAGGTTTCGGCGCGCGTCGTCGAGGGCGGCAAGGAGCGCATCCAGGTCTTCGAGGGCACGATCATGCGCCTCAAGGGCGGCGGCATCGCGCGGTCGATCACCGTCCGCAAGATCGCCAGCGGCGTTGGTGTCGAGCGGACGTTCATGGTCAACAGCCCGCGCATCGAGAAGATCGAAGTCGTGCGGCATGGCCGGGTGCGGCGCGCCCAGCTGTATTTCCTGCGCGATCGCGTGGGCAAGGCCGCCACGCTCCGGGAGCGACGCTCCCGGTCCTGACCAGTTCTGCGGGCCCCTCCGGGGTTACCCTGAGCGGGCATGGCCCCGCGTGTGCCCACCCTCCGGTTCGAGCGGCCCCACTGGCGGGCCGGCCTGACCCGCGTCGTCGGGATCGACGAGGTCGGCGTCGCGCCGACATGCGGCGCGGTCGTTGCCGCGGCGGTGATCATCGCCCCGAACAGTCACCGGATCCCGGGCGTGCGCGACTCCAAGACGCTGTCCGCGGCCCAGCGCGAGCGGCTCGCCCCGATCATTCGCCGGCGCGCGGTCGCGGTCGGGCTGGGCGCGGCGTCGGTCCGCGAGATCGACACCCTCAACATCTATCACGCCACGCACCTCGCGATGCAACGCGCCGTTGCAAGGCTCGGCGGCCATGATCACGTCCTGGTGGATGGCAATCGGATCGCCGGCTTCGAGGCATCGGTGGGGCCGTACACGGCCATCGTCGATGGCGACGCGAAGTGCTACACGATCGCGTGCGCGTCGGTCGTCGCGAAGGTCGTCCGCGATCGCATGATGGGCCTCCTCGCGGCCCGCTACCCGGGCTACGGCTGGGAGCGCAACCAGGGCTACGCCACCCTGGAGCATCGGACCGCGATCCGGCGGCTGGGCCTGACGCCGTACCACCGGCGGAGCTTCCTGGCGCTGCAGCGGACCCTCGCCGGCGACCAGATCAGCCTCGACCTGTTCGACGAGGCCGTCGCATCATTGGGTGCCGCCGACGAGGTCCGCGAGCTCGATCGACTCGACGGCGTGCAACGGATCGACCTCGACGACGTCTTCGTGGAAGCGCTCGACCCGGGCGCCGAGGCGGTCATCGCGGCTGCCGAGGCCATCGTCCGGGAGGGCGTCGATGGACACCGCGTGATCCAGGGAACCGACTCGATCAGTTGAGGTGCACCGCAGCGCACGATGATCCAGGCAATCCGGCGCTACGAGATTTCCGAGGCGCAGGAGCTGGCGATCCGCCGGCTGGCGGTCTCCGGGTTCGTGCTCGTCGTCGTCATCTTTTGCGCGGCGCGGCTGCTCAATGTGTATCCGTGGAACGAGCGCCTGTTCGACTTGTGGGCGTACTGGTCGACTCGCTTCGGGCTGGACTACGCATCGGCGCGGCCCGGCGCGTCGGGGGCCTACATCTACTCGCCGGCCTTTGCGCACCTGATCTCGCCGCTCACCGCGCTGCCGCTGCCGGTATTCATGGCGATCTGGACGGCCTTCGTCGCGGCGACCCTGTACTGGCTCGCCGGCTGGCGCTCGTTCTTCATCAGCCTGTTCATTCCGGTCGTCATGAGCATCGCCATCGGCCAGACCGACCTGCTCATGGCGGCCGCCATCGTGATCGGGTTCCGCTGGCCGGTCGCCTGGTTCCTGCCGATCGTGACGAAGCTCACGCCGGGAGTCGGGCTGGTCTGGTTCGCGGTTCGACGGGAGTGGCGCTCCCTCACGATCGCCCTCGCGGCGACGGTGGTGATCGCCGCCGCATCGTTCCTGATCGACCCGCAGGCGTGGCTGGGCTGGTTCGCGATGCTCGGGCGTATGGAATTTCCGGCACCCGGCGACGGGGTGTATCTGCCGGTGCCGGTGTGGGTCAGGCTGCCGCTCGTCGCCGCACTGATCGTGTGGGGCGCCCGGTCGAATCGCCGGTGGGTCCTGCCGGTCGGCGTCTGCCTCTCGCTCCCGACGGTCTGGCTCAACACGCCGACGATCCTCGTCGCCATCCTGCCGATGCTGTCGCGCGGCGCCCTGGCCCCCGCCGGGCGCTGGCTCCGTGCCGGCGGCTCGCCGATCGCCTCGCCGCTCGCGATCCCGTGGTCGAGGTGGCGCCGTCGAGCTCGGCGCGCGGGGCTGGTGTTGCGTCGCGAGCTCGGCGGGCTATCGGCGTTCGCGGCCGCCGGGTCCGCCGGGTCCGTGCTCGCCGCTCGTGGAGAGTTCGCCAGCCAATCCGGCGATGAGGACGGGGTGATCCGGGGGTAAGCGCGCGGTTGGTCGGCGGCACGTGGTCGCGAACCGCGCGTCGAGCGCGTCGCGCCAGGATCGTCGAGAGATGCGGACAGACGCCCAGCGCGCCGGCGACGCCGCCGAGGCGCGCGTCGCCGACCACCTGGCGGGTCTGGGCTGGCGGATCCTCGGGACGCATATCCGCGTCGGTCGCGCCGAGCTCGATCTCGTGGCGGTCGACCCAGGTCCGCCCAAAGCGCTTGCCATCGTGGAGGTGCGGTGGCGGAGACGTCGCGATTTCGGGTTGCCCGAAGAGACCGTTGACGGACGGAAACGAGCCCGACTCCATCGGGCCGGCTACGCACTGCGCGAAACCGGTGCTCTTCCAGGAGGCGATCCTGTGCCCGGGCTGCCGCTCCGATTTGACCTGGTCGTCGTCGAGCCCGGCGACCGGCTGCGCCACTACCGACACGGCATCTGAACCGGTCACTATCAAATTTGCCCGGGATGCACGTTGGTCAAGGTTCGCCGTCCGCCGAGGCGATGATTCGTGCGTGAGAACGCGTTGCGGCCGGAAATGTCGTTGACATCGTGTCGCTGGTTCGTCGAAATGGCGGGAACTCGCTGACGAAGCTGCATCCGGTGCATATCTGACAGGTTTCGGCGCACCGGCGCTCGGGATGTAGGCCGGACGGGCTGATCGGGACCTCGTGGTAGACTCCGCCAGCCGCGGAACCCGTTCCACGGTGTCAACCCGCCCGGTGCTCGACACCAGGTCGAAGACCGGAGCTCACACGCGGACCGTCCCGATCGGGGTGGTGCCGGCCGGAGCCAAGCGGCGCAGGTCGCGACGGCAACGACGGCTCCCGACGAGGGTCCGCGGCGGATACAACCATCAGGAGGCTGCCCGACCGTGCCGACCATCTCCATGCGCCAGTTGCTCGAGGCCGGTGTCCACTTCGGCCACCAGACCCGCCGCTGGAATCCCAAGATGAAGCCCTTCATCTTCGCGGAGCGCAACGGCATCCACATCATCGACCTCGCGCAGACCGCGAAGCGGCTCGAGGTCGCCCTCGACTTCGTCCGCGAGACGGTCGCCCGCGGCGACGTGGTCCTCTTCGTCGGCACCAAGAAGCAGGCCCAGGAGCCGCTCGCCGCCGAGGCGACCCGCGCCGGCATGCCGTACGTCAACAAGCGCTGGCTGGGCGGCATGCTCACCAACTTCGTCACGATCAAGAAGCGGATCGGCCTCATGGACCAGCTCGAGGCCCGGCAGCAGGCCGGTGATCTCGATCGGCTGCCCAAGAAGGAGGCCGCGAAGCTCACCGAGGAGCTCGCCCGGCTGCAGCTGATGCTCGGCGGCATCCGCAAGATGAAGCGCGTCCCCGGCGCCATCTTCATCGTCGACCCGCACCGCGAGCGCATCGCCGTGACCGAGGCCAACCGCCTCGAGATCCCGGTCGTCGGCACGGGCGACACGAATGTCGACCCGGACGAGCTCGACTACATCATCCCGGCCAACGACGACGCGATCCGCGCGATCCGGCTGCTGTGCTCGCTCGTCGCGGACGCGGCGATCGAGGGCGCCCAGGAGCGCGCGAGCCGGGCGGTCGAGCCCGAGGTCGAGCCGCTGGAGGAGCCCACCTACGACGGCGTCGACACGACCGACGAGCTCGTGGCGGCCCTCGCCGGTGGCGCGGCCCTCAGCTTCGCCCCGGACGACGAGGAGGACCTCCTGCCCGGCGTCCCGGTGGCCCCGGCGGCCCCCGAGGGCGAGGGCGCGACGCCCGAGGAGATCGCTGCCGAGCTTGCCCGCGAAGCGGCGGAGGCCGCGACCCGCGACGCCACCCCGGCCTGATCCGGCCGACGTCCAGAGGCGTCGCCCGACCACCAACCGACCACCCCTGCGGGCCGAACATGCCCGCGCACGAACAGAGGAGCACGAGCACCTACATGGCTGAGATCACCGCGGCGATGGTCCGCGAGCTTCGCGAGCGCACGAGCGCCGGGATGATGGACTGCAAGCGCGCCCTCGACGAGGCCGCCGGCGACATGGACAAGGCAACCTCGCTCCTCCGGGAGCGGGGCCTGGCCGCGGCCGCGAAGAAGGCCGGCCGCGAGGCGCGCGAGGGCCTCATCTCGAGCTACATCCACACTGGCGGCCGCGTCGGCGTGCTGATCGAGGTCAACTGCGAGACCGACTTCGTCGCGCGGACTGAGCAGTTCCAGCAGCTCGTTCGGAACCTCGCGGTCCAGGTCGCGGCGACGTACCCGCGCTGGGTCGCGATCGAGGACATCCCCGCCGACGTGGCCGAGGCGAAACGCGCCGAGATCCTTGCGGCGTCGGACGTCGAGGGCAAGCCGGACAACGTTCGCGAGAGCATCGCGACCGGCCGGCTCAAGAAGTGGTACTCGGAGCCGGGCGGCGTGCTGCTCGAGCAGCCATTCCGCGACAGTGAGCAGACCGTCAGCGCCCTCGTCACCGAGGCGATCGCGACCATCGGCGAGAACATCCAGGTCAGCCGCTTCGCGCGCTATGCGCTCGGGGAGGACAAGTGAGCGACGGCCCGGCCGGTCGTGATTCACGCGGTTCGACCCGCTACGGGCGGATCCTCCTGAAGCTGTCCGGCGAGGCGCTCCTCGGCAACCGCCAGTACGGCGTGGATCCGGCCGTCTGCGCGTTCATCGCGCAGCAGGTCGCCGAGGTCCGCGGTCAGGGCGTGGAGGTCGGCATCGTCGTCGGTGGCGGCAACATCTTCCGCGGCCTGTCCGCCGCGGCGCAGGGCATGGACCGCGCGACCGGGGACTACATCGGCATGCTCGCGACCGTCATGAACGGCCTCGCGCTCCAGGACGCGGTCGAGCGCACCAACACGCCGACACGGGTCATGAGCGCGATCGCCATGAACGAGATCGCCGAGCCGTACATCCGGCGCCGCGCGGTGCGCCACATCGAGAAGGGCCGCGTCGTGATCTTCGTGGCCGGCACCGGCAACCCGTACTTCACGACCGATACCGCTGCCGCCCTGCGCGCCGTCGAGATCGGTGCCGAGGTCCTGATGAAGGCCACCAAGGTTGACGGGGTCTACGATGCCGATCCGATGACGGTCCCCGGAGCGCATCGATACGAGCGGCTCGAGTATGCCGACCTGCTGCGCGACCAGCTCAAGGTGCTGGACGGCGCGGCCGTATCCCTGTGCATGGAGAACGACCTGCCGATCGTCGTGTTCGACCTGAACGGCCCGGACAACATCTCGCGGGTCGCCGCGGGCCAGCCCGTGGGCACATTGATCGCCGGACCCGTGGCGGCCCACGCATGAGCAACGACGTCATCACCTCGGCTGACCACAAGATGGCCCGCGCCGTCGAGGTCATGGAGCGCGATCTGGGCTCGATCCGGACCGGCCGCGCCTCGACCGGGCTCGTCGAGCGCATCCACGTCGACTACTACGGGACCCAGACGCCGCTCAACCAGCTCGCCGGGATCAGCATCCCCGAGCCGCACCAGATCGTGATCCAGCCGTGGGATCGGAGCGTCCTGGGGGCGATCGAGCGCGCCATCACGAAGAGCGACATCGGGCTCACCCCGAACGTCGACAGCAACGTGGTCCGCCTGAACATCCCCGCTCTGACCGAGGAGCGCCGGCACGACCTCGTCCGCCAGGTCCACAAGCGCATGGAGGAGGCGCGGGTCGAGATCCGCAACCTCCGGCGCGACGCCGCCGATCACCTGAAGAAGCTCGAGAAGGACGGCGACATCGGCACCGACGAGAGCCACAAGCTCCTCGACACGCTCCAGAAGACCACCGATCGCCACATCGCCGAGGTCGAGCGGGTCGGCGCGGCCAAGGAGCAGGAGGTCCTCGAGGTCTAGTGGCGCGTGCGCCGCTGATCCGCCCGACCGACGCTCCGCCACGGGCGCACGAAGTCGAGGCAGCTCTCGCCGTCCCCACCCGTCCCAATGCCGTCACGGCCTCGCGCAAGCAGCGCGCCGAGGCGCCGAACCACGTCGCGATCATCATGGACGGCAACCGTCGCTGGGCCCGCGGGCGCGGCGTCTCCGAGCTCGACGGCCACGCCGCCGGCGTCGAGGCGATTCGCGAGATCCTGCGCCACGCGGTGCGGCGCGGCATCCCCGTGCTGACCCTGTACGCCTTCAGTCGCGAGAACTGGGCCCGGACGGACGCCGAGGTGGTCGGCCTGTTCGGGTTGCTCGAATCGGCGATCCGGAGCGAGACGGACGAGCTCCGCGCGCAGGGCGTCCGGGTGATGCTCCTCGGGCGCCTGGACGAGCTGCCGGCAGCAACGCGAGCGTCGATCGAGTCCGCCCTCTCGGCCACGGCCGGCGGTGATCGACTCCTGCTCAATATCGCATTCAACTACGCCGGCCGCACCGAGCTCGTCGATGCCGTCCGCCGGATCATCCGGTCCGGCGCCAGTCCCGAGTCGATCGACGAGGACGCGATCGCTTCGGCGCTGTATACGGCGGGCCTGCCCGATCCCGATCTCGTGATCCGGACCGGAGGAGAGCAGCGCCTCTCGAACTTCCTCATCTGGCAGTCGGCTTACGCGGAGCTGATCAGCAGCGACACGTTGTGGCCTGACTTCGGTCCCGCGGACCTCGACGCAGCCCTGGCGGAGTACGCCAGCCGGACCCGCCGTTTCGGGCGCTGATCGGATGCTCCGTGATCGCGCCCGCAGTGCCGCGATCCTGGTTCCGCCCCTGCTCGTCGCGATGTGGCTGGGCGGGCCGTGGATCGCACTCGTCGTCGGTCTCGCGGTCGTCCTCGCAGCCAGGGAGCTGTTCCGGCTCCTGACCGCGGCCGGCCACCACTCGATGCCGATGCTCGGCATCGTGCTCGCCGTCGTCGTGGCGCTCGGTGATTCGGTGAAGGTGCTGCCCGGTGGCTCGGGGCTCCTGCTGGCGAGCCTCGGCATCGTGCTCGTGGGCACGGGTGCGCTGACCCGCCTCGATCCGCGCGAGGGCCTGGCGGTCTTCGCGACGACGACGTTCGGCGCCCTGTACGTCGGGATGCTCGGGTTCGTCGTCCGCCTGTCGACGACCGATTCGCCGGTCGACCCGGCCGCGATCCTCGGCTTCCTCGGGCCGGAGCGTGCCTGGATCCTGGCGTTGGTGCTCGTGGTGTGGGCGTTCGACACCTTCGCGTACTTCACCGGCCGCCGCTTCGGCAAGCGGCCGTTCATGCACCACATCTCGCCGTCGAAGACGCTCGAGGGCGTCGGCGGCGGGCTGGGCGCCGCGGGCATCGTCGGCGCGCTGTTCGTGGCGGCCCTGGGGCGGCCGTGGCTCGCCGGTCTCGTGTTCGGCGTCGTCCTCGCGGCGGCGGCGCAGGCCGGCGACCTGGTGGAATCGATGCTGAAGCGGGCCGCCGGTTCGAAGGAGTCCGGCACGCTGATCCCGGGCCACGGCGGCATGCTCGACCGGGTCGACTCGTTCCTGTTCGCGGCACCCGTGGCGTACTTCTATGTCGTCAGCGTCCTCCACTGACCCGTCGCCGCGGCGGCGCGGCGTCGCCCTGCTGGGTTCGACGGGTTCGATCGGGCAGCAGGCCCTCGATGTCCTCGACGCCGATCCGTCGTTCCGCGTCGTTGCGCTGGCCGCTGGCCGCAACGCCGCCGAGCTGGGTGCCCAGGCGAGGCGGTACAGCCCGGCCGCCGTCGCCCTCACGGACCCCGACGCGGTCCGCGAGCTCGCTGGTCTCGTCCCGGCGGGCACGACCATCCTCGCCGGTGCCGACGCGTTGATCGAGCTCGCGACGCGGGACGACGTCGACCTCGTCGTCGTCGGGACCGGCGGGGTCGTCAGCCTTCGCCCGGTCCTGGCCGCGCTCGCCGCCGGCAAGGTCGTCGCGACCGCGAACAAGGAGACGCTCGTGGCCGGCGGGCACCTCGTGATGCCGCTGGCGAAGGAGCGCGCCGCGGGCCGGGCGGCGGTGGATCCCGCCGATCCGCTCGCGAGCCCGCTCGGCTGGCTGCGTCCGATCGACTCGGAGCACTCCGCGATCTGGCAGAGCCTCGTCGGCGAACGACTATCGACGGTCGCACGACTGATCCTGACCGCCTCGGGGGGCCCGTTCCTGGACCTGCCCGCCGACGCGTTCGCGGCGATCACCCCGGAGCGCGCACTGCGCCACCCTACGTGGAGCATGGGCGCCAAGATCACCATCGATTCGGCGACCCTCGCGAACAAGGGCCTGGAGGTCATCGAGGCGCGCTGGCTCTACGATGTCGGGTACGAGCAGATCGACGTCGTGATCCATCCGCAGTCGGTCGTGCACTCCGCCGTCCAGTTCGTGGACGGCTCCATCAAGGCGCAGCTTGGCACGCCCGACATGCGACTCCCGATCCAATACGCGCTCACCTACCCGGACCGCCGGCCGTCGCCGGCAGCTCCCGCGGACCTCGTCGCGCTGGCGCGGCTGGACTTCCGCGCGCCAGACACCGCGCGCTTCCCGGCGCTGCGCATCGCGCGGGAGGCGGGCGTGCTGGGACCCCGAGCCACGGCCGCGCTGATCGCCGCGGATGATGTGGCTGTCGCGCGCTTCCTGGCGGGCAGCCTCGACTTCCCGGGCATCCCGCGGCTGCTCGAAGCGGCGGTGACGCGGTTCGGCACGCCGACCGGCGCCGACCCCGATCTCGACGACCTCGTCGCGCTCGACGCGGACGTTCGCGCGGCGTTCGCCACGGCCGCGATGGGGGCGTTCGCCTGATGGACGGCGTGCTCTACACCCTCCTCGCGATCTTCCTGTTCGTGTTCATCCTGGGCGGGCTCGTGCTCGTCCACGAGCTCGGACACTACCTGACGGCCCGGCGGTTCGACGTCCGCGTCCTGGAGTTCGGCATCGGCTTCCCGCCGCGCGCGAAGGTCTTGCGCGCGAAGGGCGAGACCCTGTGGACGCTCAACTGGCTGCCGATCGGCGGCTTCGTCCGCCTCGACGGCGAGGATGGCGACGCGGCGTCCGACCCGCGCTCGTTTGCCGCCAAGCCGCTGCGCGTTCGACTGACGATCCTCGTGGCGGGCGTCGCGATGAACGTCGCCGTCGCGTTCGTCATCTTCTTCGCGATTGCCCTGCTGGCGACGCCGGTCACGAACGTCCGCATCGGCCAGGTCGAGGCGAGCTCGCCGGCGGCCGCCGCCGGACTCCAGGCCGGGGACGAGATCGTCCGGGTCAATGGCCAGCAGTTCGACATCTTCGGCGGCGGCGACGTGACCTCGACGCTGCGGGCCGATGCGGGCCAGACGGTCACGATCACCCTGCGCGGAGCGGACGGCACCCAGCGGGACGTCTCGGTCAAGCTCCGCCCGGCGTCGGAGCTGAGCGACACGCGAGGCGCCCTCGGGATCCAGGTCAGCGATCGGCCCGTGACGTACATCGGCCACGACCTCGGCACCTCGGTCGGAATCGCCGGCAATGAGCTCGGGCGCTGGGGCGGCCTGATCGTCCGCGGACTCGGGGACCTTGTCGGCGGCTTCTTCAAGGACCCGACCGCAGCGCCGCCGGCCTCCGGCCCCGTTGGAATCGCCGTGTCCCTCGCCGACATCCTCCTGAATGCCGGCCCGATCCTGCTCCTGTACGTGGCCGGGATCCTGTCGATCAACCTGGCCGTCGTGAACATCCTGCCGTTGCCACCGCTCGACGGCGGGCGGATGGCCGTGCTCGTGATCAAGCGCGTCTTCGGGCAGCGGGTGGGCCTGCGTGCCGAGCGCATCACCTATGCGATCGGCGCGGTCTTCCTGCTCGTCTTCGTGCTGTGGATCACGGGCTTCGACATCGCGCGCCTGGGCTCGACGCCATGACGACGGCCCGGCGCCGCACCGTGACGGTGGACGTCGGCGGGGTTCCCGTCGGCAGCGCTCATCCGGTCGTCGTGCAGTCGATGACCAACACGGACACCGCGGACGCCGACGCGACCGCGATCCAGGTCGCCCGGCTCGCGCATGCCGGTAGCGAGCTCGTCCGGGTCACCGTCAACAACGACCCGGCCGCCGCCGCCGTGCCCGACATGATCCGGAAGCTGCGCGACCTCGGGGTGGGCGTGCCGGTCATCGGCGACTTCCACTACAACGGCCACCAGCTCCTGGTCGAGTACCCGGAGATGGCGAAGGGCCTCGCCAAGTACCGGATCAATCCCGGCAATGTCGGCGCCAAGCGCCATGACGAGAACTTCCAGACCATCGTGCGGGTTGCCATCGAGAACGGCGTGCCGGTTCGAATCGGGGTCAACTGGGGCTCGCTCGACCAGGCGCTCCTCACCGACCTCATGGACGCCAACGCGAAGCTCGCCGAGCCGCGCGAGAGCCGCGACGTGATGATCGAGGCGATGATCGAGTCGGCGATGCGGTCCGCGGAGCTGGCCGAGGAGACGGGGCTTGGCCACGACATGATCATCCTGTCGGCCAAGGTCTCGAACGTGCGCGACGTGGTCGACGTGTACCGGATCCTCGCCCGGCGCTCCGAGTACCCGCTCCATGTCGGGCTCACCGAGGCCGGGCTCGGGATGAAGGGCATCGTCGCATCCACCGCAGGCCTCTCGATCCTGCTGGAGGAGGGGATCGGCGACACGATCCGCGTCTCGCTCACCCCGGCTCCCGGTGGCGAGCGCGAAGAGGAGGTCCGGGTCGCCCAGCAGGTCCTCCAGTCGATGGGCCTGCGCTCGTTCCTGCCCCAGGTCAGCGCCTGCCCCGGATGCGGCCGCACGACGTCCACGTTCTTCCAGGAGATGGCCGAGCGGATCCAGGGCCACCTGCGGGACCGGATGCCCGAGTGGCGCTCGAGCTACCCGGGCGTCGAGGAGATGACCGTCGCCGTCATGGGCTGCGTCGTGAACGGTCCCGGCGAGTCCAAGCACGCCAACATCGGCATCTCGCTGCCGGGCACCTTCGAAGAGCCGGTTGCGCCGGTCTTCGTCGACGGCCGCCTGGACCGGACCCTCCGCGGCGACCGGATCGTCGACGAGTTCATCGACATCCTCGAGGGCTACGTCGCCACGCGCTATGGGGTCGTTGCGGCGCCCGTCTGACGACGGCCGGTCTGGTTACTGCCCGGAGACGAGCAGGGCGGCGCACAGCACCGCCAGGACCGCGGCGCCGATCGCCGGCCCGATCAGCCGCGGGATCAGCGGGCGCAACGTCATCCCGCCGTGATGGACCCGGAAGTCGGCGTCCATACGCAACGTGTCCGCCATGGTCAGGATCTTCCGGGGCGACCCGTGCCCTGCAATCAGCCGGGCGACCTGCGCGCGATGCGTGGCGAGCGCCTCGGTGAGGTTCGTGTTCACGAACGACGCATGGAACGTGGGCCGCTCGACGACGCTGCCGCGTGGGAAGTTGGTCTGGACCCAGGTGGAGTCCTCGAACGAGGTGTAGAACGCGATCAGCGTGCCGATGACGGTCGACGGCACGAGCACGACGTAGGCCTCGCCCGAATCCTCGCCGACGACCCACTCGTAGCGGATCGGCGTGCCAGGGAGCTGGATGTACCGCTCGCCGATCCGGCTGAACCCGACCGCGCTCAGTTCCTCCAGTCGCAGAGCGACCGGCTCTGGCGGGGGGATCGCCAACGGGCCGGCATCCGCGAGCCGGCGGGTCTTCACGCCGCTGTAGATGCGCCACGCCCGGAGCGCCGGCGGCGCCAGCTGGAAGAGGAGCAGAAGGGAGATGACGAGGCCGCCGAGGGCAACCACGCGTTCGGCGGACATTGTCCCCATCCTAGCCCCGTTCGACGCTCCGGAGGGCCCCGTGTATACTCCGCCAAACACAAACGGCCGCCTCGAAGCGTGGGTGACCCCCACGTATTTTTTTCGCCGGGAACGGCACGAGGCCGTGAATTGAGAGGAGGAGAGAGACGCCATGAGTCGCGATTTCGTCGGCGCTCTCCTCCAGCTCAATGCCGAGAAGCAGGTCTCCCGGGAGCAGCTCATCCGGACGGTGGAGGACGCGATTGCCGCGGCCTACCGACGGGTCGCGAACGAAGAGGACATCCACGTCCAGATCGACGCGGACAGCGGCCGCATCCGGGTCTACCGCGCTCGGATCGCGGCGACGGACCCGATCGAGGAAGAGCAGCAGCTGACCCACTTCACCCTCGACGAGGCGCGCCAGCACAAGGCCGACGCCATCCCGGGTGAGCTCGTGGAGATCGAGGAGCTCGACGGCGACACCTTCGGCCGGATCGGCGCCCAGACCGCCAAGCAGGTCGTCCTGCAGCGCCTCCGCGAGGCCGAGCGCGACGCCGTCTTCGATCAGTTCGCCGACAAGGAGGGCGAGCTCGTCACCGGGACCGTCAACCGGGTCGAGCCGCGGGCGATGATCCTGGACATGGGCAAGGGCGTCGAAGGCGTCCTCGCCACCACCGAGCAGTCGCCGCTCGAGCACTACCGCATCGGACAGAACGTCAAGGCCTACGTCCTCGAGGTCCGCCGGACGCCGCGCGGACCGGCGCTGTTCGTCAGCCGCACCCACAAGGGCTTCCTCAAGCGACTGTTCGAGCTCGAGGTCCCCGAGATCCATAATGGCACCGTCGAGATCCGGGCGATCGCCCGCGAGGCGGGCAGCCGGTCGAAGGTCGCGGTCGGGTCGCGCCAGGAGGGCCTCGATCCTGTCGGCGCCACCGTCGGACAGCGCGGTGCGCGCGTCCAGTCCGTCGTCGCCGAGCTCGGCGGCGAGAAGATCGACGTCATCCCCTGGAACGACGACCGGGCGACGTTTGTCGCAAATGCCCTCTCGCCCGCCCAGGTCCTGTCGGTCGAGATCGACGAGGGGCCCCCGCCGCGAGCGAACGTCACGGTTCCGGAGCGGATGCTGTCGCTGGCCATCGGGCGTGAGGGGCAGAACGCCCGGCTCGCCGCACGCCTGACGGGCTTGCGCATCGACATCCGGAGCGACGTCTCGGTCGCCGAGGCGAAGGCCGCGGCGAGCCGCGAGCCGGCGCCGGCTGCGCCCGTCGACCAGGTCGAGCTCGCCCAGGAATCCATGGACGACGACGGCGCGCCGGTGCCCGCCGTCGAGGCCATTGAGTCAGCAGTAGCCACGAAGCCGGCGAAGAAGCCTGCGGCGAAGGCGGCTCCGAAAGCCACGGCCGCTGCGACGAAGCCTCGCGCCTCGCGCGCCAAGGCCGCCGCCGAACCGGAGCCGGTTGCGGTCGCCGTCGCGGCCGAGGCCGCTCCAAAGAAGCCCCGCGCCCGCAAGGCCAAGGCCGCCGACGAGGTGGCGTCGTAGGCGCCGCGGCGGGCACGCTCGACCGTCGAGCGGTCCCGACCCGATCCTGCGTCCACTGCCGGACGAGCCGCGCCAAGCGCGAGCTGCTCCGGGTCGTCCGCGCGCCCGATGGAGGCGTCCACGTGGACCCCAGCGGCCGTGCCAACGGCCGTGGCGCCTACGTGTGCCGTGACGGGGCGTGCATCGCCGGCGCCACGGGCCGCGGTGGGCTCGGGCGGGCACTCGAGACAACCCTTCCCGCGGACCTCGCGGACCAGCTGCTTGCCGCCACGCGCGGGGGAGTGATCGATGGCGCGCAGTAGAAGCGGCACCCGCGGCCGGCGCGGCCCACGCAAGCCGCCGCGTCGAGACGGCGCCTTCGGTCAGACCGCGGTCCAGGTCGTCGATCCGTCGATGCGCGGCGCGGTCGAGCTGCCCGCGACGATCACCGTCAAGGAGCTCGCCGAGCTGCTGACGGTCAACCCGGCCGACGTCATCCGCGAGCTCATCAAGAGCGGCATCTTCGCCACGATCAACCAGCTCATCGACCGCGACACCGCGTCCCTGGTCGCCAGCGAGCTCGGCTACGAGGTCGCGGAGCAGGCCGCCCCCGGAGCCGCCGCCGCGGCCGGGGAGGACGGCGTCGAGGCTCCCCAGGCCGCGACCAAGGAGTCGCTGTTCACCGAGGACGACACGGCAGATCTCGTCGATCGGGCGCCGATCGTCACGGTCATGGGCCACGTCGACCACGGCAAGACGAGCCTGCTCGATGCGATCCGCTCGACGACGGTCGCGGCTGGCGAGCGCGGCGGCATCACCCAGCACATCGGCGCGAGCGACGTCATCCGCGGCGACCGCCGCGTGGTCTTCCTCGACACGCCGGGCCACGAGGCGTTCACCGCGATGCGGGCGCGCGGGGCGAAGGTCACCGACATCGCCGTCGTCGTGGTCGCCGCAGACGACGGCGTGATGCCCCAGACGCTCGAGGCGATCGGCCACGCCAAGGCGGCCAAGGTGCCGATCATCATCGCGCTCAACAAGATCGACAAGCCGGACGCGAACCCGGACCGGGTCAAGACCGAGCTGACCGAGGCCGGCGTCGTCATCGAGGAGTACGGCGGCGACACGCCCCTCGTGCCGGTGTCGGCGAAGACGCGCGTCGGGCTGGACGACCTGGTCGACATGATCCTGCTCGTCGCGGATCTCCAGGAGCTCAAGGCGAACCCGAAGCGATCTGCGATCGGCACGATCGTCGAGGCGCGCATGGACAAGGCCCGCGGGCCCGTCGGGACCGTCCTCGTCCAGACCGGCACGCTCAACGTCGGCGACATCATCGTCGTCGGCGAGACGTTCGGCCGCGTGCGCGCGCTCGAGGACGAGCACGGCAAGCGCATGAAGAAGGCGGGCCCCGCCACCCCGGCGGTCATCCTCGGCCTGTCCGAGGTCCCCGAGGCCGGCGACATCCTGCGCGTCGTCGCCGACGAGAAGTCAGCTCGCGCCGCGGTCGAGGCGCGCCATGCCGAGCTCGCCTCGAAGGGCGGGGACGGGAGCGGCCGCGCGACCCTCGAGGATCTCTACCGGCAGATCCAGGCCGGCCAGGCCAAGGAGCTCCGGATCGTCCTCAAGGCGGACGTCTCGGGCTCGCTCGGCGCCATCACCCACGCCCTCGGCCAGCTCAAGAGCGACGAGGTCAAGCTCAACGTCCTGTACGAGGGCGCCGGCGAGATCAGCGACAACGACATCCTGCTCGCGTCCGCGTCGAACGCGATCGTCGTCGGCTTCAATACCGCGATCAGCGACACGGCCCGCCGCGCCGCCGAGGCCGAGAAGGTCGACGTTCGCCTGTACGACATCATCTACCAGCTCACCGACGACATCGAGAAGGCGCTCAGCGGCCTCCTCGAGCCGGAGCAGGTCGAGGTCATCGAGGGCCGCGCCGAGGTGCGCAAGCTGATCAAGGTCGGGCGCCAGGTGATCGCCGGCTCATACGTCACCGATGGCCGCATCGTCCGCTCCGGCAGCGTGCGCCTGTGGCGCGGCGGCAAGGTCATCGCCACGGACAAGATCGACTCGCTCCGCCGCTTCAAGGACGATGTCCGCGAGGTCCAGACCGGCTTCGAGTGCGGTATCGGCTTGGTCAACACGACGGATATCGTCGAGGGTGACGTCATCGAGTGTTACTCGATTCAGACCGTCAGTCGATCGGCGGTTGCGTAGCCCTTCGGTCGATCGGCGCCTGAGGCTGCCGCTGTGACCGCCCGCACGGATCGGATCGACGAGCTGCTGCGGCAGGAGATCGGGTCGATCCTGGCGAAGGACGTCCAGGATCCGCGGATCGGGTTCGTGACGGTCACCGATGTCGAGACGGCGCCGGACCTGAGCACGGCTCGGGTGTGGGTGAGCGTGATCGGGCAGCCGGCGGACCGCGAGCAGACGGTGAAGGCGCTGCAGCATGCGCTGCCGTTCGTGCGCCACGAGCTCGGGTCGCGGATCCGGCTGCGGCGCATTCCGGAGCTCCAGCTGCGCACCGACGACACCTCGCAGCGCGGGACGCGGGTGCTCCAGCTGCTGGCGGAGCTCGAAGCCAGGGGTGGGGCGCCGGTGGAGCCGCCGCCGGTCGAGGAGTCGCTACCGACGCCCGCGTTCCAGCTGCCTGTGCCGGCCGCGCCGAGGCCGCGCCGGAAGAGCATGAAGGGCAAGAAGGCGGCTCGCCGGTGAGCGTCGACCTGCAGCCGTGGCTCGCTGCCATTCCCCGCGAGGCTGCCGCCGCGATCGGGGGCGCTCGGCGTGCCCTGATCGCGACCCACGAGAACCCTGACGCGGACACGCTCGGTGCGGCCCTCGGCGTCGCCGCGATCGTCGAGCAGCACGGCGGGACCGCGACCCTGATCTCGACCGACCCGGTCCCGCCGCTGTATCAGTTCCTCGGGGGTATGGATCGATTCCAGTCCGATCCGCCGCCGGACGCCGACTACGACCTGCTCGTCGTCTGCGACTGCGGCTCGCTCGATCGCCTGGGTGGCGTCCGCGAGCGCAATCGCGAGCTGTTCGACCGGCTGCCACGCGTGCTCATCGATCACCACGCCTCGAACGCGGACGGCGGCCCACGCGACTGGGTGGACCCCGAGGCCGCAGCCACGTGCGAGATGGTCACGCTGCTCGCGGTCGACCTCGGCGTCCCGCTCACGACCGGCGACGGCGCGATGGCGGCGGCGCTGATGGCCGGAATCGTGATGGACACCGCAACGTTCGCCCACCCGAACGCGACGCCGCGGACGCTCGCCGTCTCGGCCGCGCTCGTGGCGGCCGGCGCGCCGCTGTCGGAGATCTCGCGCCGCCTGTATCGGTCCAAGCCCGATGCCCAGCTGCGGCTGTTCGGTCGGGTGCTCGACCGCCTGGCGATATCGGCGGACGGCCGCGTCATCTACAGCTGGCTGTCCGACGCCGACCTCGCCGCCACCGGCACGCTCGGCGCGCACTCCGAGGGGCTCATCGACCTGCTGGCCCAGTCCGAGACCGCCGAGGTCGCGATCCTGTTCAAGGAGGCTGGGCCGGCGACCCGCATCTCCGTCCGAACGAAGCCGGGCGGAGTCGATGCGACGGAGCTCACCGGGGTATTCGGGGGCGGGGGTCACTCGCGCGCGGCGGGCGCGACGGTTGGGGCCACGCTCGACGAGGCGCGCGGCCAGGTCCTCGCGGTCGCGGACCGGCTCGCCGCCGCGGTCGCCCGCACTCCCGCCTGAACGGCAGCCGGGTGCCTCGTCAACCCGACGCGCCGGGCATGCACGGCGTGCTCGTCGTCGCCAAGCCCACGGGCCCGACATCGCACGACGTCGTCGCGCTCGTGCGCCGGCTGGCCGCCACGCGCCGCATCGGGCATGGCGGGACGCTCGACCCGTTCGCCTCGGGGGTGCTGCCACTGTTCCTCGGCGGCGCGACTCGCCTCGTCGAGTACCACCTCGCCGACGACAAGGCCTACCGCGCGACGGTGTGCTTCGGCGCGACATCGACGACCGACGACCTCGACGGTGAGCTGACTCCCATCGACGCGCCGGCCCCGACCCGCGAGATCGTCGTCGCGGCGCTGGCAGCGTCACGCGGCCCGCAGCTGCAGCAGCCGCCGGTCTATTCCGCGGTCCAGGTCGGCGGCCGGCGTGCCTATGCGATGGCGCGCGCGGGCGAGGCGGTCGAGCTGCCGGCCAGGAGCGTCGACATCAGGTCGCTCGATCTCGTCGAATGGGACGGCGCCGATCCGGCCCGGCCCATCGCGATCGTCGATGTGGTCTGCTCCGCGGGTACCTACGTCCGCGCGCTCGCCCGGGACCTCGGGGCACGGTTGGGATGCGGGGCGTACCTCGGCGGGCTGGTCAGGAGCGCGAGCGGCCCGTTCACGCTCGACAACGCCCACGCCCTGGACGAGCTCCGGGCCGTCGCATCGGAATCCGGGCCGGACGGAATCCGCGCGCTGCTGCTCCCCGGCGACGCGGGCCTGGATGCGCTGCCGGCGGTCGCCCTGACCGACCCGGAGATCGCCGATGCGCTCCAGGGCCGATTCGTGCGCCCGGCAGGCGGCCTCCGCGGCGCGGTGGAGGGCGAGCCGCTGCGCCTGCTTGACGCTGCCGGGGTGATCGTGGGCATGGGCCGCCGCGATGGCGCCCGAATCGCGCCAACGAAGATGCTGCCGCGCTGATGGCGATGGCCGTCGTGCATGGCATCGACGCGCTCGACGCGGCGCTGGGCCGGCTGTTCGTGGTGGTCGGCGTGTTCGATGGGCTGCACCTGGGCCACGCGTATCTCCTCGAGCAGCTCGCCATCGCCGCCGACGCCCATACAGCGAGCCCCGCGGTGATCACCTTCGATCACCACCCCGACGAGATCCTCAAGGGCCACGCGCCGCCGCTCCTGTGCGATCCCGATGAGCGGCTGGAGCGGCTCGAGGCGGCCGGGGTGGCCGTCACCGTGGTGCAGACGTTCGATGTCGCGCTGCGCGAGACGCCGTTCGACGTCTTCGTTCGCCGGATCGCGGATCGGGTCGAGCTGGCGGGCTTCCTCATGACCCCGGACTCCGCGTTCGGCTTCGAGCGCGGCGGCACGCCGGAGACCGTCGCAGCGCTCGGGCGGGAGCTCGGCTACGAGGTCGTGGTCGTCCCCCCGTTGACCATCGACGACGCTGCGGTCAGCAGCTCGAAGATCCGTGCCGCAATCGCGGCAGGCGACCTCGCGACCGCCGAGCGCCTCCTGGGTCGGCCGTACGCCGTTGTCGGCCGAGGTTCGAGGATCTCCCGCGATCCCGTCCTGACGTTCGAGACACCGGTCGCCCTGCCGCCGCCCGCTGCGTACACGGTGCGCGTCGACGACCTCGACGAGGGGACCAGCCACGACCCGCATCGCGTTCGCGTCCTGGACGCGGCGTCCGTGCGCCTGAATGGCATCTGGCTGGGCGGACCTCGCTGGCGCGTGTCGTTCGCGGCGAGGGTCGCCGACTGAGGGTCGGCTCGACCCCAAGCCTGATCGTCCCGGTGCCTGACCGGACCGATTGTTCCGTACGGCTGCGAACTCGACGAGGTCGACGGCCTGGTCTGCCGGATTCGGGCAGGAATCGCCCGATTCCGTCGTAGATGTGTTCGAGCGGCACAGAATCAACGAGGTTTGGGGCGAGGGAACGGCAGCGCGGGCGTAACCTCGTCGCGTTCGTATCCCACCGGAACATCCGGACCAGCCGGAGACCGGCGCCCGTCGCCCCGACGGCCACTCTTCGGGCGCGTTCGTGCGTGATCGACGTTCGGCTGCTACCATCCGCCGGTCAAAGATGTGGAAAAGAACCCAATAGATTTGTTCGTGTCGGAGGACCGAGTGCCGCTCGCGCCCGAGGGGAAGCAGGAGACCATTGCCGAATACGCCGTCGTGGACGGCGACACCGGCTCACCGGAGGTCCAGATCGCGCTCTTGACGGAGCGGATCAAGGCCCTCACGGATCATCTGCGCAGCTTCCCGAAGGACAATCATTCGCGTCGCGGCCTCCTCAAGCTCGTCGGCCAGCGCCG
>DHWF01000044.1:113060-115589 GCA_002413045.1 Chloroflexi bacterium UBA5189
GCGCGCTACCGAGCCGTCATCGGACGGCTTGGACTCCGCCGCTAGCCCTCATTCGCAGCCCCGCCCAAGAAGGGCCGGGGGAGCGCAGAGAGCCAGCGCGCCGGGCTGACCCGCCAGGTCGTCGCCTCCTCCACGGCAGGAGGACATACAACCAGTGCCACAGGTCTTCGAGACCCAGCTCGGTGGTCGAACGCTGACCATCGAAACCGGCCGGCTTGCCCGTCTCGCCGGCGGCGCCGTCACCGTCCGCTACGGCGACACCATGGTGCTCGGCACCGCCAACCGGTCGGAGCCCCGCCCAGGGCTCGACTTCTTCCCGCTCACCGTCGACTTCGAGGAGCGCATGTACGCCGCGGGCAAGATCCCGGGCGGCTTCATCAAGCGCGAGTCACGACCGTCGGAGAACGCGATCCTGGCCGCCCGCCAGATCGACCGGCCGATCCGGCCGCTCTTCCCCGAGGGCTACAAGGACGACATCCAGCTCGTGGTCACGGTCCTCTCGACCGACCAGGAGAACAACCCGGACGTCATCGGCACGGTCGCCGCGTCGGCGGCCCTCAACATCAGCGAGATCCCGTTCGACGGGCCCATCGGCGCTGTTCGAATCGGGCGGATCGCCGGCGAGTTCGTCGTCAACCCGACGCACACCGAGCTCGCCGAGTCTGACCTCGACCTGATCGTCGCGGGCACCAGGGACGCGATCATGATGGTCGAGGCCGGTGCGAACCTCCTCCCTGAGGACGTGATGGCTGAGGCCATCCTGTTCGGACACCGCTCGCTCCAGCCGCTCGTCGCGATCCAGGAGGAGATGCGGGCGGCCCTCGGCAAGCCCAAGAAGCTCCCGTACATCGAGCCCTCGACCGGCTCCGTCCTCGACTTCGCGACGGCGACGGACGCCAAGCGTGAGCTCGTCGTCATCGACGTCGAGACCACCGGCACGGACCCGAAGATGTCCGACCTGCTCGAGATTGCCGCGGTCAAGATCAAGGGGACCAAGGTCGTCGACACGTGGTCGACGTTCGTGAACCCCGGCCGTCCGATCGTCGGCAACCAGATGCACGGCATCACCGACAAGGACGTGAAGGGCGCCCCCACGCCGAAGGCGGCCGCGGAGCAGCTCCTCAAGTTCGTCGGCGATGCGACCGTCGTCGGGCACAACGTGGGCTTCGACCTCGGCTTCATCGAGGAGGCCAAGGGCGGCGGGTTCCGGTTCGCGCCGGGCTCGTACCTGGACACGCTCGTCATCGCCCGTGAGGGCTACCCGGGCGCCGAGTCGTACAAGCTCGGTGACCTGGCCCGGTTCTTCGGGATCGAGCTCGCGACGAGCCACCGCGCCCTGACCGACGCCCAGGCCACCGCGAACCTCCTGCTGTGGTTCGCGAACGAGCTGCCGGCTCGGATCACCAAGCTGAAGACCGCGATCGGCGATGCGGTGCGCGCCCAGAAGACGGGTGGCGACACCAACGCGCTCCTCGAGGCCGCCCGCCGCGACGCGCGGGTCAGCAAGGGCCTGTTCAACCTGATCCAGAAGAAGACCGTCCGCCGGATCGTCCTCGACGAGGGCATCCGCATCGACGGCCGCGGCCTCAACGACATCCGGCCGATCTCGGTCGAGGTCGGGCTGGTGCCGCGCGCCCACGGCTCGGGCCTGTTCACCCGTGGTGAGACCCAGGCGCTGACCGTCGCGACCCTCGGCGCGTCCTCGGACGTGCAACGGATCGACACGATCAGCCCCGAGACCGAGAAGCGCTACATCCACCACTACAACTTCCCGCCGTACAGCACCGGCGAGAACAAGCCGATGCGCGGCCCCAGCCGGCGCGATATCGGTCACGGCCACCTCGCGGAGCGCGCGCTCGTGCCCGTGCTGCCGAGCCACGAGGAGTTCCCGTACGTGATCCGCCTCGTCAGCGAGTGCGTGACCTCGAACGGCTCGACCTCGATGGCCTCGACATGCGGCTCGACGCTCGCCCTCATGGACGCCGGCGTGCCGATCAAGGCCCCGGTTGCCGGCGCGGCGATGGGCCTGATCACGGAGCCCGATGGCACCTTCGTCGTCCTGACCGACATCCTCGGCAAGGAAGACTCGATCGGTGACATGGACTTCAAGGTCACCGGCACCCGTGATGGCGTCACGGCGCTCCAGATGGACATCAAGGTCCGGGGCATCAGCGAGGCGATCATCCGGGCGGGCCTCAAGTCCGCGCTGGCTGCCCGCCTGACCATCCTCGACAAGATGGCCGAGGTGCTGCCCGAGACCCGTTCCGAGATGAGCGACTTCGCCCCCCGGATCACGACGATCAAGATCAACCCTGAGAAGATCCGCGAGATCATCGGCAAGGGTGGATCGATGATCCGCAAGATCCAGGAGGAGACCGGCACCGAGATCAACGTCGAGGACGACGGCTCCGTCGAGATCGCCGCAGTGAGCGGCGAGAACGCCCGCAAGGCGATCACCTGGATCGAGAGCCTGACCCGCGACGTCGAGGTCGGCGCCCTGTACCTGGGCAAGGTCACCCGGATCATGGG
>DHWF01000044.1:115773-140550 GCA_002413045.1 Chloroflexi bacterium UBA5189
TTCGTCGAGATCCTGCCGGGCAAGGAAGGCCTCGTCCGCATCGGCGAGCTCGCCGACTACCACGTGCCGACCGTCGAGGACGTCGTGTCCGTCGGCGACGAGGTGATGGTCGTCGTGATCGAGGTCGATCGCCAGGGCCGCATCAACCTCTCCCGCAAGGCGGCCATGCAGCGCCACCTCGCCAAGGAGCCGGTCGAGGCGTAAGCCTTCTCGGCGCCACTCGGGCGCCGACCAACGCGCAACGATGCAACGACCCCGGCCTCGCCGGGGTCGTTCGATTCCGGGCAGCGGCGCACGTCTCGCGGCTCTTGATCGGGTTGTCTGCCGAACAACCACCCGTGGGTAGTTAGGGCCGCCCGGGACGAACGGCAGGGCGCAAACGCGGCTGGTTGACCAATGGTCCGACACCATCCGTGCTTGCTGGTCGCTCCGAGGACGCTTTGTCCAGTACGCGATCTCGCCTTGCTACCCGGGGGTGTTTGTTTAGCCGGAAATTGACGGACGGACCGCTGCCCGCCACGGTGCGTCGGGATGGGACGACGCCTCGGCTATACTCCGGGCCGAGCCCGACTGATCTGAAATCCCTGCGGAGCCATGCCCGGATGAGCCAGCCGACCCCCCTCACGATTGCCGTCGTCGGCGCCACCGGCGTCGTCGGTCGAACGATGGTGCAGGTCCTCGGCGAGCGGGGCTTCCCGATGGCGGAGCTGCGGCTCCTCGCGTCCGGTCGATCGGCGGGTCGGACCGTCCAGGTCGGTGGGCAGACGCTCGAGATCCAGGAGGCCGTCGGCGATGCGTTCGAGGGCGTCGACATCGCCCTGTTCAGTGCCGGCGCCGATATCTCCCGCGACCTCGCGCCGCAGGCGGCGGCTCGCGGCGCCACCGTGATCGACAACTCGGCCGCGTGGCGGATGGATCCCACCGTGCCCCTCGTCGTGAGCCAGGTGAATCCGGGCGACCTCGAGGCGCACGAAGGGATCATCGCGAACCCGAACTGCTCGACGATGCAGCTCGTGCCGGTGCTCATGGCGATCCGCGACAGCGTCGGCATCGAGCGGGTGGTGGTCGACACCTACCAGTCCGTGTCCGGGACCGGCGCCGAGGCGATCGCCGAGCTGGAGGGCCAGATTCAGGCCCACGCGGCCAGCCAGCCGAAGACCCACAGCGTCTATCCCCACGAGATCGCGTTCAACGCACTCCCCGAGATCGACGTGTTCCTGGACAACGGCTACACGAAGGAGGAGTGGAAGGTCGTCACGGAGTGCCGCAAGATCCTCCACCTGCCAGATCTCCGGATCTCGTGCACGGCAGTCCGCATTCCGGTCTTCGTCAGCCACTCCGAGGCGGTCCACGTCGAGACGCGCGAGCCGCTGACGCCGGAGCAGGCCCGGCGCCTGTTCGCCGCCGTCCCGGGCGTCGTCGTCCAGGACGACCCGAGTGCCCACGAGTACCCGCTCGCGTCGACATCGGCCGGCCGCGACGAGGTCTTCGTCGGCCGGGTCCGCCAGGATCCCTCGATCGAGGGCGGGCGCGGGCTCGCGCTGTGGGTCGTCTCGGACAACCTCCGCAAGGGCGCGGCGACGAATGCCGTCGAGCTGGCCGAGCTGCTGGTCGAGCGCGGCTGGGTCCACGCGCGGTCACGGCGCAGGCCCCTCGTCGAGACCCCCGCGTGACGGAGGCGGGGACGATCGCGGACCAGCGCAGCGACTCGACGGCCGATCGGCGGGCGTCGCTCGAGGCGATCGCCACCGAGGTGCGCGCCTGCACGCGCTGCCGGCTGGCGCAGACGCGCACGAAGGCCGTGCCGGGCGAGGGCCACCCGGACACCGAGGTCGTCTTCGTCGGCGAGGGTCCGGGGCAGACCGAGGACCAGCAGGGCCGGCCCTTCGTGGGTCGGGCTGGGGAGCTGCTCGAGCGGCTGATCGGGACGTTGGGCTGGCGGCGCCGGGAGGTGTTCATCACGAACATCGTCAAGTGCCGGCCGCCGGGCAACCGCGACCCGGAGCCGGACGAGATCGCCGCCTGCGCGCCGTACCTCAAGCGCCAGCTGGAGGTGCTCGATCCCGCCGTGGTGGTGACCCTCGGCCGGTTCTCGATGGCGCATTTCCGACCGGGCGAGCGGATCAGCCAGATCCACGGCACCGCGGTCGTGGCGCCGCCGGAGACCGGCGCCCGCGACGCGCTGGCGTATGCGCTCTACCACCCGGCCGCCGCGCTCCGGAGCACGGAGGTCGAGCGCCAGAGCTACGACGACATCGCCGGGCTGCCGAAGGTCGTGCTCGACGCGCGCGCCCGGCGGGTGCCGGCCGAAACCCCGAGCCCCATGCCATCCCAGGCCGGCACCGCGACCGACGTCGCGCCCGCAGCCACCCTGTTCTAGCGGAGGCCAGATGCCACGACGATCGCCCGTGCCCGACGCAGGCGACAAGCCGCTCCGGATCATCCCGCTCGGCGGGGTGGGGGAGATCGGCAAGAACATGTACGTGATCGAGTACGGCGACGACATCGTCGTCATCGACTGCGGGCTCATGTTCCCGGACGAGGAGATGTTCGGCATCGACCTCGTGATCCCGGATGTGACCTATCTGCGCGAGCGCAAGGCGAACGTCAGGGCGTTCCTGATCACCCACGCCCACGAGGACCACGTCGGCGGTCTGCCGTACATCCTGCCGATGTTCCCGGGCGTCCCGGTCTATGCGTCCACGCTCGCTCGAGGGCTGCTCGGGATCAAGGTCAAGGAGCACAAGCTCACCTCGAACCCGATGCTGCCGCTGGACCCCGGCGACGAGGTCCAGATCGGGCCGTTCACCGTGATCCCATTCCGCGTGGGCCACTCGATCCCGGACGCGATGGGCATCGCCCTCCGCACGCCCGTTGGCACGGTCGTCCACACCGGCGACTTCAAGTTCGACCACACCCCGGTCGACGGCAAGCTGTCCGACTTCGCGATCATCGCCAAGCTCGGCGCCGAGGGCGTGATCTGCCTCCTGTCGGACTCGACGCGCGCCGAGAGCCCCGGCTACACGCCGTCCGAGCGGACCGTCGGCGAGGCGTTCCGCGAGATCATGGAGCCGCTCGATGGCCGGGTCATCGTGGCCACGTTCGCGAGCAACATCGCCCGCATCCAGCAGGTCCTCGACGCCGCCGCGACATTCGACCGCAAGGTCGCCGTCATCGGCCGGTCGATGGAGCAGAACTTCCGGATCGCGGCCGACCTCGGCTACCTCAAGTTCGGCCCGGACCAGATGGTCGCCAAGGACCGGATCGGCGACATCCAGGACGGCAAGATCGTGATCGCCACGACCGGCTCGCAGGGCGAGCCGATGTCCGGCCTCGCCCGCATGGCCAACCGCGACCACCGGTTCGTGGAGATCGAGACGGGTGACACGGTCATCCTCAGCGCGAGCCCCATCCCGGGCAACGAGGAGTACGTCTCGCGCACGATCGACAACCTGTTCAAGGCGGGCGCGAACGTCATCTACCACGCGATCCGCCACGCCCACGTCTCCGGCCACGCCAGCCAGGAGGAGCTCAAGCTGATGCTCAACCTGGTCCGCCCGAAGTACTTCATCCCGATGCACGGCGAGTTCCGGATGCAGGTCCACCACGGCCGGCTGGCCGTCGACACCGGCGTCGCTCCGGAGAACGTGTTCATCATCGAGAACGGCATGCCGATCGAGTTCTGGGCGGACGGCACCGCCCATCGCGGCCAGCCGGTCGCGGCGGGCTACGTGTACGTCGACGGGCTGTCGGTCGGCGACGTCGGCGACGTCGTCCTCCGCGACCGCAAGGCCCTGGCAAACGACGGCATGTTCATGATCGTGGTCACCGTGGACAAGCAGACGGGTGCGGTCCTCGGCAAGCCCGAGATCATCACCCGCGGCTTCGTTCACGGGAACGAGCAGGACCCGATCATGGAGGAGGCGATCCGGCGGGTCATGGAATCGGTCGAGAACCCGGGCGACCACATCAGCGAGATCGCGCTGCTCAAGAGCCAGATCAAGGACGGCGTGTCGCGCTACCTGTTCGAGCAGACGAAGCGCCGGCCGATGGTCTTTCCGGTGGTGGTCGAGGTCTAGATGGCGACGCGGCGACGACGCCAGGCACGGCGCAGGCGGAGCCGGTTCGGCCTGCCGTCCTTCCGGCTGCCCGACGTCGGGCAGGAGGTTGCCCGGTCGCTGATCGGGATCACGCTGCTCGTGCTGGCCGCCGTGACCCTCATTGCCTTCCTGCCGGGGGACGGATCGGTCACGACCTGGTTCCGCGACACGGTCGGGCCATGGTTCGGCACGCTGCGCTGGCTGCTGCCCTTCGTGCTGCTGGGGACGGGGTGGTACATCGAGTGGGGGCCCGGCAAGTCACCCGGATCGGGCTGGGGGCTGACGCTCTCGGGCGTCGTCATCGCGTACGTGGGGCTGCTCGGTGCGGCGTCGATCTTCTATCCGGCCGGCCCCGGCCACGCGAGTGGCGGCGGCTACGTCGGCCGGTTCATATCCGACGGGCCCAAGGGCTGGGTGACGCCCGTCGGCGCGTTCGTCCTGCTCGTGGCGCTCGGGATCGCCGGCGTCCTGATCGCGTTCAACCTGCGCCTCAGCCAGCTGCTGCACCCGATGACCTCGATCGCGCACTGGCTGGGCAGCTCGGCAGCCGACAGCATGCGCCGGATGCCCCCGCCGACGAAGCCGACCGACGCGCGCGGCGGCAACGGCACCGGCGCCGATGCCACGGGCGTTCGGGGCGGCGGCCGCGTGCGCGGTCCCAAGATCACGGGAACCGTCGCCGACGTCCCGGGCCAGACGGGCCTGTTCGGCGACGACAGCCCGGCCCCGATGCCCTCGCCGGTCCCCACGTCAGCCACCTTCGCGCCAACGCGCACGCCGGGCTCGGGGGCGGCGCCTGGCGCCCTGGCCGGGGGCGCAGGGGCGGCGACGGCCCTGAGCGAGCGGCCACGCCCCGTGCGCGACCCCGACGACATCACGGATGCCTCGGATTCGCCGCCGACGCGCGAGAAGATCGAGTACTCGCTGCCCGGCATCGAGCTGCTCGATGCGACAGTGGAGCGGGTCAACCCGGCCGGCGACGAAACTGTCCATCGGCGGACCGAGGACATCATCATCAAGAAGCTGGAGAGCTTCGACATCCCGGCCAAGATCGTCGGGCGGAATGCCGGGCCGGTGGTCACCCAGTACGAGGTCCAGCCCGCGGCGCATGTGAAAGTGAGCCGCATCGAAGCGCTGTCGGACGACCTGGCCATGGCCCTTGCCGCGCGGACGCTCCGGATCGAGGCGCCGATCCCGGGCAAGAGCGCCGTCGGCATCGAGATCCCCAACCAGGACTTCAACGTGGTGACCCTGCGCGGGATCCTGGAGACGCTCGACTTCGCGGGCTCCGGCTCAAAGCTCACCTTCGCGCTCGGGCGCGACGTCGCCGGCCGGGCGCAGGCGGTCGACCTGGCCAAGATGCCGCACCTCCTCATCGCCGGCGCGACCGGCTCGGGGAAGAGCGTCATGGTCAACGCGCTGATCACGAGCCTGCTCTGCAACGCAACCCCGGATGACATCCGGATGATCCTGGTGGACCTGAAGCGGGTCGAGCTCGCGGCGTACAACGGCCTGCCGCACCTGCTCGTGCCGGTCATCACCGAGCCCGAGCGCGCCAAGGCCGCGCTCAAGTGGGCGGTCAACGAGATGGAGGGCCGCTACCGGCGCTTCGCCGGCGCGACCGCCCGCAACATCCGCGCCTACAACGAGGGCCGGGCCGATCCCGAGGATCGCATGCCGTACATCGTCGTCGTCATCGACGAGCTCGCGGACCTGATGATGCGCGAGGGCAAGCATGTCGAGGAGCCGATCGTCCGGCTCGCCCAGAAGGCCCGCGCCACCGGCATCCACATGGTCCTCGCCACGCAGCGGCCGTCGGTCAACGTGGTGACCGGGCTGATCAAGGCGAACTTCCCGTCACGGATCGCGTTCGCGATGGCGTCCCAGATCGACTCGAGAACCATCCTCGACACCCCCGGCGCGGAGGACCTCATCGGTCGTGGCGACATGCTCTACCAGCCATCCGACCTGCCCCGCCCGATGCGCCTCCAGGGCGTGTTCGTGTCCGATCACGAGATCGGCCGGGTGACGGAGCACTGGAAGAACCAGATCGAGGATCCCCACTACGACATGGCGATCGTCCAGAACGACGAGGACGGCAGCTCCAGCCAGGACGACCTGGCCGACGAGGACGCGGATCGCCTGCTCCCGGACGCCGTGGAGGTCATTCGCGAGTACGACCGCGCTTCCGCCTCGCTGCTCCAGCGGCGCCTCAAGGTCGGCTACGCCCGGGCGGCGCGGATGATCGACCAGCTCGAGCAGCGCGGCTACATCGGCGCGTTCGACGGTTCGAACGCCCGGGTAGTACTTCGGCGCGACGCGACGGGGGGCGACAACGGCGCCGACCCCGGCGATGATTGACCGATGACCGCCCGCGATCACGCCCGGCGTGCCGCCCAGCGCTTCGGAACCGCGGATCGCGGTGAGGCGATCGAGGCCGGCCCCGGCCTGCCGGACCGCCTCTCGGCGGCGCGCGAGCGCAAGGGCGTCGACCTCGCCCGCGCCGAGCGCGACACCAAGATCCGTGTCCGGTACCTGAGCGCCCTCGAGCGTGGCGACTACCGGGACCTGCCGGGCGCCGTCTACACCAAGGGCTTCCTGCGCAACTACGCGATCTACCTGGCGCTGGACCCGGAGGATGTCCTCCGGCAATGGCGCCGAGAACGCGGCGACCAGGTCGGGCCCGAGCCCGTCATCGTGCCGCCCCGGCCGCTCGAGGAGCCATCCCGGCCACTGAACTTCTCGCCGTCGGTGGTCGTCGCCGCGCTGCTGACCGCCGGCGTGGTCCTGTTCTTCGTCTACCTGTCGGCCCAGCTGCTGCGGTACTCCAAGCCGCCGGAGCTGACCGTGAGCAATCCCGCGACGGCCGTCCTCGAGGTCGACGACTCGGCGACCACCTATCGGCTCGCCGGCACGTCCAGCGCCGGCGCGACGATCACGATCACCGCGCCCGGGCACGAGCCGTACCTGACGACCGCGCTGGCCGACGGGACGTGGTCCGAGCAGGTCGACCTGCGCCGCGGCCAGAACCGCTTCGATATCACCGCGGAGAACCCCGAGACCGGCAAGACGGCGGACACGCCGCGCACCGTGGTCATCACGGTCCCGTTCCTCGTCTTCCAGGCGCCGACGCTCGTGGTGAGCCAGCCCGTCGATGGGACGACCTACGGCAATGGCGCGATCGCGGTCGAGGGCACCACCACGAATGCCAAAACCGTGACCGTCACGGCGGCATTCCTGGGCAAGGACGTGCCGACCGCCGGCCACTCGCCGGCCCCCGCGCCGACGCAGGGCGCCTCGCCGGGGGCGACGCCCAACCCGGGCTCGACCGTCGACGTGGCCGACGACGGCTCGTTCTCGCTGCCGCCGCTCGAGCTGACCGCCGGCCGCTGGGCGATCACCATCACGGCAACCTCCACCGAGGGCAAGACGGCCGCGCTGACCCGCAACATCGCGGTGGCCTACAGCGGCGTCAACCTCGTGGTGCAGATCAAGGGCGGGCCCGCCTGGATCAAGGTCTGGATCGACGGCAAGCTGGCGAGCTCGCAGGCGGGCGGCGTCTACCAATCTGGCAAGACGCTCACGTTCAGCGCCACCACCTCGATCGAGATTCGCACCGGCTCGTCGGGCAACACCCGGTTCACGCTCAATGGGGTGAGCCTGGGTGCGCTCGGGAAGTCCGGCGTGGCCGAGACGTGGCTCTTCCAGCCACCCGCCCCACCGCAGAAGACGCAGCGGCAGTAGGCGTGCCCGGCGCGCTGGTCGCGCTCGCGGAGCGGCTGCAGGGCATCTGCCTCGGCCGACGGATCACCGTCGCGGTCGCCGAGTCGTGCACGGGCGGGCTCGTTGCCGCGACGATCACCGAGGTTGCGGGCTCGTCAGGCTACTTCCTGGGCGGCGTCGTGTCCTACGCCAACAGCGCCAAGGAGTCGCTCCTCGACGTGCCGGCCCACGTGCTTGCCGCCCATGGCGCGGTCAGCGCGCAGGTCGCGATGGCGATGGCCGCCGGGGCTCGTGCGAGATTCGGTGCGGTCCTCGCCGTGTCCATCACGGGCGTTGCCGGGCCGGACGGTGGTTCCGACGAGAAGCCGGTTGGCCTCACCTACGTGGGCCTGGCATCCGCAGCCGGCCTCGAGGTTCGGCGGCTCCAGCTGGCCGGCGACCGGGCGGGCAATCGTGCGGACGCGGCCGGTGCTGCGCTGGAGTGGCTGATCGCCGAGGCGGGGCGCGGCGGATGACCCGCACCGCCCTGGAGCTGAGCGCAGGCCTTGCTCCCGTCCGCGAGGCTCGCCCGATCCGCCCGGGCGAGCGCATCCACATTCTGGGGATCGCGGGTGCCGGCGCGTCCGCCGCCGCGATCCACGCCGCGGCCCAGCGGGCGATCGTCACCGGCTGCGACCCCGGCGGGCCATCGCCGTACACGCTGGCGCTGGAGGCCCGTCGGATCCCGATCGCCCCGTCGCACAATCCATCGCACGTCACCGACGGCCCGCATCTGGACCGCCTCGCCGTGACCAAGGCGCTGACGGCCGTCGCTCCCGATCACCCGGAGCTGCGCGCGGCCGCGAACCGTGGCATCCCCGCCGAGCCGTGGCAGCAGCTCATCGCCGACGCCGCCGTCGGCCGCAGGCTGATCGCCGTCGCCGGCACCCACGGCAAGAGCACCACTGCCGGCTGGCTGACGTGGGTCCTCACGGAGGCCGGCCTGGACCCGTCGGCATTCGTCGGGGCGCTCCTACCCGCAGCGCTGACCGGCGGGGTGCCGGCGACGGCGCGGGTCGGCGACGGCGATGCCTTCGTGGTCGAGGCCGATGAGTACGCCGGCAACTTCGACGCCTACCGGCCGGACATCGTCGTGCTGACGACCATCGAGTGGGATCACCCGGACGTGTTCGCGAGTCGCGCGTCCGTGCTCGACGCGTTCGAGCGCTGGCTCGATCGCGTCCCGGACGCGACGCTGATCGCGAATCTCGAGGATCCGGGCGTCGTCGAGCTGCTCGGCCGAGTGGCGGCCTCGCCGGCGCGAACCGGGGCCATCGTCGGTGTCTCGCTCACCGGGCAGGCTGCCGGTGGTGCCGCGGCGTCGGGGCCGACCGAGCTGTGGATCGACCGGTCCGTGGCCGGCCGCATCGTGGACCGGACGCCCGACGGCTTCGTCCTCGATATCGACGGGCTCGCCGCGTCGACGCGCCGGGTCCACCTGCCGGCAGTGGGGGACCACAACGCGTCGAACGCGCTCCTCGCCCTCGTCGCGGCAGCCGAGGTGGACCCCGGGCCGCCCGACGGCGTCGATCGCCTGATCTGGGGCCTGACGAGCTTTCCCGGGATCGGCCGGCGACTGGAGCGGAAGGGCGAGGCCCGCGGCGTCGTCGTGTACGACGACTACGGCCACCATCCCACGGCGATCCGCGCCACGCTCGCGGCGCTTCGCCAGCGCGAGCCCGAGCGGCGGGTCTGGGCGGTCTACGAGCCGCTCACCTTCCACCGGACCGCGGCCATGCTCCCCGAGTTTGCCGATGCGCTCGCCGAGGCCGACGCGGTGGCGGTCGCGAACATCTGGGCAAGCCGAGACCTGGACACCACCGCGACGTCACCTGAGCTCCTCGCCGCGGCGGTTCGCGCTCGCAGGCCGGGCATGACCGCGATGGCCGCGGGCAGCGTCGAGGAAACGGCGGCGTGGCTCGCCCGGAACGTTGCCGAAGGCGATGCCGTGCTCGTGATGGGCGGCGGCCACAGCTACAAGATCGCCGATCTCCTGCTCGAGGCCCTCCGATCTACCTGATTGCCGAACGCCCGCGGTCGGGCATACTGTCGGCCGATAGGGACCTTTAGCTCCGGTGTGGGCATCTGCCGCGCCGGCCCAGGGGGAGGCAACCGACGGTGAGTGGCGAGGTCTCGTTCGACGTCGTCAGCGAGTTCGATGCCATGGAGATGCGCAACGCGCTGGACCAGGTCCGGCGCGAGACCGCGCAGCGATACGATTTCCGCGGCGCGACTGTCGACCTCGAGCAGGGCAAGGACGAGCTCGTCCTCGTGACCGACGACGAGTTTCGCGCGAACGCGGTGAAGGACCTCATCCTCTCCAAGGCCGTTCGGCGCGGGCTGTCGCTGAAGGTCTTCGAGTTCGGGCCGGTGGAGCAGGCGGGCGGCAACAAGGTGCGCCAGAAGATCGCCCTGCGCCACGGCCTCCCAGAGGATCTCGCCAAGCGGCTCCAGAAGCTGATCCGCGACGAGTTCCCCAAGGTCAAGTCGCAGATCCAGGGCGACGCCGTGCGGGTCTCCGGCAAGAGCAAGGACGACCTCCAGCGGGTCATCGTGCGGCTGCGAGGGCTCGACGAGGTCGTCGAGCTCCAGTTCGAGAACTACCGGTAGCCGCGTGGCTTCCTCGATCGTCGCCCGGGTGCTCATCATCGTGGTCGTGCTGATGGTCGTGCTCAGCCTCGTGCTGACGTCGCTGCCGCACCCGGTGCCGCGATGACCGACCTCGACGCGATGGAGCTCGAGCTCGCCCCGACGGCGGACGTCGACGCGGCGCCCGAACCCACAGCCGAGCCGGTGGCCACCGAGCCCGAGCCCGAGCCCACGACCGAGGCTGCCTCAACCGAGCCCGCGGCGCCCGCCGAGCCGATATCGGTCGGGCGGATGTTCGCCGACGCCATCCGGCGGGCCGGCGTGCGCTGGGCGTTCACCGTACCGGGCGAGAGCTTCCTGGGCCTCCTCGAGGGGCTCGAGGCCGTCGGCATCAACGTCGTCGCGACGCGCCACGAGGGCGCGGCCGCGTTCATGGCCGAGGCCCACGCCCAGCTGACGGGCCGGCCCGCGGCCTGCATCGGCACGCGCGCCGTCGGCGGCTCCAACCTCGCCATCGGCATCCACACGGCCTACGCCGATTCGAGCCCGATGTTCGCGTTCATCGGCCAGGTGGAGCGTCGCAACCGCGGCCGCGAGGGGTTCCAGGAGATCGACGTCACGGAGTCCATCGGCCGGCTCGCCAAGTGGTCGGCAGAGCCGACGGACGTGCCGTCCGCCGCGCAGGCCGCCATCGCTGCGGTGGACCAGGCGCTCAATGGCCGCCCGGGCCCCGTCGTCATCTCGGTCGCCGAGGACCTGCTCGACGAGATGGTCCCGGTCGACCAGCAGCCGACGCTCAGCCGCGTTCCGCCGCCGCGCCCATCCGACGACCAGGTCCGCGACGTGCTCCAGCTGCTCGCCTGCGCGGAGCGGCCGGTGATCCTCGCCGGGGCTGGCGTCCTGCGGGCGCGCACCTCCAACGACCTGGTACGCCTGGCGGAGCTCCTGCGCGTCCCCGTGGTCGCGTCGTGGCGGCGCGGCGACGTGATCTCGAACGACCATCCGCTGTTCCTCGGGATGACCGGCTACGGCTCGCCGAAGGTCGTCCGGGAGCGGCTCGGGAGCGCCGATGCCATGCTCGTGATCGGGTGCCGCCTCGGCGAGATCACGACGTTCGACTGGACGGTACCCGCTGCGGGTACGCGCTGGGCGCATGTCGACATCGCGCCGGGCGCCGTGGCCTCGGACCTGCAGCCCGCCGCGATCACGGTGACCTCGGATGCGCGACTATTCCTGCGCGCAGCCGTGTCGCGGCTCGAGTCGCGCGGCGTGCTCGATGCCGCCGGCGCGGACGCCCGATCGGCACGCAACGCCGACGATCGCGCCGCCTGGGAAGCCGCCACCGTCATCGACGAGCACCCGTGGGCGGGTCCGGGCGTCCATCCGGGCCGCGTCGTCACCACGCTGCGGACGCTTCTCCCAGACGACGGAATCGTCACGACCGACGCCGGCAGCTTCGGGACCTGGGCGGCCCGCGGGTTCCGCTTCCGCCGGCCAGGGACGTTCCTGGGCTCCACGTCCGGCGCGATGGGCTACGGCCTGCCCGCGGCGATCGCGGCCGGGCTGGTCCACCGGGATCGCGCAGTCGTCGCGCTGGTCGGCGATGGCGGGCTCGGCATGACGCTGGCGGAGGTCGAGACCGCCGTCCGGTGTGGCCTCCGAACCGTGATCCTCGTGTTCGACAACCAGGCCTACGGGATGATCCGGACCTACCAGGAGCGACGCCCCGGCGGCGCCGCCGTCGCGACCGACCTGGGCCCGATCGACTTCGCCGCTGCCGGCCGTGCCCTGGGTGCCCGCGGCGTCCGGGTCGAGGACGACGCCGGCTTCGAGCCCGCCCTTCGCCAGGCCCTCGTCTCGGATCGCCCGACCGTCATCCATCTCGTCGTCGATCGCCGCTGGGAGGGTGTCGACAGCCGACCGTGAGCGCCGCCCGCGACCCGTACGAGGTCTTGGGGGTACCTCGGAACGCCTCGACGCGCCAGATCCGTGCCGCGTACGTCTCGCGCGCACGGCGAGCCCACCCCGACCTCGTCGGGACGCGTGGGCTGGACGTCATGCGCTCCCTCAACGAGGCCTGGGAGGTCCTGAAGGACGACGCGCGTCGCGCCGAGTTCGACCTTGCCACGGGCGGTTCCAACGCCGCGGACGGCGGGCAGCCCGGGAGCGGCGGGGCAGCCGGTCCACGGCGAGACGATCCGAGCGTGCCGTTCTGGACCGGCGCGAACGGCCCGCCGCCCGGGCGGCCGTATGGGTCGGTCCTCGACTTCGGGATCTACGCCGGCTGGTCGCTCGGCGAGATCTCGCGCCGCGACCACGGCTACCTCATATGGCTGCGCGATCGCGGCGAGGGCGAGCGCTACACAGCGGAGATTGCCCGAATGCTGAACTCGGAGACCGAGGAACCACCAGACACGCGCCGCAAGGGGCGGCGCTAGGCGCGAGCCTTCTTGCGCCGCTTCGGCGGCTCCTTCGCCGCCTTCGCCTGGGCATCCTGGATCTGCTTGAAGACCTTGCCCATGCCCGGCTGCATCAGTGCCCGAGCCTCGGCGTCGGCCTCCCGATCGCGCCGGCGGATCCGGGCGGCCTCGCGGGCATTGATCGCGTCTGGGTCGTGTCGCGGGTCATCCTCGGCGGCCACGAGCGGATCGTCGGGCGTGGGCGCGCCGGCGTCAACGGGCACTGGTCGTTCGAGGCTCCGGTAGGCTGTTTGAATGGTGGACAAGGAGCAGGCCCCGGACGAGAAGCTCAAGCGCGAGCGCGCCGGGACCTATCGAACGGCCGACGGCCGGTTCACGGTCGAGCAGACCTCGAGCGGCTGGCTCGTCATGGACGCCGAGCAGACCGACGAGCTGGGACTGGCGCTCGCGCGTGGCCCGTTCACGACCATCGACGCGGCTCGCGCGGCGATCGCGGCTGCGCGAACCGGGCCGGCACCGACGTCTGCGGTCCGAGAAGCGCCGCAGCGCAAGGCCACACCAACGCCGGCGAGCGCCGCGAAGACCACGACCGCCACGCCGCGGCGCCCACCCCGCGCGGCCCCGCCGCGACCAGCCCGGGAGGTCGTGATCCGCGAGATGCGGACGGTCGATGGCGACGCGCTGCGCGCGCTCTGGCGCGACGCCGGCTTCGGCTCGCTCGGGGACGACGACCGAAGCCTGGCGCGGCTCGCGCGTCGCAACCCGGGCCTGGTCCTCGTCGCGGCGGACGGGAGTCGCGTCGTCGGGTCGGCGCTGGGGGCGTGGGATGGCCGGCGCGGCTGGATCTACCACGTGGTCACGGCGCCCAGCCATCGCCGGCGCGGCATCGCGACCAAGCTGATCGATCAGATCGAGACGGCGCTGGTGAGCCTGGGCTGCCCGAAGGCGAACGTGATGATCCGCCCGGACAGCGACGAGGGCGCCGAGTTCTGGACCGCGCGGGGCTACGCGGTGAGCACGTCACGGCAGTTCGGCAAGGAGCTCGAAACCAGGTAGCCGCACTCCTATCATGTCGGCATGGTTCCCAACGACCCCATCGCCGACGCCGTCCGCAGCGCGAGCGCCTATCTCACCGAGCATCCCACGGAAGCGCGCTACCGCGACGCCCACGCGCGCGCGCAGCTCGTGACCGGGCTCCGGGTGACGGTCGACGGCCTGCGCGGGGAGCATGTCGAGACGGACATGCCGACCGGCATCGGCGGTTCGGCGACGATGCCGTCACCAGGCTGGTATTTCCGGGCGTCCACGGCGGCCTGCGTGGCCTCGCTCATCGGAATCCGCGCCGCGGCGCTCGCCATCGAGCTGGAGCAGGGGAGCGTCGAGGTCATCGTCGACAGCGAGTCGGATGACCGGGGCATTCTGGGCCTCGACGACGACGTGGCCGCGGGCGCGCTGTCGATGAAGATCGTCGTCGGACTGCGGTCACGAACGTCGGACCGGGCCACCCTGGAGACGCTGGTTCGGTGGGCGGTCGATCACTGCCCGGTGAGCGACACCGTGCGCCGGAGCGTGCCGGTGGAGGTCGTCGTCGCCTAGCGGCGGGTTGCTCCCTCCCGCGGGAACATGGCCTCCAGCGAGCCAAAGAATCTCGACACCCGTCGCTGCGAGGACGCGACTTCCAGCACGAACAAGACGAGGAAGGCGACCCCTCCGGCCAGCCCGGCCGTGCCCGGAGCGTGCGTGAGCAGCATCGCGACGACCGCGGCCAGCGCGCCGCCGACCGCCGAGCAGATGACGCCCAGCATGCCCGGCGTGGTCGTGAACCCGTGGACCAACCCGCCCACGGTGCCGACGATCTCCGGCCCGTACATGCCGACGACCGATCTGGTGTCGTCGAAGTGCGACGTCACGAAGTACCGCTGGAGTCCCGGCACCATCTCGTCGTAAGCGTGGCGAATCCGGTTCATCGCCTGCAGGTACCGAATGTCCTCGTTGCTGGCGCCCGAGATGCGCCCGAGGCTCGCGAGCCCCACGAACAGGTCGAGGGTCAGCACGACCGCGGCGACGGCCAGGAAGCCGTCGCTGAAGCCCGTCGCGGTCGCGATCAGGCCGAGCGCGACGAGGGTTGCCGAGAGGAACGCGAGAAACATGCCGGCGCGCGCAAACGCCTCGTTGTAGACGAGGGCGCGGGCAGACAGCAGGCTCCAATGCTCTGTCGTGAGGATCGTCAGGGCCCTCGGATCGCCCAGCGGCCCCGACCCGGAGCCTGCGTGGCCTGGATCATCGCCGCGCATCGGCATCTCGCCCGGTGGGGTCGAGATCGTCCGGTCCTCCATCGAACCGCCTCCGATCAGCCGCCCGAGACGGCGGGGACGACGTGGACGACGGCGTCGCTCGGGACCGGCGTCGTGAGCGTAGCGCGCTCGCCGGCGACGAAGACGTTGATGTGCGTCCGAATGACCGGGCCGGCGTCGAGCAGGCGGTTCCTGATTCCCGGCACCTGGGCGTCCAGGTCGGCGATGACCTCGGCGACGGTCGCGCCGGTCGCGGCGAGGCGCCGCGGCGCGCCCGGAAACAGGGCGACGAGCGAGCGGGGCAGGTGGACGTCGGCCACGGCCGGTTCCAGCTCGCCGGCTGACCGGTCTAGTCGACCACCGCCGCTTCGACCGACCAGATCGCCGGCAGGTTGTCGGCGATGAGGCGCCAGGTGTGACCCTCGTCGCGGCTACCGTAGAGCTGGCCCGTGCTCGTTCCGAAGTAGACACCGGCCGGATCGAGCCGGTCGACGGCCATCGCCTCGCGCAGGACCCCAACGTACGCGTCGTGGGTTGGCAGACCGTCGTCACTCCTGATCCACGTGTCGCCGCCGTCATGCGTCCGCCACACGGCGGCGTGGCCCTCCGGCATGAGCCGGCCGTCCTCGGGCGAGGTGAGCGGGATGACCCAGGCTGTCTTCGGATCGCGGGGATGGGCGCCCATCGGAAAGCCGAACTCGGAGGGCAGCCCGGCGGTGATCTCCTCCCACTGCCGGCCACCGTCGGAGCTGCGGTACACGCCGCAATGGTTCTGCTGGTAGAGGTGCTCGCCACCGTCGGCCGCCATCACGAGCTTGTGCACGCACTGGCCGAAGTCCGGGTACTGCTGGCCCTCGGGCATGAACCCCGCGCGAACGCCGACGTTCCGCGTCTCCCAGCTCGAGCCACCGTCAGTGGTCTCGAACGCTCCGACCGATGAGATCCCGACCCAGACCCGCTCCGCGTCGGTCGGGGAGGGCACGATCGAGTGGAGGATGAGGCCGCCGTTGCCGGGCTGCCACTCCGGCCGGCTTGGGTGCTTCGTCAGGCCCTCGACGTGCGCCCAGGTCGCGCCCCGATCGGCGCTGCGGAACAGGCCCGCCGGCTCGACGCCCGCATACATCGCGTCGCCCGGGCCCGTCGCGAGGCTCCAGATCGTCGCGATCTTCTCGCCATCGTCCCCGTAGGTCAGCCCTTCGCTGGAGTGGGTCCACGTCCCGCCGAGGTCGTCGCTGCGCCAGACTGCGGGGCCGTACCAGTTGCTGCCGCCCCCGGCGAAGATCGCGCCAGACGCCGGATCGAGGATCGCGTCGTGGATCGGCCAGCCCTCGCACATGGGTCCGCGGACCGCCCAGTCGTCACGGTCGGCGTCGCCGTCGAGCACGAACAGCCCCTTCCGCGTCCCGACCAGGAGCGCAACTCGCTTCGCCATCTCGGTCCTCCGGTGTGCGGGCGCGCCCCTCGGGCGGCGCTGCCTCGTCATCTACGCTCAGCCTACCCGAGAGTTGCGAGGCAGGGACAGGGATGACGCTTGGCCGGCTCGACTATCTCTATACACCGAGCGACGACGTGGCGGCCGACGCGCACTACCTCGTCGAGGTCCTCGGCGGCCGGCTGGAGTTCGCCATCGATGACGGCGGGACCCGTGTTGCGATGGTGACGCTCGGCGACGCGCCGGCGATCCTGCTCACCGACCACCTCGAGGGCGACCGGACGGTCCACGTCTACGCGGTCGACAACCTGGCCGGCACGACCGCGGACCTCGCGAGCCGCGGCTGGCGCGAGGACCGGTCGATCGAGCTCCCGCCAGGACCGGCAGTCACCTTCCGGACGCCGGGCGGCGTCAGGCTGGCGCTGTACGAGGCATCTCGCCCGTTCGTCATCGACTCGTTCCGGGGCCGCCACGACTTCTGAGAAACTCGTGCCGACGGATGTCGATTCGGCGACCGCCCGCTCGACGTAGTGGTAGAGCGACGACCGAGGCGGACAGACGATCCGGCCGGCCCGCTCGATCAGAAGGAACCGCGATGCGCGTGATGGCCATCATCAAGAACACGCCGGTCTCGGAGGCGGTGCCACCGCCCACCGGGACGCTCGAGGCGATGGGCCGCTTCAACGAGGAGCTCGTCAATGCCGGCGTGCTGCTCGCGGGCGACGGCCTGACCTCGAGCGCTCGCGGCGCCCGCGTCCGGTTCGACGGCGATCGCCGCACCGTCATCGACGGGCCGTTCAGGGAGGCCAAGGAGCTGATCGCCGGCTACTGGATCTGGCAGGTTCGATCGCTCGACGAGGCCATCGAATGGCTCAAGCGAGCGCCGTTCGGAGGCGGCATGGAGGTCGAGATCCGACCCGTGGCGGAGCCGGACGACTAGGGCGACCAATTGACCCCCGAGCTGCGGGCGCAGGAGGCGCGCCTGCGAGGCATCAGCGAATCACGGACATAGCCCAAGAACGACCCGAAAGGACCGACACCGACATGCGCTACTTCCTGTACACGACCCCCGACCCGGCCAATCCACCCGCGCCGCCCTCGCCGGAGATGTTCGCGGAGATGGGCCAATTCATCGAGGAGGGGTTCCGCAACGGGACGCTCGTCTCGACCGGCGCGCTCGACCCGATCGTGACGAAGATCGAGAACACGAAGGGCTCGTTCACGCTGACGGACGGCCCGTTCACGGAGGCCAAGGAGCTGGTCGTCGGCTGGGCGATCGTGAACGTCGAGACCAAAGAGCAGGCGATCGAGCTGTCCAAGCGGTTCTGGGGGATCGTCGGCGACGGCACCGGGATCATCCAGCGCATCCTCGATCAGGGCGAGACGCCCGGCTCGTAGGCCGGATCCCTGGTGAGCACGGCGAGATCGGCAGGCGACGAGGTCGGCCGCGTCCTGGACGCGGTCTGGCGGATGGAGTCGCCCAGGCTGATCGCCGCGCTCGCCAGGATCGTCCGCGACGTCGGGCTCGCCGAGGATCTCGCGCAGGACGCGATGGTCGCGGCCGTCCAGCAGTGGCCCGAGTCCGGCGTGCCGGCAAATCCGGGCGCCTGGCTCAGGGCCGTCGGCAAGCGCCGGGCCATCGACCACATCCGGCGATCCGTGACCCTCGAACGCAAGCAGGCGGAGCTCGGCATGGCAGCCGATGATGCGCAGCCCACCGAGGATGACCGCGACGCGGCAATCGACAACGCGGCGATCGGCGACGACCTGCTCCGCCTCGTGTTCATCTGTTGCCATCCGGTCCTGTCGGTCGACGCGAGGGTCGGACTCACGCTGCGGATGCTGGGCGGCCTCCGAACCGACGAGATCGCCCGGGCTTTCCTCGTGCCGGAAGCGACGATCGCCCAGCGCATCGTGCGCGCCAAGCGGACGCTGGCCGAGGCGCGGGTTCCATTCGAGGTCCCGGTCGGCGCGGACTTCGATGCCCGCCTCGACTCGGTCCTTCAGGTCATCTATCTCGTGTTCAACGAGGGCTACTCGGCGACCGCCGGCGACGACTGGGTGCGGCCATCGCTGGCCGAGGACGCACTCCGCCTGGGCCGGGTTCTCGCGGGCCTCGTGCCCGACGTCGCCGAGGTGCATGGCCTCGTCGCGCTCATGGAGCTCCAGGCATCGCGGATGCGGGCGAGGGTCGCGCCAGGTGGGCAACCGATCCCGCTTACGGAACAGAACCGGGCCCGCTGGGACCAGCTCCTGATCGGTCGTGGGCTCGCGGCGCTGGCGAAGGCCGAGGGTCTCGGCGGCGCGCGCGGGCCGTACGCGCTGCAGGCCGCGATCGCCGCGGTGCATGCCCAGGCGAGGACGCCGGACGCGACGGACTGGCCGCGAATCGTCGCGCTCTACGACGCGCTTGCGCAGCTGATGCCGTCGCCGATCGTGGAGCTGAACCGAGCTGTCGCGGTGTCGATGGCGTTCGGGCCGGCGGCCGGCCTCGAGCTCGTCGACGCCCTCGCGGGCGAGCCGGCGCTGGCGTCGTACCACCTCCTACCGGCGGTGCGCGGGGACCTGCTCGCGAAGGTTGGGCGGTACGCGGAGGCTGCCGCCGAACTGCGGCGCGCCGCCGAGCTCACCCGCAACGCCGCGGAGCGAAATCTCCTGTTGGAGCGGGCAGCGACGAGCGCCGCTCACGACGCGTAGGATCGGCGGGACGCACTCGGAGGCTCCCATGGCCGTCGCCGCACCGCCGTTCGCCGGGTTCACCCCCGCGGCAATCCAGTTCCTCGCCGATCTTGCCGAGAACAACGACCGTGCCTGGTTCCAGCCGCGCAAGGCCGAGTTCGAGCGGCTGCTCAAGGACCCGCTGGAGGCGATGATCGCCGCGCTCTCGGATCGGCTGGCTGCCCGCGGCGTGCCGATGCTCGCGGACCCGAAGCGAGCGCCGTTCCGCATCTACCGCGACACGCGCTTCAGCAAGGACAAGTCGCCGTACAAGAGCCACCTCGGAGCGAACTTTCCGTGGATCGAGGCGGACCCGGCCGTGAGCGCGGGTGGAGATCACGAGGAACGGACCCACGGAAACGGCGGCTACTTCCACTTCCAGCCCGGCGAGATGTACGTCGGCGGCGGGATGTGGCAGATGGAGAAGCCGAGGATCGAGGCGTTCCGTGCGATCGTGCGAGACGATCCGGATCGGGTGCGAGCGGCGCTCGAGGCGCCGGCCTTTGTCGCCTGGTTCGGGGCCCCGAGCGCCCACGAGGAGCTCAAGCGGACGCCGCCCGGCTATCCACAGGACCATCCGCTGGCACACATGTTCCGCTGGAAGGACGTCGTGTTCGGGCGCCGCCTGGCCGACGACGAGGTGCTCTCGCCGGACCTGCCGGACCGGCTCGCCGAGGGCTTCGCAACGGCAATCCCGGCCTTCCGCTTCCTCGCCGGCCTCGATCCCGCATAGGGTGGCCGCCCGACCAGGCTCGGACGCCCCGGTCCTCACGCAGCGGGCGCTCAACCGGGCGCTGCTGGCGCGGCAGCTGCTCCTCGAACGGGCACCGGTGCCGATCGTCGACGCGGTCGAGCAGGTCGGCGGGCTGCAGGCGCAGTACGCGCCATCGAGCTATGTCGGCCTGTGGAGCAAGGTCGCCGGGTTCCAGCGCGACGACCTGACGAGCGCCCTGGAGGATCGGTCGCTGGTCCAGGGCTCGTTGATGCGGAGACCACGATCCATGTGGTCTCGAGGCGCCAATTCTGGCTGTACGCGATGGGCATCCGCCGCTCTCGTCAGGAGTGGGCCACCCGGGTCCGGGCGCTCCCGCCCGAGCGCCAGCTCCCTGACGGTGCCAATCGCATGCGGGAGCTGCTCCGGGACGGCCCGAAGACGGTGAAGGAGCTCGGCGACGACGCGACGGGCTTCCTCGGCACGCTCAGCTTCTACGTCGACCTGGTGCGGGTCCCACCGTCCGGCACCTGGGAGCGGCGCCGCGCGGACCGGCTCACCCTCGCGGAGGACTGGGTTGGCCCGAACGACGCGACCGAGGACCAGGGCCTCGAGCACCTGGTCCGGAGCTACCTCCGCGCGTTCGGGCCGGCTGCCTGGGGCGACATCTCCTCGTGGGCCGGCATCAGCGTTGCCGACACCCGACGAGGCGCGGCGAATCTCGCCCTCACCCGGTTCCAGGATGCGGGGGGCAAGGAGCTCGTCGACCTGGCGGGCGCACCCTTGCCGGATCCCGCGACGCCGGCGCCGGTCCGCTTCCTGCCGCACTGAGACGCGGGCCTGCTCGTCCACGCGCGTCGCACCGGCCTGCTGCCCGAGATCCACCGCCCGCGCGTCTTCTCGGTCCGGACGCCGTTCTCGATCGGAACCTATCTGGTGGACGGCCACGTCGCGGGCGGCTGGTCGCTGGTAAAGGGCCGGATCGAGCTCGACCCGTTCGAGGAGCTTGATCGCGCCGACGCGGCCGCCGTGGAGCTGGAGCGCGGAGCCCTCGAGGCGTTCGTCAGCTGAGCGTGCATCCCGCGAGCCACTAGACTCCAGCGATGGACCCTGTCACCTACACCACCCCCGGCGCGATCACGATCGAGCGGGAGCATCGCGTCCCGCTGGACCACACCAAGCCGGACGGCGACTCGATCACGGTGTTCACCCGGGAGGTCGCCGCTCCCGACGGCCGCGACCGGCCATACCTGCTCTTCCTCCAGGGTGGCCCCGGCTTCGAGGCGGCGCGGCCGAGCGCGCCACCGTCGGGTTGGCAGAAGCGCGCCCTCGCGGACTACCGCCTCCTCCTGATCGACCAGCGCGGCACCGGCCGCTCGACGCCGGTCGGCGACATCCCCGGCGCGACCCCGCAGGAGCAGGCGACCTACCTGACCCACTTCCGTGCGGACTCGATCGTGCGCGACGCGGAGATGATCCGGAAGGAGCTCGGCGTCGATCGATGGAGCATCCTCGGCCAGAGCTTCGGCGGCTTCTGCTCGCTGACCTACCTGTCGTTCTTCCCCGAGGGCCTGCGCGAGGCGTTCCTCACGGGCGGCCTGTCACCGATCGGCCGGCCGGTGGACGATGTGTACGCGGCGACGTACCAGCGCCTGATCGAGAAGAACCGCGCCTACTACGCCCGCTACCCCGGCGATCGGGCGCGGGTGCGCGACATCCTGGAGCGGCTCGATGGGGAGGACATCCGGCTGCCGTCCGGGGACCGGCTGACGTCGCGGCGTTTCCTCCAGCTCGGGATGAAGCTCGGCGACAACGCCGGCTTCGAGCTCATGCACCAGGTCATCGAGCTGCCGTTCGGGTCGCGCGCATTCCTGGCCGATCTCGAGGACCCGATCCGGTTCGGGCGCAACCCGATCTACGCGACGCTCCACGAGTCGTCCTACGCCGACGGCGTCGTGACCAGCTGGTCCAGCGATCGCCTGTTCCCGGACGAGGTCCGCGAGGAGCGCTACTTCACCGCCGAGCACATCTTCCGCTGGATGTGGGACGACTACTCGAGCCTGCACTCCCACAAGGAGGCCGCCGCGATCCTGGCGGAGCACCGGTGGCCGCATCTGTATGACACCGCCCAGCTCGTGCGCAACGAGGTCCCCGTCGCGGCGACGATCTACGTCCACGACCTGTATGTCGAGCAGCGCTTCGCGGTCGAGACAGCGGCGCAGGTCCGCGGCCTCCGGACATGGGAGACGGACGAGTTCGAGCACAGCGGCCTGCGCGCTGACGGCGAGCGAATCCTTGGTCGCCTCATCGACCTCGCCCGCGGGCGGGCGTAGCTCGGGGTTCTTCCGGCTCCGTGGGGCTCAGAACGCTCGCTTGAGGACGACCAGCCCGAGGAAGAAGATCACGATCCCGACGACCAGGACCTCGGGCGGCTGGGAGAGGACGAAGTTCGCCGCGTCGTTGAAGGTGTGGCTGATCCCAGCGAAGACGTCGACCGGCTGACCGAGGGGCGAGCTGCCCGAATGCCCGGCAACCTGCCCGGCCGGCCCGTTCGCGATACCGCCGCCGTACTCGACCATGCGCGGATGATCGCATGCGGCGCAAGCCCGTCCATTGGCGTACGGTGCACGCGTGGATCCGCGACCCAACGTCCTGACGGACGAGACCCGTCCCAACACGCTCTCGACCCAGTCGACCGGGACCGCTCCAGCGGCGGCGGGCCGAGCCGTCGCCCCGACAGCGGCCACGGCCTCCAACCGGTTCGCGATCGCCAACCCCTCCGCGCGCCTGCCGGCCACCGCGGATTCGCGCTTCGAGACGCGTGGACGCCGGGCGCCGTCGCTGGCGACGATCATCATCGTCGGGTTCCTGGTGGTGACGGCATTCCGCGTCATCGGCGCGCTCGCCGGCCGGCTCGTCCCGGATCAGGCCTCGGTGCCGACCGCACCCGCGTTCGTCGAGGGATCATCGATTCGACAGGGCGGGATCTCGTTCGGGACGGCGACGGACGGGTTGTGCGGGATTGCCGGCATCGCGACCGGCTTCACGAGTGGGACCGACATCTGGTGGAGTGCGCACCTCGTCCGCAGCCTCGAAGACCCAATCGAGGCCATCGTCCTGAAGGTCGTTCATGACGGCGTCGACATCGAGGACGACACGACGTCCGGTCGTGACCTCGGTGCCAATGGATCTGCCGTCGTCTGCGCGGTCAAGCCGCGCGACGACACCACGCCCGGGCAGTACATCGTGCAGCTCTGGGATGGCGCACAGCGCCAGATCCTGGCGAGCGGCGAGTTCCGGATCAGCGGATAAGGCTGGTAGACCATGGAGGAGCGCACGTGACCTCGACGGCTGACGACCTGGCGGGACGATTCGCAACCGAGCACGCGGCCTGGAAGGAGCTCCTGGCGAAGGTCCCGAGGGACCGCATGGACGAGTCCGGAGCGATGGGCTCGTGGACGTTCACGGAGATGGTCAGCCACCTTGCTGCCTGGCGTCGGCGGGCGATCATGCGGCTCGAAGCGGCCGTTCGCGGCGAACTGCGACCCTCCAACCCATGGCCGGACGGCATGGACGACGACGCGATCAACGACTGGTTCCGCGAGCAGGACGAAGGCCGCTCGGCCGACGACCTCCTCGCCGAGTACGACGCGTCATTCGCGCGCATGGCGGCCGCCGTGGCCGCCCTGCCGCCCAGCGCGAACCCGGTCGAGTCCGACACGCCGGGCTACTACCACTGGAACGACGCCAATGGATCGCTCGAGAGCGATTTCTTCGGCCACATGCGGGGCCACGTCGACGACGCCGAGAGGTGGCTCGCCGGGCGGTGACCTCCTAGCCGCCCGGCGTCTGGCCGAGGGCCGTCGCGACGGCATCCACGAACGCCGGCGGGTTGTCGCGCATCATCATGTGCCCGGCGTTCGGAATCGTGATCACCTGGATCCCGGCCGCCCGCAGGCCGCCGGCGTCGAGCAACGGCTCGCCACGGTCGCCGTGGATGAACGTCCGCGGCATGTCGAGCGACACGAACATCTCCCGCATCGTCGGCGTCGTGCCGGTCGTCAGTCCGACCGCGCTGCGGTGGACCGCGACCGGACTGCACATGCGGAGGGTCTTCGCCCAGTCCGGATTCTGATCGAGGTAGCGCTGGTAGCCGGCGTCGACGAACTCGGCCTCTGACTGCAGGCGCATCGCCTGGCTGGCGCGCCCGTTCGCCGAGGCGGGTAGCGGATCCAGGTTTGCCTCCGAGATGACGAGGCGTCCCACCAGCCCCGGGTAGCGATACGCGACGACGATCGAGATGTCGGCGCCGAGGCTATGGCCGATGAGGTCGATGCCGTCCACGGCTGTGGCGGCGCACACCGCCGCGACGGCAGCGGCATGGGCCTCGAGGCTGTACGAGAAGTCGTCCGGCCGGTCGCTGGCGCCGTGGCCCGGCAGGTCGACGAGGATCGAACGGTGCCCTTCGAGGGCCGGGTCGTCGGCCACGGCTCCGAGGATTGCCTCGCCGTTGCCGCCAAGCCCGTGCACGAAGACCCGTGCTGGCGGGCCACCGGCTCGCTCCGTCCATCGGATCTGCGACCCGTGGGCGTCGAAGGCCGTCCCGTGCACCTCGTGCATCGGGCCGCTCAGCCGCGCTGGCTGGAAGGTGTCGTAGTGGGCGATGTCGGGAGTCGGCTCGGGATCGGTCGGCATCGTCCCGATGGTAGGGCGACGGGAACGGGCTAGGCCCTGTCTCTTATACACATCT
>DHWF01000043.1:0-48435 GCA_002413045.1 Chloroflexi bacterium UBA5189
GACTTCCTGAACATGCTCGAGCGCGAGCGCCTCGAATCCAAGAAGATCTCGAAGACGAACGCGGTCACGTCGATGCTCGACTACGAGCTCGAGGATGGCGACATCCACGTCGGCCCGAGCGACCACGTGCCGTGGCTGCTCGACCGGAAGTGGTGCTACATCCGGATGGAGGGCACGACCTTCGGCGACGTGCCGCTCAACGCGGAGCTCAAGCTCGAGGTCTGGGACAGCCCCAACAGCGCCGGCGTCATCACCGACGCCATTCGCTGCCTGAAGCTCGGCCTGGATCGTGGCCTGAAGGGCACGCTCGTCGCGCCCTCGAGCTACTTCATGAAGAGCCCGCCGGTGCAGATCCACGACGACATCGCGTTCAACCGCGTCGAGGCGTTCATCCGCGGAGAGGACAACGAGACGCTCGTCGGGACCGAGGCGCCGGTCAAGCGCAAGCTCCGCAAGCTCGCGAGCCGGGGTCCGTCCGCGGCCCAGATCGCGGCCGGCGGCGCAAAGGTGGCGGCCAACGCGTGAGCCCGCGTACGGGGCTCGTCGCGCCGCACACGCGGAACGCGAAGGGCAGCTTCCGGCCGGCCGAGAAGGCCGCGATCTACGGGTACCGGGCGGGCATGTGGCTGATGGGCCGCGTGCCCGTTCCGGTCGCCCGCGGCATCGTCAGCTTCATGCTCCAGCTGTCGTTCGTGCTGGTGCCGAAGAAGCGGCACTACATGAACGACAACTTCGCCCACGTGCTCGGGCGCCCGCCGGGCAGCCTCGAGGTAAAGCGTAAGGCCCTCGCGGCCTATCGCTCGTACGCCCGCTACGTCGTCGAGCTGATGCGCTTGCCGCGACTGACCCAGGACGAGGCGGCCGCGCTTGTCGACACCTCGACGCTCCTGCCGCTGGAGGCGTACTGGAAGGCGAGCGGCAAGGGCCTGATCCTGACCAGCCCGCACATCGGGAACCTGGAGGGCGTGGCCCGCGGCATCGCGCGCCACGGCTGGCCGATCGCCGCGATCGCCGACGACACGAGCTTCCCCGAGCTGTTCGAGCTCCTCCGGGCGCAGCGCAAGGCGTGGGGCGTCACGCTCATCCCGTGGCGCAACCTGCGCGACCTGTTCGGCGTGCTTCGCCGAAACGAGATCCTGGCCCTGATCATCGACTGGGGCTATCGCGCGGAGGACGTGCCGGTCCGCATGTTCGGCGCGTGGACGACGCTCCCGGCCGGGCCGGCGGCCCTCGCGGCCAAGACCGGCGCCCCGATCGTGCACGTCGCGATCCGGCGATCGGCCGACGGACGGACCTATGAGGTGACGCACAGCGAGCCGATCAACGTGCGCTCGTCCGAGCCCGCCGAGCTCCGCCGCGCGACTCAGGCCATCGCCGATGCACTGGCCGCCACCATCGCGGCGGCCCCGGAGCAGTGGTACAGCTTCAAGCCGATCTGGCCCTCGACCGCCGAGGAGCAGGCGGCGCTTGCGGAGCGCGCCGGCGCGCTCGCCCCGGCGGGCTCATGACCAACGCCACACCCGCCCACACGACGGCCGCAGCGCCCGCCGTGAGCCCAAGCGTCGCGGCGAGCCGGAGCTTTGGCCGGCGCCTCAGGGCGCGCGCCCTCGTGGCAGCGTCGTGGGCCGCCTGCCGGCTGCCGGAGCCCCCGCTCCTCGCTCTCGCGGACCTCGCGGGTGGGGTCTGGTACCGCCTCGCGCCCGAGCGCCGGCGACACGCCCGCCGCAACCTCCAGCGGGTCACCCGCTGGCTCGCAGACCACGAGATGGGCTCGCCGGCGGCACGCGCTGCCGCGCACGACGGGCGCGCGCTCAATCGACTCGTTCGCGACGCGTTCCGGAACAGCGCTCGCTACTACGTCCAGCTTGCGCGGGCAGCGATCGTCGACCGCGAGTACCTGGATCGCTGGCTCGTGATCGACGAAGGCACCGATCTCGACGCCTTGCTTGATGTGCCCGGCGGGTCGCTGTTCGTCGGCCTGCATATGAGCTGGTATGAGCTGCCGGCGGTCATCGTCGCCAGCAAGAGCGGCCGGCCCGCCCTCGTGCCATCCGAGACGATCGGAGACCCGGAGCTCCAGGCGTATCTCGTCGGCACCAGGCGCCGGTTGGGCCTCGAGCTCGTCGATCTCGCGTCGGCGAAGCGGCTCCTCAAGGCGGCACTCGAGCGGGGCGAGACCGTCGGGCTGCTCGGCGACCGCGATATCACCGGCGGTGGGATCGAGGTCGGCTTCTTCGGGGCACCCGCGCGACTCCCCGCGGGACCGGCGCTCCTGGTCCTCGAGACAGGTGTCCCGAGCTACGTGTTCGGCGTCTGGCGGGACAGTCGCGGCGTCTATCACGCGGCCGTTGAGCCGCTGGCGCTTCCGGCGGAGGGGACTGGCACCCGTCGCGAGCGTGTGACCGCGTACCTCGAGGCAGAGGCGCGGGCGTTCGAACGCTTCGTCGCCGCGGCCCCCGAGCAGTGGCTGGCCGTCTTCCACCCGATCTGGCCCGACCTCGAGGCCGCGGCGTGACCGGCGGCGCGGCATGACCGAGCGGCTCGGGCGCGCGGACCTGCACATCCACACGCTCGCCTCCGATGGCACCGCCGGGGTCGTCGAGATCCTCGACCACGTTGAGCGCACAACGCAGCTCGACGTGATCGCCATCACCGACCACGAGCGGATCGACGCCGCGGTCGCCGGACGAGCGATGGCGCTCGACCGCGGCCTGTCCTTCGAGGTCGTCGTGGGTGAGGAGGTCACGACGCTCGGCGGCCACCTGCTCGCGCTCTGGATCGACCGCCCGATCAGGCCGTTCCGGTCGATGCGGGCGACGATCGCCGAGATCCACGACCGGGGCGGCCTCGCGATCCCGGCCCATCCGCTCGTGCCGTACCCGCTATGCGCCCAGGGCTTCGTGCTCCGCCGGCTCCTCGCCGACGAGCCGCGCTACCGCCCGGACGGGCTCGAGGCGTTCAACCCGACGACGCTCGGGCGCCCGTGGCATGGTCGCGTGGTCCGCTTCACCGACGAGCACGGGCTCGCCCGCGTCGGGAACTCGGACGCGCACGCGCTCGACGCGATCGGCACCGGCTACACCACCTTCCCCGGCCATGACGGCGAGGCGCTGCGCAGGGCCATCGCGGCCCGGACCACGAACCACCACGGCTCGTTCCACCCGACCGGCGCCCAGCTCGGGACGTTCCGCGAGCAGCTTCGCAAGTACGGCCGGGACGCTCGGGCGAACCTCGGCGGCCGGCTCCGTGGCGACGGGGCGCGGCGGGACCTCGGCTACCCACGCGATGGCGGCGCGCTCCAGGGCGACCGTGCGGCGCTCCTGGCCGAGCGACGGGTCCGCGATCGGGACGGCGCGGCATGAAGATCGGCCTCGTCACGCCGTACGTGTACCCGCTACCGGGCGGCGTCAATCAGCACGTCCGGTACCTGTACGAGAACCTGCGCCTGCGCGGCCACGACGTCCGGATCGTGACCAGCAGCCACGGCCTCCAGCGCGCCTCGGAGGGCGACATCATCCGCATCGGGAAGGGCTTCTCGATGCCGGCCAACGGCTCCGTCGGCACGATCACCGTCTCGCCACGGTTCCTGTCGCAGGTCCACGAGGTGCTCGATCGGGAGCAGTTCGACCTGCTCCACTTCCACGAGCCGTTTGTGCCGTTCCTGTCGCTCGTCGTCCTCGGCCTCTCGACCAGCGTGAACGTGGCGACCTTCCACGCGTTCGGCGGCTTCTCGCCTGCGTATCAGATCGGTTCTCGGCTCATGCGCCCGTCGGTCGGCCGGATCCACGGCCGGATCGCGGTATCGGCGGCGGCGCGCCACTTCGTCGAGCGGTTCTTCCCGGGCGACTACAAGGTCATCCCGAACGGCGTCGATGTCGCCCGCTTCCAGCGCGCGGTCCCGATCTCGCGCTGGCAGGACGGCACCAAGAACATCCTGTTCGTGGGCCGGTTCGAGGCGCGGAAGGGCCTCCTCGACCTGCTCAAGGCATACCGCATCCTGCGCAAGACCGGCTGCCAGTGCCGGCTCCTCGTGGTCGGCGGTGGGCCGCAGGAGAAGGAGGCGCGCCGCTACCTGATGACCCGCAAGCTCGGCGGCGTCGAGTTCCTGGGGCGGGTCGGCGACGAGGAGCGGGACTCCCTGTTCAAGACGGCCGACGTGTACTGCTCGCCCGCGACCGGTCGCGAATCATTCGGGATCGTGCTGCTCGAGGCGATGGCCGCCGGCACCTCGATCGTGTGCAGCGACATCCATGGCTACAAGGGAGTCGTCCGGCGCGATCGCGAGGCGCTCCTCGTGCCACCAGGCAAGCCCAAGCTGATCGCCGGCGCGCTCGCCCAGCTCCTCGGCGACGACGAGCGCCGCGAGGCCATGGCGCGGTCCGGGCTCGAGCGCGCCCAGGAGTTCAGCTGGGAGCGCGTGACCGCCAAGGTCGAGGACTACTACGGGTTCGTGATCCGGCGCCTCGCCGCCCAGGGCCAGCTGCCGGAGGGCTTCCACGCCGATGTGCCGCCGTCGCCGCGGGTGCCGCTGATCCTCGCCTAGTCGGCGTCCGCGCCTGGTCCGGCGTCGGGCGCATCGTCGGGGTTCGCGAGCGCATCGAGCCGGCGCTCCGCGATCGCGACTCGCCACGACCACGCGCTGTAGCCGACGACGACCGCCATGAAGGTGAGCGACGCGAGCATGAAGGCCGGCCCAATCGCGAACAGCGACGGCGCCGGGGCGCGCGTGCCCTGGAGCACCCAGAACTGGAACGGATAGAGGTAGGTCGGCAGGAAGCCCTGGTAGGCGTTATGGATCGCGGCGGGCAGCGGCAGCGCCGCGATGTTCGGGTACCAGACCACGAACCAGACCGCCATCGCGACGACGGCCCCGACCACGAATCGCCGCGAGTCCCGCGCCGTGGCGACGTAGGCCGCAACCGGTGACAGCGCGAGCAGGACGATCAGGGCGATCGGCTCGACCGGGATGCTCGTGAGCTCGAAGCCGCTCGAATCGGGGATGAGGGCCGACGCCGCGATGAACGAGATGGTGGTAACGGCGCCGATCGCCGCCGCGTTCGCCCAGCGGCTCCCGAGCCCGATCCGCGCCAGCGCGCCACGCCAGCCACCGGCCGCGCGCTCGTCGTCGAGCTCGGCGGGCTCCTCCTCCTCGGACAGGGACAGCAGCTCACGCAGCATCAGGAGCACGCCGGCGCCGATGATCACGGCGATGGCAATCGCGCGCGGTGCGAGCGTGACGTCCGGGATCAGCGCCGGGCAGGCCTGCGAGTTCGGGACGATGTCGGTGACGCGCACGATCGCGCACAGGGGCCGGTCGAACAGCCACAGGCCGAAGGGCAGCAGCACGAGCGCAGCCGCCGACAGCCGCGCCATCAGCCAGATCCGGCGCGACGTGCCGTGCCACAGCTCGGCGAGGAAGTAGGCCAGGGCGAGGAACAGGAACGGCAGCGCCGTGTAGTAGTGGTACTGGAATGCGGCTCGGTCGATCCGCGCCCACGAGAGCCATTGGGCGGCGAACCCGATCGTGATCAGCGCGAGCGCCGCGCTCCGCCGCTTGAAGGCCTGCCAGGCGATGAAGGCCATGGCAGGCACGCCCAGCCACCACGACACGAGGTTGCCGGCGTCGTAGATCGAGGCGGAGGTGCCGCCGGCGAAGCCCTCCTCGTAGAACCAGACCGGCTTCAGGTCGAACGCCCACGCCCACCACGGCGAGGACGCCGGATGCGCGCTGGACAGGTTGTTGTGGTAGTCGTACATCGCCTGCGTGAGCTGGAGCAACGTCTGGCCGGTGTGCCCGACCGGCCAGTTGTCGAACAGCTGGTGGTTCTCGACGAAGGCCCACGGCACGTACGACAGGAAGTACAGCCCGATCGGGATCACCAGGAGCCCGACCACCAGCCAGATCACCGGCAACCCGAAGCCGGTGCCGAGCCGGAGCCAGCCGACCGGCGCCTCCGCCGGTCCCTCGAGGATCGCCGCCGGGTCGTCCGGCTCGGGCAGTGGCGCGAGCGGCCCGAATCCGAGTCGCCCCACGAGGTTGAACGCGACATAGATGACCGCGCCGGCCAGGAACCCGAACAGGCCCAGCTGGATCGGAGTGAGCGCCATTGGCCCGATGCTCAGCGGCGCGGCCGCGTCGCCCTTGCCGAGCCCGTACAGGACCACCAAGAGGCCGACGGCGATCGGGGCCCCGACGGCGAACCACAGCTCTTCGGCCGTCCACGCGATCGGGTGGATGACATTGGCGAGGACCGCCACGAGCACCAGCCCGACCATGATCGCGAGGAACACGTAGTTGCCGCCGCTCTGGCCCTCGCCGACCGAGATCGCCACGTACCCGAGCGCTGTCGTGAGCACGAGGAGCCCGAGGATGAGCAGCAGGCGCCCGAGTGCGCTCCGGACCAGGACCAGCAGCCCGAGGCCGCCGATCGCATAGGCCGCGACCCACTTCGAGGCGAGCGCGAAGCCGAGGAAGCCGCCCATCAACGGAATCCCGATCGCGAACGCCACCCAGTGCCGGCGCGAGCTCCCGGGGTGGAGCCAGAGCCAGGCGAAGATGGTGTACGCGGCCACGATCCCGAGCCCCACGTACGAATCGTTCATCCCGATCCGGCTCTGGGCGAAGAGCATCCCGTCGACGAGGCAGACGAGCCCGACGAGCACCGCGATCGAGCGGCGGCGGAACAGGAGGCGGGCCAGGATGTACAGGAAGATGAACATCAGGACCCCGGCGATCACCCCGGGAACGCGCCACGCGTACGCGTGCCGCCCGATCTCGACAGCCGCGACGCCGCCGCCCGCGTTGAGCGCGAGCAGCTGCTCCCGGTCCGACGAGGGATACAGCTGGTTCTGGTCGAGGACCATCACGGTCGGCACGAAGCTCAGCGGCGCGTCGGCATAGACCGCGTTGCCGTGCGGCTCGATGACGTAGATCGTGTCGGCGCCGGTGCTCCCGTCGGCCGTCGCCACGGACCCCTCGATGTGGACCATCTCCGACGCGAGGTCGTAGTAGGCCCGGCCGGCCGTGGCGCCCGGCAGCGTGAATGACTGGTCGAGGCGCGTTCGTGGTGCGTCGCCGGTCTTGGCGATCACCACCGCGATCCGGGGCCCGTCCTTCGTGTCCACCGAGGCGTAGATCGGGTCGTCCTGGATGTTGTTGATCCCGACGAGGCCCTTGACCGCGCCACCGACGTCGAACGTCTCGGTGACGGTCCCGTCGGTCTCGTCGATGAACGCGACGCCGTTCGCGGTGCCGACGGCGATCCTGTCGTCGCTCCACCCCGCGGTCAGCTGGGTCACGCCCTGCAGCGCCGGCCTGCCGAGCTCGGTCGCCGCACCCGTGTCGATGACCACGATCGTGCTCAGCGTCGCGTCCGACGAGCCGAAGCCGGCAGTCAGGACGGCGGCGAGGCGAGTCCCGTCGCGGGTCACGTACAGCTGCTGGACCGGGCCGTCGACGTTCATGAACGCGCGTGAATCGACCTCGACCGGCGGGCCGCGCCGGCTTGCATCGAGCCCGCCGACGTCAACGATGCGGATCTCGCCGGTGCGGGTTCCCACGAACAGCGCGTGCCCCGTTGGGTCGTAGGCGAGCGCCACCGCACCCGGGAGGTCGAGGGTGCCCGCGAGCTCGCGGGTGGCGAGGTCGTAGGCGCGAACCTGCGTCCCGGTCGCCACCCACAGGCGATCGCCCTCGACCTGGGTCGGGTCGAGCCCGTCGTCGCGCCGCGGCTCGATGACCGCGTCGATCACCGGTGCGCCGAGCTGGCTCGTCGAGCTCACGTGGTCTTCGCCGAGCGTGACCAGCCCCAGGGCCATCGCGTACTTGGCGAGGTGTGGATGGGTCCACTCGTAGATGTCGTGCGAGATGCCGTATTTCCAGTACTGGAGGAACTCCGTCGCGGTCCGCGGGTGGTAGACCTCGTCGAAGTGCATCTGGTAGGGCTCGTCCAGGCGCCACATCCGGACCGTGAACATCGCGATCGTGAGGACGACCAGGACCCACAGGTCGAGCTTGTCGAGGCGCCCGCCCCGCTCTTTCTCGAGCGAGCGGCTCAGGTCCGCCCGGACCGGGGAGTCGTGCAAGCGGGCGCGGAACCATGCCCACGGCCCGAGGGAGCCCGCGTCCCGCGCGATCTCCCAGGCAGGCATGACGGTCACCGCGGTTGCCGGCTGTGCCACCGCGTCGGCCGAGCCGGACGGCGCGGCGACCCAGCCCGGCATCACGCGCTGCGGCTGGGACTCCAGCGGCATCGGGGACTCGAGGGGCTCGCTGGCGCCGAGGTCGTCGAGGTCGTCGAGCTCGGCTGCCGTCGATGCGGCAGCGGGCTGGCCGAGCCAGCCTCGTCCGCCCGATCGCATGCCCTGGTCGCGCCCGGCCAGCTCGACGTTCTCCGCGAGCCCTTCGGTCGCCTCCTCGCGCAGCTGGAAGAACGCCCAGCCCAGGATCGCGGCCTGGACGAGCGACGCGATCGCGACGCCCCACGGCGACGCCAGCCCCTGGCCGATTCCGAGCCAGTCGCTGATCTGGGGGTTGTCGGGGTAATACGTGGTCAGGACGACGTACATGTTCACGAACGTCGCGGCGGCGGACAGCACGTAGGCGACGCGCCACCGGATCGACACCGCGGCGAGGATCGCCCCGATCGCCACCAGCGGGAACAGGTAGCGCTCGTGCACCCGCGTCGGCAGGTCGAAGAAGGCGAGAGCCAACACGGCGAGGCCGACGAGCATCGTGATTCGATCGGGCCGGCGGCCCACGAGCCAGACCACGATCGCGGCCGCGAGGACGAACAGCACCGACCCGACGAGGACGGCCGGGAACGCGCCGATCTGCACGCCGGCCGGGCAGGTCGTGGTGCTCGCCGGCCAGCTCCAGATGACCCAGTCCCCGATTCGGAAGTCGCCCGGCCCCGACGGCGTGATGGTCGAGTCACAGACCCACGTTCGGGTCAGGGCGATGCTCTGGTCATGCCCGTCGGACGCCGCCTGGGTCACGAGCGCCCACGGGTTGAACGCGTTCACGGACAGGTACGGGTAGCCGGCTGCGGTCTTGAAGACCTGGGCGACGAGACCGGGCAGGCTGAGCCCGAACGGCAGCGAGACGATGATGGCGGTCAGCAGGCCGGCGAGGCCGGTCGTCACGACGCGGATCGGCCCGCGGACGCGCCGTTCCCAGGCGGTCGTCGTGCTGCGCACCTCCGGCTCGCCCTCGGCGCCGTAGCCGCCCTCCGGCCAGAAGGCGCGCCGAAGCACGACGATGGCGACGAGCGGGATCAGGATGCCCAGCTGGGGCTTGATCAGCGCAGCAAGGGTGGCGAGGACCGCGGCCCGCTCCGGGCGGTCGCGCCAGAGCTCGCGCAGCGCGAGCAGCAACACGACCACACCGACCGAATCGACCTGGCCCCAGACCGTGCTGTCGAACCACGAGACCGGGTTGAAGATGACGAGCGCGGCGCCGATCCGGGCGGACCGTTCGCTGCCGCCGAGCTCCCGCGTCATCGACCAGACGAGGTAGCCGAGCCCGAGGTCCGCCAGGATCGGCGGGATCTTGATCAGGTCGCCGACACCGCCCACGAGATTGCCGATGCCGCCGACGAGCCACAGGACGTACAGGTAGCCGGGCGTGTAGTCGTGGAAGAAGTCGCGATCGTAGAATCCGGACAGGCCCTGGTGGGCGAGGTTGCTCGCCCAGAACTGGAACGACGCGAGGTCCACGCCGAATCCGGAGCCCGGGATGAGGCGTAGGATGATGATCCGAAGGGCGAGCCCCAGGCCCAGAAGGACGAGGATGCCGCCCGCGGCGTCCCCGAACCCGGTCCGCGATGGCTCCGCCCTGTGCGGGTCGGGCTCACCGATTGCGGGGACACTCAAGACGCGATCGGTCTCCAACGAGCGATGAGGTGCTTGGGAGCGTAGCAGAGGGCGCCGCGGGCTCCCGTCGCCTCGACGTCCTGTTCGACTGGGTCGATCGTCTTCCCGCGCTCCTCATCGGGGGCGGGCTCATCGCGGCCGCCCTCGCGGCGTACTGGCTCCCCGGCAGCGACCGCTACTACAACCACTTCGTGTGGCAGGCGCTCGCATTCCTGCACGGCACGGCCGTCATCGACTATCCGGTCAACGCCGGCGGCTTCCCGAATGGCAACGACTGGATGCAGGACATCTACCCCCTGAGCCAGCTGACCGGTGACCCCTCGACGACGGGCGCGCTCCTGCCGTTCCCACCGCTCCCGGCGATCGTGCTCGTGCCGTTCGTCGCGATCTGGGGCCTGGCGACCGACATCCGGGCCGTTTCGGTCCTGGTCGGCGCGGTCGACGTCGGGATCGCCTGGTGGGCACTCGGCCGGCTGCCCGTGTCGCGCCGGATCCGGCTCGCGACCACGATCTTCTTCGCCTTCGGCACGGTGCTCTGGTATGCGGCCCAGCTCGGCACGACCTGGTTCTTCGCCCACGTCGTCGCGGTCGGATTCATCCTCGCGGCGGTTGGCGTCGCGCTGGGCGCCGATCGGGCCGCCGACGACGAGGTCGACGAGCTGGCCCCGGTCGCGACGCTCGCCCGGTCCGTGGTGGACCAGCTCCGGCGCCCGCTGGCCCTCCTCGACCGACGCCAGGTCATCGTCGGCCTGCTGTTCGGCCTTGCCTGCACCGCGCGCCTCCCGGTCCTCTTCGGGGCGCCCTTCTTCATGCTCGTCGGAGGCGGCGGGACGTGGGTGCGCCGATCCGTCTCGGCGGGCCTCGGAACGGCGCTCCCGGTCGGCCTGCTGCTCCTGTACAACGTCGCGACGACCGGGCACGTCTTCCACCCCGGCTACGACTGGCAGTACCAGCGCGAGGCCAACGGCTACCCGACGCTCAACTACCACGCGGACTGGGGCATCGAGGACCCGCGCTACCTCGTCCAGAACCTCGGGATCATGTTCCTCTCGACGCCCGCGATCGCCCCGGACAACGAGAGCGCCTACCTCACCTTCGGCGATCAGGCCCTGTGCACGGACGGCGACGCGGAGCGCGGGCTGTTCGACAAGCAGTGCCCTCTGGTGGCACCGCAACAGATCGGGATGAGCATCCTCCTGACGAGCCCGGCGTTCCTCCTGGCGTTCTTCGCGCTCAGATCCCGGCGGTCCCGGCTCGTCGCCGGGTCGTACCTCGCCATCGTCCTGATCGCGATCGTGAACCTGATGCACTTCAGCCAGGGCTGGGTCCAGTTCGGGTACCGGTTCAGCAATGACTTCGTGGTGTTCGCATTGCCGCTGGTGGCGCTGGGCATGGCGCGTCGCGGTGGGGTGCGGTGGCTCGGGGTCGGGCTCATCGCCGCATCTGTTGCCATCAACCTGTGGGGCGTGATCTGGGGCAACATTCTCGGATGGTGATCGCGCGCCGCCTGGCCCTCGCGGCGCCCTTCGTCGTGGCCGCGCTCGTGATCGTGAACGCCTGGTCCGGCCTCATGCCCGGAGTCGCGTTCTGGGACACGGGCGAGTTCCAGACGGTCCTGCCGATCATGGGCACTGCTCACCCGACGGGCTACCCGACGTACGTGCTCCTCGGCTTCATCGGCAACATCCTGCTCACGCCGATCGGCGAGCCGGCGTTCCGGGTGACGGTGCTGTCGCTCATCGCGGTTGCGGTCGCCGCAGGGGCCACGGTCGCGCTGGTGCGCCGCCTGACCGGCTCCACGATCATCGGCGTCGCCACCGGGCTCGGGCTCGCGACGACGCCGGTCGTCTGGCTCAACGCAACCCGCGCCGATCCGCACCCGATCCATCTCGCGTTCGTGGCGCTGATCCTCTTGGTGCTCGTCTGGTGGGAACAGGGCCGGCGCGAGCTTCGCGAGCGCGACGCTGCGGTTACCGGCACGGAGCCCGGCCCGGCCACCGAGCCACGCGCCGCCACCGAGCCGTCCGGAGCGCCTACGCCCGCGGACCGCCGCGGCGTCGATCGACGGCTGATCCTCGCGGCGATCCTGTTCGGCCTCGCCGCCGGCAACCACTCGCTGACGCTGCTCCTGATCCCGCCGATCGGGCTGTACGTCCTGGCCGTCGAGCCCGGCATCTGGCGCCGGCCACGATTCGTGCTCACCTGCGCAGGCGCTCTCGTTGCGACGGTCGTGCTCGTGTTCCTCGAGCTGCCAATCCGAGGGGGGCTCCTGCCGGCGCCCCTCATCTACGGAAAGCCCGCGACGTGGAACGGGTTCTGGTACATCGCGCTCGCCGAGCAGTTCCGCGGCTCGCTCGGCGACCCATTCGCCGACCTCGCCACGAAGGTCAATCACCTGGTGACGTTGGCGAATGCGCAGTTCGGTCTCCTGGCCCTGGCGATCCCGCCGGCGTTCATCGTCGCCGCGAAGCGGGCGCCGCGGTTCACCCTGCTCACCGGGCTGGCGCTCGTCATCACGGTGCTGTTCAACCAGGCATATGCGAACGCCGACATCGAGCGCTACTACCTCGGCCCGGTCCTGTGGGTCTGGCTGTGGCTCGGCATCCTCGCCGCCGAGCTCGTCGATGCCGCGACCTTCGTGGTCGCCGAGCTCGCCGCCCGGCGCTCGGGCCCGGCCCCGGCGCGCCTTGCAGGCAATGGGCTCCCGGGCGCCTCGGTGCTCGCCGCGGTGATCGTCGGCGTGGTCGTTCTGGTGCCGACCATCGCCGGCCTCGATGCCCGCCGCCACGCGGCGGATCGATCGGGCGATACGGGCGCACAGGCGTGGCTGGACGAGGCGCTTCCGGCCGTCGCCCAGGGCGCCGTGCTCGTAAGCTGGTGGAGCACGTCGACGCCGCTGTGGTACGCCCAGAAGGTCGAGGGGCTGCGCCCCGACATTGACGTGATCGACGACCGGACCATGCTCGACCTCGACCTCGGGCGGGCGCCCGACGTCATCAATCGCTACCTTGGCACCCGGCCGGTCTACGTGATCCGACTCGCTGGCGGCGACACCGATGAGCTGACGAGCCAGTTCGACATGACCGTCGTCGCAAGCGGAGGCAATACTGCCGTGTGGAAGGTCAACGGGCGCTTGGCGGCGACGAGGTGACCGCGTCGGTCGCGACGGCACCGTCGCCGGCGGCGGACGCGGCTGGCGGGCCAGGCGCGCGACTGCCGACCCTGTCGTACTTCTTCCCGGCCCACAACGAGGCCGCCAACCTCGAGGCGCTCGTTGCGGAGGCCCTGGAGACGCTGCCAGCACTCGCCGACACGTTCGAGATCGTGATCGTGGACGACGGCTCGAAGGACGCGACACCGGCGCTCGCGGACGCGCTGGCGGCGGCGCATCCGGAGGTGCGTGCCGTCCACCACCCGACGAACCTGGGCTACGGGGCCGCGCTCCGGACCGGCTTCGCGGCCGCCCGGTTCGACCATCTCGCGTTCACCGACGGCGATCGCCAGTTCAAGGTCGCGGATCTCGGGCGGCTCATCGGCCGGCTCCAGGCCGGCTCGGCGGACGCGGTCGTCGGCTACCGGATCCGGCGCGCCGACCCGCTCGTCCGCACGCTGTACGCCCGTGCATACCGCCTCGCGAACCGCATCTTCTTCGGGCTCAAGGTGCGCGATGTCGACTGCGCCTGCAAGCTGTTCACGCGTCGCTCGCTCGAGGGCGTGTCGGTGGAGTCCGGCGGCGCGTTCTTCTCCGCCGAGCTGCTGATCAAGCTCAGCGCCCTGGGCCGGCGTGTCGACGAGGTGGGCGTGCCGCACTACCCGCGAGTCGCGGGCAGCGCGACCGGCGCGAAGCCCCAGGTCGTCTTTCGCGCCGTTCGCGACTTCTGGGCGCTGCGCCTCCGCCTCTGGGCCGCCCCACGCAAGGCCCTCGCCAGAGGAACCCCGATCCTCGGCTGACCCTCGGGAGCAGGGCGATGCGTGCGTTCGCGCTGTGCGCGCTTCGGCTCACGCACGTTTACGTACGCTCGCCTCCCGTGCTCGCGCGGCCTTCGCCTCGCCGGCTGCCTCGGGTCAGTTTCCGACTAGCTCCGCCTGTCGCCGCCCTCTGGGGGTCCGGCGCCCTGGTCGTGCTCGAGCGAGTTGACAAAGTCACGGAACATGGCGAGCCGTGGATCGGCCGGCGCGTCACCGATCGACTCGAGGGGCGGTCGTCGGCTCCGCAGCCGCCCGGCCGCGCCGGTGCTCGTGGTGTCGTCGAGCGCCGTGTCCGCGTCCTCGCCGGCCGCGGCGTCCGGGTCCGTGGCGAGCGCCGCCTGGGCGAGGACCTCCTCGTCGGCGAGGATCGGGGCCTCGACACGAACCGCCAGCGCGATCGCATCTGAGGGCCGCGCGTCCACCTCGACGCGGGTCCCGTCGTGCTCGAGGTGGATCCGGGCGTGGTAGGTCTCGTCGGCGAGCTCCGAGATCACGACGCGCTCGACGCGGACGCCGAGCTGTTCCAGGGCGGCGGCGAAGAGGTCGTGGGTCAAGGGTCGCTCGGCCGTCAGGCCCTGCAGGCGCATCGCGATCGCACTCGCCTCCCAGGCCCCGATCCAGATGGGGAGGTAGCGGTCGTCCTCGGTGTCCTTGAGGATGACGACGTGCCGGTTCGAGAGCATGTGCACGCGAACGCTCTCGATGACCATCTCGACGAGCCGGCCCATGGCGGGATTATCCCATCGGTCCAAGCGCAGGGTTGAGCGGCGGCCCCTGGCGCGCCGAACCCGCGCCGACGAGGCGCAGGATCAGGCCGACCACGACCCCGAGCGCGAAACCGCCGATGTGGGCGAAGAAGGCCACGCTGCCGTTCGCGGTCTCGGCCCCGAGCGCGGTAAAACCGCTGAGCAGCTGGAGCGCGAACCAGTACCCGAGGACCACGAGCGCGGGGACCTCCAGCAGCTGGTAGAAGAAACCCAGGAACACGAGCGACAGGATCCGTGCGCGCGGGAACAGCACGATGTAGGCGCCGAGCGCCGCCGCGATCGCGCCCGAGGCGCCGACGAGGGGGACCGTCGAGTGCGGATCGATCACGACCTGGCTGAGCGCCGCCGCGATCCCGCCGACGAGGTAGAAGAGGAGGAAGGGGATCCGCCCGATCCGATCCTCGACGTTGTTGCCGAAGATCCACAGGAACAGCATGTTGCCGGCGACGTGCAGCCAGCTTCCGTGCAGGAACATGCTGGTGAGCATCCCGAGCATCGCCTGGCCCAAGTAGTTGCCCGACTCGAGCGCCGAGGTAATGTCCGCGGGCACGGCGCCCCAGTGCTCGAAGAACCGTTCGAGGCCCGCGTCGCCGTTCGCGGCAGTGATGAGCAGCTCGCCCGCGAACGCGGCGACGCACAGTCCGATCAGCGAATAGGTGACAACCGGGGTCCGGCGGGTCGGGTTCCGATCTCGGAGCGGGATCACTTGCTGGGCTTGGGCGACACCGGGGCGCTGGGGGTTGACGATCCGGTCGGACCGGGTGATCCGGTCGGGCCGATGCCGACAGGCTGGAGGAGTGACGTCTGGATGCCCTTCGCGCTCAGCCAGACGATCGTGTCCGGGTCGCCGTCGAGGCCCAGCTGGACGTAGAACGCGCGAAGGTCGCTCCAGCCCGTCGCCGCGTCGGCGAGCCGGAACTGCCCGATGAACGTGCCGTTCGACTTCGAGAACGCGAGGATCCGCTGGTTGTCGCGGTCGTAGCCGAAGATCGTCCCCGTCCCGCGATCGGCCGCGGAGGCGATGATTCGATAGGCGGGCGCGCCACGCACGATCGAGTCGCCCGGCGCCGCGGCCGTCCAGCCCGCGCTGTTGCCGCTCACGAGGCGCAGGATCTGGCCGCCATCGGCCAGCCAGACATCGCCGTCGATGTACATCGAGGTGATGCCGCTCACATCGCGCGCCGCCGTGAGCCAGTGGTTCGGCGGCGCAGGGAACCCGCCGCCGTCGGCGGCCGGGGAGTAGCGGAGGATCTGCTGCTGGGACGGATCGACGACGTACAGGTTGTACAGGTTCTGCTCGGAGTCCCGGATGAACGTGCCGATCGCCAGGACGTCGTTCCCCCACTCGCTCGAGCCGCTGATGGGATGGACACGGGTGATCGTGCCCTTTCCGGTCGTGTTGGCGGGCCGCCACCGCCAGACGACGTTCTTGTCATCGACCATGAGCAGGTCCCGGCCCCCGACGCCGAGGAGGACCGGGGTGCCCTCCGTGCCGCCGGTCGACGGCTTGTTGCCGGCCCGGAAGATCGCCGTGGCCTTGCGGTTCGCGAGGTCGATTCGGTACACGGTCTTGGTCGCGGCGTCGAGCACGAACGGCGCCCCGTCCGGACCCTTGACAAGGGCCTTCAGGTCGACCGCGGGCGTGGCCGGGAACGTGAACAGCGGCGTCGACGTGACGTCCGCCATCTTGTACAGGCGGTCGAGCTGGGCCACGATCTGGGCCTTGATCGGGTCGGTGGTTGCCACCGGGATGCCGCCGGCAGTGGCGGCCTGGATGCTGGTGTAGGCCTGGGTCAGGAGCTGCTCGGCCTTTTGCGGGTCGTTGGCCACGAGGTCGATGCCCGGACCGATGACCCGATCCAGGTCCGACCGCGCCGACTCGAGCGAGCCCTGCGCCGCGGCGAGGGTCGCGATGGCCGGACCGGTCGGCTGGCGACCGCCGAACAGGTAGGAGATCCCGACCAGCCCCACGACCACGACCAGCAGCGCGAGGACGGCCATCGCCGCCCGCCGCTGCATCTCTCGGCGCGTGCTCAGCGGCGTCACGCGCCGATTCGGAACGCCCCGGCTCGGGAGGCGATCCTGGATCCGGGTGAGGAGCCGGAACAGCACGCCGCCCGCGGCGCCGCGGGCGCGTCGCGCGCCATCCTGGGCAGCCGCAAGGCCGCTTGCCACGGAGTCCGCGAGCGGGATCGGGGACCGGTCCGGCATGCCGGCCAGCGGCTCGGCCGGGCGGACCGGCACGGGCACCACGCCCGAGCGAGTGACCGCGATCTCGGCGGCCTCGATGATCAGGGCGCCATCGCTGCCCGTTCCGCCGCCGGCGTGAAACCGCGCGGTCAGCGATTCGACGGCCGACTGCGGGTGGAGCGTCACGAGCGCGTCCTTGAACGAATCGGCGCCGACCGCGGCGACCACCGGCGGCGACACGAGCACGAGCTGATCGCCCACGTTGATCTCGCCGCGCCAGACGTCCGGCTCCACGTCGGGCGACGGCAGGCCTCGATCGCGATGCGGATCCGGCAGCGTGGACAGGCGGGCGCCGCGGTTCAGGTACGCCTCGGCGGGACCGACGGTGCACACGTACAGCTCGTTGTCGCGGACGACGGCGAGCCCGACCCCGATCGGGCCGGGGTCCGCGTTGCCGAGCGCGCTCTTCTCGCGGGCGTGGCTGAGGCGCTTGTTGGCAACCTGGATCGCCTTGACGAGGCAGACCCGGATCCCGGCGGACTCGTCGTAGTAGTACTCGCTCCAGATCGCGTCGGCGACGAGGCGAGTCGCCTCCCGCGCCCGCGGCCCCGGCACCCGCGAGGTCACCAGGAGGTACAGGTGGCCCTTGGTCCGCGTCTGGGCGCCGACGCGCGGCTCGATATGGAGCGCGGTGTCCGGCGAATCGGGCGCGCGCTCGGCGTCGGGGACGACGCCGAGCTTCATCTGGATCCGGTGGGCCACTGCGGTCCTCTGCCAGTGATGCTGGGGCGGGCGGGGATTATCGCACGAGGTTTCGTGAGCGCCGAGGTGACGCTTACCTTCGGCGAACCGTTACGCGCAACTGACGTACGTCGGCGCCGCCCGGTGCCCTGCGGAACGCGGCGGCGAGCTCGTCGGCGTGGAGGAGCAGCTCCTGGCCCACGATCGGTGCGTCCGCCTCGACGAGGAGCGTCTCGCCCTCCATCCGGATGGCGCGACAGGCCCCGTGCGCCGCGGGGGCGAGCTCGGCCACGATCGCCTCGAACGTCGCGAGCAGCCGGGCGCGCCGGAGCTCGTCCTGGAGGCCGAGGTGGGCCGCCGCCACGGGCATCAGGTCGCCGATCCGCGACATCGGCCGGCGCCGGCGAGGCTGATCGTCGTCGTCGGTCACGAACGGCTCGCGATGGAGGCGATTGTCGCTCGGAGCTCCGCGCCGCCCTCGAGCGACCTGACCTCCCACGGCGCCGCGATCGCGCGCAGGGCTGGGTCCAGGTCGTCCAGCGTGGTCGTCGTCACGAACGCCTGCGGCAGGTCGGCGATGCGACGGACGAGGTGCGCGCGGCGGCCCGGATCGAGCTCGCTGAACACGTCGTCCAGGAGGAGGAGCGGCGGGCGCCCGTCGTGCGCGGTCACGAGATCCAGCTCGGCCAGCTTGAGCGCGAGAATCGCCGTTCGCTGCTGGCCGCGCGAGGCGAATGCGGCGAGGTCGCGCCCGTCCATCACGAACGCGAAGTCGTCCCGGTGCGGCCCGACGAGGGTCGTGCCGTTCCAGAGCTCCTTCTCGGCAGTCTCGACGAGCCGACGGGCGAGGGCGTCGCGAGGCGATTCCCCGAACGACGTCGGCGCGTTCGTCACGTACTCGAGCGCGAGGGCACCGGCGGCGGCCTCGTCGGGCGCGATCTCGGCATGGGCCGCGGCGAGCGGCCGGGCGAGCTGCTCGAGCAGGTCATGGCGGGTCGCGACCACCGCGCCACCGGCATCGAGGAGCGGCCGATCCCAGTACCGCAGCTCGTCGCGGGAGGCTGCTTCGTCGCGGATCGCGCGAAGCAGGCCGTTGCGCTGCTGGAGCGCGCGACCGTACGTGGCGAGATCGCTCGCGTAGCTCGGGAAGAGGGTGGCCGCGAGCTGGTCGAGGGTGCCCCGCCGGAGGGAGGGCGAGCCGGCCACGAGGAGCATGTCCTCGGGCGCGAAGAGCACGACGCGCAGCCGCTCCGAGAGCGCCGATGCGCGCCGCGCGACCCCGTTGACCCGGACCCGCTTCCGGGCACCGCCCACGGACGCAACGGAGCCAGGGCGGACGAGCCCGACCTCGATCTCGTCACCACCGGACCGGCCGACGATCCGGGTCACGTCGGAGCCCCACCGGATCAGCTCGACGTCGGTCGTCGTGCGGTGCGACGCACCGCGGGCGAGGATCACCATTGCCTCGAGCAGGCTCGTCTTGCCTGCGGCGTTCGGTCCCCAGACGAGCTGCGGCCCAGGCCCGAACTCCGCCTCGAGGCTCGCATACGCCCGCAGATCCGTCAGCTCAAGTCGATTCAGCAATCGTTAGGAACCTCCGGCCGGCTCAGCCGGTCCCCGGCGAAGGCGCTGCCGAGCAGGCGAGGGAGCGTACGCCGGGGCCGGATCAGCCGGCCGTATCAGCTGGTAGTGCGAACCGGCATGACCACGTGGACATAGTGTTCGTCGCCGATCGGCTTGAAGACGCCGGGGGCTAGCGGACCCTGGAGCTCGAGCGCGAACTGCTCCGCGGTCACCTTCTCGAGCACGTCGGCGAGGTACTTCGCGTTGAACGCGATCGACGTCCCGTCACCCTCGACCTTCGCCTCGACCTGGCCGACGTGGTCGCCGACTTCCGCGTTGGCGCTCACCGTGATCCCCGATTCGCCGTTCGCGGAGATCTGGAGCTTCACGATGTTGGCCGACTCGTGGGCGATCAGCGCAGCCGGTCGGACCGCGCGAAGGAGCTCCTCGCGATCGAGGACCGCGCGGGTCGTGTGCGCCTTCGGCAGCACCGACTGGTAGTTCGGGAACTGGCCGTCGATCAGCCGGCTCACGAGGTCGATGCCCTCGAGGTGGAACAGGATCTGGTTGCGCGCCTGGGCGAGCACGACGTCCACCGGGTCGTCCGTGTCGTTGAGCACCCGCATGAGCTCGGTGAGGGCACGCGCCGGCACGACGACGCTGGTCTCGCTGACCGGGTCGAGGATCGGAATGGTCTTCACCGCGATCCGGTAGTTGTCCGCGGCGGCCAGGGTCACCGTGTCGCCTTCGAACCGGCACAGGACGCCGGTGAGGATCGGGCGCGCCTCGTCGGTCGCCGCGGCGAACGCGGTCTCCTCCAGGGCGCGCTTCAGGACGTTCTGGGCAATGCGCGTCGTCGGGCGCTCGCCCGTCGGCTGGATCGACGGGAACTCGTCAGCATCGATGCCCTTGACGTGCGACTGGAATGGGCCGGCGCTCACGTGGAGCGTCTCGGCGGCCCCGGTCTCGAGCTCGATGCGTTGCCCGCCCGGGAGCGAGCTCACCAGGTCGGTGAGGAGGCGGGCCGGCACGGTGGTCGACCCGTCGACCTCGACCTTGCCGGGTACCCAGTACACCAGCCCGATCTCGAGGTTGGTCGTGGTGAGGCGGAGGCCGCCGTCCTCGGTCTTGAGGAGGACGTTCGCCAGCACGGGCAGCGTGCTCCTGTTGGAGACCGCTCGGCTCACGACGGCAAGGCCGCGAGCCAGGTTCTCCTGCATGACCGAGAGCTTCACGTCAGGTCCACTCCATGGGCGGGGTCGATCCAGGATTCACACACGAGGGCTGCGTCGCGCAGGGGTTCCCGGCTCCCGCGAAGCCGCGTCATTCGAGGTGTGTATCTTCCTTCATTCTTCTAGGTCCGTCATCATCATCATCACGCTGTGGATCCGGTGGACGAGCGTGCTCCGCCCCGTTCCGATCGACGGTGGACGGACCTCCCGGAACGGTGGGCTACCAGACCGCGACGGGGGATTGCGCCGGGTTGCAACGGTGGGAAACTCCCGGCTCCGGCGAGCCCGGCTCCGGCGTTCGAGCCCGCGATCCACGGACTCCACCCGAGATGTCCCCCGTTGCGGCGACATCACAACGCCGTCGCCCACGTTGCGAGTACACCGCGTTCCCACAGCCAAACGGAGATCGGTGGATAACTCCCACGCCGCAATGGGCGTGGCTCAGTCGGCGTAGATGAGCTCTCGAACCGCCGCGATCTCGCGTCGAAGCTCGTCGTTGCCGCCCGACTCGCGGGTGATCTTGTCGCACGCGTGGAGCACGGTGGAGTGGTCTCGATTGCCGAGCTCGGCGCCGATCCGGAGCAGCGACACGTCCGTCTCCTCGCGCATCAGGAACATCGCGATCTGGCGGGGCACGACGATCGCCTTGTCGCGCTTCTGGCCCTTGAGCGCGTCGAGGCCCACGCCGTAGTACTCGGACACGGCCTTGACGATGCGCTCGGGCGTGATCTGGCGCTTCTTCGGGTTGTACAGGACGTTCGACAGGACAGCCTGGGCCAGCTCGATCGAGATGGGCATGGCGCCCATCGAGGCGTAGGCGACGATCCGATTCAGGGCGCCCTCGAGCTCGCGGATGTTGCTGACGACCTTGCGGGCGATGAATTCGATCACGTCCGACGAGATGGGCACCGCGCCTTCCTCTGCCTTGGCGCGGAGGATCGCGATGCGGGTCTCGAGGTCCGGCGCGGTCAGGTCCGCGATGAGGCCCCACTCGAACCGACTGCGGAGGCGCTCCTCGAGCGTCAGGATCGCCTTCGGCGGCCGGTCCGAGCTCAGCACGATCTGCTTGCCGTCCTCGTGGATGGCATTGAACGTATGGAAGAACTCCTCCTGGGTCCGCTCCTTGTCGGCGATGAACTGGATGTCGTCGATGAGGAGCAGGTCGATCCGGCGGTAGCGGGCGCGGAACTCGTCGATCTTGCCCTGCTGGATCGAGGTGATGAACTCGTTGGTGAACTTCTCCGATGTGGCGTAGACCACCCGCTTGCGGGGGAACTTCGCCGCCACCTGGTTGCCGATGGCGTGCATCAGGTGGGTCTTGCCGAGGCCGACCCCGCCGTACAGGAAGAGCGGGTTGTAGGCGTGGCCAGGGCGCTCCGCCACCGACAGGCTGGCCGCGTGGGCGAGGCGGTTGGCCGACCCGACGATGAAGTTCGAGAAGGTGTAGCGGGCGTTGATGTTGCTCGTCCCGCCCTCGCCGCCGATGCGGCCGGCCTCGACCCGCACCTGCTGCGCCGGCTGGGGCACCCGGACCGGCGCGTCATGCGTCCGCGGCAGGAACCCGGGCCCGACCGCGACCGGCCCGCCACGGTCGCCGCCCGCCGGTTCCCGCTCCGCGGCCTCGGGCGCCGGCGCCGCGTCATCCGCGGCCTCCTCGCCCGGTGCGTCGACCGGCCCGACCACGAAGTCGACCTGCACGCCGTAGCCGACGATGCGGCCCAGCGTCTGGGAGATCAGGGAGCGGTAGCGGCTCTCCAGCCAGTCCTTGGCGAAGCCGTTCGGGACCGAGATTCGGAAGCGTGTGTCATCGACCTCGACGAGCGCGGTGTCGCGCAGCCAGGTCTCGAAGTTCGCGGGAGAGAGGGTGACCTGGAGCTCGCCAAGGGCTGCGCGCCAGACCTGCTTCGCGTCCATAGGTCGATGTGGACTCTCGTATTTCGGGGACGGGGGGACGATTGCCGCGGGGTTCGGGCGAACGCGACCGACGGCTCGGCGCGGGGCGGAAAGGCCGGTCGCCGGGGCTTCGGGTGGCGAAACATAGCACCGTCACCCGGGAGTCGCAAGGCAAAACCGCGATACTCCCCCGGAGTATCCGGGTGCCGCCCCGGAGTGGCCTCCGAGCGCGCCCCGGACCGGCCTTCGTTTGACGGTCCGGAGGCGCGCGACCTATCATCCGCCGGACGTTGACGCGCCCCACCCGTGCACCGGGTGATCGGCGCGTTTGCGTGCCTTCTGGGGTCGACGATCGACAAGCCCCGAGGCCGGATGGAGAGGATCCCGCGCAGGCACGATGAAGCAGACCTACCAGCCCAAAAAGCGCCACCGCGCCAAGGAACACGGCTTCCGCGCCCGAATGAAGACGACGGGCGGACGCCGCGTCCTGGCCGCACGCCGGGCCCGCGGTCGCAAGCGCCTGTCGGCCTGACGGCCGAGCGCGGCCCGCGGCCGCGGCTCGAGATGCTCAACCGCCCGCAGGACTTCGCGGCGCTCCAGGAGCAGGGGACCATTCGGTCGCATCCGCTCCTTGCCGCGCGGGTCCTTCGGACCGACCTCGGGACGACACGATTCGGTCTGGCGACAAGTCGAGCGCTCGGCTCGGCGGTCGTCCGGAACCGCGTTCGACGCAGGCTCCGGGAGGCGATCCGGTCAATGCTTCCGTCGCTGCGACCGGGCTGGGACGTGCTGGTGATCGCCCGGCCGGCGATCGTCGGTGCCGACCATCGAGCGATCGGAGCGGCGCTTCGCCGGCTCCTCGCCCGAGCGGGCGTCCTGGCCGAGCCTGGCGGTGACATGCACATGGGGCGAGGTTGACGCACGTCGGGATCCTGGAACGGATCGGTATCGCGATGATCCATGCCTACCGGTTTGCGTTCTCGTGGCTGCCCTCCAGCTGCCGGTACGAGCCCACGTGCTCGGTCTACACGGAGCAGGCGATCGCCCGCTACGGCCTGATCCGGGGCTCGTGGATGGGCGCCCGTCGAATCGCGCGTTGCCACCCGGGGCACCCCGGCGGCTTCGACCCGGTTCGATGAACCGCCTGCCCGCGCTCCCCTTCGCCAACCGCCCGCTGGCGCGGCTCGCGCTCGCGTTCGGGCTGGTGGTCATCCTCATGCTGGTCGTCGCCGCCTGCTCCCCGATCGCGCCGAGCGCGGCGCCGGGCGCGAGCCTGGCGCCCGGTGCGAGCGCCGTCGCCGGCGCGACCGCGGCGCCGACGATCGCCCCCACCACGACCGTCGCTCCAACCCCGCTGATCGTCAGCCCGGCCTCACTGGACGCGAACCCGGTGGCCGTGCTCGCCTGGCTGTTCAACCCGATCTTCCAGCTGTTCCTGATCCTGCTCCTCGGGATCCACAACTTCGTCGGCGACATGGGCGTGTCGATCATCATCACGACCCTGATCGTCCGGACCGCCATGGTGCCGCTGATGCGCCGGCAGATGGTCTCGATGCGCCGGATGCAGGCGATCGCCCCCGAGATCAAGGAGATCCAGCGGCGCTACAAGAGCGACAAGCTCAAGCAGCAGCAGGCAACCGCCGCCCTGTACAAGGAGCGCGGTGTCAGCCAGGCGGGCTGCCTCGCCGCGGCGCTGCCGATCCTGCTGATCCTGCCGATGTACCAGGTCGTCCGCGAGGGCCTGCAGGCCGCCGACCTCACCGCATCGCTCAAGGTGTTCGGCTTCCAGGTCGTCCCGCTCACCTGCCCGCCGCCGGTCCTCGTCCCTGCCGCCAACGGCGCGCTGCACTACGCCCCGTGCATCGATTCGGCGATCCCGTGGCTCGGCGGGATCCATGCCAGCGGCTTCGAGGGCCTCATCAACCTGCCGTTCTCGCTGCCGCTCATCGGCGCGGGCATCTCGCTGTTCGCCCTGTTCTACACGGGCCTCCAGCTGATCGCCTCGCGGATGGCGCTGCCGCCTCACAACCCCGATCTGCCGCTCGATTCGCAGGCCAGGACGCAGCGCTCGCTGTCGCTCTGGCTGCCGCTGATCACCGTGCTCTATGGCAGCGCGATCCCGGTCGGTGTATTCCTGTACCTGATCGTGTCGACGATGTACCAGATCGTGCAGCAGTTCCTGACCACCGGCTGGGGCGGGATGTTCCCGCTCTTCGGCCGAACCCCAGCGTTTGCGCTGGCCCATACCCCGCGCTTCCCGGTCGCCGGGCCCTCGGCAACCGCATCCACCTCGCGCACGGCGGGAGCGCCGGCGCGGCCCAATCCTGAACGGTCGGCCCTCGACCGGACAGCGTCGGCGAACGCAACGATTCGCCAGCGCGGTCGACAGGGCCGGCGTGGGAGACGTCGATGAGCAACACGAGCGCCTACAAAGAGTTCACCGGCAAGTCCGTCGAGGAGGCCCTGCGCCTTGCGCGCGAGGAGTTCGGCGTCGGGCTCGACGGGCTCGATTTCGAGATCCTCACCCCAGGCAGTCGCGGCGTCCTCGGCATGGGTGCCGAGCCGGCCCGGATCCTGGCCGCGCCACGTTCCGAGCTGGGCGGTGCCGCGCCCAAGCTCGAGGCAGCCGCGTCGCGGCCGCTTCCGCCGCCGCCGCCCCGCGATCGTGACGACGACCGCGGCGGGGGCCGAGGCTTCGACCGTGACCGTGGCCGAGGTGGCTTCGACCGCGACCGCGGGCCTCGCCGCGACGACCGCGCCGGCGGGTTCCGCGACGATCGCGGCCCTCGGCGCGACGACCGAAGTGGCCCGTTCGATCGCGACCGTGGACCGCGCCGCGATGATCGACCAGCCGCCCCGCGCGGCGATGCGCCGCGTCCGTTCGAGGGCGCTTCGCGGGAGCCGCGCGAGGCTCGGCCCCCGCGAGATGTCCAGGAGCCGGTTGGCGATGCGCCCGTCCCGACCATGGATCGCCCGGAGCGCGAGTTCCGGCCGCGCGAGGACCGCGCCCCGCGCCGCGACGATCGCGGCCCGCGCCGGTTCGACAACGATCGCCCGCCACGCCGGCCCAGCGCCGACCTGACCGAGGGCGAGGCAGCCGAGGTTGCCGCAGCGCGCGGCTCCGTGGCCGCCGAACGAGCGGAGCTCGAGGCCGCCGAGGCATCGCCCGAGGCGCTCGCCGCCGGCAAGCTCATCCTCGAGCAGCTGCTCGCACACATCGGGTTCGCGGCCCGCGTCGACGTCGAGACCGGCGAGACGAGCCGGCTCAATGTCGTCGGCGAGGAGAACGAGCGCGAGGAGCTCGGCGCCCTGATCGGTCGCAAGGGCGAGCGCCTGTCGGCACTCCAGCACCTGGTCAACCTGATGCTGTCGCGCCAGATGGGCACGTGGACCCGCGTCCTGGTGGACGTGGAGGACTACCGCGGGCGCCGCGAGCGCCAGCTCCGGGAGATCGCGGAGCGTGCGGCGAAGCGCGTCGTTGAGACGGGCAAGATGCTGCAGCTCGACCCGATGCCGGCCCTCGAGCGGCGCTGGATCCACCTCGCCCTCAAGAGCAACCCGGACGTCGCGACGCAGTCGATCGGCGAAGAGCCCAACCGCCGAATCGTGGTCCTGCCCCGGGCGTGACCTCCACCCGCGCCTACGCGGCTCGGAAACCTCGGAAGTAGAAGCGCGAGCCGGCCTCGTAGAACGCGAGCGTCCGACGCAGTGGTTCGTCGCGGCGCTCGTCGCCGGCAGCCACGCGCCAGACGACGCGGGCGAGCTCCTCGGCGCGCAGGAGCAGCTCGCCCTCGGAGTGCGGGATCGGGATGTCCGCGTAGCTGCGGTGGTGCCGCGGCCACGAGACGGCCTCCGGCGGCAGGCTCGGGATGATCGAGAACACGACGCGGGCATGGCCGGCGGCGAGCATCGCCCGCCCGTCGACGGCCCGCAGCCCGGGCTGTTCGTGGGCTGCCTCCCGCTCCGCCGCGATCGCGTCCGGCGAGCCCGGGCGGGCGGGCGCCACGATCCCGGCGCGCCGAACGAGCATCCGCAGCTCCTCGGTCGAGAACTGGCCGGTACGCGCCCGGAGGACGAGCCCCTCGAGGACGGTCTCGACGTGGCTCAGGGCCTCGCGCGCGAGCAGCTCCCGGAGCGCATCGCCGTCGCGGGCCTGGTCGTGGACCACGGCGACGAGCGCCGCATGGGTGCGCCGGCACGTGTCGAGGAGATGGTCGAATGCCGAGAACGAGGTCGGCTCGGGGAGCGGCTGGTCCGAAGGACCGTCGACCATGGCGGGAGGATACGGCTCCTGTCCAGCGCTTACTCGCAGTCGGGCAGGGCGAGGAGGCGCGCGGGCAGCTCGCCGTCGATCTCCGTCTTGAGGTAGCGCCTCCCGAGGCCCTGGGCGACGACCACGTTCAGGCGGCGCCCCTGGGGCCACTCCACGTAGAACGTCGCGCGCTCGTTGTCGATCGCGGCGATGGCCGCATCCTCACCGATTCGCCACGGCTGGCCGTCGCGCGATCGCCCCCCGATCGCCTGGATACGGTGATGGGCCGACGGGTGATCGCGCCGAACGACGCAATCGACGCGGAGGCTGAGCCGGATGCTCGAGGCCGGACTCGTCCGGCGCGCGTCCATCGCTACGTCCGCTGCATCGAGCTGAACAGGTTGTCGTAGCCGCCCAGCGACGACTGCTGCGTGTTGCAGCAGAACGGCCAGTCGGAGCCGCTGTAGAACCAGTCCACGTAGAACGTGCCGGTCTCGCCATTCCTCGCCTTGAACGAGCTGATCCGATCGTTCCAGCCAATGAGGCCGAGCACCGTATAGTCCTGGGAGACGTTCATGAACGCGCCGCCATAGCTGACGTCTGCGAAGACCGTGACGTAGTCGACCGACGTCAGCAGGCTCACGACCAGTGCGCGCGAGGACGTCACGAGTGCGCTGACCGAACACTGGATCACCGGATACGAGAAGTCGTCGCAGTAGTACTTCGACACGTCGACGAGCGCGATCGGCCTCCCATCGAGAAATGCCGAAAGGGCGGGCGCGGAATCTGCGGCTGCAGCCAACGGCACCGGCCCTGCCATCGTCGCCTGGACCCCAAGCAGCAATGCGAATGTGATCGAACGAATACGGCGACCGCGCACGAGACCCTCCACTTCACCCCTACCCATGAGTACGCTTCTCGACGCTATGGCACGCCCGAGCGTCGCGACATCCGGCAAAACCCTTGGTCGAGTCGAGGGTCTTGCCGGATTGAGGCCGTCCGACGTCGCGTACAGGCTTCGCCGCATCGCGCTCACCGGCCTCGCGCTTGGAGCGCTTGTCGCGGGAATCGCCGCGACCCTCGCGACACTCCAGGGGGGCGCGGAGTCCGGTGTCTTCTCAGGCAATCCAGGCCAGATCGTCTACACGGTCAGCCCGATGGGTTACGGCTGGGACGACGGCATCCGGCCCGGCCAGGTGGTCGACGTGCTCCTCGACTCGAGCGAACCTGGCGGGTGGCGGATCGAGACGCACGACGCCAGCGGTCGACATGTCGCCGATGGTCCAAAGGCGGATGGGGTGCTTCGGCTCACGACACCCCTGGCGATCGGCGCGCTGCTCATCGCGTACCTCGCTGTCGTGTTCCTTCGCACGCGCCGGCGTGGGTCCTGCCAACGGCGGCCATCGCGATCCTCGCTGCGTCGGTGCCGCTGCAGCTCGCCGGAGTCCCGGAGCAGTCGACCCTGGCGATGGGTGCGGCCGCATTTGTCCCCGCTGTCTCCTACACGCTTCGGCTGGGCCCGTGGCGATTGCTCCGCATTGGGGCGACCCTTGCCGTCGTCGGACTCATTGCCGGATGGGCTGTGCTCCGTCTGGGGGGCTCCGACGCGTACCCAACCGCCGACTGGGTTCGCAGCAGCGTTGCGTTCTGGGGAACGCTCGCGCTGCTCGTCGAGCGTGGGCTCTGGCCGGCCATGACCGGCCAGCCGCTCGGACTCCTTCGTCCTCGGCTGTTCGACGTGGTCGTCGTCACGGCCCTCGCGGTCGTGGCGATCGTCATCGGATCCGCGCTCCAGCTCGGCCTGGTCGTGGTCGTCCTGCCGGTCCTGGTGCTGCTCGCCGCGGTCCCCGGGGCGCGTCAGCGCCTCACGCCGACGATCGAGCACCTGCTCCTCGGCGACGTGCGAGAACAGGCGGCTGCGGAGGCCTCCGAGGCGGAGCGGGCGCGGCTGGTACGCGACCTGCACGACGTGCCGCTCCAGGAGCTCGCGGCCGTGATCCGGCGGCTGGAGATCCTGCCCGGCGCGGAGGCGGAGAGCGAGGACCTGCGCGCCCTTGCCGGCCACCTGCGTAACGTCGCGACCGAGCTCCGGCCACCCGTGCTCGACGACCTCGGACTCCCGGCCGCGCTCGACTACCTCGCGGAGGAGACCACGACGCAAGCGTTGCCGGTCACGACCGAGCTCGTCGACGACACCGGGTTCGGGACCGATCGCCGGCCGCCGACCGACGTCGAGCTGGCGATGTTCCGGATCGCATCGGAGGCCGTCGGCAACGCGGTTCGCCATTCCGGCGGGACGAAGGTCCAGGTCCATGCGGCAGTCGCCCCGGATCGGGTCGAGCTCGCTGTCAGCGACGATGGTGCGGGCCTGCCGACGGAGGCAGCTCAGGACGCGTCGCGGCGCAAGCGGCTGGGGCTCGCCTCGATGCGCCGCCGCGCGGAGGCCATCGATGCCGAGCTGTCGATCGACGGATCGGCCCGCGGCACGACCGTCCGCGTGGTGTGGCAGGCATGACCATCCGGATCGCCATCGTCGACGACCACCCGATGGTCACCGACGGGCTCGACGCCGCCCTGCAAACGATCGATGACCTCGCGGTCGTCGCGCACGGAAGCTCCGTCGCCGATGCCCGCGACCTGCTTGCCCGCGACGACATCGACGTCGCGCTCCTCGACGTCCGGCTCGACGACGGCAACGGCATCCAGGCGCTCGCCGAGCGGGGCCCGCGCCTGCGTCCGGGCGTCCTGGTCATCTCGTCGTTCAAGACGTCGCAGTACGTGGCGGCTTCGGCGCGCTTCGGCGCCGCAGGGTTCCTGCTCAAGACGGCGCCGCTGGTGACGCTCGTCGATGCCATTCGGGACGTTGCCGCGGGTCGGTCCATCTTCACGCAGGACCAGCTGCGGAGCGGCTTCATCACGTTGACGCCACGCGAGCGCGATATCGTGCGGCTCGCCATGGCCGGATTTTCGAACAAGGAGATCGGGGCCAGGCTGACCATGTCCCCGAAGACCGTCGAGACCCGTCTGACGGGCCTGTACGAGCGGTACGGAATCACCAACGGCAGGATCGAGCTGTCGCAGCGCGCGGCTGATGAAGGCTGGCTCGACATCGAACCGCCGGCGCCGGTCGGCGCGGCGCCCGGCACGGCCGACTGACGCGGCGCGGCCGCGATACGCCGGCGCAGCCGATCTGCGCGAGAATCCAGCCATGACGACGACGATCGACGACCTTGCAGCGTGGACCGATCTCGTGGCCGGGGCTCCGAGCATCGCGGCAGCCGGCCGAGCCGTCCTGGCCGCCGGCGGCGAAGCGGGCGCGCTGCTGGCCACGATCCGCGACGATGCCCCGCCGCGGATCCACCCGGTGACCGTTGCGATCGACGGAAGCGGGCTGTACGTGTTCCTCCTCGACTCGGCGAAGCGCCGCGACCTTGCCGAGGACGGCCGGTTCGCGCTGCACGGGCACCAGGACCCGGCCGTCCCGACGGAGTTCTCGGTGCGCGGCCGCGCCCGACTCGTCCCCGCCGGTGCCGAGCGGGATCGCGTCGCCGCGGGCTGGAAGTTCGAGGTTGACGACTCGTACTGGCTGTTCGAGCTCCGGATCGCGTCGGCGATCCTGGGCGAGCGAGCCGCCGACGAGTGGCCGCCGCGCTACACGCGCTGGTCTGCCGGAAGCTGATCCGCGCTCAGCCGGGCTGAGGAACCAGGAGGATCGTGCCCGTCGCGGCATCGATCACCAGCGGGAGCGACGTCAGCGGCGTCGGGGCGGGCCCCTGCACCACCGCCGCTCCGTGCTCGGCGTCGAACACCGCCTCGTGGCAGGGGCACACGAGCACTCGGTCCGCTTGATCCCATTCGACGGTACAGCCCGCGTGGGTGCACACGGCATCGAACGCGACGAAGGTGCCGTTGGTGAGCTGGACGATGACGCCCGGATCGCCGGCCGGCAGCGGCGACGGGGCATTGAACGGGACCGTGAACGTCGCGGAGCCTGCGCTCGTGACCGCCGCGACGGTCGCCACCGCGATCCCCCCTGAAGGCACGCTGGATCCGGGCGTGGGCACTGGCGCACGCGAGGCCCCGGCGCCAATCCGGTCCGCTACCACTCCCGCCGACCGGAGCGGAATCGTGAACGAGGCGACGATCGCCGCAAGGGCCGCCAGCGTGGCGGTCTGCAGGAACAGTCGCCGCTCGGGCGATTGCGGCGATTCGGGTGCCTCCACAAAGGCCCGCCGCCGAGCGCGCCGCTGCGCTCGGGTCATCGCCTCCGGCGTCGTCCCGCGCAGGTGATCGACGCGTACCGGCTGGCCGGCCTCGGAGAACCGCGCCGGCACCAGGTAGTCGGCGTGGCCTGCGATCGCCAGTGCGATCCAGCCGATCATGTAGGGCAGGTCGGCGCCGTAGTAGTACGGGTGCGTCGCCCACGAGGCGGTCAGCCAGAACAGGAGCGAGAGGAGCGCCCCACCGACCGCGGCGACCCGGAACGCGAGCCCGCTCAGCACCCCGATCCCGATGCCGATCTCGGCGACGGCGATCAGCAGACCGATGATCGACGCGAACGGCAACGCGGCCCCGATCAGGCCACCGAGCGGCGAGAACCGTTCGAAGGCGACGAGCTGCGCGTGCAGCGACGTCGACCCCGTCGGGTCGAGGAAGGCGGGGTCGATCAGCTTGTCGAGCCCGGCCCAGAGGAAGGTCGCCCCGAAGAAGAACCGGACCGGCAGGAGCGCGAGCGTCTGGAGGCTGGGTCTTGTCACCCGGGGGCGGGAACCTCGTCAGGAAGCAACGGCCGTACGGAAAGCGTGTACAGATTGCCACCGGACGAGAAAGCCGTCAGCGCGTTGGCCGCGGCCAGCACCGGACCGAGCGTCGTCGCGTCTGCGCCGAACACGGCGCCCTGGCGCAGCCCGGTGACGCCCCGGTCCGGAACAGCCGCCGCGCCGAACTGGTCCAACGGCGTCGCGAGCGGCCACGCGACTGCTGGCTGGCTGGTCGGCAGGTCACCGACCGGAGCTCCCGGCGCGACGAAGATCTGGTACGCGGTGGGCACGAGCGTGCTCGTGACCGGGTTGGCGACGCCCCACGTCTCGCTCGGGTCGGTGAGGCGATTCAGGAGGTCCTCGGCCGCGGCGACGCTCGGGTCCGGGCTCGCGACGCCCGGCAGGCCGGGACCGCCCGGGCCACCCAGGTGGAATCGAGACGTGATCGTCGCGCCATCGACGGTCGCCGTGAAGACGGTCGTGGCGGCGTCAGGATTGCCGATCCCGCCGCCGGCGCCGTCCTTGTCCAGGCCCGCGGCGCGGATCGCCGCGACGATCGCCTGCGCCCCGGCCGGCCCGACGTCCTTGATCGCAACTGGCGGCAGGAGCGGACCCGGGTAGACCGCGTCGACGGCGCCGGGGGTCAGGATTCGACCGTCGGCGTAGACGGAGACCGTGGGCACGGAAGCGAGATTCGCCGATGGATTGATGAAGCCGCCCTCGCTCGTGACCCGGAGCAGCAGCTGGACCGGCGCGTGTGTTGGTTGGCTGGTCGCTGGCACGCCGGTTGGCGGTGCGCCGGTGGGTGACGGGCCGGGGCCCGTGCTGCACGCCCCGACCAGGGCGCCGATCAAGAGGACGGCGAGCGGCGTCACGGTCGCCGGGAATCGTCGAGCGGACACGGGATCTCCGAGCTGCGGGGGGTTCGATTGCGCCGGAGACGACGATCGCCGCGTTCAGGTTCCCACGCGCGATCGCCGTAGACTCGGCACGTGAAGAAGATCGGGTTCCTGTCGTTCGGCCACTGGTCCGCATCACCGGGTTCGCAGGTTCGCTCCGCGTCGGACGCGCTCATCCAGTCGATCGAGCTGGCCGAGGCCGTCGAGGGCCTTGGCGGGGACGGCGCGTACTTCCGCGTCCATCACTTCGCGCAGCAGCTTGCCTCGCCGTTCCCGCTGCTGGCGGCGATCGGCGCCAGGACGAAGCGCATCGAGATCGGGACCGCGGTCATCGACATGCGTTACGAGAACCCGCTGTACATGGCCGAGGACGCGGGCGCAGCCGATCTCATTGCCGGCGGCCGGTTGCAGCTCGGGATCAGCCGCGGCTCGCCGGAGCAGGTGATCGACGGCTTCCGGTACTTCGGCTACCAGCCGGCCGAGGCTGACGCCCCTGGCGCCGAGCTGGCCCGCCAGCACACCGACGTCTTCCTGCGGGTCATCACCGGCGCCGGCTTCGCCCAACCAAGCCCGAGCCCCATGTTCCCGAACCCGCCCGGGCTCCTTCGCCCGGAGCCGCACTCGCCCGGCCTGCGCGACCGGATCTGGTGGGGCGCCGGCTCCCGGCCAACGGCGGAGTGGGCCGCGAAGCAGGGCCTGAACATGATGTCATCGACGCTCATGACCGAGGACGCGGGCGTGCCCTTCCACCAGCTCCAGGCGGAGCAGATTCGGCTCTTCCGCGAGGCGTGGAAGGCGGCCGGGCATGAACGCGAGCCGCGGGTCTCGGTCAGCCGCAGCATCTTCGCGCTCGTCGACGATCGGGACCGGGCGTATTTCGGGCGCGGCGGCGAGGACCGCGACCAGGTCGGGTACCTGGACGAGCAGACGAAGGCGATCTTTGGCCGCTCGTACGCGGCCGAGCCGGACGTCCTCGTCAGGGAGCTCGCCAAGGACACGGCGATCCAGGCGGCCGACACGCTGATGCTCACGGTCCCGAACCAGCTCGGCGTCGACTACAACGCCCACGCCATCGAGAGCATCCTGAAGTACGTCGCACCCGATCTGGGCTGGCGGTAGCCCGGCCGGCGCCAGCCGAGGCGGGCAGCCTAGGCGGCCTGTCGGACGCCTTCGCGCAGCTCGCGCACCCAATCAGCCAGCGCTACGAGGAGGCGGCGGACGGCCTCGATGGTGTCGGCGTCGCGGAGATCGCCGTTGTCGTCGAACCGAACGTCTGCGAACGGCACGAGCACCTCCGGCTCCGGAAGCACGAGGCCCCGCGTGTACCCCAGACCGTCTCGCAGGTGCGCCTGCGCCCGAGCCGTGCCACCGCCACCGGTCGAGGCGCCCATGATCGCCACCGGCTTGTTCGTCAGGACTGATCGGCGGGATGGCCGGGATGCCCAGTCGATCGCGTTCTTCAGGACACCCGGGACGCAGCGGTTGTACTCGGGCGTCGCGATGATCAGCGCGTCTGCCTCGCCGATGGCTCGCTTGAGATCGGCCACCGGCTCCGGGTCGCCGACGGCCTCGAGGTCGGCGTTGAACAGTGGTATCGCGCTCAGGTCATGCGCCACGATTCGCATCCCGTCGGGGGCGATCTCCGCTGCTGCGCGGATCAGGCCTCGATTGAAGGAGCCGTGCCGGAGGCTGCCGGCAATGCCGAGGACCGTCAGCGAACGTGCCATTCGTTCCTCCTGGGTAGGCGGCGTTCGTCGCGCCGCTCCACGCGACGAATCGCGACCCAATGCCGGTCGCGCTGGGCCGGGCAGCGGGGTCGGAAGTGGTGGAGATGGGGGAGAGTCGAACTCCCCGTCCAGAACCCTTCGTCAGTGTCCACTACGAGCGTTTCCGATCATTTTCGTCAACCCCAGGGCCGAAGATCGGCACCCTGCCCCGGGGTCCAGTCACGTGTCTCTAGATCGAGCTTGATCCCGGATTACGCGACGCTCATCCGGTCTGCAACCCCGCTGCATGACGCTTCCACAGCCCGCGAGGTGGAGGCTGCTTCCACGCTCACCCTACGGCCTAAGCCGCGAGAGCGAGAGTCGACTGCTTGTTGGCAGGTACTTCGTTTTGCTGCCGGTTTAACGAGGCCTGACAGCACCTCGGCTCGCGTCCGCTGACAACCAGACCCTGTCGAGACCACGCATCCCCACGGGTCGAACGCCCACGCGGCGTTCGTGGGTAGTCTACGGCATGCCCTCGAAGGTCCCGATCGACTCGATCCCACCCGAGCTGTTCCTCCACGGCTACCCACCCCCGATCATGGCCGTCGGGCAGCGGCTTCGATGGATCGTCAAGCGCGCCGTGCCCGACGCCATCGAGCGGGTTCGCCCCGGCTGGGCGCTCATCGGCTACGACCTGCCGGTCCCTCGCCACGGTGCCTTCTTCGCCTGGGTCTGGCCCGAGCTCGAGCACGTCCACCTCGGCTTCCCCCGCGGGAAGTTCATGGACGATCCGCACGGCGCGCTCCGCGGCGAAGGCGTCACCCTCAAGGCCCGTTGGCTGACCTACGAGCCCGGCGACGTCATCGACGATCTGCTCGCCCTCTCGCTCGTCGAGGAAGCCGCGCGCGTGGCACTGGTCCCGCGCTCCGTCCTGGGCTGATCGCGGGGCGTACCTGCGCCGCTACGATCTTGGGCATGCGACTCACCCCGTGGGAGGAGGAGCGGCTCCTCATCTTCAGCGCCGCCGAGCTGGCGCGACGGCATCGTGCTGCGGGTCTCGCGCTGAATGCGCCCGAGGCGATCGCGCTGATGTGCGACGCGATGCTCGAGGCGGCGCGCGCGGGTGCGAGCTACGCGGGCGTGGAAGCCGCGGGTCTCGCCGCCGTGGCGCCCTCCGAGGTGATGCCCGGCGTCCGGGAGCTGATCGACGACGTGCGGCTCGAGGTGCTCCTCGACGACGGTACCCGCCTCATCGTGCTGGTCGACCCCCTGGGTCACGGTGCCCCAACCGCCGCAGGCGGCCCGGGCGCCGTCGCACCGGGGACGGGCGCCGGCACCGTGGCCGGGCCGGCTCCGGAGGCCGCTCCTGAGCGCGAGCGGCGCTCCCTCGAGGTCGTGAGCACCTCCCGCCGCGTCATCCGCATCTCCTCGCACTTCCCGTTCCATCGGGCGAACGCGCGACTCATGTTCGATCGGGAGCGAGCGACCGGATTCCGCCTCGACATCGAAGCCGGCTCCTCCGAGCGCTGGGCGCCGGGCGAGACCCGGACGGTGACCCTGGTCAGGTTCGGTGGCGACGGCGGGGGCACGGAGGCGTGAATCGACTCTCCCCGGAGGAGCACCGAGCCCGGTTCGGGCCGTCCGCTGGCGACCGGATCCGGCTCGGCGACACGGATCTCTGGATCCGGGTCGAAGCGGACCGGCAGTCAATCGGCGACGAGCCGATCTGGGGCTATGCGAAGGACATTCGCCTCGGCATGGCGCAGGCCGGATCCGCGGGCCCCAGCGAGCTCGACGCGGTCGTCGTCGGCGCGGTCATCGTCGATCCCCTGCTCGGCATCCTCAAGGCGGACATCGGGATCAAGGACGGGCGGATCGCCGGCATCGGGCGGGCGGGCAACCCGGCGATCACGGACGGGGTCGACCTGCGGATCGGGCCGCACACACGCCCGATCTCCGGCTACGGGCTCGTCGCGACGCCGGGCGCCGTCGACAGCCACGTCCACTTCGTCAGCCCGAGCCTTATCCCGGCCGCGCTCGCCGGCGGCGTGACGACGCTGATCAGCGCCGGCTTCACCGAGCCGCCCGCGCGGATGGAGCGAATCCTCCGCGGGCTCGAGGGCTACCCGGTGAACGTGGGGCTGCAGGCGAACGCGCGATCGATGGACGCCGCCGACCTCGAGGTCCTGCTGGACGCCGGGGCGGTCGGCTTCAAGATCCACGAGGACTACGGCGCGTCTCCCGACCTGATCGATGCCACGCTCCGCTTCGCCGACGCGCACGACGTGTCCGTCAGCCTGCACACCGACGGCCTGCACGAGACGGCGGAGCTCGAGGACACGATTGCCGCCATCGCCGGCCGGACCGTCCACGCCTACCACGTGGAAGGATCCGGGGGTGGGCACGTGCCTGACCTGATCGGCATCGTCCGCGAGGCGAACGTCATCTGCTCATCGACCACCCCCACGATCCCGTGGGGCGTGTCGGCGGCCGACGAGGGCGTCCCGATGACCGTCCTCAACCACGGCGCGACGTTCGGCGTCGCGGAGGATCTCGCGCTGATCCGCGAGCGCACGCACCCAGCGACCATGGCTGCGGAGGGCCCGCTGCACGAGCTCGGCGCGATCCAGATCGTGAACTCGGACTCGCAGGGCATGGGCCGGATCATGGAGACGGTCCGGCGAACGTTCCAGCTCGCGCACGCGATGAAGGCCTGGCGGGCTTCCGCGGCCGGCAGCGGCCACCCCGGACTCCCCGACGAGGGGAGCGACGACAACGTCCGGGTCCTGCGCTACCTCGCCAAGGTCACGATCGAAGCCGCGATCACCCACGGGATCTCGGCATACGTCGGCACCCTCGCCGCAGGCCGCCTCGCCGACATCGTCCTCTGGAGGCCCGCCTATTTCGGCGTCAAGCCCGAGCTCGTGATCAAGGGCGGATTCGCGGCCTGGTCGCCCCTCGGCGAGGGGAACGCCACCGTCCAGGCCGCCGAGCCCACCCGCTATGCTCCGGATTGGGCCGGCCGCCAGCACGGCGCCCCGTCGGTGTCCGCGCTGTTCGTCTCGGCGTCGGGAGACCGGGAGGCGCTCCGGGGCCGCCTCGACACGCGTCGCGAGCTGATCGCCGTCGCCGGCTGCCGCGGCCTGACTCGAGCCTCACTGGCATTGAATCGCGCAACGGCGCCGATCGACGTGGACCCAACCGATGGCCGCGTCACGCTGGCGGGCCGCGCGCTCGCGGCCGAACCCGTCACCGAGGTCCCGCTGAGCCGCCGCTACTTCCTGCGCTGAGGGCTCGCCGACCGTCAGTAGGTCGGCACCTCGATCCCGCACGCTCTTCACGAGGAACCCGTCGGCGCCGGACGTGAGCGACTCCAGCACGGCCTCGTGGTCGCCAACCCCGCTGAGCATCACGACGCGGACTCGAGGCCAGCGGGCCTTGACCAGGCGGCAGCCATCGGCTCCCGTGCCATCCAGCAGGTGGTAGTCCATGAGCACGACGTCCGGACGACCGACCTGCAGCTCCCGCAGCTCCCGGATCGACCCGGCGACGCCGACCACCTCGATGTCGCGACAGCGTGCGAGCGCGGCGCCGAGGGCTTCGAGCAGGAGCTCGTGGTCGTCCACCAGGACGACCCGGATCGCGGTAGCGGAGCGGCGGTTGGTCGTCTTCATCGCGCCCAGTTCAGCAGGTACGGAGCCGCCGCCGCAGTGCCGCATGGCCCCGACCGGCACGGGCCGGAGTGCCCGCGCGGCCCATCAGAACGTCCTGGGACCTTCGGCGCAACCTCCGACGATCAGGCCGTGACGGGCGCCGACGCGACGCTCGCGTTGCCGGCCGCATCGACCGCCACGACCGTGTACGTGCCCTGCAGCTGCACGTGGAGCGTGAGCGTCCCGCCCGCGGTGGTTGCGAGGAGCGTGCCGTCGCGATAGACCCGATAGCTCGCAACACCCACGTCGTCCGTCGCGGCGGACCAGCGCAGGTCGGCCCACTGCCCGTGGGCAGCCGTGATCGTCGCGACCGGGATGGTCGGCGCGGTCGTGTCGACGAACGGCGTTGTCGCCGAAACCGTGACCGCCGGGCTGAGGTTGCCGGCGCCATCGACGGTTCGGATCGTGTACAGGTAGGCGGTAGCGTCGGCCAGGCCCGTGTCGCTGAACGTGACGGCGGAGGCCGCGGTCGTCGTCACGAGGACCGAATTGCGCCAGATCCGGTAGCCGGTGACCGCCCGATTGTCGGTGCCGGCCGTCCAGCGAAGCGCGATCGCCGTGGGTGAGGTCACGGTCGCCGTCACGGCCCCGGGTGCAGTCGGGGCGGTGGTATCGGGCGGGAAGGTCACGGTGACGGTGGCCGTCGAGCTGGTCAGCGCCGCGACCTTGATCCTGACGCCGGAAAGGAAGTCCGTGAAGGAGTAGTTGAGTCGGAGCGGCGCGTCGGCGAACGTGGTCGTCGAGGGGACCGTGTCGATCAGCAACGTCTCGGTGATGGCAGTCCAGTCCTTGGCGATCCTGATCATCACGCCCTTGACCGCCGAGCTGGTGGAGGCGTAGTTGTCGAAGTAGGTGCCGTACGGCCGCCGGTACTCGAGATAGAACCAGGTGCCGTTGGGGCGGGCAATCCGGAGGACGCGGGTGCCCCACGTCGCCGAGGAGTAGACCAGCGAATACGAGCCGCTCGCCGTGAGCGTCCGGGTCGCGGTGGTCGGGAGGTAGCCCATCTGGGCAAGGGCCAGGTTCGTCTCGTGCCGGCCGCCGGCCGCGCCCATCGTCGAAAACGGATCGCCGTACTCGTTCGTCGTGCAGGTCCGCGACAGCGCGACTCGCACGCCGTTCACGGTGCAGCGCAACGTGCTCGCGTGGTGCACGCCGAAGTTGTGGGCCAGCTCGTGCGCCGGCGTCCGGAGGTTCGGCGTGCCGTTGATCCACGTCTCGGACCCGGGCAGGTAGCCGAGGCCGCCCCAGGCGCACGAGTTCGACTGCGGGAAGATGTACATGAAGTTCGTGTAGCTGCTCAGGTCGAAGCCGTGCAGCGCAAGCGCGGCCTTGGCGGCCTGGGCCCATTCCCCGAACAGGCAGGACGAGTTCGAATACGGCACGCGGACCCAGTCGAAGGTCGTGCCCTGAAGGATCATCCCACCGTGCGATTGCTCGGCGAAGTACGCCCGCACCGAGTTCGCATTGCTGAAGACGACGCCGTTCGCGAAGGCGCGCGTGAACGGCTTGCTGGTGTTGTTGGTGAAGTTCAGGAGGATCACGGCGAGCTTCCGAGGCCCACTGAAGCCGGGTGCCGACATCAGGACCTGCGTGCCCGTTCCCGTCGCGCCGTCCGCGACGACGGTTCCACCATCCCGCCGGCCCTTGACGCGAACGGTCGCGCCGTTCTCGAAGCCATCCGGCGCGGCGCCCGCGAACTTCAGCTGGACGCGCTCGCGGCCCGTCTGCAGGTGGTAGTCGTAGATCGCGGTGCCCGTGTCGAAGTCCTCACCGTGGACGAGCTGCAGCGTGCCGACGAGGTCCACCCGGGACGATGCGGCGGCCGGCACCGGGATCACCAGTGCGAGGGCGAGAAGCGGAGCGAGCAGGAGCAGTCGGCGGGAGGGCATGGGGGAGACCTCGGAACGCTCGACCGAGTTGTCGGTCGTTGATCCGAGGTTCCGTCCGGCGAGGCTCGCGAGCCATCGCCCATACCGCCCGGCGCAAGCGGGGCGTCGTCCGCGGCGGCCCTATGCAAGCCGGCATAGGTGCCTGAACGCGCCGGGGTCTAGCGGCGCCCGGACTCCGCCAGCTCGCGCTCGATGTCGCGCTTCGCGTCGCGGTCCTGGATCTCGCGGCGCCGATCGTGGAGCTGCTTGCCCTTGCCCAGCCCGAGCTCCAGCTTCGCCTTCCCCCGGGCCGTGATGTAGAGCTTGAGCGGCACGAGCGTCAGGCCCTTCGCCTTGGTCTTGCCCAGGAGCTGATCGATCTGGTCGCGATGGAGGAGCAGCTTGCGGTCGCGCTTCGGCTCGTGGTTCTCGCGCGACGCCTGCTCCCATGGCGCGATGTGGGCACCGACCAGCCACGCCTCGCCCCGCTCGATTCGGGCGAACGAGTCGGCCAGGTTCACCTTGCCGGCCCGGATGGACTTGATCTCCGTGCCGGACAGGACGATGCCGGCCTCCATCGAATCGTCGATGGAGAACTCGTGGCGGGCGCGCCGGTTCACGGCGATCGTCTTCTCGGGAATCGGTTCAGCTCCTGTGGCGGGCGGCAAAGTCTAGGCAGAAACGCAAGAACGCCGGCCCCGAAGGGCCGGCGTCCAGTTGCAGGCTCACCACCCGCAGTGGGTGACCGGTTAGACGGTCATCTCCTGCGAGGTGGTGCAGCGACCGTGTTCTGACACTGCACATCACCTCCTTTCGTTCGAGCGAACCGTAGCGGAACGTGCGCTCGGGCGCAAGACTCGGGGTTCAGGCCGCCAGCAGGAGCGCCGCCGGCGCGGCCGCCGATCCGGCGAGGACCTGGAGGGCCTTGTCGAGGACCGGGTCGCTGCCCGGTGGCGTGTTCGCCGGGACCGTGACCGCGACATCTGGCGTGAGCCCGATGTGGTGGATCCAGCGCTTGTTCGGCGTGAGCCATTTCTCGACCGTCAGCTTCACGCCACCCAGGTCGCCGAGCTCGATCCATTCCTGGACGGTGCCCTTGCCGAAGGACGTCTCGCCGATGAGCTTGGCGCGACCGCGATCCTGGAGCGCGCCGGCCACGATCTCCGCGGCGGACGCGGAGCCCTTGTCGATCAGGACGACGACCTGGATCTTCGAATCGGTGGCGACCCCGCCACCCGACGCGTCGGTCTCGGTCTGGATGCCGTTGGCATCCTCGCGCCACATGATCGGGCCCGAGGCAATGAAGTCGCTGGCGACGTCGACCGCGTCGGTGACGAACCCGCCCGGGTTGCCGCGCAGGTCGAGGACGATCTTCGTGATGCCCTTGCCGACATCCGCGGTGAGCTCGTCCTTGACCTCCTTGGCGCCCTCGTCGGAGAAGCCGGTCAGCTGGATGTAGCCGACCGTGCCGTTCGCAAGCTCACGGGCCGTCGTCTCGCGGCGCTGGATCTTGGCCCGCACGAGCGTGACGTCGAATTCCTTGAGCAGCTGCCGTGGCGCGGGCGATGCACCCGGCGTCGGCGTCGCCGCGGCAGGCGCCGAGAACCGCTGGATGTGGAGCACGACCGACGTGCCGGCCGCGCCGCGAACCTTGTTGCGCGCCTGGTCGGGCGTCAGCCCATCGAGCGAGACCCCGTCGACCATCGTGATGATGTCGCCGGCGAGGAGGCCGGCGGCCTCGGTCGGCGAGCCCGGGATCGGCGACACGATGACCAGGTGGCAATCAGGTCCGAACGTGGCGCAATCGCTCGTGTTGCCTGCGTTGTCCACGGCGCCGATCTCGGCGCCGATGCCCTCGAACTGGCCGGAGATGTCGTTGAGCGTCCCGACGTAGTCGGTCGGGGTCAGGTAGGTCGAGTAGGGATCGCCGATCGCCTCGACCATGCCTCGGATCGCGCCCTCGATGAGGGTCGTCCGGTCCAGCTTGGCGAGCGGATAGCGGGTCGTGACCGCGTTGTAGACGTCCCACAGCGGTTGCCAGGCTTCGGTGTCGGAGATCGAGCTGCCCGGCGACTTGCCAACGTCGCGCCCGACCGCGACGCCGGACATGAACAGCGCGCTGCCACCGAGGACGGCGACGAGGACGATCGCGACGGCGAACGGCCAGCCGCGGCGGCGCACGGGCTCGGTGGCGAGGGTGCTGGTGGGAATCGAGTCCGCGGCGGAATCGGTTGGCTGGGCCTCGGGGGTCGAGGCGTTGGGGTCGTTGGGGAGCATCGGTGCGCAGGTCCTCTCAGGTCGTGGAGCGTGCGGGCAAGCCTATCGCGAGTACGTTCCGGACCCCGTCAGCGGATCAGGTAGGTCCGCACCGATACCCATGCGCCGATCACGCCGAGGCCCAGGCCCGCCCCGAGCACGAGGATCGTCACGTCGCGCGAGATCGAGCCGACGCTGATCGGCAGGATCTGGAAGAAGCCGGTCATGAACTGCGACAACGGCTCTGCGGCGCCGAGCAGCACGGCCAGGGTCAGGGCCGCCCCGAACAGGCCCACGAGCGCGCCCTCGAACACGAATGGCCAGCGGATGAACGCGTCGGAGGCGCCGACCAGGCGCATCACCTCGATCTCCTCCGCCCGCCCGAGCACGGCGAGGCGAATCGTATTGATCACGATGAACAGCACGATCGACCCGATGACGGCGAGCAGGATCACGCCGAAGGTGCGGAGGAAGTTCGTGAGCGAGACGAGGCGATCGGTCGTGTCCTGGATGTTCTGGACCTTGTCGACGATCGACTCCGCCCCGAGGAACGTGGCGATCGTCTTGTAGTCGTCCGGTTTGCGCAGCTTCACCTCGAGGCTGGCGGGCAGTGGGTTGTTGGGCAGGAACTCGGTCAGGTCCGGCTGGCCCTGCGCGGCCCGCGCCTCGCGGTACCGCTTGAGCGCCTCGTCCTTCGAGACGTACTCGATCGACCGCACCTCGGGCATCGCCTGCAGACGGGCGGTCACGTCGTCGATCTGGGCCTGCGTCGCCGTGTCCTGGAGGTCCGCGACCACGCCGACCTTGTCCTCGACATACGAGAGGCTGGCGAGGAACCCGGCCTGCACGATCCAGAACGAGGCGAGCAGCAAGAGCATCAGCATCATCGTCGCGGTCGCCGCGAGGCTCATCGCCGCGTTGCGCCAGAAGCCCTGCCAGGCGCGCTTGATGCTGAACAGCAGGAACGAGATCATCGCTCAGCCGCCGCGGTGGTACCCGCCGCCGACCTCGTCGCGGATGACGCGGCCCTCCTCGAGGGCGACGACGCGCTTGCGGAGGGCCGTGACGATGTCGGCGTCGTGGGTCGCCATGAGCACGGTCACCCCGAGCTCGTTGATGCGCAGGAGCAGCTGGAGGATCTCCCAGCTGATCAATGGGTCCAGGTTCCCGGTCGGCTCGTCGGCGATGACGATCCGCGGGTCGTGCACGAGCGCGCGGGCGATCGCGGTGCGTTGCTGCTCGCCGCCCGACAGCTGCTTGGGGTACTGCTGCGCCTGCTGGGTAAGCCCGACGAGTGCGAGCACGCGCTCCACCGCCGGCTTGATCCGGCGCCGCGGCGTGCCCGTGACCTCGAGCGCGAAGGCGACGTTCTCGAACACGTTCTTCGTCGGCAGCAGCTTGAAGTCCTGGAACACGATGCCGACCTTCCGCCGCACGTGCGGGACTTTCCGGCGCGGCAGTCGAGCCAGGTCGTCGCCATCGAGGGTGACCGTCCCCTGGGTAGCCAGCTCGTCCCGGATCAGGAGTCGCATCAGCGTCGACTTGCCGGCACCCGACGCGCCGACGAGGAACACGAAGTCGCCCTCCGGGACGACGAGATCGACGTCCTTGAGGGCGTCGCGACCGTTCGGATAGGTCTTCGTTACGTCGTTGAGGACCAGGACCGGCCGGCGCTGGTCTCCGAGCGCGCGACGCCCGCCGGCCGCGGCGGGACGTGCGTCAGGGGCAGTGGAAACGGTCAAATCGGCTCCAAGGTCGGCCGCCTGCCGCCGGCGAGCCGGCGGATGTCATTGCCGGGAGGCTACACCCGTTTCCCGAACGCAACACTAGCCCGATCAGACGAGACCTGGGGACGTTGGTACGTACCGGCTGAAGTCCGCGAATGGGCGGCTCCAGCCCGCCAGGACCGGGAAGCCCTCGATTCGGAGCCCGGCGCGGATCGCGGCCGCGAGGGCACCGTCTGCCGCCGCGGGCAGCCAGACCGCGGACGCGCCGCGGGGCACGACGGTCGTCAGCAGGTGGCCGAGCACGGGAGCCAGGAGTGCCGGCTCGCGGACCGCGATCGGGCCCAGCCGGCCGATTTCCCCGGCGTAGCCGTAGGCAACGAGCTCGCCGCTTGCGTCGCGGAACGCGAACAGGTGACGCGGCTCGGCCTGCACGAAGCGGTGGTCCTGTGGGTGGGCGAAGCCAAGGAGCGCCTCGTCGAACGCGGCCAGCTCGTCGCTCTCGCTCCAGGCGCCCGGTTCGGTGACGAGCCGCGCGCGGAATCCCGCCGGCAGTGCCGGCCAGCGGAATTCCGCCGCCGGCCGGCCGACGAGGTTGAACATCGGCATCCGGGGGACGATCCCGAACGTGGTGTACAGCCCGTTCGAGATGGGCTGGGCGCTGTCCGTGCAGGTGGCGAGCGCGCGCGTCTCGCGGTCGGCCGGCAGCAGCTGCTCGAGCAGCGCTCGCCCGAGCCCGCGGGCCTGCTCGCGCGGCTCCACGAACAGCATCGACAGGAACCACAGCGGCCCGCGCTCCATCGCCGACCCGAAGGCCACGACGCGCGTCCCGCCGCCGGGAAGACTCCGGTCCGCGACCATGAACCGCGCCGGGTCGGTCGCGTGGGCGTGGCGGTGGAGCCGTCGGAGGCCCGGGTTGTCCTCCGGCATCGGCTGCATGCCCATCCGCGCCTGGTAGGCATCGAGCGCGTCGCGCCAGACGCGATGGCAGTCGAGGAGGTCCGCCTCGGCGGCGGGCCGGAACGTGATTCCGGCGAGGCTAGCCATCGCCGCCGGTCGCGAGCCGCTCCAGCTCCGCCTGCATGAACCCGTCGAGGTCACCATCGAGCACCGCCGCCGTGTTCGACGTCTCGTACTGGGTCCGGAGGTCCTTGACCATCTGGTACGGGTGCAGGACGTAGCTCCGGATCTGGTTGCCCCAGCCGGCCTCGACGTGCTCCCCGCGCAGCTTCCGGAGCTCGGTCTCCTTCTCCTCGAGCTGCCGCTCGAGCAGCCGGGCCTTGAGGACCTTGATCGCGGTCTCCTTGTTCTGGGTCTGGCTGCGCTCGTTCTGGCTCTGGGCCACGATCCCCGTTGGAAGGTGCGTCAGGCGGACCGCCGAGTCCGTCTTGTTGACGTGCTGGCCACCCGCGCCCTGCGACCGGTAGGTGTCGACCCGGATCTCGTCCCAGTCGAGCTCGATCGGGATGTCCTCGTCCGGCTCGGGCATGACCTCGACCAGCCCGAACGTGGTCTGGCGCCGGTTCTGGGCGTCGAACGGACTGATCCGGACCAGGCGGTGGACGCCGCGCTCGGCGCGCAGCCAGCCGTAGGCACCGCGGCCGTTGACCGCGACCGACACGCTCTTGAGGCCCGCCTGCTCGCCCTCCTGCTCGTCAATGACCTCGGTCTTCCAGCGATGTCGTTCGGCCCACCGGAGGTACATCCGCAGGAGCATCGCCGCCCAGTCCGTCGCCTCGGTGCCGCCGGCGCCGGCGCTGATCGACAGGATCGCCGGCCGGGCGTCGTACTCGCCGGAGAACAGCAGCTCCGTCCGCTCGCGGGCGAAGTCGCGGTCGAGGGCGTCGACGCTGCGATCCACCTCCGCCTCCAGCTCGGCATCGCCCGACTCCTGGGCCAGCTCGAGGGTCGTGTCGAGGTCGTCGGCGCGGGCGAGGAGACCGGACCACTTCTCGATGTCGGCTCGCAGGCCATCGGCCTCGCGAAGGACACCCTGCGCGGTTCGGCCGTCCTCCCAGAACCCCGGCTCCGAGGCGAGTGCCTCGAGCTCGGTCAGGCGCGAGTGCTTGCCAGGGAGGTCAAAGACGCCCCGAGGTCGTTCGGATCCGCTCCACGAGGTCGCGGACGCGCATGGCGTCCACTAGTTCTTCGGGACCCGCAGGTCCTGGAGCAGGATCGGACGGAGCTCGATCAGCCGCAGGGCGGACTTGCTCCGGACGACGACGGGGTTCACGCACGGACAGTAGCCGTTGTGGGGGCAGACGCCGCAGTTGCCGTCGCAGTCGAGCGCGGCGGCGTAGCTGCAGGTGCGGCAATCACGTTCGCAAGCGATCAGGTCGACGAAGGTCGTTTCCTCAGCCTGCTTCACGAATCCCTCACTTCGGCGGCGGCACGGATTCGATTCGCGACACGCGGCACGGCCTGAGGCGCGATTCGCCACGGGGCGCTGGGCGTCGCGTTGGGGTTTTTCGAAGTATAGGTGCCGGTTTTCCCCACGCCAAGGGGGGAAATCGGCCGACAGCGTCGAAATCAGCACGGAATCCGCTCCGTCGGCGCCTCAGGGCTCAGTGTTGGCGCTCGAGTCGTCGATGAGGTGGCCGATGCCCACGAAGTACGCCGCGAGCCCGGCGAGCTCATGGAGCGTCGCCTTCTGGCGTCGGGTCGGGTCGAGGTCGCTCGGGCTGGTCCGGGTCGGCGACCCGAACGCCTCGATCCCGAGGTCGGTCGCCATCCGCACGACCCGGAGCATGTGGGTCTCGTCGCTGACGAACACGGCCGTGTGCAGTCCATGGCTTCGGAAGATGGCCGAGACCGCCTCGAGCGACTCGAGCGTGTTCCGGCCCTGGAACTCGCCGAGGATCCGGTCGGCCGGCACGCCATGGGCGATCGCCCAGGCGCGCGCCGTGGCCCCCTCGGTCGTCCGGTCGCCGGGGAGCTTGCCGCCGGTGACCACGAACCACGGCGCGATGCCCGCCTTCCAGAGGTCGACCGCATGCCGCAGCCTGGCCTCGAAGACGTCGCTCGGGGTGCCGTTGAACTGGGCCGCCCCCAGGACCACGATCGCGTCTGCCGGCCGCTGCTCGTCGAGCGCGCCCTGCGCGTTGATGCGCGTTGCCGTGTAGCCGAGCAGGGCCGCGCAGCCCACCACACCCCAGCCGATGAGCAGCACCGTGCTGCGAAGGGTCGACCCGCGAGTCACGGCGTGGTGCGCCGCGTCACTCGCCTAGCTGCCGTGGCACTTCTTGTACTTGCGCCCGGATCCGCACCAGCACGCGTCGTTGCGCCCGATCTTCGCGCCCGAGGGCGTATAGCCCGGCCGTGCCTGCTGCGCACCGGCGACGCCCGCAGTAGCGCCCAGTGATGCGATCCCGGACGTGCCGGTTACGCCCGGCCCGGCCATCGCGCCGATGCCGCCGCGCGCTGGGGTGCGCGATGCTCGACTCCCCGAGCCGTTGCGCGCCGCACCCGGTGCCTGCTGGCCGGGGCCCGGCATCGCGAAGACACCCGACGCCGGCTGCGGCGGCGGCTGGACCGAGACGCGGAAGATCGTGCTGGCGACGCCGTGCCGGATGAAGCCCGACAGCTCCTCGTACAGGCCGAACGCCTCCTTCTTGAACTCGTTGAGCGGGTCCTGCTGGGAGTAGCCGCGCAGTCCGATGCCGCGGCGCATGTCGTCGAGCTCGGTCAGGTGCTCCACCCACAGCGAGTCGATCGTGCGCAGCAGCACGTAGCGCTCGATGCTCGCCCACGCCTCCGGGCCGACCTCCGCTTCCTTCGTCTCGAGCAGCGCATCGGCGACTTCGCGGACGCGCTCGCTGATCGCGTGGGCATCGTGCAGGGCCATGAGCTCGTGCGGATCGATCCGGTCGCTTCCGAGGCCCATCCGGTTCAGCTCGATCGCGAGGTCCGCGACGGTCTCCTCGGTCGGCGCCTCGTGCGAGTCGCCGAGGTGGCGCACGACGATGTCCGAGAGGTCCTCGTCGAGGAACGCCCGGATCGTCTCGGTCAGGTCCTCGTTGCGGAGGACCTTGTCGCGCTCGGCGTAGATCGTCTCGCGCTGCTTGTTGATCACGTCGTCGAACTCGACGACGCGTTTGCGGATGTCGAAGTTGAAGCCCTCGACGCGGGTCTGGGCGCTCTCGATCGTCTTGCCGACGATGCCCGACTCGATGTAGTTGTCCTCGTCGAGGCCCATCCGCTCCATGAGGCCGGTGACCCGATCGGAGGCAAAACGCTTCATCAGGTCGTCGTCGAGGGACAGGTAGAACCGGGATGAGCCCGGATCGCCCTGGCGGCCGGCGCGGCCGCGGAGCTGGTTGTCGATGCGCCGGCTCTCGTGGCGCTCGGTGCCAACGATATGCAGGCCGCCGGCCTCGACGACCTTCCGGTGGTCCTCCTCGGTGATCTCCTTGGCCTCTTCGAGGGCCTTGTCGTAGGTCTCCTTGTCGACCTCGGCCGGGTTCAGGCCTTTTCGATGCAGGAGATCCGAGGCGAGCCCCGCCGGGTTGCCGCCAAGCAGGATGTCCGTCCCGCGGCCGGCCATGTTCGTGGCGATCGTGACGGCGCCGCTCCGCCCGGCCTGGGCGACGATTCCCGATTCCTTCTCGTGGAACTTGGCGTTCAGGACCTCGTGCTTGATCCCGCGCTGCTCGAGCAGCCGGCCCAGCTTCTCCGACTTCTCGACCGAGACCGTGCCCACGAGGATCGGCCGGCCCGCCGCCTGCATCTCCTCGATCTCGTCGGCGACCGCGTTGAACTTGGCCTTCTCGTTGAGGTAGACGAGATCGGTATCGTCCGCGCGGACCATCGGCCGGTGCGTCGGGATGCCGACGACCTCGAGCTGGTAGATCTTGTGGAACTCCTCGGCCTCGGTCATCGCCGTACCGGTCATGCCGGCGAGCTTGTCGTACAGGCGGAAGTAGTTCTGGAACGTGATCGTGGCCATCGTCACGGTCTCGCGCTGGACCCGCAGGCCCTCCTTGGCCTCGATCGCCTGGTGCAGGCCCTCGCTCCAGCGCCGGCC
>DHWF01000043.1:48664-49111 GCA_002413045.1 Chloroflexi bacterium UBA5189
CCGGTGAACTCGTCGACGATGATGATCTCGCCGTCCTTGACGATGTAGTCCCGGTCACGCTTGTACAGCGCGTGGGCCCGCAGCGCCTGCTCGAAGTGGCGGGCGTAGCGCGGGTCGGAGTCGTACAGGTTCTCGACGCCGAGGAGCTTCTCGATCTTGTCGACGCCCTCCTCGGTGGGCGAGACGGCCTTGTCCTTGAGATCGATGAAGTAGTCGCCATCCTCGGGGTCGCCCTCGACCCAGTCCGCGCGCCGTTCGCGCAGGCGCGGAACCAGCCGCGCGAGGGTGAAGTACAGGTCGGCCGACTCCTCGGCCTGGCCGCTGATGATCAGCGGCGTCCGCGCCTCGTCGATGAGGATGTTGTCGACCTCGTCGACGATGCCGAAATAGCGCTCGCGCTGCACGCGCTGGTCGAGCTCGGTGACCATGTTGTCGCGCAGGTAGTCG
>DHWF01000043.1:49266-49511 GCA_002413045.1 Chloroflexi bacterium UBA5189
CCGAACTCGTTGTTCGTGCCGTACGTCACGTCGGCGGCATACGCCTCGCGACGGCTAACGGGCTTGAGGTTGACCAGCCGCTCATCGTTCGTCGGAAAGCCCGGCTCGAACACGTACGAAGCGGCGCCGCCGTCCGACTGGTGGCCGAGGATCATGCCGACGGTGAGCCCCAGGAAGTGGAAGATCGGGCCCATCCACTGCGGGTCGCGGCGGGCGAGGTAATCGTTGACGGTGACGACGTGGAC
>DHWF01000018.1 GCA_002413045.1 Chloroflexi bacterium UBA5189
TGCCGGTGATGTCATGCGCTGCGAACCAGCGCGTGACATTGGGCAACGCTGACTGATGATGGGAGCTTTCGTCCGACTGCTCAAGGTGGGCGCGGCGTGTCTTGTCGGGCTCGGTGCGTTGGCCTGTTCGTCTGTCCCGAGCGCGGCCACGCCGTCGCGGTCCACCTCGCCCTCGAAGCCGGTGATCGAATGTGAGGCTGGGTTTGATCAGGCCACATGCGACAAAGCGGCGACGGTCGCGGTGCTCGCGGTCGCCAAGTCCGGTTGGACGCCGACACACGTGTGGATTAGCAGCGGATCGCTAGCGCCAATCGTCGACCTCCTCTTCGATCCCAACGCCAACTTTCCTGCCCCAAACGTCCCGGAGGGCGGCACGAACCTCGGAAGTGCGGAAGTCGCGTTCGCCGAGAATGCAAGTCACGCAGGGATGAACCTCGCGGCTGTCGGGCCGGACATCGTCGCGGACCTGATCGGCTATCGGGTCCCCCGACCGGGCTGGTGTTCGGGCATGTGCCCGAACGGCTCGGTGAGGCGAGTGACATTTGCGAACGCTGACTGATGGGCACGCTGCACGTGGACCTTCATTCCCGAGCAGTTCTCATCGGACTCATCGCGATCCTGGCAGCAGCGTGCGGCGGGCTCGGCCCTACAGCAAGCAGCGATCGGGTGATCGACGGATGGCTCGTCGGACCAGCAACAACGTGCCAGGACCGGGTCATCCGTGATGACAACAACATCGAGGTTGCGCGCGGGCGTTGCGAAGATCTTATCGCGGCCGCAACGACGGCCCTGGACCACCGCGACCCCGGGCATCCAACCGTGATATCGATGCAGCTCCATCAGCGCCTTTCGCCACCAGATAGGATCGGCGGCCTCGCCTTCGTCGCGGTCTCCACGCTCGCCGACGGCTCCGTTCGGGCGATCGGCGTGGGTTGGCCTGAGGTAGCCACGTACGCGTACACGATCGATTACGGTCCGTGAGCCGATGTCGCGCGAAGCCGCCAGCCGGCGCCCGCCGCCGGCGATGCCACGTGACATTCGCCGACGCTGACTGAGGAAGCAGACGAGGTCATGGAGCCCCTTCGACTCGCGGCAATCGGCACTTCGATCGTTGGATTCGCAATGATGGGATTGGCCGTCGTCGCCCTCATCATCTCGATACGCGATGTCGCTACGAGACTGCTCGCGCTCGGTGTCGTCTACCTCGAGATGTTCGTCGCCGCTACAGGCATGCTCCTCTTCCTCCTCTGGCTGATTGGCGAAGGGCGCTTGCCGATCGTCGCCGCGATCCTCCCGGTCCTTCTGATTGGATTCACCGCTGTCCGATTGCGCATGGCCTCGTCTCGGTCGTTCGCCGAGGCGCGGAAAGCGCGGGACACACGTGACATTGCCCAACGCTGACTGAGACCTTGACGTGGTCACCCGACCTGTCAACCTCGACTAATGCCGTTCATCCTGGCGAGTCCTCAGGACCCGGTCGACGACAGAGGCCGACGAGTCTTCAGGATTTCGCGCAGTCAGGTCGGCTATCAGGATGGCGGAGTTACAGCCGAGGTCGACGTCGAGTTCGCCTCTGCCAAGTTTGGCGCTTTGGTCACGATCTATCGAACGTCACTTCGAATGGCTGGCTCCACGGAGCAGCTCCCACAAGAGTCGGACGTACTGCTCGCGATCATCGAAGGCATGTCCGCGATGGGCGTCGCGGTCGAGGTTGAGTAAGTGATAAGCGGATGACATTGCGCGACGCTGACTGAGCGAGAGAGACACTCCGACCCGTGGGACCAGTCGCAAAGCCCTCAGTTCGTCGGCTCGTGGCCGTCGTTGCCTGGGGCTTGATGCTCTCGGGACTAACGATCATCGCACTCAACCCAGGCGTCCCCTCACTTGGATATGCCGCGATGTGGTTTGCGATCATGTCCATCGCAAGGGCCGTCGCCCTGCTCTTTCCATGGCTATCGGTAACGATCGACCTGGCGCTCCTACCGGTCTGCTTTATCGGCCTCGAGATCGGCGGCCTGATCCTCGTGCCATCGCTCGTCGCCTTTGCCGTCGGCGATGCCTTACCAGCCCCGCATCACCAGCTGACGTGACCGGATTGCGGGCCGCATCGGGCCTCCTCGCTAGGCCGAGGGCGAAGGTGTTAGGCACTCGGGGATCACGTGACATTCGAGCGCACTGAGCGAGCAAAATTCAAGTCATGCCACTGTGGTTGGGGCTGCTGATCCTCGTCGTTGCGATTGCCAGACGACCGATCGAAGTGAGGCTCTGGCGAGCCGGACGCATCAGCGACCGGACCCTGGCGGTTCTCCTCCTGGGGCGCCTTCCACTCCTCGTGCTCATCGCATCGCTGTCGACAGGCGGATCGTTCTTGCTGACCACCGCCCTTGTCGGCGCTTCTCTGGTCGTCTCGGCTCTCTTTTACCGGTTCACCTTGGGCCTGATCCGCGAGAAGAGTGTCGAGACTTGGCCTGGCTCACGTGACATTCCCGAACACTGACTGAAGACGGTGCAACGCCATCCCGCCCTCCGGCGTCGTCTCGTCGTGACCACTAACGGTCGATTGCGAGCCGTTTCCGCGGCGCTCGCCTTTCTCGTCGCCGGATGCGCGACCTTCACTCCGCCTGCGACGTCGGCGGCCCCGGAGGTCGTGCTTCAGGCCTATCTCGACGCCTTGGTCCATGGCGACTGTTCGGCGGGAAAGGCACTTGGAAGCGCCCAGTTCATCCAGGTCGGCGGCGGCGAGCTGTGCGGCGCGACAAAGGTCAAGAGCTTCAGGATCGACGCCGCAGCGCCGTCTCCATTCAGTGACGAGGTTGTCTACGCGACGACACTCGTCACGACCGGTTCCGATGATGCGAGCGTGCAGCCCGGAACCCTAACGTGGTTCTACGACTTGAAACTTCAGCCGGACGGCGCATGGCGTCTCGTTGGCGGCGGCTCTGGCCCGTAGAAAGGTGGGTGGCAGATGACATTCACCGACGCTGAGCGACCAGTAGGCAACGTGACGCCGGGCGGCGAGGTTCATGTTCGAGCGCGATGGAGCTGGCTTCTCGCTGTCGTGATCGTGGCGGCCGCGTGCGCAAGGCCAGTCCAATCGCCGTCGCCCATCGCATCGCCCGAGGTCACCTGCGAGGCCGCCACGTTTGAGCCGACCGCGAGCCTCATGTGCGGCCCGGCGATCACTGCTGCTCTGGCTACCCTCGAACCGGGTCACGCGCCGATCGTTCGAGCGATCTTCCAGTGGGGTGGCCTGTGTCTGCCTGCGGTGCCGTGTGTCGTCCCGTCTGGGGACACGGGCACTGTGATCATCGAATTCGCGGGTGCACCAACGGTCGTCATCTACGTCACTGCGTCCGGTTCCGCGGTCTCGGCGAGCACGCCCGCGCCATATCCGTCTGGGTATTGACGCTGTGTCTCACGTGACATTCGCGAATGCCGACCGAGGCGGAGCAGAGGGTATGAGCACCAGAACTCGATCGCTCGCAGCCTCGACGCGCGTCGTGAGGGTGTTGGGCGCCATTGCGATTTCCACAGCAGTCATCGCGGCTGTCGCCGGATGTTCGTCGGCGCCTCCTACGGCTCGTCCGGACCTCGCCGCCAAGATCGCCCAGCAGCTGAAGGATGACTTCGGTCAGCCCGGCGACACGACCTGGTACTCCCACATCCGGAACGTCGGGGTTGTCGGAGACATGCTGGTCATCGACACGGATGTCCCAGCAGCCCTGCACTCGATTGCTACCGAGATCTGCTCGGGCGCCTCCAACTACGTGTTTTCGAACGTCGCGGACCCGTCGCTCGGCGCGGTCGAAGTTCGCTCAACCGCCGGCGAGATCCTCGTCTTGCGCGATTCGGTCGAGGCCCAATGTTGATCGGCCCACGCCTGCAACCGCGTGACAAGCTCCTATCTCGT
>DHWF01000015.1 GCA_002413045.1 Chloroflexi bacterium UBA5189
CCCATCTTGCGCATGTCCTGCTCCTCGTGGACGGCGTGGATCACCGATCCCGAACCGAGGAAGAGCAGGCCCTTGAAGAAGCCGTGGGTCATGAGGTGGAAGATCGCGGCGACCCAGGCCCCGACCCCGAGCGACGCAAACATGTAGCCGAGCTGGCTCAGCGTCGAATACGCGAGGACTCGTTTGATGTCCGTCTGGGTCATCGCGATCGAGGCGGCGAGGATCGCGGTGAAGATACCGATCCCGGCCACGATCACCATCACGTCCGGCGCGGCGGCGAAGATCGGGTTGGCGCGTGCCACGAGGTAAACGCCGGCGTTGACCATCGTCGCGGCATGGATCAGGGCCGACACCGGCGTCGGGCCCTCCATCGCGTCCGGCAGCCAGACGTGGAGCGGGAACTGCGCGCTCTTGCCGACGGCGCCCGCGAAGATCAACAGCGCGATGATCCAGATCGGAATCATCAGCGGCGCGGGAGGGCACGCCGTGCCGAGCACACATGGCGAGGCCCCGACCGTGGCCGTCGTCAGGTTGTAGATCGAGTCGCGGATGTTCAGGGTGTGCGTGTTGACGAAGATCGCCATGATCCCGAGCGCGAAGCCGACATCGCCGACGCGGTTCGTGATGAACGCCTTCTTGCTCGCCTCGGCCGCGGTGCGTTTGCGGTACCAGAAGCCGATCAGCAGGTAGCTCGACAGGCCGACCAGCTCCCAGGCCAGGAACAGCACCAGCCAGCTGTCCGCGAGCACGAGGATCAGCATCGAGACCATGAACAGGTTCAGGTAGGCGAAGAAGCGCCAGCGGCCGGGGTCGTGCTGCATGTAGCCGATCGAATAGACATGGACGAGCATGCCGATGGTCGTGACGACGATCAGGAGCACGGCGGTCAGGTTGTCGACGAAGAACCCGAAGTCGACGGTGAGTCCGCCTGCCGGGATCCACTGCCAGAGCGTCACCTGGAGCCCGGCGGCGCTGCCCAGGATGTTGTCGTGGAAGGTGGCGATCACGACCATCGCGATGACCCACGACGCGACGGCCGCGCCGACCGGGATCCAGAACGCGTTGCGCCCGAGGCGCCGCCCCACCACGGCCGTCGTCAGGAAGCCCGCCAGCGGCAGGGCGATGATCAGGACGACCAGGATCTGCTCGAGGCTCATCGGCGCATCGCGTCGTACTCGTCGACCAGCGGCGTCTTGCGGTTCCTGAAGATCGCGATGACGATCGCCAGCCCGACGGTGGCCTCAGCCGCGGCGACGGCGATGACCATGAGCGCGATCACCGCGCCCTGGCCCTGGAGCGTCGGGATGAACGCCCCGAACGCCACGATGGCGAGATTCACCGCGTTCAGCATCAGCTCGATCGACATGAGCATCGAGATCGCGTTGCGCCGCGCAAGGAAGCCGAACGTCCCGATGGCGAAGAGCGCCCCCGAGAGCGTCAGGTACGTGTCCAGCTGATCGGCGAGGTGCATTACTCGCCGCCCTCGCGCTTGGCGAGGAATACGCCGCCGACGACGGCGGCGAGGAGCAGCACGCTGACCGCCTCGAGCGCGAGCACGTAGTTGTCGAACAGGAGGCGAGCGAGCGCGACCGTGGCGACGCGCATCGGGCTGGTCGCCACGTTCACCCAGTCCGTGCTGTAGGCGCCGATCCCGACGAGGACGAACACGACGATCGCGGCGATCGCCGCCGGCGCCGCCTGCGTTTGGAAGGTCAGGCGCCCGGCGCCGCTCTTGTCCGCGGTGAGCATGATCGCGAACAGGATCAGGACGCTGATCGCGCCGATGTAGACGAGCACCTGCGCCGCCGCGACCATCGGCGCGCCGAGGGTCACGTAGATGCCGGCGAGGGCGAGGAAGCACACGATCATCGCCAGGCCGCAGCGGATGATGTCGCGCATCGACACGACCGCGATGCCGCTGGCGAGCATGAGCGTGGCGAGTCCGGCGACTAGGGCGTCGTTGAACGAGCCGCCCATCAGGATCAGGACGATCAGCGCGGGCGTGGTGATGATCGCGCCGGCGATGGCCGCCGCGATCAGGTAGAGCCAGGCTCGCATCTGGTCGACTACTTCAGGCGAGCGTGCGAGCCGCCATGGGACTCGCCGGGCGCATGGGAATGGCCATCGCCATCCCGCGAGAGCGTTGCCGGCAGGACCGTCAGGAGCCGGTCCGATTGGACGTAGCGTCCGGCGTCGATCGCGCGCTGGAGCCAGTCGCGCTCCTTGCGGATGTAGGTGACCTCGGTCTCGCGATCGACCTGGGCCATCGCCATCAGGTCGATCATCGGCTCCTCGCGGCTCGAGTGCGCGAGCTCGAACTCACCGCCGTCGCGGAGGGCGTCGTACGGGCAGGCATCGACGCAGATGCCGCACAGGATGCAGCGGCTCTCGTCGACCTCGTACTTCTGGAGGACGCGCGGCTTGGGCATGAGCGCGCCGGTGGGGCAGGTCTCGGCGCAGCGGCCGCACGAGACGCACGGCGTGTCGTTGAGGCTCATGTCGAGCGGCGTCGTCACGAGTGTGTCGAAGCCGATCCGCATGAAGTCGTAGCACGCCGCCCCGACGACCTCGGAGCAGACCTGGGCGCACCGGCCGCAGTCGATGCAGCGCGACGGCTCGCGCAGGATGAACGCGTGGGAGTCGTCCCGGATGTAGTCGTGGTTGATGCCGGTGAACCGGCTCTCGTTGACCGAGCGCAGGCCCGCGCCCTGGTGCGGATCCGGCTCGAGCGTGTCGAGCGTCGTGCCGTACTCGATACCGAGCCGGCGCAGGTCGCAGAAGCCGATCGCCTCGCACGTGCACTGGAGGCAGCGAGACGATTCGCTGACGATGTCCTCGCGCGTGTACGGGAGCTCGTACTCGACGTAACTGTGCTTCCGCTCGGCGGCCTCCATGGCCTTCATCCGGTAGCGCGGCTCCTTCACCTCGGCCGTGAACGGCACGATCGAGAGGAAGATCGGCTCGGGCTCGGCGAGGGTCTGGCGGGTCCGGATCGCGGCCAGGTCGTTGCCGCGCAGGAAGGCGTCGACCGCATAGGCGGCGCGCCGGCCCTCCGCGATGGCTGCGACGACGGTCGCCGCGCCGATGCGCACGTCGCCCGTGGCGAAGACGCCCGCGCGACCGGTCTCGAACGTGACCGCGTCCGCCTGGAGACGCTTGTTCTTCGTCACCTTGGTGCCACTGGAGCCGGGACCCATCCAGGTCAGCTCCGGCCCCTGGCCGATCGCGAGCAGCACGCGATCGCAAGGGATCGTGAACTCCGTGCCGGGAGCCGGCTCCGGGCGGCGCCGGCCGGACGCGTCGGGCGCGCCGAGGGCCATCCGGATGAACTCGACGCCGGTGACCTTGTTGTCCTTGTCCGTGATGATGCGGGTCGGGCCGGCCTGGAAGATCGCCGTGACGCCTTCCTCGATGGCCTCGTGGACCTCGTTCGATGCCGGCATGTCCTTCATGTCGCGGCGGTAGACGAGGGTCACCTCCTTGGCGCCCTGCCGGATCGACGTCCGCGAGCAGTCCATCGAGGTGAAGCCGCCGCCGATGACGACGACGCGCTTGCCCTTGTGGCCCGGGTACGGCAGCCCGAGCGTCGCGGTCCGGAGGTACTCGAGACCGTCGAGCACCTCGGGCGCGTCCTCGCCCGGGATGCCGAGCTTGTTCGTGTCGTAGCAGCCGATCGCGATGACGACCGCGTCGAAGCCCTGATACTGCAGGTCGTCGAGGGTGAAGTCGCGCCCCAGGCCCTGGTTGCAGACCATCTTGCCGCCGAGGCGGGTCACGCTCTCGTACTCGGCCTCGAGGACCTCGACCTTGGGCAGCCGGTACTGCGGGATCCCGTAGCGGAGCATCCCGCC
>DHWF01000035.1:0-588 GCA_002413045.1 Chloroflexi bacterium UBA5189
ACAACGCCGGCGGCATCGCCGAGTTCAGCCACGCCGAAGCCGGCGCACGCGAGATCACGGATCGCCTCGATGCGGTCGGCAACACCACCAAGGCCCTGACCAAGGGCTACGCGATCGCCTCCGCCTCGCTCGCCGCGTTCCTCCTCTTTAGCGCCTACATCGACAAGGTCAACCTGATCCTCGCCCGACAGGGCAAGCCGCTCATGGAGTCGGTCAACCTGGCCAACGTGAACGTGTTTATCGCGGCGCTGATCGCCGCGATGCTCGTCTACTTCTTCAGCTCGCTGGCCATTCGCGCCGTCGGCACGACAGCCCAGGCGATCATCGTCGAGGTCCGCCGCCAGTTCCGGGAGATGCCCGGGATCATGGATTACACCCAGCGCCCGGACTACGCCCGCGTCGTGGACATCACGACCAGGGCCGCCCTGCGCGAGATGGTCGCGCCGGGCCTCGTCGCAGTGGCGACGCCAGTCATCGTCGGCCTCCTCCTCGGCTACGAGGCGGTCGCCGGCATGCTCATGGTCGGCACGATCTCGGGCGTGATGCTCGCCACCGTCCTCAACAACGGCGGCGGCGCCTGGGACAACG
>DHWF01000035.1:747-53807 GCA_002413045.1 Chloroflexi bacterium UBA5189
AACGCCAAGAAGTACATCGAGTCCGGCCACCTCAAGGACGACAACGGCAACGTGCTCGGCAAGGGCTCCGACGCCCACGCCGCGGCCGTCGTCGGTGACACCGTCGGCGATCCCTTCAAGGACACCGCCGGTCCGTCGCTGCACGTCCTTGTGAAGCTGCTGGCGACCATTACGTTGGTGCTGGCGCCACTCTTCATCCGCTAACCGCCGCCTGAGGGCCCAGCCCTCGGCGCAGGAGTCCGATGGACGGTCTCATTCACGCCGCGATCTTGGGGATCGTGCAGGGACTCACCGAGTTCCTGCCGATCTCGTCGTCGGCGCACCTCATCCTCGTGCCGATCCTGCTCGGCTGGCACGACCCGTTCATCGATTCGGCGGCCTTCGACGTGATGCTCCACCTGGGCACCCTCGTCGCGCTGCTGGCGTACTTCTGGCGTGACCTCATCAAGCTCCTCGGCGCGTGGCTGGCCTCGATCCGCGACCGCAGCATCGGCGCGGATCCGCAGCGGAAGCTTGCGTGGCTGCTCGTGGTTTCGGTGATCCCGGCCGCGATCCTGGGCGCCGGCCTGGAGAGCTTCTTCGACGAGGCCTTCCGCCAGCATTGGCAGTGGATCGCGATCTTCGTGATCATCGGCGCCGCGCTCCTGTGGCTCGCCGAGCGACTCGGCCGGCAGGCGCGGAACCTCGATGCCATGACGCTGCGGGATGCGATCACGATCGGCGTCGCACAGGCGATCGCGCTCTTCCCCGGGATCTCGCGGTCCGGCGTCACGATCGCGACCGGGCTGTTCCTGGGCCTGACCCGCGAGTCCGCGGCCCGATTCAGCTTCCTGATGGCGGTGCCGGTGATCGCCGGGGCGGGCCTCTGGAAAGGCCGGACCCTCATCGGCGCCGGGCTCGGCGGGGCGGAGGTCGGGCAGCTCGTCGTCGGGGTCGTCCTGTCGGCGGTCTTCGGGTTCATCTCGATCGCTTTCCTGCTGCGCTTCCTGCGAACGAACCCGACGACCATCTTCATCGCCTATCGGGTGCTGCTGGCCGCGGTCATCGTCGTCGCGTGGCTGTCGCTCTGGGATCGGTGACCGGAACGCCGCGGTGATCCCGTGGAGGTGATGAAACAGCTCCGGCAGCGCGCGATCCGCGACCTCGTCGAGCAGCGCCCGATCCGGACCCAGCAGGAGCTCGCCGCCGCCCTCCGCGAGCGCGGCTTCCGCGCGACCCAGGCGACGATCAGCCGCGACGTCGCGGAGCTCGGCCTGGGCAAGGGCAGTCGCGACGGCCGACCGGCGTACATGCTCCCGCCGCGCCTCCGAGATGCGGACGTCTCCGGCGAGGATCGCCTGCGCCGCCTGCTCTCCGACGTGCCGGTCGAGTTCCGCGTTGCCGATCGGCTGCTCGTCATCCGGACACTGCCCGGCAGCGCCCACGCCGTCGCCGCGGCCCTCGACAGGACGCGCTGGCCGGAGATCGTCGGCTCGATCGCGGGTGACGACACCGTGTTCGTGGCAACCCCGGATCGGACGTCGCTCAAGCGCCTCCGCGACCGCCTCGTCGGCCTCGCCGGTCGGAGCTGACACCGCCTTTTTGACACCCCTGAGGGCCGGTTGTAGGCTTCGCGCCCGACTCGGACTCCAGCACGCGTTTCGAACGCGCGGGGCTGGGGTTCTTTCCTTATTCCGGGGTGTGAGATCACCGTGAACAACAAGCCCACGTACATCAGCAAGGACGGCCTCGACAAGCTCCGCCAGGAGCTCGAGGAGACGCTGTCCGTCCGGCGGCCGGAGATCGCCCAGCGAATCCACGACGCCAAGGAGCACGGCGACCTCACCGAGAACGCCGAGTACGAGGACGCCAAGAACGAGCAGGCCTTCGTCGAGGGCCGGATCCAGATGCTCGAGGCGCTCATCAAGAACGCGACCCTCATCGATGAGCACCACACGAACGACCACGTCCAGATCGGCTCGACCGTGAAGGTCGACGGCCCGGACGGCGCCCAGTCGTTCACGATCGTCGGCTCGACCGAGGCCAAGCCCACCGACGGCAAGATCAGCAACGAGAGCCCGGTCGGGCGCGCCCTGCTCGGCAAGAAGAAGGGCGAGAACGTCACCGTCTCCGTCCCGGCCGGAGACATCGCCTACAAGATCGTCTCGATCTCGTAAGGAGTCCGCCACATGGAGTGGGCGGACGAGCTGGCGGCAAGGGTCATCGGACCCCAGGTCGTCAACGACTCGAAGACGCCATCCGGAACGGTCCATGTCGGGAGCCTGCGCGGGCCGGTTATCCTCGACGTCATCACCCGCGCCCTGCGGGCGGCAGGTCACGAGACCACGCTCCTGTACGGCGTTGACGACCTCGACGCGATGGACGCCCAGGCGCTCCTGACCCCCGACGCCATCGAGCGCTCGATGGGCGTGCCCCTCGCGCACATTCCCGATCAGGTCGCCGACGGGCACGCTTCGTACGCGCGCCACCACGCGCAGGTGTTCATCGACCTGTTCGCCGACCTTGGCGTCAAGCCGGACCGCTACTACTGGATGAGCGACATCTACCCGACGGGCGCGATGGATCCGTTCATCCGGACGGCACTGGACCGGGCGCACGTCGTGCGCGACCTGTACCGCCGCGTCTCGAACGTCCAGCACCAGGACACCTGGCACCCGGTCCTCGTGATCTGCGGGACGTGCGGCCGGGTCGGGACGACCATCGTGACGAAGTGGGACGGCGAGCGCGTGTTCTACGAGTGCCGCGAAAACCTCGTCACCTGGGCGCGCGGCTGCGGGGCGTCCGGCTGGGTGTCGCCGTTCGGGGGCGCGGCGAAACTGCCCTGGAACCTCGAGTGGGCGGCACAGTGGTCGCTGTTCGGCGTCACGATCGAGCCGTGCGGCAAGGATCTCGCGACCGCGGGCGGCTCGCGTGACCGCAGCGACGCGATCGCGCGCGAGGTGTTCGAGCGCGAGCCGCCGATCAACGTGCCGTACGAGTTCCTCAACGTCGGCGGGAAGAAGATGTCGACGTCGAAAGGCCGCGGGACGGCCGCGCATCGCATCGTCGAGGTGCTCCCGCCGGAGCCGCTGCGAACGCTCATGCTTCGCACCCGCCCGAACACGGCGATCGACTTCGACCCCGAAGGCACCGACGCGGTCCCGCGACTGTTCGACGAGTTCGACCGGCTCGGCTCGGCCGTCGCGGGGCGCGAGGTCAAGGGCGAGCTGCCGGCCGGCTTCGCATCGATCTTCAAGTACGCGTTGCGCGATCCCGGCGCGGACTTCGAGGCCGAGGCGGCCGCGTTCCGGCCGAGCTTCTCCCACCTGGCCTTCCTGATCCAGGTGCCCGGCGCCGACGTGCCGGCGCTGATGGCCACGGAGAAGGGGAGTGCCCTGACACCGCACGAGACCGCGATCCTCGACGAGCGCCTCGCCGCCGCGCGCGTCTGGCTGGACGACTATGCGCCCGAGCGGGCGCGGATGCGCGTCCAGGAGGCGATGCCGGACGCCGCTGCCGCGCTGGACGCTGAGCAGCGAGCCTTCCTGGCGACGCTTGCCGAGGACGACGCCGCGCGCACCGGCGACGAGTGGCAGGCCGCCATCTTTGCGACCGCGGCGAGCGGCGGGCTCCCGGCGGGCCGCGCGTTTGCCGCCCTGTACGCGGCCTTCCTCGGGCGAACCAGCGGCCCGCGCGCCGGCTGGCTCCTGGCGAGCCTCGATCGAGCGTTCGTCGTCGCGCGCCTGCGGGAGGCCGCGGCGGGCGGCACACTGCCGGTATGAGCGTCGGGCTGCAGCGGCTGCGCGAAGAACCGGAGGCGATCCGCCAGGGTGCCATCGACAAGGGCGAGGACCCGGCGCTCGTCGACGCCGCGCTGGCCGCCGACACGCGGCGCCGGGAGCTCCAGGGCGAGGCAGACGGCCTGCGCGCCGAGCGCAACACGGCGTCGAAATCGATCGGCGAGACGATCAAGGCCGGCGCGAAGCCGGACGGCCCGGAGGTCGCGACGCTCCGCGCTCGATCGACCGAGATCGGCGACCGGCTGACGTCCATCGATGCCGATCTCGCCACCTTCGAGGCGCAGGTCGAGGACCTGCTGGTGCGGATCCCGAACCCCGCCGAAGCCGACGTGCCCGTCGGCGGCGAAGACGCCAACGTCACGATCCGAACATGGGGCGAGCAGCTTTCGCGCGAGCAGCCGTTCGCCGGCGAGGTCGGCGCGGACGCGCCCGCAGGTGGTGCGACGTGGGAACGCAAGCCCCACTGGGAGATCGCCGAGGCCCTCGACATCCTCGACCTGCCCCGTGGCGCCAAGATCACCGGCTCCGGCTTCCCGGTCTACAAGGGCGCCGGCGCTGCGCTCCAGCGCGCCCTGATCACGTGGTTCCTCGACGTCCACACCCGCGAGAACGGCTTCACCGAGATCTGGCCGCCGATGCTGGTCAATGCGGCCTCCGCCCGGGGCACCGGCCAGATTCCGGACAAAGAAGACCAGATGTACGTCGTCACGCGCGACGAGCTGTACCTCGTCCCGACCGCCGAGGTGCCGGTGACGAACCTGCACCGCGACGAGATCCTCGAGCCGGCGACGCTGCCGATCCACTACGTCGCCTACACGCCGTGCTTTCGGCGCGAGGCCGGCGCGGCCGGCAAGGACACCCGCGGCATCCTGCGCGTCCACCAGTTCGACAAGGTCGAGATGGTCCTGTTCGAGCGCCCGGAGGTCTCCCGGGACGCCCTGGAGTGGATGACCGGCCGGGCGGAGGACCTCCTCCAGCGACTTGGCCTCGCCTATCGAGTGCTCCTCATGTCGACGCGCGAGATGGGCTTCGTCCAGCGCCGCAAGTACGACCTCGAGGTCTGGTCACCCGGCGTGGAGCGCTGGCTCGAGGTCAGCTCCTGCTCGAACTTCGGCGACTACCAGGCGCGCCGCATGGCAATCCGCTACCGCGCCGAGAAGGGCGGCAAGGCCGAGCTCGTCCACACGCTCAATGGCTCCGGCCTCGCCCTCGCCCGCACGGTCGCCGCGATCATCGAGACGTACCAGCAGCCCGACGGCTCGATCCTCGTCCCGGAGGTCCTCCGGCCGTATCTCGGCCGCGAGCGCATCGAGGCCGCCGGCTAGGTTCTGGGGTCAGGTGTTGCTTCGATAGGACCCCACCACGTTCGCCGCGCGCGGATCCGGCTGCTCGACGCACCGATCGGCGATCTCGCGCTGGAACTCGGCGAACTCCGGGATCGAGGCGAGCGGGTTGCTGTCGTCGGGGAGCTTCGCGACGTGGACGAACGTGACGCCATCGTCGAGGCGATAGGTCGCGTACTCAAGGTCGGCCGGCTTCGCCTCCGCCAGGGCTGCGTAGACGGCAGCAACCAGCCGGGCGTTCTCGTCGGCCGCCTCCGGTCGCGTCACGTATCGAATCACGCTCGTCCTGCTCACGGGTTCCCCTTTTCGTGTCCCGAACCGGCTGGCTCGCCATCCGCAACCTAGCACCGATGTCCGCACGGGATCGATTGCTATCCTCCCGCATGGAGAGGTGCCGGAGCGGTTGAACGGTCCTGTCTTGAAAACAGGCGGGTGCAAGCCCCGTGGGTTCGAATCCCACCCTCTCCGCCACCAGCAGTGCCAAAGGTCACCATTCGGCAGGACCTTTCTCGCGCTGGTGCGCAGGCGAACCGGCAACGACGCTAGGCCGTGGCGGACCACGCCCTCTAACGAGTTGCCCGTTGCCCAGCCAGCGAACCGAAAGAGCAACCCGGAAGGTCGGTGTACCCGGCTGGCTCCGCACGCCCTTCGGTGCCCGCTCGTCACTCGTCGTCACGATGATGGCGATCCTTGCGCTGGTCGCCGGCGTCGCGGTCGTGTCGCAGATCACCGGCCAGATGCGGAACGAGGCGGACGCCCGGCTGGACGCCCACGTTGCCGACGTCGCCCTGGCTGTCGAAACGACCATGAACGACGCCTCGGCGGATATCCGCCTGGCTCGCCAGAACACGGTCTTCGAGACCGCCCTCGCCGACACGCCGGGCCAGCTCCTGCCCGCGGATCGGGCGGCGGTCGAGGCGGCCATCACCTACCTGGGCGAGCGCTACCACGTCGACGAGATCTGCGTGATCCGGGCGAGCGGGCTCGAGGCCGCGCGGTGGGTCGGCGGCAAGGGCGTCGCGGCGGTCGCGGACCTGTCCGCCGACGAGCGCCAGAACAACCCCGCGGTCCTCCCGACCCTGCCGCTCGCCGACGACAGCTTCTACCAGTCGGATCCGTACATCTCGCCCGACTCCGGCCGCTGGGTGATCGGCATCGCCACGCCGATCGTCCTCGCGACGGGGGAGCACGCCGGGATCCTGCACTTCGAGCTGCCGATCGCCCGGTTCGACACCCAGATCGCGGCGCTGTCCTTCGGCGGGACCAGCTTCAACATGCTGCTCGACACCGACGGTCGGCTGCTCGTGCATCCCGATCTCGCGCGCTTCCGCGCGGCAGCCGGGACGGCCACGGACGTGGGAACCGCACCGTTCCCGCTCGCGGTCGCGACAGGCTCGCCCTCCTGGCGCGATGCCATCGCTCAGATCCTCGCCGGGGGGTCGGGCTCGGTGGCGTACGACGACAACGGCAAGACCTATCGCGTGAGCTACGCACCGGTTGCCGGTTCGGACCGCATCGTCGCGAGCGTCAGCCCCACGAACGAGCTGTACGCGGACGTCGACCGGCTGCTGCTGAACCTCATGCTCACGGCCGGCCCGCTGCTTCTGCTCATGCTCCTGATCACCGGCTGGTTCACCCGCCGGATGGCATCCGCCAACAGCGGGCTCGCGGGCCTGAACCACCGCCTGGAGGCGACCAACGCCGCGCTCGAGTCGACGAGCCGGACGAACTCAGATCTCGCCAGTGAATCGAAGATCGTGAACCAGTTCACCGAGCTCACGGCGCTGACCGAGGACGACATTTCGCTGTCCGTGGCGACCCTCGCCACGCTTGACGAGCTCGTCCATCCAGGCGACGCATCGCTCCACGTTTCGAACCAGTCGCAGGATCGCGCCGTCCCGCAGGCAACGCTCGGGAAGCGGGACGCGTCCGTCCTGTCGCTCCACGAGCTCGGTCGGTGCCCGGCGGTTCGCCGCAGCAACCTGTACGTCACGGACGACGTCACCGCGCGACTCGCGTTCCGCTGCCCCGTCTATCCGGTCGAGACCGGGACGCTCGCCTGCATCCCGCTCGTCGCCCTCGGTGAGACCGTCGGCGCGGTCCACCTCCACTGGGCGGACCCACACGAGCTCTCGCTCCCGGTCCGACTCGCGATGATGCGGGTCAGCGAGCACTCCGCGCTGTCGATCGCGAACCGCCGTCTCCTGCTCGCGCTGCGGGGTCAAGCGGACACGGACGGCCGCACGGGCCTGACGAACAGCCGCGCCTTCGACGAGGCGGTCCAGCGCCGGCTCGCCGGCCGCGCCAAGAACGAGCGGGCAGCTGTCCTCATGCTCGACCTCGACCACTTCAAGGACTTCAACGATCGCTACGGCCACCCCGCCGGCGACGAGGCGCTGCGCGTCTTCGCCCAGCTCCTCGAGACGAGCATCCGCGACCAGGACCTGGCGGCTCGGTACGGCGGCGAAGAGTTCGCGATCTACCTCGCCGGTCTCGGCATGGGCGAGGCCGCGGAGGTCGCCGAGCGGATCCGCGAGCGGATCGAGACGACGATCATCCCGCTCGGGCCGGGCAAGACGGGCCGGCTCACCGTCTCGATCGGCATCGCCGTGGCGCCGGACGACGGCGTCGAGCTCGTGACGCTCCTCCGTGCTGCGGACGAGGCGCTCTACCGCGCGAAGCTTGCCGGCCGCAACCGCGTCGTGACTCGTGATGGAGAGCCCGACGGGGTCCCTGCGACGGCGCCCGCCATACGCCAGCGGCGGACCGCCAAAGCCTGATCCGCGGGCCGCCGCCTCGTTGCTATCCTCCCGCCCTGGAGGATGACCCGGTGGACGAGCCCCTGGGCCCCGGCGTGGCCCACTCCGACGACGACGATGCGGGCACGACGGCCCGCCCGCTGCCCGGCTGGATCGCGCTGTCGGCGGCGGCCGGGCTGATCGCGGTCGTCGCCTTCGCGAGCCGCTCGGCGCTGTCGGCCGCGGCTCCGCTGCCAATCGACTTCAAGCCGGCATTTACCGCTATCAGGGTGATTGCCTACGTCGGCCTGGTGATCGGGACCCTCGCGCTGCCGCTGGCCTTCGCGATGTCGCGGGCGCGGGCGCGGCGCGACCGGGCAGCGCGCGCTGCCCTGGGCCAGCGGCAGCTGCAACCCGTTCCCTGGTGGGTTCGTATCGTCGGGCTCGCGGTGATGGCCGCGATGGTCGCCTTCCAGATCGCGGTCGTGCTGGCGTTCATCGCGGACCTTCGCCGTTCCGCACAGGGCGGGAGCGGCGGCGGAAGGGGCACCGGTGGGGTCATCGACCCGGGCACGCTCGGGGCCGCGAGCGACGACCTGACCGCGCTCACGATCGCCCTCGTCATCGTGCTCGGCCTGGGGGTGCTGATCGTGGTCATGGCCCTCCGCTGGCGCGTCCTGGACGCGCCGACCGGTGTGGATGGGAGGGACCGCCGGACCGCGGTCGCCAGGGCGGTCGAGCTGAGCCTCGACGCGCTTCGCAGCGAGCCGGATCCGCGACGAGCGGTGATCGCGGCGTACGCGGCGATGGAGCGGTCGCTCTCGGCGGCCGGCTTCGCCCGGCACCGGTCCGAGGCGCCGCTGGAATACCTGCGCCGGGTCATCGCGGCGCCCACCACGGTGGGCGAAGAGGTGCGGACGCTCACGCTGCTGTTCCAGCACGCGAAGTTCAGCCAGCACGCAGTCGAAGAGGCGATGCGCAGCCGGGCGATCGATGCCCTGGCGGGCATTCGTACGGCGATGGGCGGGCAGGCGTGAGGCTCGAACCGGTTCGCCCATCGAATGGACCCAGGTGGCGAGCCCCGGCCGAGTTGCCAGCCGGCTGGCACCTCCCGAGCACGCCATGGCTCGTCCTCGCTGCGCTGGCAGGCATCGCGTTCCTCGGCATCGCGACACTCCCGCCGGACACGAGGTCGGCCGCCAGCCGGCTCGCAGTCCTGGTGATCGCGATCGTGGCCGCGTGGCTGGTGCTCAGGCGGGCCGCGGCGGTCACCGCGTCGTCACCGGAACGGTTCGAGGACGTCCTCCGGAAGCCGCCGTCGCTCGGCTTCGAGATCCCCGGACTGCGGGCGGTCGAGACCGACGTCCGGATGTCGACCGCGAACGCGTTCGGCGTCGAGATGCGGCTGAAGCCCGTGCTGCGCGATCTCGCGCGCTGGCGACTGCAACGTGATCACGGCGTCGACCTCGATCGGCAACCCGACGCCGCACGACACCTGCTCGGCGAGCCGTTGTGGCGCCTCGTCGCGCCGGCAGACGCGTTCCCGGATTTCCGCGCGGCCGGCGTGCCGCTGGCCGACGTGCAGGCCGGCATCGACCGGCTGGAGCGGATCTGAGGTGCCGGATCAGATGACGATCGCGGAGATCGCGGCGCGCGGCCGAGCCGTCCTCGACGAGGTCGAGCGGGCCGTCGTCGGCAAGCGCGACATGCTCGAGCTGTTCCTGCTCTCGATCCTGTGCGACGGCCACGTCCTCATCGACGACCTGCCGGGCCTCGCGAAGACGCTGACGGCCCGGTCGTTCGCGCAGGCGACGGGGCTCGACTTCCGGCGGATCCAGTTCACCCCGGACCTCATGCCGTCCGACGTGACCGGCGCCTCGATCTACAACCAGAAGACGGCCGAGTTCGTCTTCCGCGAAGGCCCGGTCTTCGCGAACCTGCTGCTCGCCGACGAGATCAACCGCGCGCCGGCCAAGACGCAGTCCGCGCTACTCGAGGCGATGCAGGAGCACCAGGTCACGACCGAGGGTACGACCCGCCAGCTGCCGCGGCCGTTCCTCGTGATCGCCACCCAGAACCCGATCGAATACGAAGGCACCTACCCACTGCCCGAGGCGCAGCTGGACCGGTTCCTCGTCCGCCTGCGGGTCGGCTATCCGTCCGGCGTCGAGGAGGAGGCGATCCTCAGGGCGCGCATCGAGCGCGGCGCCGACGAGGTTCAGCTGCGGGCGGTCGTCAACGCCGCGGAGCTGTCGGCGATGCAGGCGGGCGTCGAGCAGGTCTTCTTGGCCAACAGCGTGACCCGCTACATGGTCGCTCTGGTCGAGGCGACGCGGGCGAGCCCCCGTCTCCAGGTCGGCGCCAGTCCGCGCGGAACGCTCGCGCTGTTGAAGCTCAGCCGGGCGCACGCGGTGATGGATGGCCGAGACTACGTCGTGCCCGACGACGTCAAGGCCGTCGCCGTTCCCGCGCTCGCGCACCGCCTGATCCTGCGGCCGGAGCTGTGGGTCCAGCGCGTCCGCGCCGAGCAGGTGGTGGAGGAGTGCCTCGCGTCCGTGCCCGCCCCCTCGGCCGAGGAATCGGCACCCGCCCAGCCGTGACCCGGCGGGCGTCGCCCCGGCTCCGGGCGTACCTGGTCCTCGGCGCCGCAGGGCTGATCGCCGGCGCATTCCTGGGCCGCCCGGAGCCCGTGCTCCTCGTGGCGCCGCTCCTGATTGCCGCGGCCCTCGCCCTCGTCATCGTCCACGACCCCGAGGTGGCGATCACGGTCGCGCTCCCGACGGATCGCGTGCTCGAGGGCCAGGACATCGAGCTCGACGTCCGCCTCGAAGCACCGGGGCCGGTGTCGTGGCTGGAGCTGGCGGTTGCGCTGCCGCCCGGCCTCGTCGCCCGGGGCGGGCAGCGCGTCGTGGGCCTCCAGCTCGAGCCAGGCGTCGATCGGCAGCTTCCGTTCGGCGTCTCGGCGCGCCGCTGGGGCGTGTTCCACATCGATCAGGTCGCGATCCGCGTTCGCGATCGGTTCGGGTTCTTCGCCTACGAGCGCACCGTGGACCCGGAGCTCAGCCTGCGCGTCTTCCCGAGGCCGGCGGCGCTGCGTCGGGCGATCCGTCCAGTCGAAACGCAGGTCTTCGCGGGCGACGAGGTTGCTCGCCGGCGCGGCGACGGCATCGAGTTCGCGGATGTTCGGCCGTATGCCCCGGGCGACCAGATCCGGAGCATCAACTGGCGCCTGAGCAGCCGGCGGCCGGAGCTCCACGTCAACCTCCTCCATCCGGAGCGCAGCACGGATGTCGTGCTCCTGCTCGACACGTTCACCGACGTGCCGGGCCAGGACGAGCAGAGCAGCCTCGCCACGGCCGTGCGCGGCGCAAACGGGATCGCCGACCACTACCTGCGCCGGCGCGACCGCGTCGGCCTGATCGCGTTCGGCGGGTCGATCCGGTGGCTCGTGCCGGCGATGGGGCTCGGCCAGGGGTACCGGATCGTCGAGTCGCTGCTCGACGCGCGCATCGCGATGAGCATGGTCTGGATGGGCGTGGACGTCATTCCGCCGCGATCCCTGCCCCCGAAGGCGTTGGTGATTGCCCTGAGCCCGTTGCTGGACAACCGCAGCATCGAAGCCCTGCTCGACCTGCGCGCCCGGGGCTTCGACCTGGCCATCATCGAGCTCGCGCCCGAGGCGTACATCGCCGACCCGGTCGATCCGTTCGCGGTCACCGCGATGCGGCTCTGGCGGATGCAGCGCGAGCTGTTGCGCGATCGGTTCCGGCGACTTGGCGTGCCGGTGGCAACGTGGGCTCCGAGCGAGCCCCTCGATGCGGTCCTCGAGGAGGTACGAGCATTTCGACGCAACGCCCGCCGCGCGTCCGCCTGATCGCCGGCGCATTGGCGCTCGCCGCCGCCGGGGCGGTCGCGCTGCTGTCGCTCGACGTCAGGAGCCCATCGCTCGCCGTCGTGACCGGTGCCCCCGGCGTTGTCCTGGTGCTCGTGCTCGGCGCAGCGCTGATCCTCGCGCGGCCGGGGTGGATCGGCGCGATCCTCGCGCTGCTCGCACTGCTGTTCTTCAGCCACCTGGCAGTGGCCGGCGAGTCCAGCCCGCAGGTTGCCGCGATCGTCGGGGTCGCCCTGCTGCTCGCCGGCGAGCTGAGTCAATGGTCGATTGACGAGCGCCTCGCCGGCCGCTACGAGTCCGGTATCCAGGTATCGCGCGCCATCGGCATTGCGTGGTTGGGGCTGCTCGGGCTGGCGGTGGAGCTGCTGTGCCTGCTCGCGGTGGGGCTGCCGGTCACCGCTGGCATCGAGACGCTGGCGGTCGGGATGGCCGCTGCCGTCGCCCTGCTCGGGCTCTTCTCGGCCGTCGCGGCGCGGGCGCCGACATGGGCGCCGACGCGGTCCGGCCGCCGTGACGCGGCGTGAGCCTCTACGATGCGCGGGTGAGCGAACCCGCATGAGCCTGCCCTGCCCGCACTTCGCCACCGCGATGGAGGACCTGCCGCCGTACCTCGACGTCTGCCCGACGTGCGTCGAGATGGGCAGCGAGTGGGTCCACCTCCGCCAATGCCTCGTCTGCGGCAAGACCGGCTGCTGCGACAACAGTCCCAACCGGCACGCCACCGCCCATGCGAACGAGACGGGCCACGCCCTGATCCGATCTGCCCAGCCCGGCGAGATCTGGGCCTGGTGCTACCCCGACAGCGCTTTCTTCGTCCCCGGCGACGACGGTGGCTGGGAGCTGTTCGAGGAGTAGCGCTCGGCCGGGCCCGGCTTGCCCCAAATGGCGGCCGATGTTCACCCGGCGACCTTTTTCCGGGGTTTGGAGGCCAGTTCGCTCCGGGGCGTCTGCGCCCGATGCCCAACCGGCGGCGCGCCACGCACGGCTGAACACGAATCAGGCACCCGCACGTTGCGCCCGGGCCCGGTCGACGACCAAATCACCCTGAAACCGCCAGAAATGGTCGCCCAACGATCATTTGGGGCCAATCAGTCCGGCGGCTACGGCCCGCTGCTGGCGAGCACGTTCCCGAGGAGATCCCGTGCGCCGTCGCGCGTTGCGAACGAGCTCTGGGTCCCGTGCTTGGTCACGCTGTCCGAGGCGCACGCGATGCCGAGACGCACGGCAGTGAGCTCCGGCAGGCCAGCCGCAAGCCCATACGCAAACGCACCGACGAACGCATCGCCGGCGCCCGTCGTGTCGACCGCCTCGACCGCTACGGCCGCCACGCGTTCGACCGTGCGCCCCGCCGTCACGAGGGCCACGCCGCGCGACCCGAGCGTCACGACGAGCCGCGGCCGGATACGGCGAGCGAACGCGAGGAGCGCGCCATCGTCCGAGGGATCGAAGCGCTCGACCCCAGCCAGGATCGCGAACTCCGTCTCGTTGGGAATCAGCCAGTCGGCGCAGTCGAGGAGGTCCGGATCGAGCGCCGCCGCGGGGGCGGGATTCAAGATCGTCGCGGCCCCGACTTCGCGGGCCGCGCTGAACGCCGCCGCGGTCACCGACTGCGGGATCTCGAGCTGGCCGAGGACGACCTTGACGCCGGCGATGGAACGGACGGCAGCGGCAGCCGACTCGGGATCGACCGCGTCGTTCGCGCCACCGACGACGATGATCCTGTTCGTCCCGTCGGGCTCGACCCAGATCGGGGCGACGCCGCTGGAGCCGGCGACACGGGCGACATGCGCCGCGTCTACGCCCTGCGCGATCAGGTTGTCGACGGTCATGCCCGCGTACACGTCGTCGCCGAGCGCGCCGACCATGGAGACGCGCGCTCCCAGGCGGGCCGCCATCACCGCCTGGTTCGCGCCCTTGCCGCCGAAGCCCATCACGAACCGGTCGCCGAGCACCGTCTCGCCAGCCCCGGGCACCCGCGACGTGTAGGTCACGAGATCGATGTTCAGGCTGCCGACCACGGCGATCACCGGGTCCGCGCGATCCAGCGGCATCCGCACCTCCATCCCAATTCTCACACCCGGCTATCGTTGCCGCCCATGGACCCCGCAACCTGCGAGCACGCGCCCGCGACGATCGCGAACCCGAGCGGCGACGTGTGCGAGGAATGCGGCTCCGCGGTCAACCTGCGCCTGTGCGCAGCGTGCGGTCACGTCGGCTGCTGCGAATCGCAGGCCGGCCATGGACGAGCCCACGCGCTCGGGGCGAACCATCCGGTGATCCTCCAGATGCCGGTCGGCAGCGGCTTTACCTGGTGCTACGCCGAGAGCCGCTATGTCTGAGCACGGCGCGGTTCCCGTGGCCCGAGGTCAATCTCCTCGGCCGCCTCGAAGTCCTCGATCGCCTCGCTCCCGACCAGCGTCGGCTCGAAGAACGTCGTTGCGATGAGCGTCGGCACGACGGCAGACAGGATCACGACCGTGACGAGGACCGTGTAGGTCGCCTGGTCGATGTAGCCGTGCGTGAAACCGAACAGGGCAGCGATCGTACCGAAGGTCAACCCGGTCGACATGAGCAACGTCAGGTAGTTCGCATCACGCCGCGCGATCCCGAACGCGCGTGCGGCCGGCCACACGCCCACCGCCTTCGCCACGAGCTTCACGCCGAGGAAGAGTGCGATGAGGCCGGCGCCGGCCACGACAGCGGGGAGCGAGACGAGCGAGCCGGCCTTCAGGAAGTAGAACGGTGTCAGGAGTGAGAACGCCGTGGCCCGAACGCGGTTGACGAGGACGCGATCGGTGACGAAAACGCCCGCCAGCGCGAGCCCGAGGATGTAGGCCGGGAGGACGGCCTCGCTCCCGGCGACCTGCGCGAAGCCGCCGAGCGCCAGCAGGATCAGGAAGAGCAGCTTGATCTCCGGCTCGGACACACGACCGGGGACGCGGTGGATCAGCGCGCGCATCGCCCGCGGCGCCAGGAACACCGCCAGCGCCGTCGACACGGCGAAGGCAACGAGCAGCGGGTCGAAGTTGGCGAACAGGATCCCCAGGAACAACACCGTCCCGAGGTCGGTCACGAAGCAGGCGGCGAGGATGAGCTTGCCGATCTCCTGGTCCGCCAGCCCCGATTCGATCATGACTGCATAGACGACGGCCACGGAAGTTGTCGAGAGCGCCAGGCCCGCGATTTCCGACGCGGCCAGCGTCCAACCGAGCGCGAAATACGCGACCGCGAAGGCGGCCGCGAACGGGATGGCGAAGCTGATCCCGCCGATGACGAGGCTCTTGCGGAGGTGTCGTCGCAGCGAGACCGGATCGATCTCGGCGCCCGCGAGGAACGTCAGCAGGACGGCCCCGAAGGCTGCGAGAAAGTCGATCCATGGGGTCGTGGCCAAGCCCAGAAAGTTACCGCCGACGATGCCAACGGCGATCTCGATGAGGGCCACCGAAATGCCGATCCGGATCGACACCAGGCTCGCGACCAGCGCGAGCCCGATCCACAGCGCCGCGACGAGGTTGGCGTTGTCCATCGAACGGACCTCCTCCGGGCCGCGCTCGGCCCTGGCTGCTCGGAACAGTCAGGAGCCATCAGCCCGGGAAGGGCGGTTCAGGTGCTCGCTCGAGCACCTCGGCGGACGCCATCGCCGTCGCGGCATCGTACCCGACCGGTTACGCGTCCGGACGTCGCGGTTGACGCCTCGGGCGGGGCGTGCCTAGACTCCCGACCTACATCGCGAATACGGGCAGCGATCGGGACGAGTACCCGTCGAATGTCGGCAGAGAGACCCGGCGGCTGGTGGAAGCCGGGACGGCAGCGACGAAGAATGGACCCGGGAGCCTCCGGACCGAACGGCAACCGCGACGCGGGAGCCAAGTAGACTCCGGCGCAGAGCGCCAGCGATAGCGGGCAGCGCCGATCGGCGGTCGACTCGACCACCTGTCGGTACACGAAAGTGCGGCATCGCCGAATGAGGGTGGCACCGCGGAAGGCTCGGCCTTTCGTCCCGGAGGACGGAAGGCTGTTCTGATTCATGGACCCGGAGGCGCCGCACCGTGACCACCTCGGACCCGCTGAGCCTGACGCAGGCCAAGCGACTCGTCGGCAATGCCGACACGCTGCTCCTGCGCGCCACGCGGCCGGCCGACCTCGAGACGCCGATCGGGGCGTTCCTTCGTCTCGACGACGGGACGACGCCCGCGTACCTCCTCGAGTCCGTCGAGGGCGGGGAGCGACTCGGGCGGTACTCGTTCCTCGGCGTGGGACCGCGGCGCCTGCTCGAGGTCCGCGACGGGCAGGCGCGGATCCAGGAACGCCCCTTGAGCATGAGCCGGTACGACCCCGCGCTGCCGATCACGACCGTCGACGCGCCGGACCCGCTCCTCGCGCTCCGCTGGTTCGTCCCGCGGCGGCGCGTCCAGCCGACCGAGGGGATGCCGCGCTTCACCGGCGGCGCTGTCGGGGCGCTGTCGTACGACGCGGTCTCGATCTTCGAGCCGAAGGTGGCGATGCCCGACGCCGATCCGGTCGGGACGCCGACCGCGGCGTTCATCGAGACCGACCTCGTCCTCGTCTTTGATCACCTGACGCACACGCTGTCCGCGATCGCATCGCTCCACACCGAGACGCCGGACCTCGAGGGTCGCTACCGGATCGCCGAGGAGGCGATCTTCGAGGCGCTCGAGCGCACGTCGCGGCCCACGGCCGCCGAGATGGGCGGCAGCAACGGCACGAAGCCGTCAGCTGCGGCGGGTCCCGCGGCGCTCGCCAGCCAGACCAGCCTCGGGCATGACGAATACGTGCGCGCGGTCGAGACAGCGAAGGACGCGATCGCGGCCGGCGAGGCGATCCAGGTCGTGTTGGCGCGGCGGCAGTCGTTCGACCTGCCGGTCGATCCGGCGACGGGCCGGGCGCTCGACGGGATCGGGCTGTATCGCAGCCTGCGGCGCGTCAACCCCAGCCCGTACCTGTTCTTCGTCCGCGTGCCCGCGTTCGAGGTCGTCGGCGCGAGCCCGGAGCTCCTCGTCCAGGTCGACGGCGACAAGCTCACCACCCACCCGATTGCCGGCACGCGCCCCCGTGGCGCCACGCCCGCCGAGGACCAGCTCCTCAGCGAGCAGCTGCAGCGCGACCCGAAGGAGCGCGCCGAGCACGTGATGCTGGTCGACCTCGGCAGGAATGACCTCGGACGCGTGGCGCGTCCCGGCACGGTTACCGTGACCAAGTACATGGAGGTGGAGAAGTACTCGCACGTGCTCCATCTCGTGTCGCACGTCGAGGCGCGTCTCCGGCCGGACGCCGACGCACTCGACGCGCTCCGGGCGGTCTTCCCGGCCGGCACGCTCAGCGGCGCCCCGAAAGTGCGCGCGATGCAGCTCATCGCCGCGGCGGAAGGAGAGCGGCGCGGGCTGTACGGCGGCGCGGTCGGCTACCTCGGCTACGACGGGAACATGGACACCGCCATCACGATCCGCAGCGCCGTCCTGCGCGAGGGTCGCGCGCACGTGCACACGGGAGCGGGGATCGTCGCGGGCTCGGTGCCCGAGCGGGAGTTCGAGGAGACCGAGCACAAGGCCGCCGCCCTCCGCCGAGCGATCGAGGAGGCAGTGGCACCAGCGCCGACCCGGACCCCCTCGACATGATCCTCGTGATCGACAACTACGACAGCTTCACGTTCAACCTGGTGCAGGCGCTCCAGGCCGCCGGGGCGGACGTCCGGGTCGTGCGCAACGACGCCATCGATCGGGCGGGGATCGAGGGCCTCGCGGGTGACGCCGGCGCGCATCTGAACGGCATCGTCATCTCGCCCGGGCCCGGCGACCCGGACGACGCGGGCGTCTCGATGGACGCCGTCCGCGTCGCCGCCGACCGCCAGATCCCGCTGCTCGGCGTGTGCCTCGGCATGCAGTCGATGGCCCAGGTCTACGGCGCCTCGATCGTGCGCGCGCCGACGCTCGTCCACGGCGAGGCCGCCGAGGTCAGCCACGATGGCGCGGGCCTGCTCGAGGGCATGCCGCCCGCGTTCATGGCCGCGCGCTACCACTCGCTGTGCGTGGACGCGATGACGCTCCCGCCGGAGCTGCGCGTCACGGCGATGAGCGAGGAGGACCAGGTCGTGATGGGCCTGCGACACACCTCGCTGCCGATGGAGGGCGTGCAGTTCCACCCGGAGAGCGTCCTGACGCCGCAGGGTCCCCACCTGCTCGCGAACTTCCTGCGCCAGGCGGGCGAGGGCGAGGCGGCCCTGCTCGACGCGGCGAGCGGCTCGTTCGCGACCTCCGGCATGGCGGAGGCCGCGAAGCCATGAGCGATAGCGTTCGCGCCGCGCTGGCCTCGATCGTCGAGGGTCGCACGCTGACGGTCGAGGAGGCGCGCCTCGCGATGGGCGCGGTGATGGATGGCGAGGCGACGCCCGCGCAGCTCGCGGCAATGCTCATGGGCCTCCGAATGCGCGGCGAGACGGTCGAGGAGCTGGCGGGATTCGCGTCGGCCATGCGCGAGCGGGTGCTCAAGGTCGAGGCGCCCGAGGGCGCGATCGACGTCGTCGGCACCGGCGGCGACGGCTCGAACACGTTCAACATCTCGACCGCCGCAGCCCTCGTCATCGCATCCGCGGGCGTTCCGGTCGCGAAGCACGGCAATCGTGCGATCACCTCCCGCAGCGGCTCGGCCGACGTGCTCGAGGCGCTCGGGATCCGGATCGACCATGACGCCGAGTCGGCGTCGCGTGCGCTCCGCGAGATCGGCTTCGCGTTCATGTTCGCCCCGGCGTTCCACCCCGCGATGCGGCACGCCGGCCCGACGCGGCGCGAGATCGGCTTCCGGACCTCGTTCAACCTGGTCGGCCCGCTGACGAATCCGGCCGGCGCGCGGCGGGCGCTGATCGGCGTCGGTGACGGTGCGATCGCCGGGCGCATCGCACAGGTCGCGGCGCTGCTCGGGACGGATCGGACGCTCGTCGTCCACGGCGAGCGCGTCGACGAGCTGCCGCTCGACGGGACCGGCGAGGTCCACGACGTGCTCGGGAGCGGGATCCTGAGCTTCACGGTCGACGTCGACGGACTGGGACTCGAGCGCGCCCCGACCTCGGCGCTCGCCGGCGGCTCGGCGGCCGAGAACGCGGCCATCCTCGAGTCGATCTTCGCCGGCGAGACGGGTCCGCGACGCGACGTGGTCGTGCTCAACGCAGGGGCCGCGTTCGTGGCATCCGGCACGGTCGATGGCCTTGGCGAAGGCGTCGAGGCGGCCCGCGGTGCGCTCGATGCGGGCAAGCCGCGCGACCTCCTCGCTCGGCTCCGGGCGGAGAAGTCGGCCGCCGACGCGTCGCGTGCCGCTGAACCGGTGGCGACGCCATGACGGTCGAGACCCGACCCACGGACACCGCCCCATCCATCGAGGGAGAAGCAGCGCGCCTCGGTCGGCGGGGCGTCGTCGGCCAGATCGCCGACCGGCGCCTGGCTGACCTCCGCCCGATGCTCGACGCGCTTGATCGCGCCGAGCTCAAGCGGCGCGTCGCCGCGGCGCCCGCGCCGCGCCCGTTTGCACTTCGCCTCGCCGAGCCCGGCCTCCACCTGATCGCCGAGATCAAACGCAGCTCGCCGTCGGCGGGCCGGATCGCTGCAGCCGACGACGACCTCCTCGCCCGCGCGCGGGCCTACCAGGCGGGCGGCGCGGCCGCGATCTCGGTGCTGTGCGAGCCGCACTGGTTCGGCGGCTCCGTCGACGATCTCGCCGCCATCCGAGCCGCCGTCAGCGTGCCGGTCCTGGCCAAGGAGTTCGTCGTCGACGCACGCCAGCTCCACTTGCTGCGCGCCGCCGGCGCGGATGCCGTGCTGCTGCTCGCCGTCCTCCATACGCGCCGCGCCCTCTCGCGCCTGGTCGATCGCGCCCTCGACCTCGGACTCGAGCCGCTCCTGGAGGCACACAACGAGCGCGAGATCGATGCGGCGCTCTCGACACGCGCTCGCGTCATCGGCATCAACAACCGGGACCTGCGCTCGCTGAAGGTGGACCCGGAGCGCGCCCCGCGCCTGCGCGATCGCGTCCCGGACGATCGAATCGTCATCGCCGAGTCCGGCGTCCGGGACGCCTCGACGATCCGCGGCTGGCGGGCGCTCGGCTTCGACGCCGCGCTCGTCGGCGAGGCGCTCGTCCGCGCCGGCGATCCCGAATCCACGACGCGCGCCTTTGTCGCCGCCGGCCGCCCGCCCGCCGATCCGGTCGAGGCGGCACGCGCCCCATTCGTGAAGATCTGCGGCATCACCGACGAGGCCGGGGTGACCGCCGCGCTCCGGTCGGGAGCCGATGCAATCGGACTCAACCTCGTTCCCGGCACGCCGCGTGCGCTCGCGCTCGACGAGGCGGTCTCCCTCGCCCGATTCGCACGGAGCTCGACGCCGCCCGGCCGGCGGCCCTCGATCGTCATCGTCACCGTCGACCGAACGGCTGATGACCTGAACTTCATCGCGACGGCGGTCGACGCCGACGCCATTCAGCTCAGCGGCGACGAGCCTCCAGCGCTGATCGCCGACCTCGATCGTCCCGCCTGGAAGGTGCTCCACCTGCCGTCCGCCGACATCTCGCGCACCGGCTATGCGGCAATGGGCATCGATTCGGCCGTTGGGAAGCCCGCGACCCCCGCGTCCTTTGCCGGTACCGCGCGAACCTACCTCGCCGCCGGGGCGGACCGGATCCTGCTGGACACCTCGGGCGGGCTCCATCCGGGTGGCACCGGCAATCGGGTGGATGCCGCGCTCGTGGCAGGCGTCGCGCACGATGTGCCGATCGTCCTCGCCGGCGGCCTGGATCCGGCGAACGTCGCCGGGGCCGTCCGCACGGCCGCCATCGTCGGCGTCGACGTCGCCTCGGGCACGGAGGCGCCGGGCGTTCCCGGCATGCGCCCGCGCAAGGACCTGCTCCGCGTCGCGCTCTTCGCCAAGCGCGCCCGCGCCGCGCGCACGGACCGCCCCAACCTCCCGACTCGACCGACACCCGTCGACCCCGGCATCCTCGAGGCGGACAGCCACGGCCGGTGGGGGATCAATCGCGAGTTCGGCGGCCGGTACGTGCCCGAGACGCTCATGGCCGCGCTGGCGCAGCTCGAGACCGCCTACGACGCGCTTCGCCACGACCCGCGCTTCTGGTCCGAGCTGCGCGAGCTCCTCGCCACCTTCGCCGGTCGCCCCACGCCGCTCTACCGCGCGGACCGCCTCGCGGCGCGAGTCCTGGAGCAGGCGCGCGCCGCCTCGACCGGCGGGTCCGCGCCGCACGAGCTCCGGCTGTACCTGAAGCGCGAGGACCTCGCGCACACCGGCGCCCACAAGATCAACAACGCGCTCGGGCAGTCGCTGCTGACGCGGCGGCTCGGCAAGACTCGGGTCATCGCCGAGACCGGGGCGGGCCAGCACGGCGTCGCGACCGCGACGGCGTGTGCGCTGCTGGGGCTGCCGTGCGTCGTCTACATGGGCGCGGAGGACATCGAGCGGCAGCAGCCGAACGTGCTGCGGATGCATGCGCTCGGCGCCGAGGTGCGTGCCGTCCACTCCGGCAGCGCCACCCTCAAGGACGCGATCAACGAGGCGATGCGTGACTGGGTGACCAATGTCCGAACGACCCACTACGTGCTCGGGTCGGCGATGGGCCCGCACCCGTACCCGACAATCGTGCGCGACCTCCAACGCCGGATCGGCGACGAGGCGGCGGTGCAGCTCGATACCGTCGAGGGCCGGCTGCCGGACCTGGCGCTCGCCTGCGTCGGCGGAGGCTCGAATGCCATCGGGCTGCTGAGCCGGTTCATCGGCGAGCCGTCCGTCCGGCTCGCGGTCGCCGAGGCGGCGGGGGATGGCATCGCGACCGGTCGGCACGCGGCGGCGCTCGCCGGCGGCACGCCGGGCATCCTCCACGGGGCGCGCTCGATGATGCTCCAGGACGCCGACGGCCAGGTCGTCGAAGCGATCTCGGCGTCGGCAGGCCTCGACTACCCCGGCGTCGGGCCCCAGCTGTCCGCGCTCCACCAGGCCGGCCGGATCGAGCTCGCTGCATCGACCGACGACGACGCCTTCGCGGCGATGGCCCTCACGGCCGAAGCAGAAGGGATCCTCCCGGCGCTCGAGACCGCACACGCGATCGCGGTGCTGCCGCGGCTCCTTGCCGGCACGGAGGGGAGCGGCGCGCCGTATCCCTCGGATGTGCTGGTCCTGGTCGGGTTCTCCGGCCGCGGCGATAAGGATCTCGGGCCATTCGGGCGCTGGCGCGAGGCGCACGCGTGACGAACGACACGGCGGGCGGGCAGCGGATCGCGGCGGCGTTCGAGTCCGCTCGGCGCGACGGGCGTGCGGCGCTCGTGCTGTATGTCGTCGCCGGCTACCCGGACCTCGAGATGAGCTACACGGCAGCGCTCGCCTGCATCGACGACGGCGCCGACGTGCTCGAGATCGGGCTTCCGTATTCGGACCCGCTCGCGGACGGCGCGACGATGCAGCGCGCGTCCTCGGCTGCGCTCAAGGCCGGCGCGACGTTCGCCCGCTCGATCGAGCTCGTCCGGCGGATTGCCGAATCTCGCCCCCGCGTCCCGCTCGTGCCCATGTGCTACGCGAACCAGGTGATCGGCGGCGGCGACGGCCGCGCGGCGGCGAAGCGCCTCGCCGACGCCGGAGCCGCCGGGGTCATCGTCGCCGACCTCACGCCCGACGAGGGCGCGCCCTTCGAAGCGGTCGCTCGCGAGGTTGGGCTGGCTGTCGTGTACCTCGTCGCCCCGACCACGCCGCGGGAGCGTCGCGCCACGATCGCCGCCCGCTCCGGCGGGTTCCTGTACTGCGTCTCCCTGGTGGGGGTGACCGGCGCCCGGACGAACCTGTCCGCGGACGTGGCGCGGCTCGTCCGCGAGGTCCGCGCCGTCTCGCCGGTCCCGGTGGGCGTCGGGTTCGGCGTGAGCCGGCCCGCGCACGTTCGCGCGCTTGCGAAGGCCGGGGCCGACGGCGTCGTCGTCGCCTCGGCGCTCGTCGACGCGCTCGGCAGCGACGGCCGCAACCTGACGGCACTTCGCTCCCTCGTCGTCGACCTGCGAGCCGCGACCGCCGTACCCTCCTCCAGGTGAGCCCGACACGCATCCGGGTCGGCATCGAGACCTCGCGCCTGAAGTCGTTCGCGTCTGCCCTCGATTGGCCCGGCTGGAGCCGGCCGGGGAAGACGCCCGAGGCGGCGGTCGAGACACTCCTGTTATACGCGCCTCGCTACGCCGCAGTGGCCGGCCGCGCCGCCCTCTCGCTCGCCCCCGGCGACCTCGACGCCGAGATCGTCGAGCAGGTCGAGGGCGACGCAACGACCGCCTTCGGCGCACCCAGCGTCACCTTCGAGGCCGATCGGGCTCCCAGCAATGCCGCCGAGGCGAAGCGGATCGCCGCGCTCGTGCAGGCCGCGTGGACGACGTTCGACGAGGCGGCTTCCGCAGCCCCCGAGGAACTCCGAAAAGGCCCTCGCGGTGGCGGCCGAAACACGTCCAGGATCGTCGAGCACGTGGTCGGCGCCGAGCAGGCCTACGCAACCAGGCTCGGCGTTCGCGTCCGCATGCCGGACCCCACCGATGCCGCCGCGGTTGCCGCTCTCCGCGCCGCGATCCTGGAGCCGCTGAGGCGGCCGTCAGACGGATCGCCGATCGACCGCTGGACCCAGCGCTACGCCGCCCGCCGCATCGCCTGGCACGCCATCGACCACGCCTGGGAAATCGAGGACCGCTCCACATGACATCGCGCTGACTGACGTATATGAGCCGTCGCCGGGTCAGGGCCGAAAGCGGTGCGCTGCGAGAGCTGGAGTACCGCGTGGCCGATGGCCGCCGCCGGATCAACGACGGCGAACGCCCCGTTTATCACGTGGTCACGACGTTCGATGGGGCTGCGGTCGACGTTCGGATACGAGAGTTGCCGATCATTCACGTGTTCGTTCCGGATGCGTCCGGCGTCGTCATTGGTGCGCGCGGCTTGATTGCGAAGACCCTTGGCGTCGAGCCGTCGGCGTTTGAGGTCAGGGCAGACTCGCATGACATTCCGGCACGCTGAGCGATCGGGACCGTATGACACTGGTTCGATCAACGCCGGGTGAGACGGTACGGGCTAGGATCTGCTCCTAAGCGCGTTCTCGGCGCGAACATCGCGGGCGCCACGTGGAGTTATCTACGTACAGGGCTGCGAGTTGATGCTTTCGCGAGTCGGAGCGTTCTGGCTGCTCGCCCTCGTGCTCGGGTTCTTCCTGGGTGCGGCGAGCGCACCCTCGCCGTTGTATCCCTTGTACCAGGCGGAATGGGGATTCTCCACGATCACGCTCACGGCGATCTATGCGGTCTACGCGTTCGGAGCACTCGCGGCCCTGCTCGTCAGCGGACGCCTCTCGGATCACATCGGCCGCCGGTGGGTAACGATCGTCGGTCTCTTGATCCAGCTGGGTGCGATGCTGACATTCGTGGCAGCCCAAGGTGTCGCGGACTTGTTTGTCGCGCGGATCCTGCAGGGCATCGGGACCGGCGTGGCGACGGGCTCGATCGGCGCCTGGCTTCTCGATCTCCAACCGCCCACGAATCCGCGCCTCGGAGGCCTCGTCGGGGGTGTCGCGATCGTTGCCGGCCTGGGCTTGGGCGCGCTGGCTGCGGGCCTCCTGGTGCAGGGCGCCCCCGATCCCCTTCACCTGACCTTCTGGCTGCTGATGGGAGTGTTCGCCGTCGCCCTCCTTGCAATGCCCCTGCTGCCAGACATCGTGCCGCGCGCGCCTGGCTGGCTCGGCTCTCTGCGCCCCGAGGTCGGCGTCCCTCCCGCTGCTCGATCCACCTTCGTAACCTCAGCGCCCGCACTCGTCGCGGCGTGGGCGGTGGCTGGTCTGTACCTCGCCCTTGGACCATCGCTGGCGACGACATTGCTCCACGCCACCAGCCATGTAGCCGGCGGTGGAGTGATCGCCGCCCTGCTCGGAACGGCAGCGATCGCTTCGCTCGTCCCGCGAGCAACAGATCCGCGAGCGCTCGTGATCCGAGGGTCCGTGATCCTGGCCGTGGGGGTCGGGATCACGCTTGTCGCAGTCGGGCTCGACTCCCTGGCCGGACTCTATGTTGGGAGCGTGATCGCCGGCGTCGGCCTCGGGCCGGTATTTTCGGGTGTCCTGCGCAGCGTCACGCCCCTAGCGCCGGCGAACAAACGGGGAGCCCTATTGGCTGCGATCTACATCGTCGTCTACCTGTCGTTCAGCCTTCCCACGATCGGCGCGGGTGTTGCCGTCAGCGTGTATGGCCTGCGCGGGACAGCCTACGGCTACGGGCTCGCAGTCATGGCGTTGGCGGCCATCACGGCCGTCCTGGCGTCGCGTCGCACGCCGAGGGTGACCCCGACGGCTGCCCGTAGCTGAGCTCGCCGGTCCCGAACAGGGGAAGTGGAAGATCGTCCACCGCCACGCGGATCCCATTGCCACCGCACGGCCGCTGGCATCGGTCATCCCCAGCGATCAACGCTGATCGTCGCCGCACAGTCCAGGCGGTTGATCAGGAATCGAGAAGCGCCAGTTGATGAGGCGCTCGTAACCTCCCTGTATCGAGATAGGTTCAAGACTGAACCCCGAACAAGGAGCGACCGATGACGAGCGCGCCGACCCAGGGAGTCAAGACCATCCTGCATCCTGTGACGGACCTCGCGAAGGCGAAGCCGGTGTGTACCGCGTTGCTCGGTGTCGAGCCGATGGCGGATGCGCCGTACTACGTCGGCTACGAGGTGGAGGCCAGCAGATCGGGCTCGTGCCCAACGCCGGCGCGCGGGGCATGACGTCGCCGACGGCCTACTGGCAGGTTCCGGACATCGAGGCCAAACTGGCCGAGGTGACCGCTGCCGGCGCCGCCGTGAAAGACGCGCCGCGGGAGGTCGCGGCCGGGCGGCTCGTGGCCACCTTCACCGACCCCGATGGCAACGTCCTGGGCCTGATCCAGAACAGTTGATCGCGACCCGCACCAACGACGGAGGAACCAACCATGCCGGCAACCAAGACCAAGGCCAATATCTGGACCGATGAAGAGCGAGCGGCGATGCTCGCAAGCGCCACCGAACGCAAGAAGAGCGCGAAGCTGAGCCCGGCGGAGGAACGCGCCGCCGGCGAGGCCGAGGTTCGCGCGAAGCTCAGCGGCATGCCCGCCGACGACCGCCGGATGGGCGAGCGGATCCACGAGCTCGTCACGAAGGCGGTGCCGTCGCTCAACCCCAAGACGTATTACGGGATGCCGGCCTACGCCAAGGACGGCAAGGTGATCTGCTTCTACAAGCCGAAGTCGAAGTTCAAGGTTCGCTACTCGACCTTCGAATTCCAGGCGGATGCCCATCTCGACGACGGCGAGCTATGGCCGGTCTCGTGGGCCGTGACAGCGCTCACCCCCAAGACCGAGGCGCAGATCGTCGCCCTCGTCAAGAAGGCCGCGAGCTGAGGGCCCGCGCCATCCGGCAAGCATCTCGCCACCTACGTCGGCCGATGAGATGTGCCTCGACACCTCCGGACTGCATCTGCGCGCGTATGGCACGATGGCCGACGTGACGACCACCGGGGCAGGGGAGCAGCACCTCAGCGACCTGGTCTGGCTGCGCCGGGTGCGCGATCGGATCGACCGTGCGTACGCGGAGCCGCTCGACGTCGAAGCGCTCGCGCGCGGCGCTCACATGTCCGCCGGGCACTTCAGCCGCGAGTTCAAGCGCGCCTTCGGTGAGTCGCCGTATGGCTACCTGATGACCCGACGGATCGAGCGCGCGATGGCGCTGCTCCGACGCGGCGACATGAGCGTGACCGACGCCTGTTTCGCGGTCGGCTGCCAGTCGCTGGGCACGTTCAGCACGCGCTTCACCGAGCTCGTCGGCGTCTCGCCGAGCGAGTATCGGCGGGTCGAGGCGGGCGTGACGGAAGGGCTGCCGGCCTGCGTCGAGAAGGAGGTCACCCGGCCGATCCGGCACCGGGTAGGGTCCGCTTCCGAGCAGCAACGGGTCTGACGCGATGGACCTCACGATCTTCTCGAGCTTCCTGCCCCAGGACGACCCGGACAAGGCCATCGCCTTCTACCGCGACACGCTTGGCTTCGAGATCCGCAGGGACGTCGGGTACGGTGGACTGCACTGGATCACGGTCGGCGCGCCAGGCCAACCCGAGACGTCGATCGTCCTGTCGCCCCCGTTTGCCTCGCCCGGAATCACCGACGACGAGCGGCGGACGATCGCCGAGATGATGGCCAAGGGCACCTACGGGATCATCGTGCTATCGACGAGCGACCTCGACGCGACCTTCGCCCAGCTCGAGGCAGCCGGGGCCGAGATCGTGCAGGAGCCGATCGACCAGCCCTACGGCATCCGCGACTGCGCCATCCGCGATCCTGCCGGCAACCTCATCAGGATCAACCAGCGCCGCTAACGAGGGCTACGGTGCCCGAACTCGCCTCCGTAGACCGGCTTCGTCGGATTTGCGTTCTCCTTGGGCTGGCAGCGGTGGTGGTTGCGTGTGCTCCAACGTCGCCGTCCCCAGCGCCGTCGCTCGAATCGCCGACCGTCGCGGTCCACGTCGTCAATGTGGACGGTCCTTCGGTCGAGGTCGTGCTGGCGGGCCAGGTGATCGCGACACTCGCGTGCGGCGCCCAGACGACACTGGCTCCGGGTAACGGGCTCCCGGCGTGGCCATGGGACCTGACCGTTCGCGCAACCGACGGGGGACCGCTTGACGGTCAGGGCGATCGACCGATCCCCTTTGCCGCTCCGATGTCGGAGCGAGGCGTGCTGATCCGCGAACGCAGCGTCATCGTCGGGCCGTGGCCGATGTCGTACGGCCCTGCTCCGGCGTCCTGTCCAACGAGCCAACCCTCGTCCCCTCCGACCGAGGCACCGACCACGGTGCAGCTACCGAACCCTGGCGGGACGTGCGTCGCAACGCAGTTCGTCGCCGGCACCGCGACGAGCAACTACGACCTCAGCACCGTCATGAGCCGCGTGGCCGACGCATTTCAGCCGCTGACGAACGCCGGAGCGGCGTGCGCCTTTGCGGTGCCCAAGACGATCGCGATGGCGGGTTCGTCGGGTCCATACGTTGCAATCGGGGTCGGAGATGAGGGGCACGACGTCTGCGTCAATTCCAGCTGCAAGACCGTGTACCCGGCGTCCTACAGGGTGCCGTCCGGCGGGATGGTCTGGATCCTTCTGCGTGCCTCGTGGCTGTTGGACGAAGAAGGAGCAACCGGGGCGCCGCCAAGGTGCGCGAACGCCATCGCGGACGTAACCCGTGCCGAGTTCCCGCTCGCCGAGGGCGTCATCGAGATCGCGTGGGGCGTGCCGTTTCACGAGGTCTGCCCAAACGCCGCGGGCATCGGGATCGTGGTCGGCAAGACACCCGCCGGTTGATGCCACGGCCGGTTAGCCGCGCCTCAGCGAATGAGCGCCAGCGCCTCGTCGAATGAGGTCGGCCGCGAGGTCGGCAGCAAGCCAACCCGATGCGCGGCCTCGCCGAACAGCTCCTCGGGCGTTCGACCCGCGTCGAGCAGCTCACCGACCGCTGTCGCGCCGTCCGCCTTGCTGAGCTTCGAGCCATCCGGGCGCCGGACGAGCGGATGATGGGCGAAGACAGGTGGAGATTGGCGACCCAGGAGCCGCCCGAGCCGGATCTGCGCGGGCGTCGCCTCGAGCAGATCGTCGCCCCGCACGACGAGGTCGACTCCGTGGCGGAGGTCGTCGACGACCACGCACAGCGCGTACGTCCAGTTACCGTTCCGGTCCCTGATTGGCAGGTCGCCCGCCGGCGTCGCCGGACCGCTCGAAGGCCCGCGCAGCACGTCGACCCACGACGCATCGCCATCGCCGACCGCGCCGCGCACGGTCAGGCCCGGCGCATCGTCGAGCCGCCGATCGCGGCAGCCGCCCGGGCAACCCGCGCCCGACCACGGCCGGCCGTTCGCTGCGCTCCAGGTTTCGAACGTGGATCGGCTGCAGTCGCAGGCATACGCGTGCCCCTGCGCCCGAAGCGCGTCTGCCGCGGCGTGATACGCCGCGCCGTTGTCGCTCTGCCGGTACGAGGAAGGTCCCCGCCGCAGCTCACCGGTCGACGGCTCGTCCGCCGCGATCCCGAGCCGGTCGAGGTCGTCGAGGAGTGCCGCCTCGTACTCCGCGCGGCAGCGCTGGCGGTCGTGGTCCTCGATGCGCAAGAGGACGCGGCCTCCCGCGCGCCGGGCAAGACCACAGACGAAGATCGCGTTGGCGAGATGGCCGAGGTGGAGGCGCCCGGTCGGCGCCGGGGCGAACCGCGTCGTTGCTCCCTTCGGCATCGCCGCGACGAGCCTGATCGCGTCCGTCACGCGCCGGGCGGCTCCGAGGGTCCGTCGTCCTCGCCGCGGCGCAACCGGTCGCGTTCGACGGCCTCGAGTGCACGCGCCGAGGCGATGAGCCGGCGATAGATCGCCAGGAGATCCCCCTGGGGCACGGGGCCGGCGTTCGCCATCGAGACGCGGAGCAGCACCTCGCGCTCGCGCTCGCGGTCCCGGATCGCCCTTCGCCCGATCGCGGCCTTCTCGTGCCCGACGGCGACGGTCAGCTCGGCGCGCTCGTTGATCAGGGCGACGATCCGCCGGTCGAGCTCGTCGATCTCCGCGCGCAATCGCGCCAGCTCTGCACTCACCTGAGCCCCGCGCGCGCTCACCAGCGGGGCACCACGCGCGTCGCCAGGAACTCGAGGGCGTCGAAGTAGCCCTGCGGGCCACGCCCGACGATCGATTCCAGCGCGATGTCGTGCAGGAAGTTGACCTTCCGGAAGTCCTCGCGCTTCGAGGGATCCGTCAGGTGGACTTCGACGAAGGGTTTGCTGACGGCGAGGAGCGCGTCGCGCAGCGAGACCGACGTATGGGTGAGCCCGCCCGCATTCACGATGGCGGCATCGAAGTCACGTTCGTGCAGCCGGTCGATCAGGGCGCCCTCGTGATTCGACTGGAAGAACACGACCTCCATCCCGAGCTCGAGCGCCTTGCGCCCGATGTGGGCATGCAGCTGGTCCATCGTGTCGGAGCCGTACAGCTCCGGCTCGCGCGTGCCGAGGAGGTTCAGGTTCGGGCCCTGGAGGACGAGGACGCGGATCATCGAGCGACCGCCCCGGCCGTGGAGGCCTGAGCAGCTCGGCCGGCGAGGACGCCGACTGCGACCTCGCGGACGAGATCCGCGGGGACATCCGCGTCGATTGCGTGGCCGTCCGCGGTTGGGAGCACCCACCGCAGCGCGCCGTGTGCGTGCTTCTTGTCGATCGACAGCAGGTCCAGGACCTCGTCGAGATCCAGGCTGAGCGGCGCGACGCCGAGCTCGAGCGCGTCGAGGAGCCGCTCGATCCGCTCGGCCCGCTCCGGCGGCGTCACGCCGCGCGCGACGCCGATGCGCGCGGCCGCTCGCAGCCCATACCCCACGGCCTCGCCGTGCAGCAGATCGTGGAAGCCCGCCGCCGCCTCGATCGCGTGGCCCAGCGAGTGCCCGAGATTCAGTGCGATCCGCGCGCCGGCCTCGCGCTCGTCGGCGAGCACGACCTCGACCTTTGCCCACCCCGCCCGTTCGACCACCTCCGCGAGCGCCCCGGAGCCGAGCGCTTGCGGGTCGCCGGTCGCGATCGCGGCGCCGGATGCTTCGAGCGTCTCGAACAACCGCTCGTCGCCGAGCGCGGCCATCTTCACGGCCTCGGCTAGGGCGGCGCGCCGCTGGCGGGCATCCAGGGAGGCGAGCACCGCGATGTCGATCACGATGGCGGCCGGCTGGTGGAACGCCCCGACGAGGTTCTTGCCGGCCTCGAGGTCAACCCCGGTCTTGCCGCCGATCGACGAATCGAGCTGGGCGACGAGGGTCGTCGGGACCTGGATGAATGGGATCCCGCGCAGGTAGGTCGCCGCGAGGAAGCCCGCCGCGTCGCCGAGCGCGCCGCCACCGATCGCGACGATCGGCTCGCGCCGCTCCACCCGCAGCCGCGCCAGCTCACCGGCCGCGGCCTCGACGATGGACAGCCGCTTGGTCGCCTCGCCCTGCGGCAGCAGCACGTGCTCGATGCTCCAGCCGGCGGCGCCCAGGTCCCGCGCCAGTGCCTCGCCGACAGCCGCCCAGGCGCCGGGCTCGGAGACGAGGATTGCGCGCCGTGCGTCGACGTCGCGCAACGCCCCGTCCACCTCGGACGCGAGGATGCCTTCGCCGATCACGATCCGGCCGATGCGCGTGTCGGCGCGGAGGAGGACGGCACCGGGCGCTACTGGCGCGTCGAGCGCGGCCTCGACGGCATCGACCACCGAGGCCATCTCGGCGACGCCGGCGACGCGGGTTGCGGTCGCGTAGAAGCGCTGCCGGTTGGCGGCAAGGTCGCGGATTGCCCCCATCGGGTCGCGGCCGGCGATGAGCGGTCGAACGTTCGGGCTGCGGCGGAGGCGCTGCGCGACGACCTCCGGGCGCACGTCGAGCCAGACGACGCGCCGGCCGCGGAAGAGCTGCCATCGGTTGCGGGGGTCGACGATCGCGCCGCCACCCGGGGCAATGACGCGGTGCAGCTCCGGCCGGGCATCCGGCGCGCCGAGCGCCTCGATCGCCGCCCGCTCGCGACGCCGAAACCCAGCCTCGCCCTCGCTCGCGAAGACGTCCGGGACGCGCGCACCCGCCGCGCGCTCGATCTCGTCGTCCAGGTCGACGAACGCTGCGCCCCGGCGCGCGGCCACCCGCTTCCCGACGGCGGTCTTGCCGCTTCCCGGCAGGCCCACCACGACGAGCTCCATGGCTCAGTCGTCTCCGCCGGAGCCGGCGTCGCCCCGCGATTCCGTCGCCGGCTCGATGGCGCCATCGCCCGAAGGCGGCGCGGCGAGGCGCGCGCGCCAGCGCGCCATCGATTCCCTGACCTCCGCCATGGAATCGCCGCCCGTCTTCTCGAGCACGGACTGCGCGAGCGTCAGCAGCACCATCGCCTCGCCCACGACGCCCGCCGCCGGCACGACGCTGATGTCGCTCCGCTCGTAGTGCGCCTTCTCGACGGGCTCGCCGGTGAGCAGGTCCGCGGAGCGCAGGGGGCGGGCAAGGGTCGAGATCGGCTTGACGGCACCGCGGACCACGATCGGCTCGCCGTTCGAGACGCCCGCCGTCAGCCCGCCCGCGTTGTTCGAACGATGGATCCAGCGCCCCGCCTCGCCGCGACCCTCGATCACGTCGTGGACCTGCGACCCGAACCGGCGCGTCTGCTCGAACCCGAGCCCGAGCTCCACGCCCTTGACGATGTTGATGCTCATGACCGCCGCGGCGAGCGCCGCATCGAGCCGCCGGTCCCAATGGACGTACGACCCGAGCCCGATCGGCACGCCCGTTGCGACGACCTCGAACACGCCGCCGACGGTGTCGCCGGCCTCACGCGCCTCGTCGATGCGGGCGATCATCGCCGCCTCCGCCTCGGGGTCCGGGCAGCGCAGGGGCGACGCGTCCGTCTCCTCGCGGGACCGCGTCGCCCGCGCCGGGTCCACGGCGACACCGCCGACCTCCGCCGTGAACGACCAGACGTCGATCCCGAGCTCGCGCAGGAACGCGCGCGCCACGCCACCCGCGGCCACTCGTGCGGCCGTCTCGCGCGCGGAGGCGCGCTCCAGCACGTTCCGGACGTCGTCGTGGCCGTACTTGAGCGCGCCCGCGAGGTCGCCGTGGCCGGGCCGCACGCGGGTAACCGGCGCGGCCTTCTTGTCGCCCGCCTCGGCGGCCGCAGCGAGCAACGCGGCGTCCTCGTCCGAGAGCGCCTCCACCGCCATGACCCGGGTCCAGTTCTCCCAGTCCCTGTTCGCGACCAGGAGCAGGATCGGCGACCCGAGCGTCCGCCCGTGCCGCACCCCCGCGACGATCTCCGCGTGGTCGTGCTCGATCTGCTGCCGGGCGCCACGCCCGTAGCCGCGCTGCCGGCGCGCGAGGTCGACAGCGAGGTCCGCCTCGCTCAGCGCGAGCCCCGCGGGCACGCCCTCGACCGTCACGCCCAGCGTCCGGCCGTGCGATTCGCCCGCGGTCAGGAAGCGGAACGGAGCGGTCATCGAGCTGCGATCGCGGGCGGCGTCGCGCCTGGCGTGGTGGCGAGCGCCGCGGCCGGGTGGCCGCCGGCGGCTGCCGTCAGCCGGCCGGCGACGCGGCCTCCGGAACCGCCGCTTCGGCGTCGCCGGCCGGCTCGCCCTCCGCGGACCGCAGGCCGCCGGCGCGCGCGTCGGCGAGCGCCTGGCTCATGACATCCAGCGGGGCCGGCTGGCCGGTCCAGAGCGTGAACGCGGCGGCGCCCTGGTGGAGCAGCATCGTCTCGCCGTCCATGGCGTGCGCGCCATTGGATTCGGCGTCGCGCAGCAGCCGCGTCCGCTTGTAGATCAGGTCGAGCACGAGCAGGTCGCCCGTGATGACCTCGCCGGGGATCGGCGAGACATCGGCGTTCAGCCCGATCGACGTCGCGTTGATGAGCACCTTCGTCTTGGCCAGCTCCGACTCGATGATCGACTCGTGCCAGGGCATCGCCCGCAGGTCCATGTGCGCCGCGCTCTTCCCGAAGTGGCGGACGAGCCCCTCGGCGCGGTGCAGGTGGCGGTTGAACACGACGATCCGGAGGAAGCCGGCGCGGATCAGGCCGTAGACGACGGCACGCGCGCCACCGCCGGCGCCGAGCACGACCGCCTGGCGCGGCATCTTCTGGCGCCCAACGAGCTTGTCGAGCGCGGCCGCGAACCCGGGCACGTCGGTGTTGTGCCCGACGAGCCGCTTGCCCTCGCGGGTCAGCGTGTTCACGGCGCCGGTCGCCAGCGCCTCCTCCGTCAGCCGGTCGATCATCGGGACGACCCGCTCCTTGTGCGGGATCGTGATGTTCACGCCGAGGAAGTCGTCGCCGCGAACCTCGGCGATGGCGTCGGCGAGCGCGATCGGCGCCTTGTCCCACAGCTCGTACTTCGCGTCGATGCCGAGCGCGTCGAACGCGGCCTGCTGCATCGCCCCGGACAGGGAGTGGGCGACAGGGTGGCCGATGAGGACGACCCGCTTGCTCATGATCGAATCCTTTCGAGATCGGCAAAGAAGGTTGGGTACGAGACCGCCACGCTCTCCGGGCGGCCGATCGTGGTGCGACCCGCGGCCACGAGGCCGGCGATCGCGAACGTGAGGGCGAGTCGGTGATCGCCGAGGCTGGCGACCAGTCCGCCGCGCAGCGGCGTCGGGCCATCGATGATGATCTCGTCGCGGTCGGCATCGATCCGGGCGCCGAGGATCCGGAGCCCGTCGACGATGCCGGTGATCCGGTCGGACTCCTTGTGCCGGAGCTCGCCAGCGCCGCGGACCACCGTCCGGCCGCGCGCCTGGGTGGCCGCGAGGCACAGGACCGGGATCTCGTCGATGGCGCTCGCGGTGTCGGTCGGGGTGATCTCGATCGCTCGGAGCGCCGACGAGCGGACCGTCAGGTCGGCCAGCGGCTCGCCGCTCGCGACGCCGCCCTCGACTGGCTGTTCGTCGATCGCCGCGCCCATCCGCCGGAGCAGGTCGATCACGGCGCGCCGGGTCGGGTTGACGCCGACGCCGCGCAGGCGCAGCTCGGCGGCGGGATGGATCGCGCCGGCAACCAGCCAGAAGGCCGCCGCCGATGGATCGCCCGGCACCGTCGCGTCGCGTGCCTGCACCGCCGCCCCTCCCTCGATCTCGATCACGGTCTCGCCCGCGGGCCCGATCCGCGTCCGCACCGCCACCCCGCGCTCGCGAAGCATGCGCTCCGTGTGATCGCGAGTCGCGACAGCCTCGCGAACCCTTGTCTTGCCTTCGGCGCGCAGTCCGGCCAGCAGGATCGCCGACTTGACCTGCGCCGACGGCACGGGTGTCGGCCAATCGATCGCCTGGAGCGGGTGCCGGCCCGCGATCGTCAGCGGCGGATTCGCCCGCCCATCGCTGCCCTCGAGCGTGGCGCCCATCGAGCGTAGCGGGTCGATGATACGAGCCATCGGGCGCCGCCGAAGCGAGGCGTCCCCGTCGAGGATGGTCGTGATGGGCAGGCCGGCGAGGATGCCGGCGAACAGCCGCATGCTCGTCCCGGAGTTGCCGCAGTCGAGCGCTGCGGCCGGCGCCCGCAGCGCATCGGCGCCGCCGGAGCGGACTACATAGTCGACGTTGCCGCCGCCACCGGGCGTTCGCGCCACCTCGGCCCCGAGCGCGGTAACGATGCCCGCCGTCGAGCGGACGTCCTCGCCGTCACCGGCGCCCGTGATCCGCGACTCGCCGTTCGCGAGCAGCGCCAGCATCAGCGCGCGATGGCTGATCGACTTGTCGCCGGGCAGGCGCAGGTCGCCGTCCAGGCGGGCGACTCGCTGGATCTCGAGCCCGGTCCGGGGGCTCGACACGGTGCTCAATGCCGTGCCAGCCCGTCGCCGTTGCCGGTCACGCCAGCCTCGTACCCGTCGCGCATGTCGCGGACGAGCTCGTGGATCGGCAGGAGGTCGCGCATGAGCGCGGCGAATGCCGGCAGGTCGAGCTGCTGCTCGGCATCGGACAGGGCGGAATCGGGGTCCGGGTGGACCTCGACCATCACCCCGTCGGCACCCACCGCGACGCCACCGAGCGCAAGCGGCCGCACGAGCCAGCGCTTGCCGGTCGCGTGGCTCGGATCGACGATGACCGGCAGGTGCGTGAGCTGGTGGAGAACCGGCACGGCGGCGAGGTCCATCGTGTTCCGGGTGTAGGTCTCGAACGTGCGGATGCCGCGCTCGCACAGGATCACGTTGGGATTGCCCGCGGCGACGATGTACTCGGCGGCCATCAGGAACTCCTCGACCGTCGCGCCGAAGCCGCGCTTGAGCATCACCGGCCGCGCCACCCGCCCGACCGCGTTCAGCAGCGAGTAGTTCTGCATGTTCCGGGTGCCGATCTGGAGGATGTCGGCGTACTCGGCGACGATGTCGACCTGGTTCGGCTCCATGACCTCGGTGATCGTCGGCAGGCCGGTCCGGTCGCGCGCCTCGGAGAGGTACCGGAGCGCCTCGATGCCGAGGCCCTGGAACGCGTACGGCGAGGTGCGCGGCTTGAACGCGCCGCCACGGAGCACGGTCGCGCCGGCCGCGGCAACCGCATCGGCGGTCTCCATGAGCTGGTCGCGGCTCTCCACCGAGCACGGCCCGGCCATCACGGTCAACCCGCCGTCGCCGATCACGGCGTCGAGGACCGGGATGACCGTGTCCTCCGGGTGGAACTCGCGCGACGTCAGCTTGAACGGGCGGGAGATCGGGGTGACCCGCTCGACGCCTGGCAGGACCGCGAACTGCTCGATGAGCGCGGGCCGCCGCTTGCCGACCTCGCCGACCACCGCCAGCACGGTTCCCGTCGCGCCCGCGTGCTCGTATGGCGTGAGGCCCTCCGCGAGGATGCGGCTCTTCACGCCGAGGATCTCGGCTTCGGTGGCGCCTTTGCGCATGGCGACGAACATTCGGCGGTCTACCTGGCTGGCTGCGTGCTGCGTGGCCCGTTGCAAACAAAAAAGCAGAGGTCCCGCGCCTCTGCCATCGCCCGACACTCCCTGAGGGCCCGGTCATACCGGGCTCAAGTCATGCCGGGCTGCGGTACCAGAAATAGGTGGTCATCTGCGTGGCCGGACGGTAGTGCACGCTCGGGGGAGTGTCAATCGAGCGCACCGAACCCTGTGCTAGCCTGACGCGCGCCTCGTTCGGAGAGGTCGCATAGAGGCCTAGTGCGGCGGTTTGCTAAACCGCTGAGTGGGGTAACCTGCTCCGAGGGTTCGAATCCCTCCCTCTCCGCCACTTCCCGGTAGCATTCCGGGCCGGCACAGTGCGCCCGTAGCTCAGCGGATAGAGCGTCAGGTTGCGGACCTGAAGGTCGTGGGTTCGAGTCCCGCCGGGCGCGCCACTCTCCGCCGCGTAAAACGGCCCCTTGTTGGCCCATCCGGGCATTTTTGCGCCCAGGCTCCGGACACAGCCCGGACACAGCCGTACTTGCCACGATCCCCGCGAGCGTGCTTTTTTGGATGGGCAGGGTTACCCCCTCCCAGCCTTTAGAGATGAGATGCCGACCATGCTCCGAGACCCGAAGCCGTATAAGCGGTGCCAGTCCTGCTCCCTGCGAGTGGCCCGAGGCGACCGGAGTTGCGCCCGCTGCGGGAGCACCAGCATCGCCTGGGCCTACCGCATGGACACCAACGCGCCAGGCCAACCCCGCCACCCCGTCCACCGATCCGGGCTGGCCCAGAAGCAGGCGCTAACGGAGATCCGAGGGCACCTTGCGCGTCTAGCTGGTGGACGCCCGGAACCCAGCAAGATGACGACGGGCCAGTGGCTGGCGGAGTGGCTGCCATCGATCCAGGGCAAGGTCCGTGATGGAACGTGGGCGAACTACGAGGCGGTGGTCAAGCTGCACCTCATGCCGACGCTTGGCGCGATTCCGCTCGCGCAGCTGCGCGCGGCCCAGATCGAGACCCTCTACCTCCAACTCGCATTACGCCGAGCACCGAAGACAGTCCACAACATCCACCTGGTTCTCCGCTCAGCGCTCGAGGCGGCAGTACGGAACGAATTGATAGCCAGCAACCCGGCTGCCAGAGCCCACCGGATGTCGTCATCCCGACCACAAATGCAGACCTGGGACGCCGACCAGCTCCGCCGGTTCCTCGTGTCGGTCTCGGATGACCGCTTGTACGCCTTGTGGAGGCTCTATGCAATGACCGGGGCAAGGCGCGGTGAGATGCTGGGGCTGCGCTGGTCCGATATCGACCTCGCTGGTGCGTTCATCAGCATCCAGCAGCAGCTGTCGCGGCAGGGCGCTCAGGGCGTGGTGATCAGCGAACCTAAGACCGCCCGCGGGCGACGGCGCATTCCGATTGATGCTGCCACGGTCGCCGCTCTCCGCGCGCACAAGGCGAACCAGGTCGTGGTCGGCATCGATGGACTGGCATTCACACGGGAAGACGGCTCGCGGCTGGACCCCGATGTCGTGACAGCGGCGTTTCGGAAGGCATCACGTGCAGCCGGGCTGTCGGTGATCCGACTACACGACCTCCGGCACACCGCGGCCACGCTGATGCTGCGGGCCGGAACGCATCCGAAAGTGGTCCAGGAACGATTGGGGCATGCTTCGATTGCGATGACTCTCGACTTGTATAGCCATGCGGTGCCATCCATGGCGGCAGAGGCAGCCGATCAGCTGGCCGCGCTGGTGGACGGGTGACCGAGGTGGATCCGGAGCAGGAGCGTCGTGCCTGGGAGGTCTTTGAGCGGCTCGGACTCGGTAAGAAGGACGGAGCCCTGAGCCCGGATCAAACCGAGGACTACTACGCAGTGTGGAAGGCTCTGCGGACCACGAAGCTCGAATGGGACGAGGGCCGCAAGACCGCCCACGTCTGGGAATGGATCCGTGGACATCGGCAGTGGGTCAAGTCCCGTGATGTTCCTCGCAAGAGTCCCAATGCCTCGCCACCTAGCGACGCGTTCGAGCAGGCCAACGGCGAGGAAGACCTCCGTGCTGCCCAGATCGCTAATGCCCAGCCTCGAGACGTCCTGCTAGACGCCCTGATCGGGACTGACGATGGTGAGCGGTCGCGGCACGAGGATGTGCCATCGGCCCTTCCACCGGAGACCGCGCAGAGGACTCGCCCGAATAGTTGGCATGGCCAGCCCAAGCATTGGGAAGAGCCCGACGAGGAGGCGCTCCTGGGGGGTGCTCGCGTCTCAGGGATGCAGGTGATCCTTGACGAATTCGGAAACCCCATGACGCTGCCCAAGGTTGTTGGGGAAGATGGTGTGCTCCGCTGGGATTACGGAGCCGCGCCCCAGTCGGCGTCGTCCGTCTGTGGTATATGTGGCGACACCCACTTCGACGTGGAGTTCCCGGCCCCGGCGACTGAGCGGGTGTGGCACGAGGCGACGCCCAATCTCCCCGACATTCCGTTGGTGCCGAGAGGGAGATGGATTCCGGCGACGGAGACGGAGCCTGGACACTGGGAGGGATACACCTGGGAAGAGCCCATCGGGGCGATGATCGATTGGGCGGTGCAGGCATATCCCGGTCCCACTGCGCCCAAGGACCCGAACCGTCTGACGAACGCCGAGATCGAGGTCATCCGCATGCGGGATGAACAGGGTCTGTCTTGGCCGGAAATCGCCCGGCGGCGTCCTGAACCCGATGGGCGGCTCCAAAGCAAGCAGAACCAGATGTTCATCTACCGCCGCGGTAAGGCCAAGCAAGCCCGGCAGGACCCACCCGCCTAGGCTGGATTACCCCCTTGGATCCTTTACGGGTATATGGATCCAAGAAGTGAGAGCCCCGGCCAGCCAGACCCCCCCACCGTTCCTGACCGTCCAGGAGGTAGCCACCTACCTGCGTATTGGTCGGAACCAGTGCTATGCAGCAATCGCCCGCGGGGAAATCCCGGCGATCCGCGTGGGTCGGTCGGTGCGCGTCCCGCGAGCGGCGTTGCTGCGGCTGGCGGGCGTGGAATGAACATGACGTCGGGAGAGGGTCCGCGCGCCACCCCCCGACCGGCAGGCGTGGCATCTCCCCCTGCCGGTTCGGGGACCAATCCTGCGGAGCCGGAGCCTGTAAGTCTTGGCCGGGCTCCGGCACCGCCCAGCACCCCAATCGGCCAGGGAGCTCAGCGATGAGCTCTTACGACGCCGCGGTCGTTGACACCGCGATGCTCGAGCACCCCGACCTTATCCGGCTCTCCAGGGGTGTCCGGCTGATGTACCTCGAGGCGCTGGTCTGGTCGAAGCTCCACCGGACCGATGGCCAAATCCCCAAGCACATGCTTCGCCGCATCAGCGACGAGGCCGACGTCGAGTCCGCTGCTCGGTCACTGGTCGAGGTCCAGCGCTGGGAGGACGACGGCGACGAGTGGTCGATTGTGGATTACCTGACCACGCAGATGTCGGCTGCTCGAGTGGCCAGACGTCAGGAAACCGCCAGGGTCCGGTTCGATCGCTGGAGCGCCGGTTCGTCCAACGACGTTGCCAACGACGTTGCCAACGATTCTGCCCGCCCTGCCCCGCCCCGCCCCAAAAGGGCTGGGGGAGGAGGAGCAGGCGGTGGGAGCCGCGGCCGGGCGGAGCCCGGCGCTCCCACGCCCGGTCGACCAGGCGACATCCCACCCCTCGATGGTCCAGACAACGCCACGCCCTGCTCGCGCTGTGGGGTGATGCTCGATACCGACGAGATGGAGTGGCCAAGCCAGAGTGACCGTGATCTCGACAAGCCTTTCTGCCCCACCTGCCTGCGCTACGCCAAGGAGCACGGGCGAATCGGTGGCAACCACGACGACGGCATCTGCCTAGCGCTGAAGAAGAACGGCGAGCCGTGCAGCGTCCGAGTCGCGACGGCCGAGGACTTCAACCCGTGGTGTTCGCTCTACCACGGTGCCGCCAGCAAGCGCGGCATCAATCCGCAGATTGGCCAGCCCTACCTCAATAAGCATCGCGCCGAGGTCCAAGCCGAATGGGCGGCGGCGGAGGCAAACGGATGACCCGGCTCATGATCGATTCCTACATCGGCGGTGCGGACGGAATCACCCCTGAGGTGGCAGCAGTCCGGGGTGGTGGTCCCCCACGACGCCCCGAGCCGGATCGCGGACTGCGTCGGTCCTCCCTGGCTCCGGTGTGCGAGTGTGGCCACGACCTCGCGGCCCACCGTCGTGGCCGACGTTCGCTGCCGCCCTGTCGTGGCTGCTCCGGTTGCAGGGGTTGGTGGGTAGCGGTATCTGAACGCTCGGCGCCCGACAACGGGCGACGTGGGGCAACGACGGGGCTTCCCGCCGACACGACGGGGGACTCCATGGCCGGCTCCCGCCGAATCGACTCCCTCCCGGAGGCGCCTCGACATTCAAGCCCGTGCGGGTTTGGTTGCCCGAGCCGCACGACCGCAAGCACGATAGTTGCACGCGCAACAATAGGAGATGCACGTGAGTAGAGCCAACTGCCTCACCTGTTCCCATCCGTCCGTTGCCAGCATCGACGTCGCGCTCCAGCGCGTCGGCAACATCGCCGCCGTGGCTCGGCTGTACGGGCTCGGCAGGATGTCCGTGGCCCGTCACCGGGAGAACCACGTCCGCATCCAGCCCCAACGCCCTTTCCTGGCCATCCAAGCCCACGTGACCGCCACGTCGGGGCTCTCGAAGGCCTACGACCGGGGCATCACACCGGAGCAGCTGGTCGCTGAAGGCACCGAACCGGACCTGGTCGAACTCACGGCCGGGGTGATCGACACCCGTGACCTCGAGTTCGCGGACTGGCTGGGCGAGTTCCTGGCCGCGGAGGATCCCGCGGTGAAGGAGCGCTTCATCGCCTCAGCGGAGGCGAGCGGGATGGTCAGGGCCGACGACTACCAGCTTCCGGACGGCACGTGGGCACTCCGAACGAAGCCCCGGATGGCCGGAGCCGTGACGCCTTCATGATCGACTGAGCCGGAGTCACAAACGCCCGACCTCTGGGTCCTTCGGTATTCCGCATGCGGAACGCCTGTTCGGTCTTGCGGCACATCACGCACGATGTTGGTAACCTCTCTTGACGAGCCGCACACCAACTCCCTAAGATGATGTCCTTACTCAGGATGGCTCGTGCAGCGGAAGGACCGGCGATCGACAGTGGATGACTCAGAAGAGGTTCAACTCCTTCGGGAGATCCGTGACCTCCTGCGCCCAATCGCTCACCATCATCGTGGCGAGTACGAGGAGTGGCAGGCTGAAGAGCTCAGCAAGCTCTTGGTCGAGGTCAAGGCGGTGGTGGATGCGTCCCCGACTCGACGAAAGGCGTGGACCCTCGCCGATGGGTCGCGGACCAAGCAGCAGATAAGCAAGCAGTCGAGCCTGGATCAAGGCTCGACCAGCAGGTTCTTCAAGCGGCTCGGTGCTCTGGGCGCGGTCGAAGGCGAACTGCCTAAGCGCACGATGGAGGTGTAGTGGTGGCCGAGAACGAGTCGGAGCAGATCCTCCTCCTGCGCCAGATCGTCAAGTGGAGTCGCGAGGCGGCACTCCCAGCGGTTAGGGCGCGAGTGGTTAGCCTGCTCGACACCGACGCCAAGAGGCGTGTTTACCAAGCGATCGCCGAAGGCAATGTCACCGTCCGGGGGCTGGAGAACGTCGCGGGGGTCAGCCGCGTGACTGCGCAGAACCTGGTGACCGAATGGGAGGCTGCCGGCATCGTCGAAGCGGGAAGCAATCCGCCCAAAGCGATCTTCACGCTCGCTGAACTCGGGATCGTTGCCCCGGCTCCGAAGTCCACCTCCGCGAGGGGTGCGAAAGCATGAGCGATAGCCACACCCAGGGTCGGCTACAGGAGATTGAGCGTCACGTCCGCAGCCTGGATGGGACGGTCAAAGTCCTCGCGGCCGTCGACCGTCCCGCGGTCCGGGAGGGGATCGAAGCCACCTTCTCCGACCCGCGGATGGTCATCATCCTGCGCGGTGTCCAACGGGGCCTCACACAGCAGAAGATCGCCGACGAACTGAAGGCACGCGGTTTCACACGCGCCCAGCAGGGGTTCGTCTCGACGGCACTGGCGCAGCTTCATGATCGCGGCTTCGTCGACCGCGCACCGAAAGGCGGGTACAGCGCGGTCGAGGGGTGGGAGGCATTCGGCCTCGACAGGATCCTTCGGAAGACCCTGAAGGCTAACAAGGTCGATGACCTCGCCTGACCCTCAAGCCGGACTCATGGAAGCTCTGAACGATGCGGGCGAGGAGTATGGAGTCCACATCGCAGTGGGTGACCGCGTCGCGCTCGCCCGCGCCCTGGCTGTCGTCCCGGTTGGCACCCTGACGGCAACCCAAGTGGCTGCCGCATTGGCGACGCGGCGACTGCGTCCACCGCCGGCCGGGTACGCCGCCGCTGTGGTTGCCAAGGCCAAGTCGTTCGGGACAGCCGACACGCTTCAGGACGTGCTCTTGGCCTACCGGCAGCATGCGATTGACGCCCTCAGCGCCGAGTTCGGGGGCAAGACGAGGGGACGCGAAGAGTCGCTCAGGAACAACCTGCGCACGTACCTCACGTCCCACGCGCATGTTGAGGCCCGGACCGGCCGGGGCCAGACGGACATCTACATCCAGGAGTTGGATGCCCTCATTGAGGTGAAGGTGTGGACGGACAGGTCTACGTACGACGGGGGCGTCGAGGAACTGGCACGCTACATCCACACGTCGCGACCCGCGGTGGCCTTCATGGTGGTCTTCGGCGACCGGGTCCCCCTGCCGGCCATCGCTGCCAGTCATCGAGAGCCCATCGCTGAGATCCTGGGACTCGAGGGTCTACAGGTCCCCGTGATCGTTGTGCCATTCGAGGTGGACGCGCCGAGCAAGGCGCTCCGTAGGGGGAGGTCAAGGAGTCGGAGTGGACGGTGACGAATCCCTGCGGTTGCTGCGCTCGATCGATCGGCGCCTCGCGCTCCTGACCGCCTCGCAGGCGGTCGACCTTCGGCAGCGCCTCGTCGCTGAACTCCTGCGCACGGATGCACGGGTTGCCATGTGGGACGCCATCGATGGTCGGCGCGGCAGCCCCGAGATAGCGCGAACAGCACGCGCCAGCGAACGTGCGGCACAAATGTTCGTGAAGGAGATGCTAGACGCCGGGCTAGTCGGCACCGTCGGGGGTGCGCCGGGGCGCGGGGTCCTGGTCGAGAAGGACGACGACGCCATCGTGGGCTGGTACATCCGGCAGATGCGCGGCGGAGCCGGCTAGCTTATAGGAGCCTCGCCCGCGTCCCCGGCTTGTGGACGGTCGGCCTGGTGCTTGCGGCTCTCGCGGCGCTGCGGGCGGCGGTTGTGGCCGCGGGTCCCCCATGCCCGCCCGTTTCCCATACTACGCAGGAGCACCCGAGGTGGCGGGACGCATCGCCCGCCGCTCGGCTGGAGGTTCCGCCCGGAACGTGATCGCCGGCGACGGCCCAGAGTGGGCTGGGTCGGGCAGGCCCGAGGATCGACCCTACGGGCGCGGAGCGGAGGCCGCTGATGCGGCTAGTGGGCGCCGCCGACTCCGGCTTGCACGGCTGGTGGAGCCCATGGGTCGCGCGATTCGCCTGTGGGATTGGATTACCCATCGGGGTCCTTTACGGATATGAGCAACAAGCAGTCAGACCAGAGGTGGCGGGACGCATCACTCGCCGCCCTTCGGCTCGAGGTCGATGCCAAGACCACTACGGACCCAGCTGAAGCCGCGGTGAAGCTCGAGAAGGCGGCAGCCATACGCAAGTTCGCACAGGAGGTTCTAACCATGCCAGGTGAAGACGTGACAGAGGTCACCGGAGGCCTTATCCGGGGAATGGCGGGTGCCGTCGACGAGCACCTTCGGGCGCTCGCTGCCCTGGCCGACAGCGGGGACACCGAGGAGTACAAGTCGCAGGAGCGGACCCGGCTGGCAGATTCAGCGCAGAGAGCACGCCAGGAGGCACTCGGTCGGGAAGTCGACATGATCGAGGCGACCATGGATCAGGCGCGCAAGGTGCGGTACAACGCGCCACGAGACGCCGACAAGGACCGATCCCAAGACCTGGCGGACGCAGAGATCCTGAGTCGGATGCGGCGTGGTCCGGAGGAGCTCGAGGCCGAAGCCCGCGGCTACTTGGCCGCTGGCAACCCGCGGGGAGCCATGATCCGGCTAGACGCCCTGGCGCTCATGGGAGTCCAGCCCCGCCCGGAGCAGCTGCTGGCATGGCGCGAACTCCGGGTGGCCGTCGATGCGGCCCTGGATGAGGCGGTCCCGCATCGCAAGCAGGCCCTCGCGCTGGAGAACGCGGCGCACGAAGCCGTCCGCCAGTTCGCCATCGCTGAGGCGACCGCACGAGCCAAGATCGAGATGGCCCTGGGTCGTCCTGAGGCGGCTGCTGCTGCGTCGATCAGCGCCAAGATGAAGGCCTTCGAGGTGGGCGAGGGGAGTCAGGCAGAGGTCGTCGGGATGTCTTCCAAGGGTCGGGCCTAGACTCCCGGCTTCGCCACCGGTCCAAGACCACCCAGCGTCAGGGGCCTATTCCGCGCGGAATAGGGGAACACGGCCCGGTCGTGTGCGCTATGATGATGCGCATGCATGAGCCGTCAGGCACCGAGGGTGCGTCCTCGCCCATGTGGTCCGAACTGGCGATGCCGGCAAGTCCGGACGACCACAGAGACCCCCTCGCAGTCGAGTTCGGCCGTCGCGGTGGCCTAAAGGGCGGGCGAGCGCGGGCGGACAAGCTCAGCGCCGAAGCGCGGACCGAGATCGCGACCAACGCGGCTCGCGCACGGTGGGCAGCCCGCACCGAGGCGCAGGCCGAACGGGTACCACTCCCCAAGCCCAAGGAAGACCCCCAAGCAGTCATCGCTGCAGTCTCCGACAGCCTCCGGAAGACGGTGGGCGAACAGCGGTTCGGCACGATCCTGGCCGACCCGCCGTGGCGATTTGTAAACCGCACCGGCAAGATCGCGCCCGAGCACAAGCGGCTCGCTCGCTACGAGACCTTGTCCGTGGCCCAGATTTCAGCGTTGCCGGTTCGAGAGATCGCTGGCGACAAGTCGCACCTGTACCTCTGGACGCCGAACGCCCTCGTACCCGACGCGGTCAAGGTCCTCGAGGCGTGGGGCTTCACCTACAAGGCGATGATCATCTGGCGGAAGATTAGGAAGGACGGCGGCAGCGACGGCCGAGGCGTCGGCTTCTACTTCCGGAATGTCACGGAGACGGTGCTCTTTGGTGTCCGTGGGAGCCTGCGCACGTTCCAGCCGGGCCGACGACAGGTCAACTACCTTGAGAGTCGGAAGCGAGAGCACTCGCGGAAGCCCGACGAGCTATACAAGATTGTGGAGGGCTGCAGCCCAGGGCCGTTCCTCGAGCTGTTCGCTCGCTACCCGCAACCCGGCTGGTCAGCGTGGGGCGACGAGTCAGACCCAGGGGTAACGCCGAAGGGGCAGGCACATAAGGGCTACGGGGCGTAGCACCGCTCGGTAATCGCCACGGCGAGGACGGGGCACCCGCCCGCCGATCCGCGGTACATCCGCGGCGTCAGTTTGTCCATCGTAGTGGTCGTCGTCGAGTTAAACGCACCCGGCCGACCCAGTTTGATCGCCAAGTCCCGGATGCCTGCGAACACGCGTGTGACGATCATCGCGCCGTCGATGACCCCCGCGTCGTACAGCGCACGGTAGATGCCAAGGTCGCGGTCGAGGTTGCCGTCCTTCGCGTTCCACTCGACGTCCAGGACGAAGCGGCCCTTGGCGTTGTCGACCTTGTAGCCGAAGTTCAGCACCTCCGTCTCGATCACCGTCGGCTTCTTTTCCCCGGCGGGTCGATATGGTTGCAGCGTCTGGCGAGAAATGATGCGGAGGTCTTGCTGGGCCTCCCGCCAGCCCAGAACCCGGAACATCTCGTCGATCCGAATCGCCGCCCGCGACTTGCGCCCACCCGGCTCCGTGATGTCCAGCTTCTGCAGCCGGAAGCCCCCGAGAACGCCGACAACCTCCGCGAAGGCGTCGGGGTTGGTCGCGTTCAAGATGGCCGCGGCATTGCGAACCTCCGCGAAGTCGTACGGCCCGCGGATCGCGGCGGGGATGGCGTCCTCGAAGCTGGTCGTGAGGTCCACGCCCGGCAGTATCGCAACAATCTGCGTGGCCGGTTCAGTGGAGGGTTACCCCCTGACCCCTATCTCTGTGAAGGGCGCAAATGTCGCCCCAGCAATCGGAGATCGAATGACCAAGAAGAAGAAGCCCATCGTGCACGACGAGTGGGCCACGTTCTTGAAGGCGCACCTGGGCGTGGGCGATGAGATCATGGTCGAGTGCAATCCGGGTGACGCACCGTGGGTGACCTACGTCGGGCGCATCTACGACTCCGGAGTAGCACCGGAAGGCGGTCCGGCATTGTCGGTGGACTGCCCACACCACTCCGAGCACGCTCGAGCACACACCCCGGAGCGCATCACTGAACGGCTGCTGGACTTCGAGGACGACGAACTCGCCGTCGAACTCGGGGAGCGGCAGCGGCGGAAGGCGGCAGGGGCATGAGTACCCCAACCCCAGCAGCCGTCGATCCGGATGAACCCAACTACCTTGAGATCATGACTGAACGGTTCGAGATGGCCAGGGCTGAACTCGAGCACCTCCTAGAGGTGGGCGTCGCGAACGCCACCATGGCCGACCGGGCTGATGCACTCTACGGGCTGGACCTGGCCCGCGCCGAACTCACCGCGAGCCTCTACGCCCGCCTACTGGCCCAGGCGCGCCCCAAGCCCTGACAGTCGAGCAAGGAAGCCCCGCTGAGAGGCGGGGCTTCTTCGCGTCCGGACACAACCGCGGACACAAACGAGCGGGGATGGGGCGGGACGGACGGGGAGTACGGGCTCCCGTTGACCAGTCACCTCGCCGTAGAACGACCCTGTTGGGGACCGGCGAGGACCCGCGAGGACGGGCTCGTCCCGGTTGCGGACCTGAAGGTCGTGGGTTCGAGTCCCGCCGGGCGCGCCACCTTCCTCGCCGGGCAATACTCCCTCCGATGTCTCCGTCGGCCCTGTTCACCGTTCCGGCCCTGCGCCGTGCCCGGGACCTGATCGACCTGCGGTACGCGGAGCCCCTGGACGTTGCCGCGCTGGCGCGCGAGGCGGGCTACTCGAAGTTCCACTTCGCGCAACGGTCGGCCCCGCCGGCCAGCCGGACCTGACGCTCCTCCTCGCATACCCAGCCCCACCGATGTTCAGCCCCGAGGACGCCGAAACCGTCCGGGCGCTGGTGGCCAAGGCCAAGGGCGTGACATTCCCCCAGCAGCCGGAGGACCGCCATACGGGATCGCGGCGCTCTTCCGCGACGACTCCGGGAACTGGTTCAGCCTGACCCAGTCGAAGTGGGACGCGGCGCAGCCGAGCTAGGCGGCGCCACCACGAGGTCGACCGCTGCCGGCTGCGCGCCGAGCGCGAGGTCGCGAAGCACCCACGCCGTCAGCGCGAGGAACAGCCCATTCCGGAGGTTCAGGATCAGGATCGGCAACGCCTGCTGCTTGACGAGCTCGGCGTAGAGCAGCGGGTGGATCGGCATCGTGAGGGCGATGATCGCGGCCGCGAGCCAGAACTTGCCGCCGCGCAGGAGCGCCGCGAACGGCACCATCCAGACCACGTACTGGATCGAGAAGACCTTGCTGGTGGCAAGCACCACGAGCACAGATGCGAACGTGAGCGTGACCGCGGTCGCCGCCGGTACCGGGCCACGCCGGACGTGCCGCCATCCGATCCAGCCGAGCACCCCGAAGCCGACCACCGTAAGCGCCGGAAGCACGGCCAGCCACGCATCGGCAAACGGCCCGGCAACCTGGACCGCGCTGAACCCGAACGACATGTCGACCGTGTGCCCATTGATGAGGCCGAGGAGCACCGCGAGCCCGCCGCCGATCGACTCGACCTGGAGCCCACGCTCGGCCTGGTACGTGAGAAACCCGAACGTGTCGGTCCCGGCGGGGGCGACGAACGGCAGCAGGACGAGCACGATCGACCCCACGACCGCCACGCCGTATCGAACCAGCCGCCCGGCATCGAGCGGGACCAGCCACGGGATCGCCAGCGCCGGCACGATCGCCAGCGGATAGAGCTTCGCCAGCACCCCGAACCCCACCGCCACGCCGGCCGCCACGGGGCGCCGCTCCAGCGAGAGCCACAGCGCGACCATCACGAGCAGCGCGGGGTAGAGGTCGAACCGGAAGGCAATCGCGAGCGCCGCCCCGATCGAAAGCACGACCAGGCGGTCCGCCATCGACGACACGTCGTCCGCCTCGTCCGACGTCCCGCCCAGCCGCACGATCCGCGCGAGCACGACCGCGAGGACCAGCATCAGCGCGGCCTCCCAGGCCACGAACAGCCACGCGTAGCCCTCGACCGCCAGCCGCGAGAACGGCCAGACGAGGTACGGAACGACCATCGGCACGAGCGCCAGCGGCGGGTACTCGAACGGGAAGTCGCGGTACGGGACCAGCCCCGAGGCGAGCGCTCGGGCCTTCTCGAGGTACAGCCCCACGTCGCCCTGGTTGGAGTGCAGCTCGCTCGCGGGCGTCAGGGCCGCCGCGACGAGGATCACGACGCTCGGGAGCAGGAGGCGCCACGGCAGCCCTCGAACAGCATCCGCGATGCCCGATCCGCGCGGCGCCGTCACGGGCGAGAGCCTACCAGCCGAGCGCGGCGTAGCATCCCCAAGTTCATCTGGAGGCGAGGAGGGTTCCATGCGCGTCGGGTTCGTCGGGCTCGGAACGATGGGCGGCGCGATGGCGGCCAATGCGGCGCGCGCAGGCTTCGACGTGAGCGCCTGGAACAGGACGCCCGGCCGCGCCGCGGAGCTCGAGGACCTTGGCGTCCACCTGCTCGCCAGCCCGGCCGCCGTAGCGGCCGCGAGCGACATCGTCATCACGATCGTCTCGGACACGCCGGACGTCGAGGCGGTCCTGTTCGGCCCGGGCGGCGTCGCCGAGGGCGCAGCGCCGGGAACGCTCGTCGTCGACATGTCGACGATCTCGCCCTCGGCGACGCGCCAGTTCGCCGAACGGCTCGCTGCGAAGGACGTCGCGATGCTCGACGGCCCGGTCTCCGGTGGCAGCGAGGGTGCGAAGAAGGGCACCCTGTCGATCTTCATCGGCGGCGATGCGACGGACCTCGAACGCGCCCGCCCGGTCCTGCAGAGCCTCGGCACCACGATCACCCATGTCGGCCCGATCGGCGCGGGCCAGGCGGTCAAGGCCGTCAACCAGGTGATCCTCGCCGGCACCTACCTCGGCGTCGCCGAGGGGATCGTGCTCGCGATCAAGGCCGGCCTCGACGTCGAGCAGACCGTGGCCGCCCTCTCGGGCGGCGCCGCGCAGTCGTGGGTTCTGGCCAACCGGAGCGGGCGGATGCTCGCCAACGACTACCCGTTGGGCTTCAAGGTCGCCCTCCACCGCAAGGATCTCGGGATCGCGCTGGCGATGGCCCGCGAGCTCGGCGCGTCATTGCCGGTCAGTGCGCTGTGCGAGGCCCTCGAGGCGGGCCTCATGGGCCAGGGCCATGCCGACGACGACATGTCGGCGGTCGCCCGTTCGATCCGCGGCTTGTCGGGACTCGAGAGCTAGTCGCCCAACCCGACGAGCAGCAGCGGGCGGCCGATCCGCCCGTCGTAGCGGGGCCGGAATCGCTCGACGTTGTACATGCCCTGGACATCCACGCGCCGGGATGTCGCGCCTGCCGCAGGGAGCGAGGTCTCGGCGTACTTGCCATCCCTGATCGCGGCCATCCGACCGAACTTCCCGTCGGCGAGCAGGTCCATCGCCACGTTGGCGAAGGTCGTCGCCACGATCTGGTCGAGCGCGTCCGGCTGGCCGCTGCGGAGGTCGTAGGTCAGCTCGATCGCGAGCGATTCGATGCCGGTGCGGCGCGACAGCTCGGCGGCGAGCGCCTCGCCGATGTTGGCCTTGTGCCGGTGCCCGAACGCGTCGGCCTCGCCGACCTCGTCGAGATTGGCGCCGGTCCAGACGGCCCCCTCCGCGGCGATGACGATCGCGTACCGGCTCGGACTGAGGCGGTGGTCGTCGGCAAGGAGGCCGGCGAGCGCGTCGAGGTCGTAGGGCGCCTCGGGGATCACGCAGCGCGCGGAGGTCACGTAGGCGGCGAACAGCGCGGAGAAGCCGGCGTCGCGGCCGAAGATTCGGAAGACGCCGATCCGCTCGTGGCTGCCGAGCGTGGTTCGTTGCCGGTCGATCAGCTCCTTGGCCCGGGTGATTGCCGACGAGAAGCCGATGCAGTATTCGGTGCCGGGGACGTCGTTGTCCATCGTCTTCGGGATCGCGACGAGCGGCACCCCCTGGTCCACCAGCACGCGCGCGAACGACAGCGTGTCGTCGCCCCCGATCGGCACGAGCGCATCGATGCCGAGCTGGTCGAGGTGCTCGAGCACGACCGAGGTCAGGTCGTAGCGGCCGTCCTCGGTGCGGAAGCGCTCCGCCTGGTCGACCGTCAGCCAGGGCGGCAGCGATTCCTGCTTCATCCGCGCCGGGTTCGTCCGCGAGGTGTGGAGCACGGTTCCGCCCGTGCGGTCGATCGTCCGGGTGTTGCGCCGGTCGAGCGGGCGCAGGTAGTCGGGATCGAGGTCGTCGCCAGGCTCGACGTGGGTGAGGCCCTCCCAGCCGCGCCGGATCCCGATCACCTCGATTCCCAGCTCGGTCGCGCGGTAGGTCACGCTCTTGATCACGGAGTTCAGCCCCGGGACGTCGCCGCCGCCGGTGAGCACGCCGATCCGCTTGGGTGTCGTCATCGCCGTCGATGGTATCGAGACGCAGCCGACCACCCATCGCCGGCGTCCCGACGCGGCCAACCCGGCGCGTATGATCCGGCCCGTGAACTACGAGCTGTACATGGGCGAGGCGCTGGCCGAGGCGAAGGCCGCCGTCGCCCGTGGCGAGCGGCCCCACGCCGCGGTCGCCGTGCTCGACGAGGCGATGGTCGCGCGCGGCCATGACCGCGTCCGCGAGACGGACGACCCGACCGCCCACGCGGTGATCGTCGCCCTCCGTGAGGCGGCTCGGCGCGTCGGCAAGGACCGGCTCCGCGACGTCACGATGTTCTGCACGATGGAGCCCTGCCCGATGTGCGTCGGCGCGCTCCTGGCGTCCGACGTCGAGGCCCTCGTCTACGCGATCCCCAACCGCACCGACGGCGCTGCTGGCACGATCCTCCAGCTCGCCGAGCACCCCGCCCTCCGGCGCCGGGTCAAGGTCGTCAGCGGCATTCGGCGCGACGAGGTCGAGGAGCTGTACGCCGCCACTGCCCGCTAGCCCTCGCTGGTATCCTCCCCGGCGGAGAGGTGTCCGAGTGGTTGATGGTGCCGCTCTCGAAAAGCGGTGTGCGAGAGCACCGAGGGTTCGAATCCCTCCCTCTCCGCCAAAACGCGGACCTCATGGACGGGCCATCCCTGCGTTGCCGGCTGTGCGCGCTCGCTCACGCACCGTCGGGTGCGCTCGCTCACGTGCTCGCAGGCGCCTTGGGCTGACCTCGTCCCTGAGGCCCGCAGCACAATGAAGGGCCGGCTGATCCGGCACGCGGATATTCCGCCATTCGGTCGTCGCTTCGACCCAGAGGTCTACGACCTGCGGGCGCTCGCCGGATCAGACCTTGGCATCGCCACATCGGTCATGCATGCCACCGTTGCTCCGGGACGCGGCCCGATCCGCCACCGCCACCCACACACCGAGATCTTCGTGATCCATACGGGCTCGGGCCGGTTCGACATCGACGGTGAGACCTTCGATGCCGAAGCCGGCGACGTGCTGATCATCCCGCCCGGTGCGTGGCATGGGTTTGTCGCCACCGGCGCGGAACCGCTCCGGGAGACCGCGATCCACGAGAACCGCCGCCTGACGACCGAGTGGGAGGACGGGACGCGCCTGGATTGACCAGCGATCCGGGCTACGCTGCGCATCCTCGGAGAGGTCGCCTAGTGGACTATGGCGCCGCACTGGAAATGCGGTTCGGGGCAACCCGTCGAGGGTTCGAATCCCTCCCTCTCCGCCACACCTCGCCCCCGAGCTTCGGGGCGCGCGAGCGGTCCGCTCGGTTCGATCGATGACCTCGCGGTCGGCGCTCGACGTGCTCGCGCTGCCGCTCGGCGAATTCACGTTCGGTCCGGACGACCAGTGGCCGGGCGAAGCCGGCCTCGTGGTCGGGTACGCGGTGCGTCACGCGGGCGGCGTGTTCCTCTTCGATACCGGCCTCGCCCCGCCCGAGCCCGAGCTCGACACCTTCTACGCAAAGTACCGCGTCGAGGTTCGCCCCGTCCTCGACGCCCTGGCTGATGCCGGAATCGCCCACGACGAAGTCACGGCCATCGCCAACTGCCACCTCCACGTCGATCATTGCGGCCAGAACGCCCTGTTCCCGAACGTGCCGATCTACGTCCAGCCAGCGGAGTGGGCGGCCGCCAACGAGCCGGACTACACGGTTTCGAGCGCGCTCGACTTCCCGGGCTCGCATTACGTCCCGGTCGACGGGGACCACGAACCGGCCCCGGGGATCCGCGTCTTCGCCACGCCCGGCCACTCGCCGGGCCACCAGTCGCTCGTCGTCGAGACGCCGGACGGCCCGATCCTCCTCGCCGGCCAGGCCGTCTACAGCTACGGCGAGTGGACCGCAACCGCAGGTGCCCGGGACGGTTCGATCGACGCCCCGGATCGTCCTGCCTACGCGAGATCCGTCGCCCGCATGCGGGCGCTCAACCCGACGCGGGTTCTGTTCGGCCACGATCGTCGCGGCTGGCCGTGACCCACCGGGGTATCCTTGGCGGGCCGTGCTAGGCGGGGAACTAGCGGTGCCCTGTACCTGCAATCCGCT
>DHWF01000006.1:0-798 GCA_002413045.1 Chloroflexi bacterium UBA5189
TAGTGGTTGTAGACGGCGACTGACAGGACCTTCTTGGCCTTGTCCTGGCTGATCACGTACTGGTCGAGGGCGGCGCTGATCTGGCGCGGGTTGGGAAGCTTGGAGGCAGCCGGCTTCGTCTTCGGCTGCTCGAGCATCTCCTCTTCGATGATCTCCTGGCAGAGGTTGATGCACTCGTCGCAGATGTAGACGCCCTGGCCCGCGATGAGCTTCCGGACCTGCTCCTGGCTCTTGCCGCAGAACGAGCAGCGATACGGGACCTTCGCGCCCTTGCTCCCGCTCGTCGTGCTCAACCGTTCCCCCTGCCTGCCAGGTTCAGGACTTCGACTTCTTCGTCTCCGGTCCGGGGATCTGCTCCGGCTCCGTGGCCTCCGACGGCTCCGTCACGCTGGAACCCTCGCCGCCGGCGAGGCCGGCATCGTGGGCTGCAGCGATCAGCGATGACCCCTGGAGGTTGTATACGGCATCGATGATGCCATAGTCCTTCGCCTCCTCGGGCGACATGAACCTGTCCCGCTCCGTGTCCTGACGCACCTTCTCGATCGGCTGGCCGGTGTGGCGGGCGAGAATCTGGTGGTTCAAGTCAACGAGCGTCTCCCATTCCTTCATCTGGATGACCGCGTCCACCGGGGCGCCACGGAAGCCGCCGGAGCCCTGGTGGATCATGATCCGGCTGTTGGGCAGCCCGTAGCGCTTGCCCTTTTCGCCGGCCGCGAGCAGCACGGATGCCATCGAGGCCGCCTGGCCGATGCAGATCGTGCTGACCGGCGCGCGCAGGTACTGCATCGTGTCGTAGAT
>DHWF01000006.1:957-45919 GCA_002413045.1 Chloroflexi bacterium UBA5189
ATCGTGTCGTAGATCGCGAGGCCCGCCGTGACCACGCCGCCGGGCGAGTTGATGTACAGGCTGATGTCCTTCTCCGGATCCTCGGACTCGAGGAACAGGAGCTGGGCGATGATCAGGTTGGCGAGGTGATCCTCGATCACGTCGCCGAGGAAGATGATCCGCTCCTTCAGGAGCCGCGAGTAGATGTCGTAGGCGCGCTCCCCCCGGCTGGAGGACTCGATGACCATCGGCACGAGCATGTGGACGTTCTCCTGTTGGGCTTCGGTCGAGGGGGAGGGTCGGTTGGTCAGCCCGCGGCGCCGGCCGCGGTGAGCGCGTCCTCGATGGACGTCGATTCGGATCCAGGTTCGGTGATCGCGACCCCCTCGTCATCCTCGAGATGGGGCAGCGCGGGGTGCTCGGGATGGGCGGCGAGCCACTCGTCGACGAGCTTTTCGACGAGGCGGCTGCGGCGCAGGGTGCTCCGGATGAAGCTGCGGCCGCGGTCCGAGTCGAAGTAGGCCATCGTCTTGCGGTCGCTGCCGTAGCGTTGGCGGGCCTTGGCGACCTCCTCGTCGACGTCCGCCTCGGCGATCTCGAGGCCCTCGGCCTCGGCGACCTTCGACAGCACGAGCAGGACCTTGACCCGCTTCTCGGCGCGGGGCCGGAAGTCGGCGTGCAGGTCGGCATCGGTCTTCTCGACGACCTTGAGGTAGGCGGACTCCTCGATCCCCTGGCGGGCCAGGGTGCCGCGCAGCTCGTCGTGCATGATCTCGACCTCCTGCTCCACCAGGACGTCGGGCAGCTCGAGGGTCGCGTTGGCGGTCGCGTACTCGATGATCTTGTCGGCGAACTCGTGGCGCGCCTTGTCCAGCGCGTTCCGCTCGAGGCGGGCCTTGATCTCGATCTTGAGCGCCGCGAGGTCGGCGAAGCTGCCGAGGGAGCGGGCGAACTCGTCGTCCTCCGCGGGCAGGATCTTCTCCCGGAGCTCGCGCAGCTCGACCTCGAAGTGCGCCGTCTGGCCGGCGAGCGTCGATTCCGGGTAGTCGGCCGGGAAGCTGATGTCGAAGGATGCCTTCTCGCCCGGCTTCAGGCCGACGATGTGCGCCTCGAAGCCCGGGATCAGGCGCTCGTCGCCGAGGATCAGGGGCATGCGCTCGGCGCTGCCGCCTTCGAAGGCGACCCCGTCGCGCGTACCCGTGTAGCCGATGACGGCGTAGTCGCCGTTGCGCGCCCCGCGGTCCTCGACCGGCGCCAGTGACGCGTTCTGGTCGCGCAGCTCCTCGACGACCTTGTCGACCTTGGGTGCATCGATCGTCTCGATGTCCGGCTTGAAGTTGAAGCTCCGGTAGTCACCGAGCTTGACCTCCGGCCGAACCTGCACGGTCGCCGTGAAGATGACCGGCTTGCCCTCGATGCCCTGCTCGACGTTCACCTCCGCCTGGGTCAGCGGCAGGATGTCCTGCTGGAGGAGCGCGTCGCGGTAGGCGCGCTGGACCAGGTGATCCATCGCCTCATCGAGGACGGCGTCCTTGCCGACCGCGACCTCGACGACCCCGCGGGGCGCCTTGCCGGGCCGGAACCCCGGGATTTTCGTGCGCCGCGAGAGATGCCGGACGGCTTCGGAGATGGCGCTGTCGAGCTGCTCCGTCGGCACCTCCACGCGGACGTTGAGCGAGCTCCGGGGAGCCGGCGTGACCGTGACATTCATCGTAGAGAAGTATAGGTGCGGGACTCGCCGTGCCAGGACGGGGTCGGCACCGACCCGATCCCCGGCCGACCAACGCCTGGCAGGCCCTGGCGAGCTGGGAATCCACGAGGCCCCCGGCGGTGCCGGGGGCCTCGTGTTCATCTGTGGCTGGAGGTGGTCAGGGGATCATCGCGATATGGGTCGACCAGTTGGCGAGCAGCGTTCGCGTCCCAGTGCACTGGAAGTTCGAGGCGGCGAACTGGGCAAACGTGCAGGTCTGGGCGATCCACTCGTTGGCAACCCACAGGTGACCGCTGGCGTCGACCGCTGCGGCCCCGTAATCGCCCCAGCGGGGCCGGGCGCCGAATGCGCGGTAGCCCGCGAACCCGTCCTCGGGCCCAACGCCCTCGCCCAACACCACGATGTTCCCGGTCACGCCTGTGGCGCTGAGGTTGATGTACGCCGCGCTCGGGAAATGATCCGCGCCCGCGAGGGTCACGCCGATCACCGCCGAGCCGTTGGGCCGGACGCCGAGCGCCGGCATCAGCAGGTTGTTCCCGGCAGTTGCAAGCAGGCCGCTATGCACGAGCGTCGTGCTGAGGTTGCCGGTAACGGGGTTGGTCGTGGGATCGGTGATGTACCAGGCCACGCCGGACTTCTGGACGGGAGTCGAGCCGACATCCACGGCGGTGCCGTGGCTGCCGTACAGGAGTCCGTTCGCGTAGGTGACCTGCTGCATCCGCGAGTCCAGCGAGTCCAGCGGCCGCTCGGTCTCCTTGTACTTGTCGGGGGTCCCGAGGGCGATCTTGGCGCACGCGGTCAGGTTGAGGCAGTCCGCGAGTGGCGTCGAGCCGACTTTCTGGTCCGACGGCAGGGGCACCGCGTACTTGCCGACCGTGGTCTTGACGACGTTGACGCCGAGGCGTGGGGTGCCCGCGAGCGAGCTGGTGTTGGTCAGTGACCAGGTCAGCAGCTCGGTGGATGCCCCGGTCCCGTTCGCTTCCGCGGCAGCATTCGTGCTGAGGAAGTACTCGGTCCCGCCCTTGGTCGCGTCGTACTGCGCGGCCGTCGGCGACTGGGCCGGCCAGATGGTGAAGCCGGGGTTGCCGTTCGGATCCGAGCGGTTCGTGTCGATCTGGGTGACGGTCACCGAATGGGAGCCGGATGCCAGCTCGGTCTTCGACATCGCGTAGATCTGGGCACCGTTGAAGCCGTCGACGAACCACGGGTACTCGTTCGTCGTGACGTAGAAGCCGTGGGCGTCCACGCCGATGTGCGGATAGTCGCCGATGCATGGGCAATTCGTGTGCAACGGCGTGCCATGGTTGCCGTCGTCGGTCGCGTCGATGTGGACGATCGACCAGTCGCCCATCGGGTTGCTGGACGCGCTGGTGGCGATGTCAATCGTGTTCGTGCCGGAGGGCAGCGGGTTGCCGGCCGCGTCCGAGTCGTAAGTGAGGATGCTCACGAAGAATCGGCCGGTCGTCGGGTCGTACAGGCATGATGGATCGGTCGTCTGCTTCGGACCGGCCACGCCCGCGGTGCGATCGATCTCGACGGGGTAGCCGAAGAAATGGTTCAGCCCATCGACCGCCAGCTGCGTGCCGGTCGTGCTGTAGACGGCGATGGCATTGTTCACGGCCTCGAAGACGACGCCGCCACCGACGCACAGCGCCTGGTCGGGCGGCTCGAGCGACCACTGGTTGCCGCCGGAGACGCCGAACCGCTGCTGGAAGTGATTGATGCCCTGGAAGCCGGCTTCCGCGGAGGTCACGGGTGTGCTGCTCGCCGGGATCCCGGCGAGGCCGGGGCCGATCCGGGTCACCTTGGCCTTGGATGAGAGGCTACGGTTCGCCACGGCCTGGCGGATGGTGCCCGCCTCCGGCCCGACCGCGGGGGCAAGCTCGCCGCCGCCGTTGGTGCCGCGAGCGAGGAAGGTCTTCTGGCCGCCCTGGACCACACGGGTGGTGATCTTGGCGCTGCTGCTGCTCGTGGTCCCCGCCGCCGACGCGGTCAGGGCTCCCGTCGAGGCCATCACCGCCGCGGCGGCCAGGGCCAACAGGGCTCTCCGATTCATGTGCTCCTCCACTGCCAGACGTGGCCGTCGGGCGGTCACGTCCCCTTCTCCGCCCCTTCGGCCGCGTCGGGCATTCGGCGTTCCTTGAGCCGTGCTCCCTCCGAGGACGGCCGATTGCCCATACAGCAGCGGGTTTGCATCCCGAGCGCCGGGGCAATGTAGGCCTCCGGTCGGCATCGTGCGTTTCCGTCTGGTGCAGTGCACTCCGAACGCGGTGCGGCGAGGCACCGAATTCGATGCGACCCCGCGTGAGCGAGGAGCGCAGGCGCCAACGCGGCCCTGCGCCGGATCAACGCGCGAGATGTAGGCGAGAGAGGGGTCGAACCTCCACGCCCCTCACGGGGCACCGGCTCCTAAGGCCGGCGCGTCTGCCATTCCGCCACTCGCCCGGGCGGAGGATACCGCCGGAGAAGCCGCCTGGCCCCGACGCGAAATCAGTGCAGCAGCGGGACCCGAACCGGGGCATGCGGCGTGCGCGAGGGCGTTGCTGGAACCGGCGATGGCGCCTCGATCCATCGTCCGACGGGAGCTGGACGGGCCAGGAGGAATCCTTGCCCGAGCGTGACGCCGAGACGCTCGACGGTCTCCCGCTCGGCCTGCGTCTCGAGGCCCTCCGCCAGCACCTGGGCACCCGAGACCTCGGCGAAGTGGACGAGTCCGACGATCATGGCTTGCCGAGAGACGTCGGCCTCGACGCCGCGGATCATTCCGGCATCGATCTTGACCAGATCAGGATGCAGGTCGACGAGGTGCCGGAAGTTCGCGACGCCGGCTCCGGCGTCGTCGACGGCGAGGCGGATGTCCGCGCCAAGGGCACGCGTCGCCGCGTGCAGCTTGGGGTAGTCATCGATGAGATCGTGCTCGGTGACCTCGAGGACGATCGGACGGTTCCGGCCGGCGAGGATGCTCGCGAGCTCGGCATACGTACCGAGAAACGACGGCGACACGTTGAGGCTCAGCCAGGCATCGTGCGGGAGGAAGGCCGCGTCGCGGACTGCGGCGCGCAGGGTGGCCGCCTCCAGCTCGCACCCGATTCCAGACTCCACGGCGTTCTTGAAGACCCGATCCGGCAGCTCGCCGCTCGAGAACCTCGTGAGGGCCTCGAAGCCGACCGTCAGGCCCGTGCGCAGGTCCACGACGGGCTGGAACACGGGATGAAATGCCCCTGCCGCGATCAGCTGCCCGATCTGGATCTTCGCGGCACTGGTCTCGCGTCGAGCCAGCAGCGCCGGGGCCAGGATCGTGCCTGCGACGGCAGCCGCCTCGCTGATCGAGGGCAGGTCGGCCACCAGGTGCAGCGCCTGGGCCGGGTCGGTGGTCGCGATGAGGACGAGCCCCACGATCACGTCGCCGGAGACGATCGGGGCGAAGGCCTGGGCCTTGATGCCCATCTCCGTCAATCGCTGGTCGTGGAGCGTGGGCGTGTTTCGATCGGCCCATAGCGTGGCCCACGCGCCACCACGGGATCGTTCGATCACGTATTCGGCCCGAGCCGCCGGGAGCCGCTCCCCGACCTCGATTGGATCGTCGACGCGTCCTGCCATTGCGAGCACCGTTGCTTCGCCCGAGCTGGAGACCTCGAAGATCCCGGCGATATCGACGAGCGGTAGATCGCCGAGCGCCTTGGCGATGGAATGTGCCGTGGCCTCCGGCGTCGGCTGCGGATGCAGGACGCGGAGAGCGCTCACGATGGACAGCCGAGCCGTCGTCACGCGCAGATGCCGCTCGGTCGAGGAGCGCAGGTCCCGCAACGAGTCGCGCGCCTCCATCGCGAAGTCCGCAAGTCCGGCGAGCAGGAGGAGCACCACCGCGATCAGGATCCCGTCATGGAAGACGGTCCCGACTGGCTCCGGCAACGCAGCCCGCTCTCCTGCGGCCACGTCGATGGCGAGGATCACCATGGAGGAGACGACAGCGGCGGCGCCAACGACGATCAGGCGGTTGCGATGGACGTAGCGCAGCACGAGGACGACCGCCATCACCGGGATCAGCGCCATGCTCGGGGCGACGCCGGGAACGATGTACGCGCCGATCGCACCGAACAAGGTCAGGGTGACCGCGAGCGCGACGCGCCCCTGGAGCGGCCGGCGATTGCGGATCTGGTGCCGCGCAACGGTCACGCCGAGCGCGAAGAACGACGTCAACAGGGCGGCCATCGCAAGAATCCGTGCCCCGAACCAGATCGCCGCGACGATCTCGAAGGCCGCGGCAACCAGCGTCAGGGCGAGGAGGCCCGGAAAGAAGCGGCCGAGCCGGTCGTGCTCCGGCCGTCCGAGCTCGCCTTCACCGGGGATCGGCGACGCGCCGTTCGGTCCGCCCGTGGGGTTGATGCTCGACATCGCCGCCTTCCGAGGATTGTTCGGGGCTCGGTACGTCCCAGGGCCGGCGGTCGGCAGCAGGTGGTCGTGCACGCAGTGCGGTGTATCGGGCCTGACGTTGAGGCTGACCCGTCGAGGCGTCGCGGTCTATAGGCCGAATTCCGCTATGCAGGCAGATCGCGTCTTGCCGGCCCCAACGTCATCGACGCGGATGACCGTGGCGGGGTCGGTCAGTCGGTGTCGGGGTTCGCCGCGTCTGGCTTGGAGCCGTTGCGGCCCGTGCGCTCGCGGGCCCGGCGGACCCCCTCGGCGAACGATGGGCCGTCGGGATCGAGGGCGCGCTCCGCGAGCTGGCGGCCGAGCCGCTGGACGACCGGCATCAGGGTGCCGCCCAGCAGCTCTGCGGCCGTTCCACTGAGATCGCGCTGCTTGCGCTGCGGCGCCTTCTCGTCCAGATAGGCGGCGAACTCGCGCTCGAGCGTCCCGCGCACCTTCTCGCCGTCCGGCCCGAGCTTCTTGAGCGTCTTCTCCACTTCGGGCGGGAGCATCGACTTCGGGAGGTCCGCGCCGGGTCCGAAGATCGCCCGGCGCACGCCCTTGATGGCGCGCTTCGGGCCGCCGAGGAGCAGGAACGCGGCCCCGCCGGCGGCGCCCAGCACCTTGGCAGGCTCGCGACGCAGACGCGCCGGGATATCGACTGCGGCACGCCCGGCTGCCTCCAGTCGGACGAGCTCCTCGTCCAGGCCCGCTCGCGCGGCTAGGACTTCGGAACGAGCGGCGTCCGTGCGCGCACCCATTCGATCGTCTCCTTCGTGAGCTCGATGGTCTGTTCCGGGATGAACTTCCTTGCGATCGCCTCCCCATCCACCCCGGTCCGGATGAGGTCGCGCCCGGCCACGAGCGGCCACGCGATGAGCCCCGCGAGGACCCCGACCGCGGCGCCAACCGTCGGCGGGATGCTGAGGACGGTGAACAGCCCGATGAGGACGCCGATGATCCCCCACACGAACAGCCGCAGGATGGCGACCCGGAAGCCGTCCCGGATCCCGCCGGCGAACCCGAGCAGGGCCAGGGTGCCGGCGGACACGCCGGCGGCGAGCAGGACGGCGCGCGTGTCGGCGGAATAGGCCGCGGCAACCGAGTCGCCGAGCGCCGTCCAACCACGGTGGGTGAGGTCGAGGCCAAGCAGCAACCCGACGCCGACGCCCACGATCAGCCCGACGAGGAGTGACGAGGTCAGCCGGGCGCCCTTGACGTCGAGGGCGAGGAGCAGGGCGATGACCGCGACGTCGATCAGCAGGACCGCGCCGAGCAGGACCCCCCACCCGATCGAGCCGAAGAGCCACTCACCGAGGAACAGGAACAGCCCGACGCTGAGCAGCAGCGCCATGAGGATGAACGCGCCGAGTGCAACGCCGGCGAGCATGACCATCCGCTTGACCTCGTCGACGATCTCGCCGATCTCGGTCTTCGCGAGGTCGATGTGGGCGCGGACGAGTCGCCTGACGGCCTCGACGGTCGCCCCGATCTGGGCGCGCAGGCCCGGCGGTGAATCCCCCTTGGGCGGCTTGGCACTCGGGGTCTTGGGCGGCGGAGCGTCCGGGGTCGTGGTCGACATTGGGCGCCGATGGTACCAGCGCCGATCCGCACGCCCGTTCGACGGCTCCCCTACCCTCGCGAGCGATGGAACCGCTCCGCACCGCCGAGCTGCTGTCGATCGGGACGGAGCTGACGGTCGGCGAGACGCGCGACACGAACGCGGGCGACCTCGCTCGCGACCTCACCCGGCGCGGCGTCGTCGTCGGCAGGATCACGGCGCTGCCGGACGATCTCGGCGTCGTGACCAGTGCCTTCGGTGAGGCGCTCGCGAGGGCGGACCTCGTGATCTCGACGGGCGGGCTCGGGCCGACGCCGGACGACCTCACCCGCGAGGCGATTGCCGCGCTCCTCGGCGAGACGCCGGCGGTCGATCCCGAGCTCGAGACATGGCTGCGGGCGCTGTTCGTGCGACGCAACCTGCCGTTCCCCGAGGCGAACAGCAAGCAGGCCTGGCTGATCCCGTCGGCTGTCGCAATCCCGAACGAGAACGGGACGGCACCCGGTTGGTTCGTGACCCGGGCCGACCGCCGGATCGTGGTTGCCCTGCCCGGGCCGCCGCGTGAGATGCGCCCGATGTGGGACGGCTGGGTCGTGCCCCGGCTGCTCGAGCGCGGGCTCGGGCGCCCGATCGCCTCGGTCACGCTCCGGCTCGCCGGAATCGGCGAATCCGCGATCGCGGATCGGCTCGGGTCGTTGCTCGACGCCGGGTCGCGCCCGATGGTCGCCACGTATGCGCGCGCCGACGCTGTCGACATCCGGATCTGGGCGCACGACGACGCAGGCGAGGAGCCGGCAGGGAGCGCAGCCGAGGTCGTCGCGGCCGCCGAGGACCGGATCGTGGGCATGCTCGGTGAGCACGTCTGGGCGCGCGGGGAAACCACCTGGCCGGCCGCGCTGCGCGAGGCGCTCGAGACGCGCGGCTGGTCGCTGGCCGCGGTCGAGATCGGGCTGCGCGGCGCGCTGCTGGCGCTGCTCGGGGAGGGGCTCGCGGACAAGCTGGCCTTCGGCGAGGTGCTGCTCGCGCGCCCGGAGCCGCACGACGGGCATCGGGCCACCCTCGAGCACCTCGCGGAGCGGGTGCGCGAGCTCGGTCCCGCAGACGTCGGGGTTGCGGTCGAGGCCCGCGAGCGCGGTGGCGACACCGCGGTCACGGTCGCGGTGGTCACGCCGGACGGCGCCCACCGTGAGACGCGCGTCGTGTTCCTGGGCGGCGCGCTGGGCCGCGGCCGCGCGGCGACGGCGACCGCCGCGATCGTGCTCGCGCGCCTCCGTACGCCCGCCTGACCCGCTACCGTGTCGGCTGACCCCCGCCTGGAGTGACGATGCGCCTCACGATCCTCGGCACCGGAACCGCGCGGCCTGTTGGCGACACGCCGCAGTCCGGGGTGCTTGTCGAGGCGGGCGACGCGATCATCCTGTTCGACATCGGGAGCGGAATCGCCTCCCAGGTCGAGAAGCGGATGAACGCGGCGGATCTGTCCGCGCTGTTCGTCGGGCATTTCCACGCCGATCACTGGATCGACATCGGACCGCTTCGGTATCGCTTTCCGTGGGGCGAGCCCGCGCCGCGGCCGCTCCCGCTGTACCTGCCGCCCGGCGGCCGGGAGAAGCTCAGCAACCTCGCCGCCGCCATCGCCGAGCGCCCGAACTTCTTCGAGCCGGCCTACGCGATCACCGAGTACGAGACCGGCCAGGTCTTCCAGATCGGCCCGCTGACCGTCGTGCCCCACGCGGTCGGCCACTACGTCCCCGCGTGGTCGATGGAGATCACCGGCCCGAATGGCGAGCGCGTCGTCTATGCGGGCGACATGGGCCCGTCCGAGATGGTCGTCGAGCTGGCGCGCGACGCAGAGGTGCTGATCCTCGAGGCGACCCTCGTCTCAGGCTCGACCGACGATGCCCGCCGCGGCCACATCGACACCGACGAGGCGATCGACCACGTCCGCCGATCCAACGTTCGACAGGGGGTCCTCGTCCATTACCACTCCGAGCGGCGCGCGATCATCGCGGCGCAGTGCGCGGCGTCGGGGCTGGCCGTGGAGCCGGCGGTGTCCGGGATGGTCGTCGACGTCGAGCCCGGCTCGGTCCGGATCTCCGGACCACGGGCCAGCTACGAGACGGTCAGCACCGGCTGACTCGCCGCCGCGGCGGCTCGAACGCTCATGCGCGCGGCGATCGTGCGCGCGATGCTCGTGAGGGCGAGGGCCGCCGGACCCGGCTCGCGTTGCGCGACGGCCGGCACGCCGACGTCGCCACCCTGGCGGACGGTGATGTCGAGCGGGACCCCGCCGAGGTACTCGAGCCCGAACTGCGTCGCGAACCGCTCGCCGCCGCCGCGGCCGAAGATCTCGGTCGCCTCGCCGCAGTGCGGGCAGATGAACGCGGTCATGTTCTCGACGAGCCCCACGACCGGCACGCTCATGCGCTTGAACATCGCCAGCGCCTTCTCGACGTCGAGGAGGCTGACCTCCTGGGGCGTGGTCACGAGGACGGCGCCGGAGACCGGCACGGCCTGTGCCAGCGTGAGCTGGGCGTCCGAGGTGCCCGGCGGCAGGTCGATGACGAGGTAGTCGAGCTCGCCCCAGTCGACGTCGCGCAGGAACTGGGTGATCGCGCCACCGACGAGCGGGCCGCGCCAGATGATCGGCTGGCCGGCCGGGACGAAGAACTGGATCGAGATCGCCTTCACGCCGTGCCGCACGAGCGGCATGATCTTGTTGTCCTCGGTCTTGCCGGGCTGGCCTTCGAGGCCGAGCATGAGTGGCACATTGGGGCCGGTGATGTCGGCATCCAGCAGGCCGACCGAGGCCCCGTCGCGAGCGAGCGCCACGGCGAGATTCACGGCGACCGTGCTCTTGCCGACGCCGCCCTTTCCGGAGGCGACCGCGAGGACGTTCTTGACGCCCGGCAGGAGCTGCTCGGCGGTCCGCGGCGCCGCGCGGCGGACGCTGGCGCCCCAGGTCAGCTCGACCGACTCGACGCCGATCGGATCGAGGGCCGCGTGGACGCGCGTCTCGATCTCGTCCTTGAGCGGACAGGCGGGCGTGGTCAGCTCGATCTGAAAGGCGACGTTCGCCCCGTCCACCCGCAGGTCCCGGATCATGTTCCGGGTCACCAGGTCGCCGCCGAGCTCCGGCTCCTGGACGTGCCGGAGCGCATCCATGACCGCGGCCTCGGTGATCTGCAGCATGCGGGGCGTTCCTCGGGTTCGACGCGTCACGTTCGTTTCTGACGGGATCCGTGCCGATATCGTAGCCCGCGTCCCGGAACGACGCCGTCATCACGGCGCGCTCCTCCCGGCGTGAACCAGCGAGCGCCGCCCTACCTGTGGATTTCGCAGTCGAGCGCGCGATCCCGCACGATTCTCGCACCCGGGCGCCGCGAGGCGGCACGGGATTCCGTGGTTTGACACCCCTCATCGGCGATGCCTATCCTCGCCGCCACGGGTCGGGACCGCATCGCGCGGTCGGAGGGCGGCTCGGGGTCCGGCGAAGAGGAGAACCCCGCCCGGGTGACAGACGTCGCAGTCCGGCTGGTTCAGCTCACGAAGCGCTTCGGTGGCGACACCACGGGCAAGCGGGTCGCGACATACGTCGACGGTGCCAAGGCCGACGACACCTTCCTCGCCGTCGACCATATCGACCTCGAGGTCCGCGACGGCGAGTTCTTCAGCCTGCTCGGGCCAAGCGGCTGCGGCAAGACCACGACCCTCCGCATGATCGGCGGTTTCGAGCAGCCAACGTCAGGCCTGATCGAGCTCAAGGGCGAGGATGTTTCCTGGCTGCCGGCCTACCAGCGCAACGTCAACACCGTCTTTCAGAACTACGCCCTGTTCCCCCACCTGACCGTCTTCGAGAACGTCGCGTTCGGCCTCCGACGGCGCAAGGTGGCCGATGCCGACATCAAGCAGCGCGTCGGCGACATGCTCGAGCTGGTCGAGCTGCCGGGCTACGAGCGACGCAAGCCGGGCCAGCTGTCGGGCGGGCAGGCGCAGCGGGTCGCCTTGGCGCGCGCGCTCGTCAACAAGCCGGCCGTGCTCCTCCTCGACGAGCCGCTCGGCGCCCTCGACCTCAAGCTCCGCAAGCAGATGCAGGTGGAGCTGAAGCGCATCCAGCAAGAGGTCCGGATCACGTTCATCTACGTGACCCACGACCAGGAAGAGGCGATGACGATGTCGGATCGCATCGCGGTCATGAACAAGGGCAAGTACGAGCAGCTGGGCGACCCGGAGGTGCTCTACGAACGACCTCAGACACGTTTCGTCGCCGGGTTCCTCGGGGTCAGCAACCTGCTCCGCGCCACGCCGGACGGGCCCGTCGATGGGTACGCGGTCTACCGGCTGGCCGACGCCACCGCGGTCCGCGTTCCGCAGCAGCTTGTCCAGGGTGAATCCGGACCGGTGGCGATCGGGGTCCGGCCGGAGAAGATCCGCCTGTCCGAGGCAAAGGCGGACGTCGCCCCTGGGCTGAACCGGCTCGCCGGCGTCATTTCCGACGCCTCCTATCTCGGCGTCAGCACGCAATACATCGTCTCGCTCGCCGGTGGCGGTTCCGTCACCGTCTACGAACAGAACGTCGAACGCGCCACGAAGTCCGAGCTCTGGACGGCCGGCGAGTCGGTCCAGCTCACGTGGGTCCCGGAACACTCGTTCGTCGTCGCCGACGAAGGGTCGGCAAGCAACGCTGCACAGGAGGACCTGTCATGACCATCCGCCAGAGCGAGACCCCCGAACCCGGCTCGTGGGACGTCGCGGACATCAGCCGCCGGCGCTTCCTCCAGGGCAGCGTCCTCGTCGGCTTCTCCGCGTTCCTCGCGGCGTGCGCCGGCTCGACGACGCCCACGAGCTCGGAGCCGCCCGCCTCGATCTTCATCCCGACGGCACCGCCGGTCAGCCTCGCGCCATCGGTCCCGCCGACGCCGCTGCCCGCCCCGACCGGCCCGCTCAAGTTCGCGAACTGGCCCGCCTACATCGACCTGGTCGGCTCGGCGGGCGACAACGGCGTGTACGCCAAGGGCTCGTCGCCGACGATCGAGCAGTTCAAGAAGAAGTACAACGTCGACGTCGACTACGTCGAGGCCATCGAGGACAACAAGACCTTCTACGCCAAGATCCAGGCGCAGCTCCAGGCCGGTACGCCAACCGGCTGGGACCTGATCGTCATCACCGACTGGCTCGCCGCCAAGGTCATCAGCAAGGGCTGGGCGGAGCCGATCATCCCGGAAGACGTTCCGAACGCGGTCGCCAACCTCGTCGACTCGCTCAAGAACCGACCGTGGGACGCGACGAACGCGTACCACTACCCGTGGCAGTCCGGCATGACCGGCATCGGCTACAACAAGAAGAGCCTCGCGGCAGCTGGGATTGCCATCCCGACGAGCCTGGCCCAGCTATGGGCCATCAAGGCCGACAAGGTCAGCTTCCTCACCGAGTCGCGGGATACGTTCGGCCTCGGGCTGCTCAAGCTCGGGAAGCAAGCTGACCCGGCCACGACGACCACCGACGACCTGCAGGCCGTCCACGACGACATCAAGCCGCTCGTCGATGCCGGCCTGATCTTCGCGGACAACTCGTACCTGAACAACTTCGCGAGCAAGAAGACGTGGGCCGCGATGGTCTGGTCCGGCGACCTGGCGTCATCGGGCGGCGCGGACGACATCTTCCAGGTGCCCGACGAGGGCGTGATGATCTGGACGGACAATATGGTCATCCCGAAGGGCGCGGCGAACAAGTACACCGCGGAGCTGATGATCAACTTCGTCTACGACCCGGTCGTCGCGGCCCAGATCGAGGACTACGTCTACTACGTGTGTCCGGTGAAGGGCGCCGATGTCGAGATCAAGAAGATCGACGCCGCAGCCGCCACGAACCCGTTGATCTTCCCGACCCCGGACATCCAGGCGAAGTACCACAACTTCCAGTTCCTGAGCGATGAGCTGGAGACCTCGCTCGACGAGCTCTACCTCGACCTGACCGGCGGCTGAGGCCGGGTCGACGAGCCCGAGATGACCGCCGTCGTCGCGACTCCACCACGACCCAGCGTCCTGCGCCGGATCGCGCGCCTCGCGCCGTACATCCTGTTGACGCCAGGCCTCCTGTGGCTCCTGTACTTCTTCATCTGGCCGCTCGCCCAGATGACGCTCATGTCCGTATCCAGCGGCACCCTGGACACCGGCTTCCACGTGACCGGGACGCTCAAGTCGTTCAGCGATGCACTGACCAAGTTCGGCACCCAGTGGGGCAACTCGCTCTTGTACGGCGGCACCAGCACGGTCCTGGACTTCCTGATCGGCTTCCCGGTCGCCTACACGATCGCGTTCAAGGGCGGGCGCTACAAGAACCTGCTGCTGTTCATGGTCATCGCGCCGTTCTTCACCAGCTTCCTGATCCGGACGATCAGCTGGCAGATCCTGCTCGGTGATGAAGGGCCGATTCTCGCGTTCCTGAAGCACACGCTCGGGATCGTCCCGGTCGACTTCTCGATCCTGTACAGCCCGGTCGCGGTCATCTCCGGGCTCACCTACAACTTCCTGCCGTTCATGATCCTGCCGATGTATGTCGCGCTCGAGAAGATCGACTTCCGGCTCCTCGAGGCGGCCGGCGACCTGTACGGCAGCAGCTGGCAGACGTTCCGGCGGGTCACCTTCCCGCTTGCCCTGCCGGGCGTTTTCGCCGGCTCGATCCTGACGTTCATCCCCGCGATGGGTGACTACGTGAATGCCGAACTCCTCGGCAGTCCGAAGACCCGCATGATCGGCAACGTCATCCAGGGCCGGTTCCTGCAATCGACGGATTACCCGAGCGCGTCCGCGCTGTCGCTCCTGCTCATGCTCGGCATCCTCATCGCGGTAGGCATCTACGCCCGGGCGCTGGGCACCGAGGAGCTGACGGGATGACCACCGCGACGACGACGTACGCGGGCACTCGTACGCGCACTCCCGTCGGGCGTCGCCTCGGCAGGGGCATCGGGCGCCGGTTGCTGCCCGGGTTCACGGCCCTGGCGATCGGCTATCTGCTGATCCCGATCGTCGTGATGATCCTGTTCTCGTTCAACGACTACCAGGGCAAGTTCAACTTCATCTGGAATGGGTTCACCCTCAAGGCCTGGGAGGCGCCACTGGCGTGGCCGGGCCTTCCGGACGCACTCAAGCTCAGCCTGACGATCGCGGCCCTGTCGACATTGTTCGCAACGTTGCTCGGAACGATGATCGGGCTGGCCCTGACCCGCTATCAGTTCCGCGGCCGGGGCCTGATCAATGGCCTCATCTTCCTGCCGATGGCGTCGCCCGAGATCGTCCTCGGAGCGAGCCTGCTGACCCTGTTCATCAACATCAGCCTCGGTGCCGGGATCACGCCGCCGGGCCTCGGCTTCCTGCCGAAGACCGCCCTGTCGCTGGGGTTCACGACGATCCTGATCGCGCACATCATGTTCAACATCAGCTACGTGGTGGTCACCGTGAAGGCTCGCCTGTCCGGCTTCGACCGCCGGCTCGAGGAAGCGGCGATGGACCTCGGCGCGAACGAGTGGACGACGTTCTGGAAGGTGACCTTCCCGCTCATCTTCCCGGGCATCCTTGCCGCGGCCCTCCTCGCCTTCTCGCTGTCGATCGACGACTTCGTCATCACGAACTTCGTGTCCGGGACATCGTTGACCTTCCCGATGTGGGTCTACAGCGTCATTCGCAACGCCCTGCCAGCGCAGATCAACGTCATCGGCTCGGCGATCTTCCTGGTGGCCGTCGGCGGGGTTGCACTGGCAACCCTCATCCAGGGCCGGGCGCCGCGGTTCTCGCGCTAGGGCATTCGCCCAGCTCGGGCGTTCGCCCGGCTACGGCCGCCGCCGGGGCGTTCGCTGCGGCATCGCTGCTCGTCGGCCCATCGCCGCGGTTCGGATATCGAGTGCCCGCGGATCGAGGACCGCGACCTGCTCATCAGCGTGGAGCGCGGCGATGCGGGCGGCCTCTCCGAGGCTGCGGAGCTTCTTCGCGGCGACCGGCCAGCTGATCCGGCCGAGGCCGCCGGCGGTCCCGAGGCCGACGCGGGCCAGGCCACGGCCGCCAGTCGACGCCGCGTAGTGCGCCGCCCAGACCGGTAGCTCCGGCCGATCGTCCGAGCCCTTCACGGGTTCGATGACGCCGGCGACGATCCCCCGCTCGCCCGGGGTCCCGGTCACGAGATACCAGTTGTCCGGCCCGGCGATCAGATCGACGGCGAGGCTTGCGTACGGTGCCGCCAGGATCGTCTCGACACCGGCTCCCGCCGCCGATCCGCCCACGATGGACAGCGACAGATGGGTCGCCGGCGAGCCGTCGGCGATCCGCAGGTGCGCGTCACGGAAGCGCGCCCGTTCGGTTGGATCCTCGCCGATCCGGTGGGCCTCGGTCTCCTCGATCTCGACGAGCGCACAACCGGCCGCGGCGAGGTCGAGGATCTCCTCGTGCAGCGCCTCGGCGAGGGCGGCCACGACGGCGTCCGGATCGAGCCCGTCGAGGTCGATCCGTTTGAGCAGGCTGTACGGGCCGGGCAGGGCCTGCTTGACGGCCCGGTTGGTGCGACTCGCGGCGGCCAGCCATGCGTCGACGGCCAGCGGCCCGGATCGGCGCGGGAGGGCGGTCGCGTGGAGCCGGCCGGTTGGCCCGCCTTCGATGCCATCCAGCCGCAACGCGAGCTGGGCGAGGTCGGGGCTCCCGAGCCGGCCGTCCGTGACCGGCTCCAGGCCGGACTCCTCCTGGGCGCGCAGCACCATGTCCAGCGGATCCCCGCCTCCGAGTGGCGGCGCTGGCAGGGCTCCAAGCAGCGTGGCGAACATGTCGCCACAGGGTAGTGGCGGAGCCGGCGTCCGGCGGCTCAGCCGGCCAGTTGCGCCAGGTCCAGGCGAATGCGCTCGTGGAGCGTGCCGTTGGTCGCGAGGAAGGAAGCCCCGGTGAACGTTCGATTGCCCTTGAAATCCGTGGCCCGGCCGCCAGCCTCTTCGACGAGCAGGAACGGCGCCGCCGCGTCCCAGGGCTTGAGCCCGACTTCGACCATCGCCTCGGCGGCGCCTTCCGCGAGCAGGGTGTAGCCCCAGAAGTCGCCGAAGCCGCGCTCGCGCCACGAGCCGGCGCGCACCCGAGGCATGCCCGGCGCCAGGCCGGACCGCTCGAGGTCCGTCAGGCTCGAGTACAGGACTTGCGCGTCCGCCAGGTCGGCGATCCGCGAGACGGTCAGCCGCCGCGCGTCCCCGGTGATCAGCGTCGACATCGCCCACGCGCCACCGCCGCGCCAGCCGCCCCAGCGCTGCCCGAGCGCCGGCGCGGAGATCACCGCCGCCTGCAGCTCGCCGTCGCGCTCCACGGCCATGAGGGTCGCGAAGATCGGGACGCCGCGGATGTAGTTGTGGGTGGCGTCGATCGGGTCGACGTACCACTTGACGCTCGCCCCCGGCGCGTCCGTCCCGAACTCCTCGCCGACGACGCCATGCTTCGGGAACGACTCGGCGATGCGGGCCCGGATCAGCTCCTCGATCGAGCGGTCGGCGATCGTCACGAACGACCGATCCGGCTTGCGCTCGACCGTCACGTCGCGCCGGAAGTGGCGCATCGCGATCGCGTCGGCTTCGTCGCACCACGCGAGCGCGATCTGGACCCAGCCCCGGAGCTCTACGTCGGTGCCGCGCCGGAAGCCAGCGCTCCAGGATGGCCCGAACGGAATGATCGCTGCGGGAGTCACGAGCGGATCCGCGCCCCCTCGGGGTCCCAGAGGGGCTCACGGGCGATCTCGAACGCGATCCATTCGCCGAACACCTCGACGTCGCCACGCGTGCCGATCGCGGCCTGGTCCGGCGGCAGGTATGCGTACGCGATCGAGCGCTCGACGGCGAAGCCGTAGCCGCCCGACGTCACGCGGCCGACGATCGCGCCGCCGACGCGAACCGGCTCGTTGCCAAGCGCGACCGAGCGAGGATCGTCGAGCACGAGGCAGCGCAGGCGCTTGCGCGGCCCGGCGGCCCGAGCGGCCGCGAGCGCATCCCGCCCGATGAACTCGACGCCCTTGTCCGGCTTCACCGCGAACCCGAGCCCCGCCTCGTAGGGCGTCTCCTCGGGCGTGATGTCGCTCGACCAGACGCGGTAACCCTTCTCGAGGCGTAGGGCGTCGATGGCGCGGTAGCCTGCCGCGACGAGCCCATGTGGCCGGCCCGCCTCCCAGAGGGCTCGCCAGAGCGCACGCCCGTACTCCGACGGCGCGTACAGCTCCCAGCCGAGCTCGCCGACGTAGGTCACCCGCAGCGCCAGGACCGGCGTGTCGCCGAGCGTGATCTCGCGAGCCGTGAGATACGGGAAGGCCTCGTTCGAGAAGTCGTCCTTCGTCAACGACTGGACGATCGCGCGGGCGTTCGGGCCCCACACCCCGAAGCACGCGCGCGCCGAGGTCACATCACGAATGCGCACCAACGGCGAACCTTCCGGCGGGAGCTGCGCACGGATCCAGCCCAGGTCATGGTTGCCGAACGCGGTGCCCGTCACGATGAGGAATCGCTCGGGCGCGAGTCGCGTCACGGTGAAGTCGCACTCGATGCCGCCGCGGTGGTTGAGCATCTGGGTGTACGTGATCGAGCCGACCGGCTTGTCGATGTCGTTCGCGCATAGCTGCTGGAGGAAGCCGAGCGCTCCTGTGCCCTCGATCTCGACCTTGGCGAAGCTCGACTCGTCGAAGATCCCGGCCGCGTGGCGCGTGGCGAGCGCCTCCGCGCCGATCGCGGGCGACCAATGCTGGCCCGCCCAGCCGCGCGGCCGAAGCGCCTCGAGGGCCTCGCGGCTCGTCACGGCGGCGCCGTCCTCGTTCGGCGTGAACCAGTTCGGGCGCTCCCACATCGACTTCTCGCCGAAGACGGCGCCGAGCGCCGCGACATCCTCGTACGCCGGGCTGAGGCGGAGCGGGCGGCCGGCGAGGCGTTCCTCGTTCGGGTAGTGGATGTCGTAGTAGGTCGCGTAGTTCTCGTAGGTCCGGGCGAGGGTCAGCTGCTGGCTGCGGTACTGGCCGCCGAACCGGCGGATGTCCATCTTCCAGAGGTCGAGCTCCGGCTCGCCGTCGACGATCCAGTGGGCCATCTGCTGGCCGATGCCGCCCGTGCCGGCGATGCCGTGGGCGCAGAACCCGGCGGCGACGAAGAACCCGCGGACCTCGCTCTCGCCGAGGATGAACTCGTTGTCCGGGGTGAACGCCTCAGGCCCGTTGATCATCCGGGTCACGCCCGCGTCGGCGATCGCGGGGACGCGAGAGATGGCGCCGGCCATGATCGAGTCGAAGCGTGGCCAGTCCGGCTCCAGCAGGCGGTGGTTGAAGTCCGGCGGGACGCCGTCAAGCGACCACGGCATCGGGTCGCGCTCGTAGCCGCCCATGCACAGCCCGCCGACCTCCTCGCGGAAGTAGCACAGCCGATCCGGGTCGCGCATCGTCGGGAGCGTCGGGACCGCGCCCTCGATGGCGTTCGTAGACAGGTATTGGTGCGCCATCGGGATGATCGGGATCGTGACGCCCGCCAGCCGCCCGATCTCCGGCGCGAACATGCCACCAGCGTTGACGACGACGTCGGCCTCGATCGTCGAACGCTCGCCGCCCTTCGACTCGACCTCGACGCCGCGAACCTGCCCGCGGTCGACGTTGATCCCGACGACGCGGGTGTGCTGGCGGATCGTTGCGCCCCTCGCGCGGGCCCCGGCGGCGAGCGCCTGGGCGAGCCCGGACGGGTCGAGCCAGCCATCGGTCGGCAGCCAGACCGCGCCGAGGACGCCATCGAGCGTCATGAGTGGGAACCGGTCCTGGGCCTCCTTCGCCGAGATCAGCTCGAGCGGCAGCCCGAACGTCTTCGCCCAGCCGGCCTGGCGCTGGAGCTCCTCGTAGCGCTCCTTCGTCGACGCCAGCCGGAGCGAGCCGACCTCGTGCCAGGAGACATCGACGCCTGTGTCGGCGGTCAGGCGCCGGTACAGCGCCGCGCCGTACATCATCATCCGGGTCAGCGTCGTGGTCGACCGGAGCTGGCCCACGAGGCCGGCGGAGTGGAACGTCGAACCGGACGTGAGCTCCGCTCGATCGACGAGCACGACGTCCTTCCAGCCGAGCTCGGTCAGGTGGTATGCGATCGACGTCCCGCCGACGCCGCCGCCGATGACCACCGCCTGCGCGTGCTCGACCAACCCGGCGCCTCCGTGCTTTCCCTCAGCTGTCCGTCGGAGCGTACCGGCTTGCGCCGACCGATTCCGGGCGCGATAGTCCGATGCATGTCCCGACGAGCCCGCGCACTCATGCTTGTCGGAGTGCTGACAGTCGCGTTCCTCGTCGCGATCTTCTTCGTCGGCATTCCGATGGGATCGTGCCTCGGCCCGCTCGGCGTCACGCAGGTGGAGTGCATTCGTGCGACAGGGGCCGCGCCGACGTTCGGACCCGCGCTACCGATCATCGTCGGGCTCGTCGCCCTGGCGGCGCTGGTCTTGTTTCCGGTTCCGCGCCAGCAGGTGTCGCGCGCCGCGATCGGTGGGGTGGCAGGGGCGATCGTCGGGACAATCGGCTACCTGGCCCTGCATCCAACGACGATGACCGGCCCCACCTCGACGGGCGAAATCATCACCGTTCAGCTGCCGATCGACTGGTCACTGCTCGTTGCCGGCCTCATCGCGGGTGCTGGTGTGCTCGCGCTGTTGGCCGGCCATCTGCGACGGCCCGACGCCGCAAAGGCCGCATGACGACAGGTGACGCACCTCCGTCAATCGCCAGCGCCGTCAGTCGGTTGTTTCCCGGCCGGGATTCCAGCATCGAGCCGATCGCGGCGGGGCTGACGAACCAGAACTTCCGGGTCGAGGTCGAGGGTCGGCCGTTCTTCGTTCGGCTTCCCGGCGCGTCGACGGACCTGCTCGCGGTCGATCGAGCGAACGAGCTGCACAACACGCGCGCCGCCGCGGAGGCGGACGTTGGGCCGGGAGTGGTCGCCGTCGATCCGGGCAGTGGCGCGTTCGCGCTCGAGTGGATCGAGGGGCGGACGATGTCGAACCCGTCGTTCGCAGAGCCCGGCACACCGGGGCGAATCGCAGAGGCGCTGCGGCGGCTCCATGCCGGCCCTCGCTTCCGTGACGACTTCGACATGGTTCGACTGTCCGCGTACTACCTGCGCGTCGTCGACGAGCGTCACCTTCGGATCCCGGATGGCTACCGAGCGCACACGGCCGCGATCCCGCGGATCGAGGCGTCCCTCGCCACGCACCCGCTCCCGACCGTCCCGTGCCACAACGACCTGCTCGCCGAGAACTACCTCGACGACGGCGCGCGCCTGTGGATCGTCGACTACGAGTACAGCGGCAACAACGACCCGACGTTCGAGCTCGGCAACACCGCCCAGGAGCTCGGTTTCGACGCTGCGCGCCAGGAGGAGCTGTGCGCCGCGTACTTCGGCCCCGGGCGATTCGCGCGGGACGGTCCCGCCCTCATCGCCCGGATGCGACTCCAGATGATCATGTCCGACGTCGGCTGGACCCTGTGGGCCGCGATCCAGGCCGCGATCTCGTCGATCGACTACGACTTCTGGGGCTGGGCGGAGGAGCGCTGGGCTCGCGCGTCGGCCGCCATCGACGGCCCCGACTTCGAAGGCTGGCTCGCGGGCGCGGCGTCCGCGACCTGATCTCGCATGCTGAGCTGGCAGCTACGAGGGCGGCCGGAGGCCCAACGCGCGGGCAGCCCACGGCAGCGCCGTTCGTGCTTGCATCAGCTGCAGCCCTCGCACGTGCGGCGCATCCGCGATGCCGGGTTCCCCCGCGCGGCTGCAGAAATAGCCCGCGAGCCACCCGGCCAGCTCGGGTACCGAGGGCAGGATCTCCTCCGGAGCCGGCCCGCCCTCGGCGTGCAGGCTCGGCAGCCAGGCCGCGACCTCGACATCGGGGTTCATGATCGAGGCCGCATTCCAGTCGATGAGCATCACCCGACCGTCGCGGAAGCACACGTTGTCCGAGCGGACGTCGAGATGGACGAGCGAGCCTCCCGCCAGCGGCGCGGCTTCGGAGGCGGCGATCAGCGCCGGCAGGGCGGCTTCAAGCCAGGCCGCGGAGCACAGCTCGAGTGCAAGGAACGCGTTCGGGGCTTCGCCGACTTCCCGCCAGTTCGCGCCCCAATCGATCGAGTGCCCGTAGAGATGCGCCGGCGGCGGGGTCCGGTGGACGGCCGCCAGCGTCTCGAGGACCGCATCGACCCGTTCCCTCGTCCATGGGGGCGGCCAGGAGGCGGCCGAGAGGTCCTCGAGCGCGAGCACGGGGCGTTCGCCATCGTCGTCGAACCCGAGCACACGCGGCATGAACGCGCCGGCGATGGCGAGGTAGTTCCGATGCTCGTCGCGCGTCCAACCGGCGGTGAGCTCAGTTGCACCGATCTTGACGAACGCCGACCGCTCGTCATCGCCGACGATCCAGCGCGCGGCGGTGTCGGAGGTACCGCGGTTCTCGGCTGCGCGCCGGAACCGCGTCGGCCGCCAGCCAAGCGCGCGTTCGATTCGTTCCACGTCCCCCGGCGGCAGTCCCGACAACCGCGCTATCCAGTCATCCGGGTGCCGCTCGGATCGACGAGGACGTCCGCCGCGACGACCCCTGCCACCCGATCAGCGAAGACGTCGACCTCGATCGTGGCGCCTTCGGGGACGCCTGCGGGCAGATAGGTCGTCCCAACCGTCCGGCCGACCGTGTAGCCGAACGCAGCGCTCCGGATTCGGCCGACGACCTCGCCATCGACGCGGACGGCCTCGCCGCCGTAGATCGGCACCCAGTCGGCGCCGCCCAGGAGGACGGTCCGGAGGCGGCGCGCCGGCCCATCCGGTTCGGCCGCGCGGCGGGCGACCAGCGCCTCTCGACCCACGAAGTCGCCCTTCCCGAGGCGGACGAACCGTTCGAGACCGGCCTCGAACGGGGTCTCGCGCGGCGTGAGCTCGGCGCCGAAGTAGCGGTAGCCCTTCTCGAGCCGGAGCGATTCGAGCGCGCGGTAGCCGATGGGCTCGATGCGGTGGTTCGCGCCAGCGGCCAACAGGGCGTCCCATACGCCGATTGCATCCGCGGGAGCGACCGTGAGCTCCCAACCGTGCTCGCCCGCGTAGGACAGGCGCGTCGCGAGCACGCGCACCTCGCCGACGCGGATCGCCCGGACCTTGCGGATCGGGAGCGCGATGTCGTCGACCCGGTTCGCCGTGACCGCGCCGAGAACGTCCCGCGCCCGCGGTCCCCACAGGCCGATCACGCTCAGCTCTTCGGTCGCGTCGCGCACCTTGACGTCAGCGATCGCGGGCTCGTCCGCCGCCCGAGCGACCAGCCAGCCGAGGTCGGCCGCCAGATAGCCGGCCCCCGTCAGGACCCGGAAGTGGTCGGCACCGAGCCGCGTCGTCGTGACGTCCGCGACGATGCCGCCCCGCTCGTCGAGGAACTGGCCGTAGATGGTCGAGCCGGCGGGCTTGTCGACGTCGTTGGCGCAGGCCCGCTGCAGGAGCGCCAGCGCGCCCGGTCCCGAGATATCGAGCTTGCCGAACGAGGTCAGGTCGATGATGCCGACCCGCTCGCGCACCGCGCGATGCTCCTCCCCCACCCGCTCGAACCAGTCGGGCCGTGCCCACCCTCGCTCCCGTGGCATCCGCCCATTGCGCGTCCAGGACTGGCCGGGCCGATGCAGGTCGGCGCGCTCCCAGCCGGCCTTGGTGCCGAAGACCGCGCCCGCCTCCTCGAGGCGCGGGTTGAGCGGCGACAGTCTTCGCGGGCGCCCCGCAACGTCCGCGTCATACGGGAAGCGAAGGCGGTAGTAATCGCTGTACGTCTCGCGAGCGAGGGCCGCCGCAAACTCGACGTCGCGGTACGTGTCCGCGAACCGCCACGCCCGGTACGGCGCGATGTCCACCCCCGGGTCGCCAGCCGTGATCCACCCTGCGACCGACTTGCCGATCCCGCCACCGCCACCGAACCCGTTGAGCGACAGCCCGGCCGCGACCCAGAACCCGCGCACCCCAGGCATCGGCCCGATCAACGGATTCGCGTCCGGCGTCATCGCGTCCGGGTGGCAAACGAGGCGAACCGCCTCGGCGTCGGCGAGGAACGGGAAGCGGCGGATCGCGCCCTCCATCAGCGGCTGGAACCGCACCCAGTCGGCGGGGAGCGAAGTCGCGGCGTGCTCCCACGGGACGCCCTCGAGCCACCGCGCATGCGGCTCGCCCTCGTAGCCACCGAACAGCATCCCGCCATGCTCGGCCTTGCCGTACACGAGGTTGTCGGGGTCGCGGAAGCAGGGCATGTCGTCGGGCAGCTCGTGACCGGGCACCGCTCGCAACGCGACGTGCTGGTGATCGACCGCGGTCGACGGAATGAACGCACCGACCATCTCGGCGACGCGCGGCGCCCACATGCCCGCCGCGTTGACGACGAGCTCGGTATCGATGGCGTCGCCGCCGTCGAGGAGCACGCGGCGAATCTCGCGCCTGGGGCCGAGCTCGAACCCTGTCACCCTCGTGTTCTGCCGGATCCGCACCCCGAGCTTGCGGGCTGCATCGGCCACCGCGTACGTCGCGGAATGCGGGTCGAGGTAGCCGTCACCCGGCAGGTAGACCGCGCCGAACAGCAACTCCGGCGATATCGCCGGCATCAGCCGGCGCGCCTCCGCGGCCCCGATCACGCCCACATCCAGCCCGACCCCGCGCGCCCGGCTCGCCGTCCGCTCGAGCTCCTTGAGCTGCTCCGGTGACGACGCCAGCCGCACGCTGCCGACGGCGCTGAACACGCCGAGCCGCCCATACAGCTCGATCGAGTAGCGGCGCCAGGCCAGCATCGTCGACGACGGGTTGAAGGCGGTCACGAGCCCCGCCGCCTGCGAGGTGGAGCCGGAGGTCAACCCCGCCTTCTCGACGAGCAGGACGTCGGTCCAGCCCGCCTCCGCGAGGTGCAACGCCAAGCTGCACCCGGTGATCCCGCCGCCGATGACGACGACGCGTGCCTGATCGTTCATGGTTAAAGTCTGCCCGTTCTCGAGCGCGGCATCCTAGCCGCCGGCGGCCTCCGTGAGGGCGCGCTCGAACGCCGGCCGACGGGCGACCGTGAGCAGCCGATCGAAGTGGTCCGCGGCATAGGCGACAAAGTCGACGTCGAGCGTGGAGATGCCCTGCTGGAGCACGCCCCACATCGCCTCGCGGAAGTCGGACAGGATTCGCATCAGCGTGAGCCGCGCCGCGAGGGCGGGGCTCGGCGCCTCGCCGAGATAGGCCGTGAGCAGGATCGCGTCCTGGTCGGCGTCGAGCTCATGGTTGATGCTGAAGTTGCCGAGGTCGAAGTACGCGTCGCCCATCCCCGCGTACTCCCAGTCGACGATCCGGATCCGTGCGCCATCGTCGATGAAGTTGGCGTTCAGGAGGTCGTTATGGCACGGCCGGAGCTCGAGCGGGGCGGTCAGGCAGGCGAGCTCGATCCGCCGGGCGATCGACTCCGCGAGGTCGAACTCCGGCGGGATCGTGACCCCGCGCGAAAGCGCCAGCGCGCGATACGCCTCGACGATCCGGAACGGCACGAACAGTCCCGGGATCGCGGGGCCGTCGTGGATCCGGCGCAATGTGGCGCCTACCGCTCGCAGCCGCTCCGGCGTCCGCATCTCCGCCTCCGGGATCGGCGACCCCTCGATGAACCGGGTCACGAGGTAGCCCTCCGGCCGCAGGAATGCGATCACCTCCGGCCCGACGCCCACGCCCGCAGCGGTGACCGTCGCGGCGTGCTCGACCTCGCGGCTGATCCCCAGCAGGTACGTGTCGTTGCCGGCCAGCCGCACGACAAAGCGCGCCCCGTCCGGCGCCCCGCTCACGAGGAAGTTGCGATTCGTGATCCCGCCGGACAGCGCGGTGAGCGTCAGCTCCCCGGTCCCGAGCTCGGGCAGCCGACGGAGGGCGCGGACCAGCTCGTCGCGCAGCTCGCCGCGAAGCTCGTCCTCGGCCGCCGGGCTCGTCATCGGCGCGCCTCCTTGTGCGAATTGGAACGGCGCGCCGGACCCGCGCCCAACGCGCCGTTCGATTGGTTCGCGTGGGTTGTTCCCTACGCGATCATCGCCTCGCCGGTGGCGAGGTCGGCATCGACCTCATCCTCACGGCCACGCTGCGCCACGAGGTAGTACACGAGCCCGACGACGAAGACGAGACCAACCAGTGTCTCGAAGACGGGCCAGGCAGGCAGGTCCTTGAGGACGTTCGCGCTGCCATCGGCGTTCTTGCCGAAGCTCAGGAACGTGTTGATGAACGGGTTCGACCACGTGTTGCGGAGGTCGTTGCCGAAGTCACCGAACAGGTTCGTGTCGGTCCAGATGCCGATGTTGATGACCATGAAGCCGCCCCAGATGAGGGCAACGATGTTGATGATCGTGCCCCAGGCGCCGAGCTTGAACCAGGCGCCCTTGTGCGGCCAGCCCTTCCGCCGTGCGACGAAGACGCCGAGATTGCAGAGGAAGTAGGCGAGGTAGATCATCCCGGTGGCGGCAATCGCCATGTAGATCGACCCGAGCGCGCCGGTGAGCAGAAGCGGGATCGCTCCGAGCACGCCCACCGCGACCGCGGAATTGACCGGCGTCTTGAACGTCGGGCTCACGTGGCCCCACAGGCCGCCGAATGGCAGCCGTCGATCACGACCCATCGAGAACATCAGCCGGACGGTCGCGCCCTGGATGGCGAGGGTGCACACGTACACGGCGACCAGGATCATCACGAGATACAGATCGCCGAGCGTGAAGTTCCCGAACAGGGTCTGCGTCAGGTTGTCCTTGATCGTGTCGGCGATCGGGAAGCCTGCCGCCTGTCCCGTCTTTACGGCCGCGCCGACATCCTTGAATGAAAGGGTGACCGCAAGAAGGAAGATCGCGCCAACGATGCCGGAGATCCAGATGGACGACAGGACGCCGCGGGGCGCTTGACGGCTCGCGTCGACGGTCTCCTCGCCGAACGTGCCGGCGGTATCGAAGCCGTACACGACGAAGAGCGCCATGAATGCGCCAACGAGGAACACCGGGAGGTAGTTGCCGTTCGCCAGGCTGCTCGTGTAGGAAGTGTCGAACAGGATCGCTGGCGACTGGTGGTTCGCAAAGAACAACAGGATCAGCGCAAAGAACAGCATGCCGATGATCTCGGCACCAACGCCGATGTTGTTGATGATCGCGAGCAGGCGAACGCCAATCGAATTGATCAACGTCGTGCTGACGAGCGTGAGCAGCGCAACGAATTGCCACATGTCAAGCACCGGGATCGGCGAAGGGCTCGCAAGGTCGAAGCCCAGGATCGTCGACAGCACGAGCGGCACCGTTGCTGCCACCGCGGTGACCGTGACGACACCGGCCCAGAAATAGATCCAGCCGGTGAACCAGCCCAGGGTCTTGTTGGACAGTCGCTTCGACCACTGGTAGATCGATCCGGCGACCGGGAAGTGACTGGCCAACTCGGCGAAGTTCAGGGCGACGAACGTCTGGCCAATGATCACCAGGGGCCATGCCCAAAAGATCGCAGGCCCGCCCACGCCAAAGGCAACGGCCTGATTGGTGAAGGTCCCGGTGGACACGGAGATGTAGCTGAACGCGACGGCAAAATTCGAGAGGAATCCGAGCGTTCTCCTGAGCTCGGGTTTGATCCCGAGGGATCTCAGGTGGGCATCGTCCTTTGCGGCGACGTCCGATTGGGACATTGCAGGACCCGACACGGCTTCCTCCCTCTACCACCGCGAATCAGGGGTTGATTCGCGAGACGGACCTCTTCGGGACGACCGAGGAACGCGGGGCACGCCACCCGGGCCCTCCACCCGAGCGCGCCCCGGAGCATAGGAGCGCCACACACGCGAATCAAGGCGTTTGCGCAAGCACCTGGCGCGGATCTCGCACCATCAGGCGCGGTTCGCCTCGAAATCCCGCGCCGACTGCTCGCTGAGTTCATGTCGTGGGATGCGAGCGACCTAGCGCCGTCCGATGTTCACCGTACGAACAGATTCGGGGCAATCCGGGCCGTACGCCCCCAATTCGAGGGTCTGCGGGAGGGCTGCGACAAACCTGGACGCCAGTCCACGCTCAATTCCAGCTCGAATCGGCCGGATCGATGCACTCCAAGTCGGGCCAGGCGATGCGTTCCCCGACTTGTGGCCCGTGAAGTGCCAGGAATGCTCATGTGGTGAACATCGCAAGCCACTAGGCCCACGAGCGGCTGCGAATGCCGCGCGGCACGCGCCGCAGGCCCGGGCGGGCAGGCTCCCTACGGCGTCGGGACTGCCTCGGCGAGAGCGGCAGGGATCGGGCGATGCACCTCGACGGGGTGCACGTACTTCTCGACCATCGTGCGGCTGTCGTCGACGCCGAGCTCGTGGAACAGGAAGCCGATCTTCTTGGCCTGGTCGGCGAGGATCTCATCCTTCGAGTCGAGGTCCCAGAGCTGGCGCTTGAACGGGCCGAGCGCCTTCTTGCGCGTCAGGTACACGAACTGCTGGTCAGTCTGGTCCGACTTGCGCTCGTCGAGGGCATTGGCGAAGCACCAGCCCTCGATCTGGCGATGCAGCTCCGCCGGGAACGCGGGGTTCTCGTAGAGCGCGTTCTGGAAGCCGGTCGCGAGATGGATCTCCGCGGTCTCGACCTCGCGGAAGCGATGGAACATCGCGTCCGGTAGCGTCGACGCGCCGTGCTGGACCGTCCCGGCGAGCCCGTACTCCCGCCGCGCGATCGCACCGAGCTTCTCGTGGATCGAGAAGTCCACGGCAGCGGTGCCCACGGTCCCATCAGGCAGCACGACGCCGCCGTGCGACGTGCCGGTCTGGACGCTGACCTTGCTGATCCCAACTCCGTTCGTGCCGCCCGAGCCGACCTTCGCCAGCTGTCCCTTGAGCCCATCGAGATACGCCCGGAGCTCGGCCTCGTTCGAGTTCTCCTTGCCGACCTCGCCGATCTCGCCGCCGACGCTCACCGTGACGCCGTCGGCTTCGAGCGTCCGGATCAGCGCGACGAGCTCCGCGGTACGTTCGTAGTTCGCGCGCTGCTGGTCGTCGTCTGTCGAGAGCGACAGGTCGACGAGCGTCGACGAATCGATGTCGATGTTGCGGTAGCCGGCATCGATCGCGAGCCGGCACGCCCGCCGGATCTCCTCGGTCATCGCCTCCGGGTCGGCCGCGTACTTCTTGGCGTTGAACTGGTAGTGGTCGCCCTGCAGGAAGACGGGGCCCTGCCAGTCGGCCGCGATCGCACCGGCGAGGACCGAGGTCGAGTAGTCGATCGGACGCTGGAACGTGTAGGTCTGCTCGCTGCGCGCCAGCTCAAGGATTACCGCCGCGACGTCGAACGTCGTCGCGGTCTCGAAGACGATCCGGGCCATGTCGAACGTCTGGGCCCGCAGGTTGATCGCCGGCACGGTGAATCCGCTGACCTCGCCGCGCGCTCGAGCCATGTACAGCTCGTGGATGCTCGCCGACCGCGCCCCGAGCTCCTGGGCGGCCTGCCAGACGATCCACTGGGCGGCCTCGACCGTCGCCGGATCCTCGGCGAAGGCGGCGGTCCAGGCGAGATCCCGGATGCCGTCGGCGCGCAGGCGGGCGATATCGACGATCTCGATCGCGCCATGGTGGACGTGCACGATTCCCGACAGGCGCGATAGCAGGCCAGCGACCGAGCGCTCGACGTTGGGCATGTCCAGATGGTATCGCCGGAGGTCAGAAGCTGAGCTTGGTCACCATGAGGAAGACGATCGCGATGATGAGCACGATCAGGAACAGTCCGCCCTGCTGGACCTTCCTGATGGCGGCCATGAGCTCAGGAGGCGGACCCCCGGCTGGCGGACCACCGGCTGGCGGACCACCGGCTGGCGGACCACCGGCTGGCGGACCACCAGCCGGGGCGGCGCCCGGCTTGGGAGCGCCACCACTCAACTCGATGACCTTCTTCACGGCCGGCGATTGGACCGCGCCGGCGTAGCCAAGCGCGATCACATACAGCACGATCGCGATCAACAGCCACGTCGACGTGAACAGGTCGATGTGGCCGAAGTAGATCAACGACAGGCCGGTGATGCCCTGGAGCAACGCCAGGGGTGTCAGCTGGACCTGCGCGAGACGCAAGCTGACGCGCGTCCCAAAGTTGGCATGCATCGGTTCCTTGCCGCTCATGGCGCCGATGATCGGGAAGCTGAACGCCGGCCCGAACGCGATGATCGCGCCGAGCACATGAACGAACAACAGCAACGGAAACAGGTTCACGAGACTCCCTCCACCCCAAGTCCGCCGACCCAGTTTTCGCCAGTAGCATGCACCAGTTTCAGTGCGGCTTGTGCCCTTCGGCGCCGTCGTCGTGGGCGGTGTGGCCGTCGCCCCACTGGACCTTGTAACCGGCGATCAGCCGACGGACCTCGTCGATCGAGGTGATGCCGGCCTTCGCGAGCCCGGCGAGGTCGTCGCGTCGGTGGTGCAGGTCGGCCTCGAGGTCACCGGCCCGCCGGCCGAGCCGGTCCGCGATCTCGGGCAGGACGCCCCATGCGAAATGCTCGTAGCGATCGAGGCGCGGGTCCCAGGCCGCGAGGACGGCGGGGTCCAATCGTTGCGAGTGGCCGTGTGCGTCGCGTGCGAGCGGCCGGACGTAGTGCGCGGAGGTCACGTGCAGGCGCCCCCGGCCGCTGTCGCCCGCCGCACCAACGACGAGCACGCAGCCGAGGAACGTCAGCTGGTCGTCGGTGAGGGGCAGCGGCCCGGACCCCAGCCGCGCACGAACGTCCGCCAGCGAACCTGCCTCGACGACGCCACCGGCGCGCCGGCCGCGGATCAGGCTGCTCGCTCCGGCCGGGCCCATCGGACCCACGATCGCGTCAACGGCCTCGTCCGGATGGACGGACCCGATGATCCCCGCGAGCAGCTGTCCGCCCGCACCCACCCGATCGGCAGGCGCCGCGACCACGAGTGGGATGCGCCCCTCGACCAGGACCCAGACCAGCGCCGCGAGCTCGGCGTCGAGCACGCCGCGCGCGATCAGCTCGACGAGTGACGGCGCGGCGGTCGTTGATGCGGGCACGGCAACGAGCCTAGCCGATGCCGTCCGGCTCCCGGCGAGCAGCGTTCGCCCGGAATCGAAACGCCGGCCGGTAATCCGCCGGCCGGCGTCCGATTGGGGTTCCCGGGTTACGCGGCCCGACCGAGGTACCGCTTCACGTCTGGCGTCCAGAGGAAGTAGACGACGATCGCGGGGAGGGCGATCGAGATGATCGTCGACACGCTGACCCCGCCACTGAGGCCAAGAACCGCGAAGACCAGGACGATGATCGAGACGACCATGCCGAGCATCCACGCCCAGCCCCTGGCCTTCCAGACGCCGTAGGCGATGAGCAGGTACAGGACGCCGATGGCGATCACGATGACGCCGAAGACGATGCCGACACCGGCGAGGACGCCGCCCGCGGCCGCCTCACCGTTTGCGCCCGCCAGACTCCCGAGGGTCCCGCCGATGAATCCGACGAAGAGCCCGACCAGCAAGAACAGCACGCCGAGGATCCCCTCGATCACGGTGATCACGGTCGCGCCGGTCGGCCGACCAGCAGGTGCTTGCATCACCGGGGGTTGCATCGCCGGTGGTTGCATCGCGGGTGGTTGCATCTGTGCCATATGATCCCTTCCCTCGTCCGCCGCGGGCCCCGCGGCCAGCGTGCGGGCGCACTGTACGCCGCAGCGAAGGCGCTCGACAACGGGTTTGCGCAGGTCCGCAAGCACGGTTTGACAGCGGCCGCGACGGCCTCGTAGACTCCCGGCTCCGGCCGCCATGGCGCCCGGACTGTCGTTACCGGAGGTAGTGGAATGCTGAGCAACACGATGCTCGCCCGGCGCACGGATCCGCCTTTCGGCGATTCCGGTCGCGGGAGCTCTGTGCCCACCTCGAGGTAGCTGACCGGCGGCAATGCCGCCAAGACGCAGGAACCACGAACCGTGGGCCAGACGAGGCCCACGGTTTTTCGTTTGTCCCCGAGCTGCACACGGGGACCATCGACAGGCCGCGAGCCGCCCGCCACGCACCGGGTCAGGATCGCGGCTTTTCCATGTTCTCCAGCCCAGAAGGACCACCACCATGTCGAGCACGATGCTCAAGGAACCGAAGATGACACTGCCGATCCGATCGGCCGTTCCGACGCCGGTTCCGGGCGTCGTTCCGGCGGAGACGCCGGCAATCCCGGCGCTCCTGGTCGATCGGGTCACGAAGCGCTTCCAGGTCGCCCGCAAGAAGGCGCCCGTGGTCGCGATCGCGAATGTCTCGCTGCGCCTCGAGCGCGGCGGGACGATCGGGATCCTCGGCGCCAACGGCTCGGGCAAGTCGACGCTGATCAGGCTCGTTTCGGGCCTGCTCACGCTCGACGAAGGCCGCGTCGAAGTGTTCGGCCACGACCTCGAGCGCGAGGAGATGGCCGTCAAGCGCCTCATCAACCGGGTGAGCGTGGACGCGGCCTTCTTCAAGAAGCTGAGCCCGATGGAGAACCTGCTGTTCGCAGCCAGGCTCTACGGGATCGACTCGGGGTTCGCCCGTCGCGAGACCGTCCGGATCACCGAGCGGCTGGGCATCGCCCGGAAGCGCCTCGGCCGGCCGGTGGAGCAGCTGAGTCGCGGCATGCAGCAGAAGATCGCGATCGCGCGAGCCCTGCTGACGAGCCCGGCGCTCCTGCTCCTCGACGAGCCGACGACGGGCCTCGATCCACGATCGAAGCTCGATGTCCAGACCTTCATCGAAGAGATCCGGAAGACGCACGACGCATCGATCGTCCTGACCACGCACGACCTCGACGAGGCCGAGCGATTGTGCGACGAGATCATCGTCCTGAACGACGGCAAGGTCGTCGCCCAGGGCTCGCCCGAGGAGCTCAAGCGACTCGTCGCGGAGCGCTACGGGCAGGCGCCAACGATGCACTCGGTGTTCATGACCTACACGGGCCGCTCCCTCGACGACGACATCGCCGAGGAAGAGGCCGAAGACGAATGAATTGTTCACGACTAACCACGAAGGGAGGTGATGCCAGATGTTTCTGAATGAGATGCATTTCGAGCAGGTGAAGCGGGATCGCGAGCGTGAGCTCGCCAAGCGCGTCCACGCGCCGCAGCACCAGCCCGAGGTCCAGTCCATTCGGCGCGCCGTCGGCCGCTCGATCATCGCGATCGGCGTCCGGCTCGCCGCCGAGCCACAGCCCAGGCTGGCTCGGTCCTGATGAGGATCGAGCCAGCCCTCCCCCACAGAAGGCCAGCCATGACCGCCCTCACCCATGAGCTGAAGGCCTCGTACGCCTTCATCGAGCGGAACTTCTTCCTGTCCCGGCGCTACTGGGGCTGGGAGATCGCGTTCCTCATCTATTCGGCTGCCGGTGCGCTCTCGATCTCGCTGATCGGCGCGCAGGCCGGCGATCCCCGCCTGCTCCTGACCCTGATGGTCGGCGCGATCTTCTGGAACTACCTGTCTGTGGTCTTCAGCTGGATCGCCGAGACGATCGCGATCGAGCGCTGGGAGGGGACCCTCGAGTACACGATGATGGCCCCGATCCGCCGGTCGACGCACCTCCTCGGTGCGGTCGCCTACGCCATGGTCTACGGCCTCATCCACACCCTCGCGATCCTCGTCGCCGTCGTGCTGTTCTTCCCGGACCTGTCGTTCGCGCACGCCAACATCGCCACCGTCGCGGGCTTCATGGTCCTGGGCTCGTTCAGCTTCGTCGGCATCGCCATGCTCGCGGCGATCCTGCCGCTGCTCTTCGTCGAGCGCGGCGCGCAGATGGCGTTCGTGCTCCAGTCGGTCCTGCTGCTCGTCAGCGGGGTCTACTACTCGATCTCCATCCTGCCGGGCTGGATGCAGGTGATCTCGCACGTCTCTCCCGCGACGTACGCCATCGACGGCGTCCGGAAGGGCCTCATCGACGGCGTCCCGCTGTCCGAGCTCACCGGCGACATCTGGCCGCTCCTCGTCATGGGCACGCTGTTCATCCCATTCGGGCTGTGGGCGTTCGGCCGTGCCGAGAAGTACGCCAAGCGCACCGGCAAGCTGAAGCGAGTCGGGTGATGGGCCAGCTGACGCGGCAGGCGCCGACCGTGCCAGGGCTCCGGCTTCGCCCGTTCGCGGGCGAGTCGGACCTGGCCGACATCGCCCGAATCGAGAATGCCGAGGCCGAGGCCGATCGAGTCCAGCGCCGAACGACCGAGGCCGAGGTGCGGGTGTTCTTCGGGCACCCGAACGAGCACTTCGACGCCGCGCGCGACGTCACGATCGCCGAGGTCGACGGACGCGTCGTGGCGACTGCGTCCCGCGAGTGGGTCGACACGACCGATGGCCTGCGCGAGTACCGCCTGGACGGTGCCGTGGATCCGGACTTCCGGGGCCGTGGCATCGGCGCCCTCCTCCTGGCCGACAGCGAGCGGCTCCAGCGCGAGCTCGCCGCAACGCACGAATTGCAGATCCCTCGGATCTTCGGTTCGTGGAGTGCGGATACCCAGGAGCGGGACATCCGGCTCCTGCGTGCGGCCGGCTTCCAGCCCGCTCGCTGGTTCTTCGACATGACCCGGCCGAACCTGGACGAGATCCCGGACGTGCCCCTGCCCGACGGGCTGGAGCTCCGGCCCATCACGCGCGACATGGCGCTCGCCGTCTGGCGTGCGGACGTCGAGGCGTTCAAGGACCACTGGGGCGGCTTCGACGGGTCGGACGACCGGCTCGAGGGATGGCTCGCCCAGCCCTTCAACGACCTGTCGATGTGGGTCATCGCCTTCGACGGCGACGAGGTCGCGGGGGGCGTGATCAACACGATCGACCCGGACGAGAACGAGGCCCTCGGCATCCACCGGGGCTGGCTGCGCAGCGTCTTCACCCGGCGCCAGTGGCGACGCCGCGGCGTCGCGCGGGCGCTGATCGCGCGATCGCTCGCGCTCCATCGGGAGCGCGGCATGACCACGGCGAGCCTGGGCGTCGACGCGGACAACCCGAGCGGTGCGCTCGGCCTGTACGAGGGCATCGGGTTCGAGGTCGACTACCGGTCGACCGCCTGGCGGAAGCCGTTCTAGCCGTGGACGCGATCGACGCCCTCCAGGCGCTCGGCTGGGACGATCAGTTTGCCGCCCTGCTCGCCACGGAGGCGCCTGGTCTCGTTGCCGGGCGCATCCTGTCCGAGGAACGCGGCCAGTACGTCGTGGCCTCAGGCGCAGGAGAGGGGCCGGCCAGCCCGTCCGGCCGGCTTCGGCACGACGCGGAGCTCGACCCGACCGCCGCCTGGCCGGCGGTGGGCGACTGGGTCGCGCTGGAGCGGCCGGCTGGCGACGGCGCGGCCATCGAGCATCGGCTCATCCAGCGCGTCCTGGCCCGTCGCACCGCGGTCATCCGGCGCGCACCAGGCGATCGCAAGCTGCCATCCCAGGTGCTCGCCGCGAACGTGGACGTCGTCTTCGTCGTCACCTCGGTCAACCAGGAGTTCAGCGTCCGGCGGCTCGAGCGCTACGTGACGGTCGCCTGGGAATCCGGGGCGACGCCGATCGTGCTCCTGTCGAAGGCGGATCTCACCGACGACCTCGAGGGCTTCCGCTTGCAGGTGGAGATGACCGCGCCCGGCGTCGACGTCATCGCGGTCTCGGCGGTCACGGGCCAGGGCGTGGAGGACGTTCGCCGGCACCTCGGCGTCGGTCGGACCGTGGTCTTCACGGGCTCGTCCGGCGTCGGCAAGTCCAGCATCGTGAACGCGCTTGCGGGCGAGCCGCTGCTCGACACCGGCGGCATTCGACTCGACGACGCCCGTGGCCGGCACACCACGACGCGGCGTCAGCTCGTTCGGTTGGTGGATGGCATGCTCATCGATACGCCGGGGCTCCGCGAGCTCGGCGTCATGGACGGCGAGGGCTTGGCCACGGCATTCGAGGACATCGAGCGGATCGTCGTCGAATGCCGCTTCAGCGACTGCCAGCACAAGTCCGAACCCGGCTGCGCCATCCGCGCGGCGCTCGATGGCGGCACCCTGGACCGGGGCCGGTTCGCGGCCTACGAGAAGCTCCAGCGCGAGGCGTACCGGGCCACCCTGGCGACCGACGCGCTGTCCCGCCGCGCGGAGCGCCGGAAGTGGGCGGTGATCACTCGGGACGTCGAGCAACACATGCGGCTCAAGTACGGGAGCGATCGATGACCGAGGTGAGCGGCGTGATGCTGCGCGCGTTCGATCCAGCCCACGACTTCCCGGCAGTCGCCGGGCTCATCGCCGACGTCAACGCGAACGCCGGGGTGGAATGGTTCCCGAGCGTCGGCGAGCTGACCGTCGAGTGGTCGCGGGCTCGTTCGTTCGATCCGCTCCGGGACGTCACGCTCGCCGAGGCGGACGGCCGCTTGGTCGGCGCCGTGCGCGTGAGCTGGCGCGAGCGCGAGAACGCGGTCGTGCACCGCGTCGACGTGTGGGTCCATCCCGATCGAACCCGGCAGGGACTCGGGCGGCGGCTGCTGGAGTGGGGCGAGGCGCGCGCCCGGGCGTCCGCGGCCGACGGCTCCGGTGGCCCGACCCACCTTCCTCATGCCTTCGGGAGCATGACCGACGAGGCGAATGCCACCGCGGTAGCCTTCGCCGCAAAGGCCGGCTATCGCCCGATCCGCTACCACTACGAGATGCGGCGGGACCTCGCCGAACCGATTCCCGACGTCCCGGTACCGGACGGCCTCATCGTCCGCCCGGTCGTGTCCGCGGACTATCGGGCGGTCTGGCTCGCCGACGAGGAAGCCTTCCGTGACCACTGGGACGCCGCCGTCGTGAACGAGGACGATTACACGCGCTTCTTCGCCCACCCCGAGATCGATCCCTCGATCTGGCAGGTCGCGTGGGACGGTGACGAGATCGCCGGTCTCGTGATCAACGGCATCTTCCGCGAGGAGAACGCCCGGATCGGGCTCGACATCGGCTGGCTCGACAGCGTGGCGACGCGTCGTCCGTGGCGCCGGCGCGGGGTCGCGGGCGCGCTCATTGCCAGGTCGCTCGCGGTGCTGAAGGAGCGCGGGATGACCGTGGCGGCGCTCGGCGTCGACACGGAGAACCCGAGCGGGGCGCTCGGGCTGTACGAGCGGTTTGGGTTCAAGCCGGTCCGGACCTGGGTTTTCCTGCGAAAGCCGTTCGAGGAGGCACGCGGCGATGCGTGAGCTCACTGCCCTCGACCTGCGCCCGTTCGATCGGGCGCGCGACTTTCCGGCCCTCTCCGACCTGATCAGCGCGGTCAACGTCCACGACGAGTTCGAGTGGCTGCCCACGACCGACGAGCTCGAACGCGACTGGGCCGCCCCGCACGCGACGTTCGACCCGGAACGCGATGCGATCGTCGCCGACGCCGACGGGCGCCTCGCAGCGGCCGGCTGGGTGAGCTGGGCGGAGCGCGACGGCAAGGTCGTGCACGACTTCGAGATCTGGGTGCACCCCGACCAGCGCCGCCACGGCCTCGGCACGCGAATCCTCGCCTGGCTCGAGGCGCGGGCACGCGAATCCGTCGTCGATGGCAGCGGCGGTCCGGCGGACCTTCCGCGTGTGTTCGGCGGCGGCCTCATCACGGCGAACCCCGCGGCCGCGGCATTTGCGGTGCAGGCGGGCTACCCGACCATCCGGTACGGGTTCCAGATGCGCCGCCCGCTGGACGAACCCATCCCGGAGGTCGCGCTGCCCGGCGGGCTCGAGGTCAGGCAGGTCCTGCCGGAACACCACCGAGCGATCTGGGACTCGGACGTGGAGGCATTCCAGGACCACTGGGAGGCACGGGTCCGCACCGAGCACGACTTCGTCCGTACGTTCACGGACCCGGACTTCGACCCGACCATGTGGCAGGTCGCGTGGGCCGGCGACGAGGTAGCCGGCAGCATCATGAACAACATCTACCCCGAGGCGAACGCCCGCGTCGGGCTGGACATCGGCTGGCTGGACCACGTGTCCGTGCGCCGGCCGTGGCGAGGGCGCGGCCTCGCGAGTGCGCTCATCGTTCGCTCGCTTCGGATCCATCGGGACCGAGGCATGGCGGTGGCCGCACTCGGCGTCGACGCGGACAACCCGACCGGCGCGCTCCGGCTGTACGAGAAGTTCGGGTTCCGGCCCAAGTACACCTGGGCAATCGTCCGCAAGCCCTTCTGAGCCGCGGCCGCTCAGGTCGGCAGCCGGCCCTCGCGCGCCACCCACTCGAGCCACGGCTGCTCGCGGCCGATCGTCGTCGACGGCCCGTGGCCGGGCAGCACGGTGAGCGTCGGGTCGAGGCCGCGCAGGCGATCGAGCGACGCGAGCATGGCCTCGGCGGAGCCGCCGGGGAGGTCGACCCGGCCGAACGAGCCGGCGAAGAGCGTATCGCCGCTGTAGAGACGGCCGGCGTCGCGATCGAGGAGGCAGATCGAGCCTTCCGTGTGGCCGGGCGTATGGAGGACATCGAGCCGCACGCTCCCGAAGCGGATCTCGCCACCCTCCTCGAGGTCGACGGCAGGCACGCACGGCGGGATCTCGAAGGGCGCCCACATCGGGCTCGGGCTCGTGAGGCGATGGGCATCGAGCGGGTGGACCGCGATCTGGGCACCGGTGTGCTCGGCGACCCGCGCGTTCTCGCCGCTGTGGTCCCAGTGGCCGTGGGTGGTCACGATGAGCTTCAGGGCCCAGCCGCGGGCATCGAGCTCGCCACGAATCCACTCCAGCGACGGGATCGCCGTATCGATGGCGATTGCCTCACGCGTCCGCTCGTCCGCGATGACGTGCAGGTTCGTCGCCAGGACGCCGACGACCTTGTGCAGCGCCTCCATCGACGCCCGTCGCTTCCGACCGGGTCAAGCCGCCGGCGCGAGCCGGGCGCGAACGCAGTCGAACGTCTCGTCGATCAGCTTCGCGGCGGTGCCCTCGATCATCCGCGACCCGATGCCGGCAAGCGCGCCGAAGATCTCGACCGCCGCGGTGTAGTCCATCGTCGTCGGGCCTTCGGCCGGACCGCTGAGCCGCATCTCGCCGTTGCCCTCGACCTGGGTGCCGGGCGCCTCGCCCGTCGCGCGAATGACCGCGCGATCCGGCGGCGCGACCTCGGTGAGCTCGAGCTCGATCGTGAAACCGAGCGTCATGAACCCGACGCCGATCTTGGCGCGGACGCTCGCGTGCGTGTCGTCGTGGCGCTCGATCGACTGGACGCCCGGGCCGCAGGTCGCGAGCTGCTCGAAGTCGAGGAGCAGCGCCCAGACGGCGGCGCGCGGCGCCTCGATCTCGACCGTGCCGGTGAAGTCCATCGAGCGAGTCTAGGGACGGGCCGCGATATCAGTGCGAAACGTGCGCTGGCGTCCACCGCGCGATGCCGACCCGGACCGGCCCATCACCCGGAACCAGCGTGCCCTTGGCATCCGCGGCGGTCGTCGCGTCGAGCCGGTCCTGGAGCCGGCGATCGAGCGCGCTCCCGGGGACGACCCAGGTCTGGCGGCGCAGCTGGGTGAGCAACTCGTTTCGGGACCATGCGCGCGCCGGGCGCTCGAACAGCTCCAGTGAGGCGGGCGTGCCTCGCGCTTCGAGCAGGTCGAGAAAGTCGGGCAGAGCTGGGAGCTGGATCCGGGGCTCGCCGTGCACAGCCTCGAAGAACGGGGCCGCGGTTGCAGCGGGTGGCTGCTCCTGCATGACCGCCACGCAGGCGCGACGCGCCGCGGCGTCGAGCGCGTCCACGAACGGACCGATCGCTTCGGTGTCGTGGCCGACGTTCGCGATCAGCGAAACGTCCGCGCACGGGAGCGGAGCAAGCGTGGTTGCGGTGGCTGGCCAGCGGCCCTCGACGACTCGGACGTTGCGGATCTCGTACGCCCCGACGCCATCGTGCAGCGCGGCGACCATGGCCGCGGACGGATCGACCGCGATGACCTTGTGCGCGTGGAGGGCGAGCGGAAACGCGTACCGTCCAGCGCCGGCGCCCACGTCCAGCCAGGTATCTGTGGGCGTCGCGAGCACGACGAGCGCGTCGAGGACCGCGTCGCCACTCCGGCGAGGGTCGTCACGGAACAGGCCGGTGACCGGCGCGTAGTGGTCGGCGTCCTCGTCGGTCTCGCGCAGCCGCTCGACCTGCTCCCGGTTGCGCCGCACCCGATCGGCCCAGTCCGCCTCGATCGCCGCGACGAGATCCTCCCGGCGATCGATGTCCGGATTGTCACCCTCGATCTCGAGCCAGCGAACGAGGTCGGGAAGGGCGTCAAGCAGCGGGCCTAGCCCCCGGTCGCCGTGCGCGTTGCGGATGAGCTCGTCCGCGGTCGCGCCCGTCTCGATCCGGACCGGATTGCGCGCACCGGAGGTCCCGAACTGCGGGGCGACGACCGGGCGCGCGGCGTCGAGCGGCGCGGCCAGGACCGCGCGAATCGCCGCCTCCGTGAGGCGCGGCTGATCGCCGAGTGCCACGAGGCCGGCGTCCGGCTGGGGGTCGGCGGCGAGGGCCGCCGACCAGCCGAGCTGGAGCGAGCTGGAGAGGCCGCGCGCCGGGTCAGGGTTGATCACGCGCTGGGCGCGGCGCCACTCGATCGAACCTTCGAGCGCCGAATCTGGCGCGAGGACGACGATCGGGTCGTCAAGGCCGGCATGGGCGAGCGCATCGAGGACGTGCTGCAGGATCGGCCGGCCCGCGATCCGCGCCTCGAGCTTGTGGCCGCCGAACCGGCTGCCCGCGCCCGCGGCAAGGACGATGGCCCGTACGCGCCGGGGTCCCGCCACCACCTGCTGGCTCCGGCTCAGCCCGCAGCGGCCGCGGAGCCACCTCGGCGCGACGCCACGATCTCGGCCAGGATCGCCAGGGCGGTCTCCGCCGGCTCGCGGCCGCCGAGGTCGAGCCCGATCGGCCCGTGGAGCTCGGCGAGCTGGGCCTCGGTCACCCCCATCTCGACGAGCCGCCGTCGCCGATCGGCCTGGGTCTTGCGCGACCCGATCGCGCCCACGTAGCGGGCGCCGCGGCGGAACGCCTCGGCGATCGCCGGCTCGTCGAACTTGGGATCGTGGGACAGGACGGCAACCGCATCGTTCGGGCCGAGGCCGATCGCCTCGAATGCCTCGTCCGGCCAGTCCGTCAACAGCTGCTCGACGTCCGGAAAGCGCTCGCGCGTCGCGAACGCGGACCGGGCATCGATCACGACCCGCTCGTAGCCGAGCGCGCCCGCCAGGCCGACGAGCGAGCGCGCGATCTCGGTGGCGCCCACGATCACGAGCCGGGGACGGATCGGGAACGCCTCGATGAACACTGCCCTGTCCCCGAGATCGGCGGTCGTGGAGCGGCCGGCGGCGAGCGTCGCGCTTCGCAGCTCGTCGAGGGGCCTGCGCTCGGGCTCGCTCTTGATGGCACCCTCCGCGGCAGGAGTCGCGGCGCCGCTCGCGCCATCGAAGGTCCCGGTGTTCGGCAGCTCGGTGACCACCGTGGTGCCGATCCCGGGCATCGCACCCGTGGATTGGGCGCGTGCCGCCGCGACCACAGCGTCCGGAACATCCGGCTGGACAAGGACCTCGATCGTCCCGCCGCACGCCAGCCCGACGGACCACGCCTGATCGTCGGAGATCCCGAATCGAATCACGCTCGCGTGGCCGGTCGTGCGCGCCTCCGCGACCGCCTCCGCTGCCGCGCCCTCGACACAGCCGCCGCTCACCGACCCGACCATCCGTCCGTCGTCGGCGACGATCAGCACGGAGCCCGCCTGGCGCGGTGCCGACCCGTAGGTGCGAATCACCACTGCCCTGCCGACCTGGTGGCCCTCGGCGCGCCACGCGTCGTAGGTCTCGAGGAGCTCGCGCATCGAAGGCCTCAGGCGATCCGCTTCGGGGCGTTCGGGTCGTCAGGCGTCGTCGGCAGGATCGCCGGGAGCATCGGCGCGAGCTCCTCCGGTGGGACGGGCGGCACGTGCGCAGCGGCCTCGCTCCCGCGTCGGACATCGGCGGCGCGGGCGCCGGCGAGGACCTCGCCGAGCCGCTCCAGGCTCGCGACGGTGCCGGCGGCGAGGAAGTCGTCGATGTACGGGAACGCGGCGCGCATGCCTGCGGCGAGCGGCTGGTAGCCGGCGGTGCCGGCGAGCGGGTTGAGCCAGACGAGTCGGTGGCAGTTGCGACGGAGGCGAGCGGCCTCCACGGCGACCAGCGCCGGGTCGCCGCGATCCCAACCGTCGGAGACCACGATCACCACGCCGCTCGTGCGGAGCGTCCGGCGCGCCCACTTCGTGTTGAACTCGTGGAACGACTCGCCGATGCGCGTCCCGCCGGCCCAGTCGGTCACCGAATCGGCAACGCGGGCGAGCGCGCGGTCGCGGTCCCGGTCCCGCAGCAGGCGCGTGACACGGGTGAGTCGTGTCCCGAACACGAACGACTCCGTGTGCACGGTCGACTGCGCCGCGAGCGCCTGCACGAACCGGAGGAGCAGGCGCGAGTGGCGCTCCATCGAGCCCGAGATGTCGCAGATCACGACAAGCGGCCGCGGTCGCTTGACCGGCCGGCGCCAGACCCAGCGCAGGATCTCGCCACCGGTCCCGAGGTTGCTCCGGAACATCGCCCGCGGCGCGATCCGGCGGCCGTGCGGGTGGAGCTCATAGCGGCGCGTGCGCCGCCGCTCCAGCTTCGGGACGAGGAGATCGACGAGGCGCTCCGCGTCGCGCAGCTCGGCCGGCGTCATCCGGTCGAACTCGCGGTGGCGCAGCGCCTCCATCTTGCTGTACGCATCGGGCGAGATCGACAGCGCGTCCGGGTCGCCCTCTTCGGCCGATTCGTCGTGGTCGCCCGGCAGCGGCATCCCGCTCTGATCCTCGCCGGCCTCGATGCGCTCGTCGCCCGCGAGCGGCGGCTCAGCGCCCGGCTGGCCCTGGTCGTCCGGGATCAGCTCCTGCCACGGGTCCTCGAGCAGCGCCTCAGCGCCGAGGTCGAGCCGGCCGCGCCAGTACGCATCGAAGGTCGCGTGGTACGGCGGCAGGTCGTCCTTGCGCCGCACGAACACGGCCTCGCCCGCGGCCCGAACCTGGTTCCGGTCGCCGATGTCGACGATCTCGAGGGCTCGCGCGAAGTCGATCGCCGCGGCGAGGTCCACGCCAAGGCCGGACTTGCGCAGGGCCCGCCCGAAGCCCACCGCTCGGCCGAAGAGCTTTCGCCCGTCGACCTGCCGAGTCGCTCCCGCCTCGCTCATGCTGGGCCGCCTAGCGGCTCGCCGGCGTCTCCGCCAGCAGCTCGCGCACCCGCGCACCCCGGACGTGTCGAATGTCCTCTTCGTACTTCAGGACCACGCCGAGGGTCTCGTCGACGACCTGCGGGGTGAGCTCGGTGGCACCGAGCGAGAGGAGCGCCGCAGCCCAGTCGAGGGTCTCCGCGATGCCGGGGACCTTGGTCAGGTCGACTGCCCGGAGCCGATGGACGAACTGGACCACGCGTCGAGCGAGCATCTCCGGCGCGGTCGGAACGCGCGCGAGAACGATTTCGTATTCCTTCTCCTGGGTCGGGTAGTCGATCCAGTGGTACAGGCAGCGTCGCTTGAGGGCGTCGTGGACCTCGCGGGTCCGGTTCGAGGTCAGGATCACCCGCGGTGGGTGCTCGGCCTTGATCGTGCCGATCTCGGGCACGGTCACCTGGAAGTCAGACAGGATCTCGAGCAGGTACGCCTCGAACTCCTCGTCGGCCCGGTCGATCTCGTCGATGAGGAGGACGGGCGGGGTGCCGTCCGTCGACTCGAGCGCCTGGAGGAGCGGTCGCTTGATCAGGAACTCGGGCCCGAAGATGTCGTGGGCCGTCGCCTGCTCGGCGGCGCCGCGGGCCTCGAGTAGCCGGATCTCGAGCATCTGGCGCGGGTAGTTCCACTCATAGACCGCGGTGTTGACGTCGAGGCCCTCGTAGCACTGGAGCCGGATCAGCCGTGCGCCCAGGCTCGAGGCAAGGACTTTCGCGAGCTCCGTCTTGCCGACGCCCGCCTCGCCCTCGAGCAGCAGCGGCCGCCCGAGCTGGAGCGCGAGGAACACCGCCGTCGCGAGCGACCCGTCGGTGATGTAGCCGCGCTCGCGAAACGCGGCCTGCACGCCCGCGGCTGTGGAGAGGTCGCCAACGCTCGTCGTCATGGGGACCCGACTCTACACGAAGGATCGACGACGCTCGTCGGCGGCCACATACGCGCGCCGGGCCATGACCACGGCCATCGCGGCGCGATAGTCGCGGTCGGCGTGGATGTCCGCGGCGATGCGCTGTCCGGACGCAATCGCGGCAACGGCTTCGTCGAATGGCGCACCGGCCGCCACGGCGCGCTCGACGTCGGCGGCGCGATACGGTTGCTCCCCCACTCCGGTCACGCCAATCGCGAGCCACGCGTCGTCGGACGAACCTGAGCCGAGCGAGACCGCGACGCCCGCGATCGGGTAGCCCGAGGCGGGCTGCGGGAGGGCGCAATAGGCCGACGCGCTCGATATGGCGTCGGCGAGGACCCGGACCTCGGTCAGGATCTCGTCAGGGGCGATGGTCGTCGCGAACGGGCCGGCGAACAGCTCCCCGACCGGGATCGAGCGTTCGCCGCGCGCGGCGGAGCGGACGACGATCTCGAACCCGAGCGCCAGTGCCGGCGCCGCGATGTCGCTCGCGGGATCGGCGTGGGCGAGGCTACCGCCGATCGTGCCCATGTTCCGAACCTGTACGTCGCCGATGACCGGCAGCGCATCGGCGAGCGCGCCGCACCGGATCACGCGATGGTCCTCGAGGAGGGCAGACCACGTCGTCAGCGCGCCGATGCACAGCCCGCCGGCGTCTCGGTCGCGAACGCCGCGGAGCGCCTCGAGCCGGCCGAGATCCACGAGCCGCTCGGGCCTTGCGAGGCGGACCTTCATGAGCGGGATCAGGCTCTGGCCGCCGGCGAGGACCCGGATCGACGGGTCGGCCCCGGCAACGAGGTCGAGGGCTTCGTCGAGCGTGCGAGCGCGGGCGTAGTCGAACGACGCGGGGATCATCGGTCGGCCGGCGCGATCGGGGTCGCGATGACGTCGGCGGCGCCCTCGGAGGCGCGCGCTTCGGTCCACGAGCGCGGGACGCCGCCGCGCATGACGGAGGCGCCCTCCCGGATCGACGTAACGATCGACTGGTAGCCCGTGCATCGGCACAGGTTGCCGTGGAGGGCGTGGCGAATCTCGCCGTCGGCCGGATCCGGCGAACGCCCGAGGAGATCGAGCGCCGTCATGAGCATGCCCGGGGTACAGAACCCGCATTGGAGCCCGTGGTGTTCCACGAACGCGGCCTGGAGCGGGTGCAGGTGGTCGGGGTCGGGAGCGAGATTCTCCACTGTCCGGACGGCCGAGCCGTCCGCCTGAACCGCGAGCACCGTGCACGACTT
>DHWF01000008.1 GCA_002413045.1 Chloroflexi bacterium UBA5189
GCGACCACGAGGAGGAGCCGTGCGCAGGTAGTTTGCATACGTCCTCAGTCAGCGTCGCTGAATGTCACGTGAGGTCGGCGGGCTGATTGGCGTTCCACCATCGAAGGTCCCGGGCGTCTCGGACCGCGGACGCATCGCCGATGAGCAACGGACCCGCGTCGCGCAGGCCCGCCGCAAATATCCCTGCCTGCTTGGCCGCTTCGTCCTCGCTTTCGGCGACGGCTTCCCCTAGCTGCCTGGCAGCCTCCGAACGGATGGCCCGCAAGTAGAGGAGGAGCTGGATGCGTTCGCCGCCGTCCATCGGCTCGACGTACACGGTCAGCTCGCCATCGCGTGGAACGTAGCGAGCGACCACAGCCGAGAGCGGGCTCTTGAATGTCGCGCCATCTGCAGACCGCTCGTCGAGTATGTAGCCCAGCGGGACAAGCACCGGCGTGAAGGCCGCTTCGATCGCATCCCCGACCGTCATGACGACCACGTTACGTCGTGCACGTTCGCTCAGCGTGCGCGAATGTCACGTGAGGAACTTGCCGGGTCGGCTTGGCCTTGGGCAACGTGGGTCAAGGGCCGCGGGCCTCATGCTCGGGTTTGCAGCAACTCGAACAGGCGGATCGGGGTCGAGAACCCCTTGAGCCTCCGCTCATGACCCGCATCGAAGGTAAAGCCGTTCGTGCGCCCGAGTTCGAACACGACGTCCGAGGTCAGGATCTGACCCGCCTCGGCGGCGGCGCAGACCCGGCTGGCAAGCGTGACCGTTGCGCCGAAGAGGTCGTCATTGTGGTCAACGGGTTCGCCTGCCGCGATCCCGATCCGGACTCGCAGGGCGGGTTCGTCGCCTTCCGGAACCCTTGCGGCGAACCCAGCCTCGATGGCCAGGGAGCACGACAGCGCGTTCGAGACGTTTTCGAAGGACGCCATGATCCCGTCGCCCGTGTGTTTGACCTCGCGTCCCCGGGCGGTGACGAGGGCTCGTCTGATGATCAGGTCGTGCTCGGTGAGGAGGACCATGTACGCCGCTTCCCCGACAGCCTCAAGGAGGCTCGTGGAACCTTCTAGGTCGGTGAAGAGGATGGCGCGGAACGGGTTCTCGCCGCCGTGATCCACGGGATCGTTGATCTTGCCCAGGAACCGCAAGATGTTGTCTTCCGATACGGCAATGATCTCGTTCGGGATGAGCCCGTGCGTCTCACGGTGGACCGCGGTTAGCGACTCGGCGGCAGGCGCTTGCGCCAGACAGAAGGCCTCGCCCTGATCGGGATCGAACCAGTAAGCCAGGAACTTGACACTGTGCTTCGCTGCGGCGGCCACGTCGCTCATGTGGGCCTGGGCGACGTCCTCGGCCTTGACCCCGGGAATGTCATGGCGGTCCATGAAGAGTGGCATGTTGCTACCTCTTGGCGAAGAGCGTCAGCGTCGAGGCTACATCGGCCTCGCGGGTGCAGTCAGACCGTCGACAGCCCTGCTAGGCCGGATCGGCCCCTCGTACGATCTCCATGTCGCTCGCTCAGCGTGCGGCAATGTCACGTGGTCCAGTCGTGACGCCGAAACGCAGCGCACCCCAGGGCACTCCAACATCCGTACTCGCGAGATCGGCCGGCCGACATCAGGGCCAGACAGTAGTCCGGGACTTGCTCCGAAGCTGACCCATTGTCACGTCGAAGACCCAGCAGCCTGGAGTCGGCAGGCGGGCGGTAGACGGGGTAGTCATTCCCAAATCCGCCGATCGGGATGGTGGTGATGCGCGATGAGATCGCGGGGGCGAGCGACCACGACCGTGGACGCAGGGGCCGCACCATCTACCACCCAAGATGTAGGGCGAGCCTATGTCGGCAGGGTGAGACGCTCCACGTGCTCGGCCAGCCGCTCCGCTGCGCCCATGGCAATCTCGGCGCTGGCGCCGCGCTGCCGAGCGAGCGCCGCGTCGATGACGCTCGGTTCCACGTAGCGTTCGGCCGCCCACTCGCCGGCCTCGATCTTGGAGGTGATCCGCCCCGTCTCGGCGAACAGCCAGACTCGCGCGCTCGTCAGGACGAGATACTCCGCGGAAGCGTGGGTGCGCGCCCACGCGATCTCATCGCGCATCACCGACAGGACGGTCTCAGCCGGGATCGCGGCGAGCGTCACCAGCGGCGGCGGTCCCACGACCGCGAGCCCGCGGGCCCGGCAGACGGCCAGATGAAGGACGAGATCGGTGTCGCCCGCACGCGTCCGGCCATCCACGACCTTGTCCGCGCTGGTCGCTCCAGCGGTCGTCACGTGGACCTGGAACCGTGGCGCCGGCAACTCGGGCGCTACGGCCTCGCTCGCCGTCATCAGGCTCAACTCGAGGCCGTTCGCCGGGTAGGGCGAGGAGGCGAGGGCATGGGCGACCCGGCGTAGCTGCTGGTCTGACAGTTCTCCTCGGCTCAGCGCCAGGATGTCGAGATCGCTCTGGTGCCAGCGGAAGCCGCCGAGCACGGCGGAGCCGTGGAGATAGACCGCCACGAGGTCCTCACCGAGCGCATTGCTGAGCGCGCGACCCACGGCCCGCGCGGCCACATACGGGCTATCCGGAGTCTGGCCACGCTGTGACATCGGTCTCCTCGGGCACCTCGTGGCCTCCTCAGTCAGCGTTCGCGAATGTCATCCGAGGTTGTCGACCGCTTCGGGAGCCCGACGTCCGGTGAGCTGCTCATAGAAGCCCGCTCCGTCCGTCATCGCCCAGGTCGTCGCGACTCGACCGTCGCGGACCCGGTTGAACATCATCTCGTGCACGACGACCCGCTTTCCCGTGGGCTCGACGTCGAAGTAGCGCCCGGTGTGCGTTGCGGAGACGGTGCAGACGCACGCGACCATGTCATCGTCGGCAACGATCTGGAGGAACTCGGTGTGCTTGTCGGGGAACGCCGACCGATGGGCCTCCATCGTCGGCCGCTCGTCGTCAAGCGTCGCGAAGTCACCGGCCTCGCCCTCCGGGCCATACTCACGCCAGTCGTCGGTGAGGCAGGAAGCAAAGCCCTCGATATCCCCGCGGTTGTACGCCGCCCACGCGCGCCGAAGCAGATCTGCGTACGGGTGCTCCACCAATCCCTCCTCCATCAATCTCGGGGCAAGGCCACGAGCCCCGTCACCTGTGCGGTCGGGGGAGCTAGGCTCCTAGGGCCAAAGGCAGGTGTCTCGGCTCGCTAGCATCATCGTTGCCAGCCGAGGTGCGCGCAATCGGGAGGAGCCGGTGGTCGAGCCGAGTGGTCGGGAGATCGTGGAGCGGTTCGCCCGCGCGGTGGAGGAAAAGGACCTCGATACCCAGGAATCGTTGCTCGCCGACGATGTCGTCCAGGACATGCCGCAGTCGGGCGAACGGATCCGCGGCAAAGCGAACTGGCTCGCGGTCGCTCGGAACTACCCGGGCGGTGTGGGCACGGTCGCCCCAGGCAGCGGTCGGCTCATCGGTGCTGAGGACCAGTGGCTCCTTACCCCGACCTTCAGCGTCATGCGAATCGAGGGCTCTGGCAACGTCTACACGTATGCCGGAACGATCACGTACTCGAACGGTGAGACGTGGCACATGGTCTGGATCGTGGAGCTGCAGGACGGCAAGATCGCCAGGGCCGAGACCTGGTACGCCGCTCCGTTCGAGGCTCCAGCCTGGCGCGCGCAGTGGGCCGAGACGATCCCGAAGAAGACCTGATCCCTTCGGTCAGCGTCGCTGAATGTCACTCGTCAAGTCTGCGACTTGACGGGCAAGGCGGGCAGCTCCGAAACGTCAGGGCAAGATGCTCGCCCGAACGTCGTGAGCACGACATCCGCCACCTCCACGCGATGCGGACATCCTGAGGCGCATAAGGTCCAGGCCCGTAACACGATGCTTGCATCGTGTTGGCTAGGGCGCTACGAAATAGGCCAAGAAGGGCAACCAGACGAGGACGGCACAACGCCGGCGGAGCAGCTGCCCTCACCGGCGTTGTGCGATCTCGTTTCCGAAGAGTTACGGAGTTCGGTTGATCTGGATCGAAGCTAGCACGGCTTGCTGCGCCGCAAGATCGCTTGCCGATGTACCGGGATAGTGGAACGCGTCGACGACAACTCGTTCGCCGCTGACGTCAACGATGTACAGATCAAAGCTCTGTCCGACGGCGAAACCGAATCTGTCTACGTTGCCTGCGTCACCAAACATGTCGAACGTGCCGTCGGCGCCGAGCGCCGGAATTGCGAACTGCAAGTGCTTCGCCGGGAGGCTGTCGATGGTCATATCGGCCGCTTCCGTCGCTCCCCAGGCGGGGTCACCGACGATCGCAGCCGCGAGATCGGCGGCCGTCGGTCCGACCGAGGGGCTGAAGACACCGGCTCCGATCGAGCGGGGATCCTTGAATGCATTAGAGACCGTGTAGAACCGGATCGCCATCCCACCAGGCGGCTGGTTCCCCTTGGGGCCAAGCACGACCCAGTCGGACGAGGCGCTCCAGCCGGCAGGAACCATCACAGTGAGGTGGCTCTGGAGCCCGCTGCCCACGGTGTACCGGCCATTGAGACTTGTCTGGCCATTCAGCGTCGGAAAGGCTGCGGTTGGTGCTGCGGTTGGTGCGGCGGTCGGCGCAGCCGCCGGAATTGGAGCCGACGTCCGCGTCGGACTTGGCGTGCCGGCGGCCGTCGAGCACGCACTTGTCAGAGCTGCGACCGCGATCGTGACCGCCAGCGTGGATCCGTGTCGATAACCACCCATTTCGTGACCCTCCTTCTTCGGGATCGTGTTGTGGAGAGCAGGGGTCCTCACGGGACCACCGGTTGCACCGAGACGACGGGGTCGCCCGGGACAGCTGTCGCTACCGAGGAGCTGCGCCGCCGTCACGGGAACAGCGGCTGCCAGGAGACGTCAGCCCAGCCCGGCCAAGACCGGTCGTTGATGACCGGCACGTCATCGACGACCGTGATCGACTCGAAGGGGATCTCAGCAGCGACCGCTTGAATCGAGAAATGCGCGCCGTCAACGTCCGTCATGAGGAGGACCTGCGCGCCATCTGGCGACCAGGCCGAGATGGCGTATGGGTAGCGACTGAGCTGGATGGCCTGCGCATCCGCGCCGTCCGGGCTCGCGACCGTGAGTACGCCAAGCTTCAGCCAAGCCAGCCGATCGCCGGTCGGCGACAGGATCGCGCCGTTCGCCGGATTCGGAGCGGAGAAGTCTTCGATGGTGGGGTCGCCCGCGACGCTGTGGGGCGTCGAACCATCCATGCCGCGCACGACCACGACGCCCCCGTCGGCGCCGCCAACGAGATAGGCCAATCGCGTGCTATCCGAGGACCAGCGGGGGCACATGACCGGCCCAGATCCTGGAACGAAGATCCGAGCGATTTCGGACGCGACCCCGTTGGCATCGACGCCGTCCACGACGATGTCGCGGCCATCGCGGCCATCGCCCGGGATGGCCGCGCTGAAGGCGAGCCGTCGGCCGTCGGGCGAGAAGACCGGACAGACGTTCCAAGCTATGTCCGCTCCGGGTCCGGCAACGAGGATGGGCGCTGCGCCCGCACGAACCAGATAGATGTCGCTCCCCCACCGTGTGTTGGAAGTGCTCGAGCTCTGGTGAGGCGCGGTCGAGTAGGCGATCCATCCGTTGGACATGCCGGATGGTGGGATGGGCGCGGGCGGCCGGATCAGAGCGCCGACACCGGCGATGGCGCCGAGCAGCGCGGCGAACACCACGAGGACCACCGCCCAGCGCAAGCGCGGCGAGGCGCCGATCCAGGCGTCGAGCGGACGCCGGCCGAATCGGCGAGCCTGACCGACACCGGCAACCTTGACCAACGTCGTTGCCAGCACGCGTTCCGGTGCCCGCGCGGGCGCCGCTGCGCGCAGCCAATCGGTAACCACGAACTCGAGGTCGTGCCGGTCGGTCATGCCGGTGCCCCCTTTCGGTCGGCGACCCGCGCATCGGCCTCGAGCGCTGCTCGCAGGGCCGACATCGCATAGTGGTAGCGAGACTTGGCGGTGCCAGGCGGGATCCCCAACGCCGCCGCAACCTCGGGCAGTGGCAGCCCGACGTAGTGGTGCAGGACCACGATCGCGCGGTGGTCGATCGAGAGATGCCGAAAGCCGCCCTCGAGCTCGTCCCGGTCCGCGAGGTCTCCCGCACTGTCCGCCATCGCCGGTTCCATCCGGATGGTCTGCACGGCGCCCTCATGGCGCCGGCGCCGTCCGTACTCGTCGGCGGTTGCACGCATGAGGATCCGGTACAGCCACGCGTCGAAGCGCTCGATGTCGCGCAGCTTCGGTAGCTGGCGCCAGCAGCGAACAAGGGCTTCCTGAACGGCATCCTCGGCCAGGTCCTGGTCGCGGAGGACGAGCCGGGCAATCGCGTGGAGGCGGTCGACCTCGCCCGCGGCGAGCTGCCCGAAGGCTTCTCGATCCCCGCGTTTCGCTCGTTCGACCAGGTCTCGCCGCATGTTCGGCCGCCGTGTTCACGTCGGTCGTTCGACCGGCTGCTAACCCTATGACCGGCCGCAACGCCCCATCGGTTCAATCATCGATGTAGCGGCTCCATCGATACCTTGGTCGCTCGCGCGGGTGCAGCCCAGTGGACCCCCATCTCGGCTCGCTCAGCGTTCGGGAATGTCACCTGCGCCCATGACACGGATTACCGCTGGGCGCCTTCTTACCGACGAGCTCGATTGGAGCGCGCGGTCGAAGCGGAGCGCCACCTCGACCTCGTCGCCGGGATCGAAGAGGCCGACGAAGATTCGGAGCGCGTAGGCCCGCGACTCGGGCCCGATGTCGTCGAGCAGGACCTGCTCGGCATAGCCCAGGATGTCTTGGGTCGCCCAGTCCGTGTGGTAATAGGCGAGCAGCTCGGGATCGACGTCGAGCTTGCCGTAGCCGGCCGTGAACAGGGCGAGCTCACGCTCCCCCGGAGCGAGCCCGATCGGCGAGCCGATCACGAACATCAGGTCCCGGTCTCGGGGCGCCATGAGGGACTCGTCCCAGTCGATCACGCGCAGCGCCCCCGCCGGATCCACCAGGAGGTTGTGCGTATGGATGTCGGCATGGCACGGAACGAACGGCATGACCGACCGTGGCTGGGCGAACCGCTGGCCGAGCGATCGCCCAAGTGTCTCGGCGCGTCCCGTGAGGCGATCGATCACGTCGCCATGAGACTGCCAGAACGCCACGAGCTCGAGCCGGACCGGGTCGTCCCCGCGGTACGCGCCGACCGCGTCATGCATTCGACTCAACGTCGATATCCAGGCGGGTCGGAACTGCTCGGCCGGTAAGCTCGCCTGAAGATCGACCGGGAGGGGAGTGGCGTGCACGGCGCCGACGATGCGCCCGTACTCGAACCATTGCCGGTCGTCGAGGCCCAATTCCGCGGCGATCCCGCCGTCGACGAAGGGATAGGCGATCAGGTGGAGCTCGTCGATCGCGACTGAGAGGGCGCCGTCGGATGCCTTAAGCGGCGCCACAATCGCGTCGAGCCCCTGGTCGCGAAGGAAGCGGGCGAGGCGCAGGCGGGCGGCGTCGACACGTCGCCGGATCTTGACAAAAACGGCCTCGCCGCTGCCCGTCACCGCTCGGAACGTCCAAGCGTGGGCGTCGTGACCGAGGGCGAGGAACTCCAGCGCTGCGATCGGAAGATCGTAGTGCTCCTCGAGCGCGGCCGCGATCCGCTCGTCGGTGAGCGGCGGTCGGTCGAACATCACCTTCCTTTCGGATCGAGCGTAGCCCGCGGTGCAGGCGCTCCGCCGCACGATTGATCCCGCAGCGGTGAGGTCAAGGGCAGCCTCAGTCGGCGTGCGCGAATGTCATGCGAAGCCGGATGCGGCGGGCCCGGAGCTTTTCGTCGGGGGTCCCAGAGCGGACAACAACCGCTCCGCGACTGGAGATCCGAACCAAGCATCGAGGTCATCCCGGCTAATGATTTGGTGCATTTGACTGTCCCGGGAAGCGAACGCGTTAACGAACGTGTCGATCGCTTCCCGATCCGAGGCCGCCAGCGCCGTTTCGACCATCTGTAGGCGCCCGGGCCAGTCGTCGAACAGGAAGTAGCCGGGCCGGGCCGGCAGTTGAACGTCGTTGAGATCGAGGCCACCGGAAAACGTGACATCGTGCAACGTCGCACCGGTGAAGTCGACTTTGAGTACCGGCCGTCCTTCGGGAGCCCCAAACCTATCCGTCATCTGGGGCGAAGCAAACCTTCCACGGAAGAACACCTCATTCAGTTCGCCCACGAACCGGCAATCGGTAAAGCGCGACGCGCCAAAGTCAATGCCAGCGATCCCGCAGTCGACGAAGTCACAACGGACGAAGACCGCCCGGGCGAACACGGTGCCGCCAAACCGAGCGCGTTCAAACGTACAGTCGACGTACCTGCTGCCCTGGTAGCCGAGTGCGGCGTGGCCAAACTGGGTGTGCCGGAACGTGCACCGATCAAATCGGTTGCCGTGATCGGAAAGGCCTCGAAGGTCGGATCGTCCGAAGTCGCAGGACGCAAAGGTCGATTCCTCGAGCCACACGTTTGCGAATGAGGCGCGCGCAAAGCTTGTGCGGGTCGCGTCGACACCTCGCAGTTTCCTGCATGTCGTCGCCGGTAGGTCGCTCATATCCCGATCAACGACCTGGCGCGAGGCGAGCTCCTCGCACTGTGACATCACATCCCTGGGCGTCCACTCTCGCTTCACGTCTCGCGATCCGCTTCAGTCAGGGTCGCCGAACGTCACGCGAGAAGGGATCGACCGACGCCGACCGTCACCCCAAATGCGATCGCGCCGACGATGATCGGCCAGGGCTTGCGCCTGAATACGCGAGGAATGTCTCGTAGCCGATCGCCGGGCTGAGCGCTCCGGCCAATCCCGCCAGCCAGAAATCCCAAAGCCCCGAGGAGCGCCACCGGCCAATCGATCACGACTCCACCTCAGCCAGCGTTCGCGAATGTGCGTAGG
>DHWF01000022.1 GCA_002413045.1 Chloroflexi bacterium UBA5189
AAGGTCTCGCAGGAGCCGGTCTCCCTCGAGACCCCGATCGGCGAGGAGGAGGACTCCCACCTCGGCGACTTCATCGAGGACCGCGGCGCCCTGGCCCCGGCCGAGGCGGCCTCGCATCAGCTCCTCAAGGAGCAGGTCGAGAGTGTCCTCGACTCGCTGACCGGCCGCGAGCGGCGCGTCCTGCAGCTCCGCTTCGGCCTCGAGGACGGGCGTGCCCGGACCCTCGAAGAGGTCGGCAAGGAGTTCAACGTGACCCGCGAGCGGATCCGCCAGATCGAGGCAAAGGCGTTGCGCAAGCTCCGCCACCCGTCCCGCAGCCGCAAGCTCAAGGACTACCTCGAGTAAGCCGCGTGGCTGATCGTTCCAGCCTGCCGGGCGCCCACGCGCCCGAGCAGCAGCCGGTCGCGCTCCTGTATGGGCGCGGCCGGCAGATCGTCCACGCCAACCCCGCCTTCGTGCGCGAGTTCGGCGCGTGCACGGGCATGCCGGCCGAGGAGGCCCTCGTCGACATGCCTCGAATCGTCTTCGAGGTGGTCGATCGCGCCTTCGATGCCGGTCGCCCCCTCGCGACATGGGTCACCATCGGCGCAACGCGCCGCCGCCTGACCGTTGCGCCCCGCCGAGACGTCGAAACCGGCGAGATCTACGGCGTCGCCATCCGCCTCGCCTCGGCTGACCCGCCCGCTGGCTAGCGCCGCTCCATACGTCCCAGGTCTGAACGGAACGACCAACGCTCGGGCGGCACAGGATGTCGTGCGTTCATACGCCCCGCGTCTGAAGGGAACGAGCGACAGCTCGGAGGCCGCCCTGGTTGTTCGAAGCTGACGCCCCACGAATGAACTGAACGACGTTCGACGTGGGGAAGTCCCATCTCGTTTGGTTCATACCCCCCACGTAGCAATGCACGAGACGCAGAGGTCCTGCAGGCAATGTCGTGCCGTTCATACGCCCCGCGTATGCCGGAGGCGGGGGACCACGACGATCGCGCTGCCCGCGGGTCGCTCGCCAGCGCGAAGGCGTGCGAGAACGTCTCGAGTCTGAATCGGAAGCTCCAAGCGGAACAGCGGTTGTGCTTCCCTGAGGAATTGGCGCACGGTGCGGGTGTCTCGGACGAGAAGAAGCACACCGTCGACTCCGCCATCCCGAACCTTGAGGTGCAGTCGTCGAAGGAGGGCCTGTGCATCGCGAGGCGCGGTCTCACCTTCGATGCCGAACAGCCAACCAGGCCCACGAACCGTGCAATCCCACGAGCGCTGATCGCCGGGCAGAGGCAAGGGCACCTCAGTGGCCCAACCGAGGATCGGGTGAAGCACGGCCCGGAAGTCCCCGAGCAGCTCGGTCTGCGGCGCGTCACGCAGCGGGTTCGGGCCGGGATAGAGCTTGCTCACGAGGTCGAGCCCGACCACCGCCGCAAGTCGCGCCAGCGTGACGAATGGCACGTTCGGCGATCGAGCTCGTTCGACCCTGCTGACTTCTGCGTTCGAGATGCCTAGCGCTGCCGCGACCTGATCGATGCTCAAGCCAGCGCCAATGCGGGCCTGTCGAAGCTCTGCCCCGATCCGGACAAGCGCTGCGCGGCCTAAGCGAAGCCCCCGGTCGGCAGGTCGCTCTCGTGTCGCCAAGGGCCGGATCGTTGCATTGGAGGCTTATTCGGCGCTTACGCGGTCGTGTATAACGGCGCCAATCGGTGGGTCGCGCGTCGAGCGAGGCCTGCTACAAGACGGCGGCGATGGCCGCCATGACAGGTGAGGCGTCGCGATGCAAGGGCTCGACACCGGCAACACCGGGTTCATGCTGCTGTGCACCAGCCTGGTGATGCTCATGACGCCGGGGCTGGCGTTCTTCTACGGCGGGCTGGTGGGCCGGAAGAACGTGCTCGCGATCATGATGCAGAGCTTCGTCTCGATGGGCTGGACGACCGTGATCTGGTTCGCAGTTGGCTACTCGCTGTGCTTCTCCGGCGACACCGGCGGGATCATCGGCAATCTCGACAAGGCCTTCCTGAACGGCGTGAAGCTCGATTCGCCGTCCGCGCTCAATCCATCGATCCCGGAGATCGTGTTCATCGCCTACCAGATGATGTTCGCGATCATCACACCGGCACTGATCACGGGCGCGTTCGCCAATCGCGTGACGTTCAAGGCATACATGGTCTTCCTGACCCTGTGGCTGCTGTTCGTGTACTTCCCGTTCGTCCACATGATCTGGGGCGGCGGGCTCCTCGCGAAGTGGGGCGTGCTCGACTTCGCCGGCGGCATCGTGGTCCACAACATCGCGGGATTGGCGGCGCTCGCCTCCGTGCTCTACGTCGGGCGTCGGAAGGTGACCGAGGGTGGCCCGCACAGCATCCCGCTGGTCGCGCTGGGGACGGGCCTCCTGTGGTTCGGCTGGTACGGCTTCAATGCCGGCAGCGAGTTCAAGGTCGATTCGACGACCGCCGTCGCGTTCCTCAACACGGACATCGCTGCGTCGTTCGCCGCGATCGCCTGGCTCGCGACGGGCTGGTTCTTCGAGAAGCGCCCGAGCTTCCTCGGGCTGCTGACGGGCGCCGTCGCGGGACTCGCGACGATCACGCCGGCCGCGGGCTACGTATCGCCCGTCGCCGCCGTGGTCATCGGCATCGTGTCGGGCGTCGTCTGCTACGGCGCGGTGGCGCTCAAGAACCGGCTCAAGTGGGACGACGCGCTCGACGTGTGGGGCGTCCACGGCGTCGGCGGGTTCATCGGGATCCTGCTGCTCGGCCTGTTCGCGACGACCGCGTTCAACCCTGCCGGCACCGACGGGCTCCTCGCCGGGAACCCGGAGTTCTTCCTGAAGCAGCTGGCCGCCGTGCTCCTGTCCTCCGTGTGGGCGTTCGGGTTCACCTACGGCATGCTCTGGCTGATCGATCGGGTGACACCCGTTCGGGTGGGAGCACAGGTCGAGGAAGTTGGCCTCGATTCGGGGCTGCATGGCGAGGAGGCATACGTCGGGGCGCTCTGAGGCGAGGGGCGCGCTGAGGCGAGGGGCGCGCTGAGGCGAGGCTCGACCAGCGGGTATGGAAAGGGCCCGCGCCTTGCGGCGCGGGCCCGAGGGTTGCGACGCGCGATGTCGCCGCTCGACTACTCGCTGAGACCGACGACGTGGCCCTCAGGATCCGCGAACATCGCGATGGTGTTCCCGGGCGCGGGGCTGAACTTCGGCATGACGGTCTTGCCGCCGAGCTTCTCGACCTGGGCGAGGGTGGCGTCGATGCTGTCGACCCAGACGTAAAAGGTGACCCAGCCGGTGCCGCCGTCCGGTGCCGGGCCGGTCCCGAGGATGATCCCCGAGTCGTCCGCATTGGTCATGGCGTAGCCGCCCGGCAGGTCGGTGTTCTGCTTCCAGCCGAACACATCCCCATAGAACTTGTGAAGTGCGGGGCCGTCCTTCCCGACGACCTCGGCATGCACGATCTTCGGCACGTGGTGATCCTCCTGGAGCTGCTGGTTCGGGGCCGATCGGCCGCCGTCATGACATCGACGAACGGCATCCGCGGAATCGACAGCCCGACACGAGAATCCTGCGCCCGATCTGTCAAGGATGCGTTCCGAGCTCGCAGCGGACGACCACACGCGGATGGATCTTCGACGGATCGGATGCCCGATCGGCGACGACGACGAAGCTTGCCTTCGTGAACATCGACACGGTGCCGCCGAAGGCCGATTCGGCCGGGATCGTCGCACCAGCGCGGATCGCCGCCCTCGCGGACGAGTGCCGCCAGGGCGTCCCACGTCTCCCCGTCAACGGCTCGACCCGCAACATCCCCCGTATAGTGCCGCCGCCGTCGCCGCCGATCCGACCGGTCAGTCGGAGCTCAGCGCCGCACAGACATCGACGGCGCTGCCGGAGTATTCAAAGAGCGTCACGAACCCGGTGTTCAGGTCCAGCTCTTCATGTGCCTTTCCGAAGATGGCGAACAGACCACTGCCGGTCCCGATCGGGTTGGCGTCTCCGTCAAAGAAGAAGAACGGCGTCACACCGTTTGCGTCGAGAACAAAGGTGTCGCTGTCCCCACCAAAAGAGAGACGCTGGCCACCAGGGATCAGGAGGTTCGCCCCCGAATCAAGATTCGTCACAAGGGTCGACGCGACGCCGGTCACGACCGTCGCTCGCGGAGATCCGAATCGATCGAAGAACGTCGTCATGGTCTGTCGATTGAACGGGCTCTCCAGGCGGACAGGGAACGAACAGACCTGCCCGGCGGCGAATTCGAGCGGCTCATTCGGAACCGGCTCGCGGGTAGGACGCGCCGCGGCAGCGCCCGTCGCGCTCAACAGGAGAAGGCAGGACGCGAGGGCCACCGACAGTCGACGCATGGCGGGCACTCCAACTCGTCTTCGGACGCACATGGCGCCGGGGCTGGCTGCGTGCGGTCCGGGTCGGCAGGAGGATCGGCCTCGAAACGAGGGCTGTCAATGTGTGCGATCGATTTCGCGCGGCGCGTCAGCTCGGAGCGGGAATCCCGTGCTTCCAGCGGCGCTGCAGCATGACGCACTCGTTGTCGGGGACCGCGACCGACATGTGGACGTGGACGACCCGCCAGCCGACCGCCTCGCGCTGGAGCACGGCGCTCATCCGCATCTGCGCGCGCGTGCCATCGGCGAAGATCCACGTCGGCTGATCGGCGAACCACCCGACGTCGCCGTTCGCATACCCGACCGGGTTCGGTCCGGGCTCCAGCCCCTCGCCCGGCTCCTGGGTCCCGCTGCGCAACGTCGCCTGGTCATCGACCCATTCGCCGGCCGAGCCGATGAAGACCAACGCCGGATCCCTCGAGATGAGATCGTTCGCCGCATCGGACTCGCCCGCCAGCATCCGCCGATGGAGCTCGAGGACCGTTTCGCGAATCTCCGCTGATGGAGCCATGGACTGGGTCACGGTCATCGTTGCGCCTCCACGCTGGCTGGTGGCTCGCCCGGATCCGGTCCGGTCGCGACCGGCTCGCCGGAACGGCTCCAGTCGGAATACGAGCCGACGTACAGGATCGGGTCGGGCAGCCCGGCGGCGCGCATCGCGAGCGAGTGGTGCGTCGCCGAGGTCCCGCTGCCACAGGAGACCACGACCTCGGACTGGCTGGACGGCGTGATCCCCAGGTTCGAATACCGCTCGAGCAACCCGGGCACGTCCTTCACGAGCCCAGCCTCGTCGAGGTTCGCGCCGTACGGCGCGCTGATCGCCGTCGGGATATGGCCCGCAACTGGGTCGATCGGCTCGACCTCGCCCCGATACCGCTCGGGCGCCCGCGCATCGAGCAGGGTCAGGGTGCCGAGGCGATCCTTGAGGTCCTCACGGTCGATGACCCCGGTCCATGGCCCCGCGAGGGTGAGCGTTGCCGCAGCGGGGGGTCCGACCGAAACGGCCGTCGACAGGGCATGCCCCGAGGCGATCCAGGCCTTGATCCCGCCGTCGAGGACGGCGACGGACTCGCCGTCGATCCCGCGACGCCCGAAGCCGAGGTTGTCGAGCATCCACCACAGTCGCGCGGCCACCCAGCCACCGACGTCGTCGTACCCGACAACGCGGGCCCCGTCGCCGATCCCGGCCGCTGCCATCCGGGCCGCGAACGCTGCCGGGTCGGGGAGGGGATGGCGGCCCGGCGCCCCGAAGCCGTTCGGATCCGCGAGGTCGTCGTCGAGGTCGAGGAAGATCGCGCCGGGAATGTGACCGGCGAGGTACGCCGCGTGGCCCTCGCCCGGGCGCCCGAGATACCAGCGCAGGTCCACGACGATGGGCGGGTCTGACTCGGCGAGCCACGCGGAGAGCCGATCGACCGAAACGAGCGGCGACGGTGCTGCAACGACCATGGGCGCGAGGCTACCGCGCCGACCGGATCACCGCTCGCCCGCCGGACCGAAGCTCGCCTGCGGAACTCGCGCGTCGGTCGCGGCGTCTCGCGGCCGTGCTTACCACGCCGCGCCTCGCCGCCGTGATCGTGTTCGTGGCGATCGTCGGATCGCTCGAGGCGTGCGCCGGTGGGGCGGCACCAACGCCAGCACCCGCCGCGACACCCGGCGCGACGCCCGGCGACGGCCTGTCGGGCCGCGCATTCCTCTCGGTCGCGATCACCGACGGCGGCGTCGATCGCCCGCTCGTACCCGGGACGCGGATCCGCCTCGACTTCACCGATGCCGGCCTGTCGGCCTCGGCCGGCTGCAACACGATGGGCGCCCGCTCGCACGTCGATGGCGGCCGCCTGATCGTGGACCAGATGAGCACCACCGACACGGGCTGCCTGGCCGCGCTGGGTGGGCAGGACGCGTGGCTTGCCACGTTCCTGACGTCCGGCCCGGCCGTCGCGCTGGCTGGCAACGACCTCACGCTCACGGCCGGATCAATCGTCGTCCACCTGCAGGACCGCCGCGTCGTCCAGCCCGATCGCCCGCTCGCCGGCACGACGTGGACGTTGGACTCGATCATCTCCGGCGACGTGGTCTCGAGCGTCCCCGGTGACGCGAGGGCGACGATCCTGTTGAACGCCGACGGCACGCTCACGGTCTTCCCCGGGTGCAACCAGGGCGGCGCGACGTGGTCGCAGGGCGCGGACGGTCTCCAGGTCACGGATCTCGTGCTGACCAAGAAGGCGTGCTCCGGCTCGGGCGGCCAGCTCGAGGCGGCCGTAGTCTCGGTCCTCCGCGCCGCGACGATCCACCTCACGATCGATGCCGACTCGCTCACCCTCCAGGCCGGCACCAGCGGGCTCGGGTTCCGCGCGGCCTGATTCGCGGGAGCCCTCTGGTATCCTCCCGTGCGGCGCGGTCGGCGACCTTCCGCTCCGGCGTAGCTCAGTGGTAGAGCGGGCGGCTGTTAACCGCATGGTCGTAGGTTCGAATCCTACCGCCGGAGCCAATCCTTCCTGATCGGGATCACCCCGCGGCGACCCCTCCCGGTCAGCCCAGGCCCGCGAAGAGGTCCGTCTCGGGGATCGTCGTCGGCACCTTGGCGTCGACGAGGATGTAGGCCTCCTTCTGCCAGAAGTCCCGCCAGGCATCGAGGCCGAAGCGAAGGAAGGGGTTCTGCTGGCTCATCTGGGTGACGTGCCGCCCGATCGCCGCCCACTTCTGCTCGAGGACCTCGTCCACGTCGATCCACGTCGTGATCGACTCGTCGGGGACGAGCATCTTGGCCATCCGCGCCCGGAACTCCTCGAGCTGCTCGGGGGTCGCGTCCGCCGGCTCCGACCAGAAGCTCGTCTCGCCGATCGCTTTCATCCGGTCGGCCATGCCCTGCCGGACGGACGCCGGGATCGCCTGCTCGTAGAGCTTGCGCGGCGTCCACGGCGCGACACCGCCATCGGCCTCGGCGGGTCCGGTCCCGCCGTGCTCCGGGGCGAGCTGGCCCGGATACCACGCCACATCGCCAGCGCGGGCATACGCGCGAACGGCGACGTCGTGGGTCCGGATGTGGTCCGGATGCCCGTACCCGCCGAACGCGTTGTAGGTGGTGATGACGTCGGGCCGATGCTTTCGGACCAGCCACGTCAAGCGGCCGGCGGCCTCGTCCAGATCGGCCTGCCAGAACGACCGAGGATCGGCGTTCCCGGCGCGGCCCATCATGTCCGAGTCGCGATAGCCGAGGTTCTCCCACTCGGTGACCCCCAGCTCGCCGAGCGCCGCCTCGAGCTCCGCCGCTCGCAGCTCGCCGAGTCGGCGATGGTTGTCCGGCGTGTCCATCTCGGGGACGACGATCTCGCCCTGCTCGCCGCGCGTGCCCGTCACGAGCACCACGCGATGTCCATCTCGGATCGCCTTCGCCATCACGCCACCGGTGCCGATCGTCTCGTCGTCCGGGTGGGCGTGGACGGTCATGAGGGTCAGCACGCTGCCAGTCGAATTCGTCATGTGACGGATGCTAGCCTCGAACCACGATGACAACCGATTCGCGGGTCGACGCCTACCTCGCTGGCCTTCCGCCGGACCAGCGGGAGCTCCTCGAAGCGGTCCGCCGGCGCGTCGCCGCGCTCGCCCCGGACGCCGTCGAGACCTTCGCCTACGCGATGCCCGCCTTCCGGCTGCACGATCACTATCTCGTCTCCTTTGCCGGCTGGAAGCGCCATTGCACCGTCTACCCGGTCGGCCCCGATCTGCTGGAGCGATACGCGGACCGCCTGCGCGGTTACGGTCGCTCGAAGAGCAGCCTGCACTTCACGAGTCGGCAGCCGCTGCCGGACGGCCTTCTCGAGAACCTCGTTCGCGTGCGCGTTGCCGCCATCGAGGGCAACGCCGGCTAGCCCGATCGTTCGGTGTCCTGCGGCACCGAAGGCGGCCACCGGTCGGTATGCTGTCGAGCATGACCGGGGGGTTGTGGGACGACGCGTATCTGCACAACCGTGTGCCGTGGGACATCGGGCGCCCGCAGCCGGCGATCCTTCGGATTGCCGACGCCGGCGAGCTCCAGGAGCCCGTCCTCGACAGTGGCTGCGGTTCCGGCGAGCACGCGCTCCTCGCGGCGACGAGCGGCATGATCGTCACCGGAGTCGACATCTCGCGGCTGGCCATCGAGCGAGCGCGTGCCAAGGCGCGCCAGCGGGGCCTGTCCGCCGAGTTCCTGATCGGCGACGTGCTCGACCTGCCGAACGTCGAGCGGCTCGATCCGCCGTTCCGCACCGTCATCGACACCGGCTGCTTCCACACCTTCACGGACGACGAGCGCGTCCGGTACGCCGAGAGCCTCGCCTCGGTCGTCGAGCCCGGTGGCGTCCTCCATCTCCTGTGCTTCTCGGAGGGCACGCCCGGCACTGCCGGCCCCCGCCGGGTCACCGAGGCAGAGATCCGGGCCACGTTCCAGGGCGACTGGCGGGTACATCGGATCTGGTCCGACACCTTCGCGGTATCGAACGAATGGATCGGCGATCCGCCGCACGCCTGGCTCGCCCACATCGTCCGGCTCTGAGCGCGGGCAGGAGCGTGTCCCCGCCGGTCACGACCGCGACACACGAATCGGGCAGGATTCAGCCATGAACACGACCGACCTCGAGACCCGGCTCAGCCGGCTCTCGCCCCTCCAGTACGCCGTTACCCAGCAGGGCCAGACCGAGCGCGCATTCACCGGCGTCTATTGGGACAAGCACGACGAGGGCACCTACCGGTGCGTCGTGTGCTCTGCGCCGCTTTTCGATTCGTCGACGAAGTTCGAGTCCGGCACGGGCTGGCCGAGCTTCTTCTCGGAGATCGAGAACGGCCGCGTCGCGACCCACGAGGACCGCACCTTCGGGATGCGCCGCATCGAGGCGAACTGCGCCGCGTGCGGCGCCCACCTCGGGCACATCTTCCCCGACGGGCCGCGCCCGACCGGGATGCGCTACTGCATGAACTCGGCGTCGCTCGACTTCGAGCCGCGAAGCGAGTCGCCCGCCGAGGGCTGATCGCCGCGCCGGTTCAGGCGCTCAGAACCAGGTCGTGCACCACGGCTCCTCGATCGTCCGAAAGAGGCGGTCGGCATTGGCAAGCGCGCCTGCTCGATGCTCGACGGCCCCGCCGCCGCGCGTCGTATCCATGACCCTCGTGCCGCCGAGGACCGCGGCGCTGAGATGCCGGACATCGATCGTGAGGTCGGGCGACGCCGTCGTCGGCTCGCAGGTGGCCGCGCCGCCGGTGACCTCGAGCCGGTAGCGGCCGGCGGCCGGACCCGCAGCGCCCTCGACCTGGTCGGTGACCTCGAGCACGAGGGCGCCGTCGCGCTCGTAGGTCCGCTCGGCGAGCACGCGGGGGACGTCCAGGACGCGGACCCACAGGAAGTCGGCGACGCCGGTGACCCGCGCCGCGCGAGGGTCCGATAGGTGCCATTTGATCGGCTCGTGCTCGCGGCGGACCTCGCCCTCGATGCTCGCGGTCAGGTCCATCTGCGCGAGGTGCCGCCACAGGTCGATCTCCGCGGCGAGGGTCGCGCCGTGCAGCTCGTCGATGATCAGCCGGTGGTCGGGGACCATGTCGTCCCAGTGCTCCTCGCCGTGGAATCGGACGTAGCCGTCCGGGGTGCCCGCGTCATCCCTGTGGATCGCGACCTGGCCGTTCCACCGCGGCCTCCCGGGCGCGTCCTCGATGCCCAGGTCGCCGTCCCAGCGTCGATCGATCCGTTCGATCTCGCCGGGTTGCCCGGCGGCGTAGGCGTCGTAGATCGCGGGGATCACCTGGCGCGCCGCAAGGCGGTCGACCACCTCGACCCGCCCGATCGGGCCTGTCTTGACGGTGGCCGCCCGCGTTCGCAGCGTCCACTTCGCCTGCCACGTCGCCGGGCCATAGCCAAACCGGCCGTAGATCGGCCACTCGGCAGCGATCAGGATCGAGGCGGCGTCGCCGCGCGCCGCAGCTCGCCGCGTGTCGTCGCTGATCATGCGGGTCAGGATGCCCTGCCGGCGATGGGTCGGCCGCACCGTCACGGCTGAGACCGCGTTGACCGGGATGCGGCCGCCGCCCGGGAGCGTGAGCCGCGTCGCGAACGAGCGGAACGTACCCACGATCGTGCCGTCCTCGAAGGCGCCGATCGCCCGGTCGATCTCGATGGTCGGCCGGCGGAACTCCGCCATCGCGTGTGGATCGTTCGCCCAGACGTAGAAGGCGGTGCCGGACGCGGCGAACCAGGCGGCGAGCTCGTCGCCGGTGATCGGGCGAATCGTCGTGGGCACCGGCGGACGATAGCGGCGCACCGACGGCCGCGCAAACGTCCCTGCCCACGAATGCACCTGCCCGTGTAATCTAGTAATCTCACTTACAACAAAGGTTGCAACCACGAATGATGAGGACGGATGACATGGGTGAGATGAGCACGGATGAGCTGCGCGGCTGGTTTGCAGGCCGAATCCCGGATGACTGGTTCACGGGGTCGCTGGACGTCACCGCAGACCGCGACGAGATTCTCGTCGTGGGGGAGCTGGCCGAGGTCAAGGCGGCCAAGGGCGCGAGCGAGGCGGAAACGGCGGCAGCCAACGAGTCCCGCGTCGACGGGTTCCGCGAGGACACGCGGGCGGCCCGGATGCACATCGCCGAGGAGGCCCAGCGCCGGTTCGACCGCCACGTCTCGTGGGGCGTCAAGATCGGTGGCGAGACGGTCACGTTCACGACGGCCGCGGTGCCGGTCATGACGCGCCTGCGCATGCGCGAGCGCGGCGTGCTGGACACCCTCGTCGACGCGGGCGTCGCTCGAAGCCGGAGCGAGGCGCTCGCCTGGTGCGTGAAGCTCGTCGGTGACAACGAGGGCGCCTGGATCGAGCAGCTCCGAGGGGCCCTCGGTACCGTCCGCGAGGCCCGCAGCGCCGGCCCGAAGGCTGGTCGCCACAACTGATCGCCGCCGACGTTCAGTCGCCGGTCCTCGACCGGCAGTAGACTCGGCTGGGTGACCCGGTTCCCTCGGGTCCGTGCGCTGGAGGTTCGCCGTGAGCCATCACGAGAAGGGCATGAAGAAGGACGACAAGAAGCCGGCCGACAAGAAGGGCACGGCGAAGAAGTAGTCCTGGCCTCCGCGGCGACGCGGAGCACACGCCAATCGCACGAAGGGGGCCGAATCGGCCCCCTTCAGCATGTCCGGCGCGAGATCAGCCGTTCGCGGTGGTCAGCCGCAGGCTTCGTTCCAGCGCTCGATCACCGGCTGCTCGCGCTCCCAGCCGAGCACCGACACTGTCGCCGTCGACAGCACGAATGCCCGCCCGAGCGCGGGCGGCTGTTCGATCCAGCGCGCGGTGAGGATTCGCAGCACGTGAGCGTGCGCGAAGAGGAGGGCGTCGCCCGACTGCGCGCGAACGCGGGCGATCACGCGGTCCACCCGAGCTCCGACGGCCTCGATCGACTCGCCGCCATCGGGGCCGTCGTCCCAGATCGACCAGTCCGGTCGAGCGACGCGAATGTCGGCGGTCGTCCGGCCCTCGTCGGCGCCGTAGTCCCACTCCATGAGGTCGTCGTCGGTCTTGACGGTCCTCGTATATCCGGCCAGGCGAGCGGTCTCGAGGGCGCGTGAGAGGGGACTCGAGAGCACGAGCGTGAACCGATGGCCAATGAGCTTGGCGGCCACCGCGGTCGCCTGGTGGCGGCCGAGCTCCGTCAGCGGGATGTCCGTCCGGCCCGTGTGCCTGCCGAGCCGCGCCCACTCCGTCTCACCGTGTCGGACGAGCCACAGGTTTGGCCGGTCGACGTCGATGGGTGGTTGCTGCACGGCGCGACCGATGGTACGGCCGCGCCGTTGGCGCTAATCGATGTAGTGGAGCTCCGTGGCCGGGATCGCGAAGTCTTCGGGAAGGCGGACACCGGTCGAGTGGTTCGGGCAGTAGCCGCCGGGATTCTTGTCGAGGTACTGCTGGTGGTAGTCCTCGGCGAAATAGAACTCGGGGGCGGGCGGGCCGACGATCTCGGTCGTGATGGTTCCGTAGCCGGCGGCGTTCAGGCGCTCTTGGTACATCGCCTTCGACGCCTCCGCGGCGGCGCGCTGGGCTTCGGTCCGGGCGAAGATCGCCGATCGGTACTGGGTGCCCCGGTCGTTGCCCTGGCGCATGCCCTGGGTCGGGTCGTGGTTCTCCCAGAACACCTTGAGCAGCTGCTCGTAGCTCGTCTTCGACGGGTCGAAGACCACGCGGACCGTCTCGGCGTGACCGGTCCGCCCCGAGCACGCCTCCTGGTACGTGGCGTTCGGCGTGGAGCCGCCCTGGTAGCCAACGGCCGTGGTCCAGACGCCGGGCTGCTGCCAGAACGTCTTCTCCTCGCCCCAGAAGCAGCCAAGCGCGAACTCGGCGACCTCGAACCCGTCGGGGTACGGGCCGGCGATGGGCGTGCCGAGGACGGTGTGCGGGCGCGGGTTCAGGATCGGGTTGGGTCGGCCGGGGAGGGCCTCGCCGGGCCCGGGGATGGTCGCGGGCTTGGAGAACGGGAACATCTGGTCGGGGACTCCTTCGTGAGCGCCGGCGCGTGCGGCGTCAACGGGAACTTTAGCCCAGGAGCGTGACGGATCGATGTCATGCGCGTGGACACGGATGCTAGGCTCGCACCGGCTTGGGAGGGCAGATCAAGGGTGACGACGAGAGGGTCGGCGGGGATCCGGCGCGAGGCGCCGTCGCGCGTCGCGCGGGGACGCTGACGCGATGAACGAGGCCATACTCGACCGGGCGATCGGGACCTCCGATGCGCTTCGCCCGGCCGATCGAGCCGTCGCGCCGCCGGGCAAGAATCCAAGGTCGGTCGACGCCGAGACGGCAGTCCGCAACCTGCCCCGAGGCGACCTTTCGCCGTTCCAGCGCTGGGCCCGCAACCTGTTCTCTCGCACCATCGCGAAGGTGATCATCCGGACGTGGTTCCGGGTCGAGGTCATCGGCGGCGAGCGGTTCCAGCACGGACCCGCGGTGTACTGCTTCAACCACCTGAGCTGGCTCGACCCGCTCCTGATCCTCGCCGCGTTCCCGACCCACCCTCGGATCTACTTCTATGGCCCGAAGCAGGAGAACCTGCGGTCCGGAAAGCGGAACCGGTTCATGTGGTGGACCGGCGTGCCGATCCCGTTCAGCCCGCTCAAGGACGACCTCCTGACTTCGGTCAAGTGGGTCCAGGCGGTATTCGACACGGGCGGCGCGCTGGCGATCTCGGGCGAGGGCACCATCCACGTGCACGAGGGCGACCTCCTCGCGTTCGAGGACGGTCCCGCGTACTTCGCACTGCGCGGTGGCGTGCCCCTCGTCCCGGTCGCGATCACGGGCACGTCGTGGGTTCGGTTCCGCGGGCGGATCAAGCTCCGGATCGGGGACCCAATCACGACGGGGGAGCGCCCGACGCGCCAGGCGATCGCGCACTATCGCGCGCTGGTGTGGCACGCCGTCCGTACGATGGTCGATGGCGACCGCGAGCCCGGCCCGCCGTCTCGCCTCGGCCGCTGGCTCACCGACATCTTCAACGACTGGGGACCGGGCGGCCGGGCGGCCGCGGAGGTTCTCCACGGACCGGATCCCGTCGACGTTCCCATTCCGCCGGTTGCCAGCGGCGCGGCCCCGGACTGAGCCGCCTCGTCTGGCATACTCGGCCGCGATGAGCGGCACCGGCCTGTCGGCCAATCCGAAGGAATATCGAGCCCGCCTCGCCGACCAGCAGGACGACCAGATCGACCGATGGGTGGCCGAGCTCATGCGCGACGTCGTGAAGCGCCGGGGGATCGTGAAGGTGGTCGCCGACTTCCGAACCGCCGCGCGGCTCAACGAGGCAGAATTCGAACGCGTGTTCGCTTTCGGTGGCGGCGCACCGAAGACGCTGGGGCATGATCGCGCCGGCCAGCTCATCGTCCCGACGATCAGCCTGTGGGCGCTCGTCCCGGGCCTGCGTGGCCTGATCGCGGACAGCCGGGCGCGGCTCATCGAGTACCTCGTCGTCAACTTCGACGAGCTCGTGTACGTCTGACCGACGCGCGCGCCCGACGCTCGCGGCCGGTTCGCCAGCGGCTGGTCGGCTCGCGTCCATCGTCGGCCTCATCCGGCTCGTTCATCCGTTCCCGTCGCTGCTGACCTCGTCAGCGACCGCCGCGATCACGACGCTGGCGGGCGGCGAACCGTCGACGGCGCTTCGACTGGGACTGGCGATGCTCGGGATCCAGGTCTCGATCGGCGCGCTCAACGACCTCGTCGACGAGCCGAATGACACCCGCCAGAAGCCGCGCAAGCCAATCCCGAGCGGCCTGGTCGGCCGCCGCGCTGCGTGGGTCGTCGTCGTGCTGGGTGGAGGCGCGGGGCTCACCCTCTCCGCCGTGTCCGGCTGGGCGACGGCGATCGCCGCGGTTGGCTGCCTCGGCCTGGGGTACGCCTACGACCTGCGGCTGTCGCGGACCGCCCTCTCCTGGCTGCCGCTCTCACTGGCCTTGCCGTTGCTCCCGATCCATGCGTGGCTCGGCGCGATCGACACCATCCCGGCGGGCCTCGTCACCCTGGTGCCCATCGGTGTCCTCGGGGGTGGGGGACTGGCCCTCGCGAACGGCCTCGTCGATGTCGAGCGCGACGCCCGATCGGGGCGCCGCGCCGTGGCAGTCGCGCTCGGGCGGAACCGGACGTGGCTGGCCCAGACGGTGGCCCTGACGATCGCGGCGCTGCTCGCCGTGTTCCTGGTGCCTGGCGTGGCTGCCGCCAGTCCCGGGGCGGCCGCGGGGACGCTCGTGGCACTTCGAACCGCGGGTGTCGTCCTCGGCATCGGGCTCATCGCGCTCGGGTCCGCCTGCCTTGCGGCGAGCCGGCCGGGTGTCCGCGAGCGCGGCTGGGAGCTCGAGGCGGTCGGCGTCGCGGCCCTCGGGCTCGGCTGGCTCGCGGGCGTCGCCGCCGCGGTCGGAGCGGCCGGCTAGGACCGGATGAAGGTTCGTTTGCGCGCTTGCAATGCATTCGCAAGACGGGTGGCGATGGGCCGGTCGTGCTGACTCCAGCACGGCACGAGGCTGCGCCGGGCCAAGGTACTGGGCCCTAACACTCGGGCCGCACGGGCGTTATGGTGGGTATCAACCCTCGCCCACGCTTTGGGAGCCGAACATCGTGATCAACCTCATCCGCCACTTCCGGGGCCCGCTGATCGCCATCGTCGCGCTGACGATGTCGGCCGGGCTGGCCTCTGCGGCCCATCCCACTGCGGACCGCCAATTCAACGGCGTTACCCAGGCCAACACGTCGGAGACCGCCGAGCCGGGTGACAGCGAAGGCCCGGACGAGACCGACAGCCCGGACCAGAGCGAAAGCCCGGACCAGAGCGAAAGCCCGGATTCGAGCGACAACGGCGGCGCCAACTGTGCCACCGACCCGACCGGCCTCACCTCCGATCAGGTGGCCGCCCTGTCGCACGGCTCCATCGTCTGCTGGGCCGCGCAGCAGGACACGCCCGAGGGCTGGGACAACCACGGCGCGTGGGTGTCGCACTGGGCGCAGATGAACAAGGGCAGCGATGCCAGCTCGTCCAGCAATGGCAAGGGGCACTCGCACCAGCAGTAGCAGCCTCGCGCGAACAACAAGAGCCCCGCCAGGGATCCCCGGCGGGGCTCTTTTCCTGCTCGTTTCGCCGGCGGGCCGGCGATCGTCATTGGCGGGCGATCAACCGTTCTCGCTCCGGACGACCGCGATCGCGTTTTCCAGGCGGAGCTTGGCGATGGTCAGGTACTTGGCGAGGTTCGCGCGGTCGATGGCGCCGATGCCCCGCACGACATCGGGCGCCCGCAGGACATCGAGCAGGGTCTCGACCGCATCGGCGAGCTGGGCCTTCGCCGAAACGAGTGAGTCATCCCGCAGGCTGTCCGCGGCGATGTCCTTGCGCCGACCCGTCCAGGCAGCAGCGGCGTCCTCTGCGGTCTCGTCGCCCGCCGCGCCGGCAGTCGCCTGTGCATCCGCCTCGTCCGGCCCGGGTGCCGATCGGCTGGGGTGGCCCTCGATCTTGTCGCGCAGCTTGATGAGCGTCAGCTCGCCCCGCGCGACCTGGGCGGCCAGGCGCTTGCGCTTCTTCGGGTCTTCGACCTTCATCAGCTCATACGCGTGCGACAACGTGTCTTTGCGCAAGGACACGAGCTCGCGAACCTCCGGGGGAGCGTCCGCGAGTCGGAGACGGTTCTCGAGATAGCCCTTGTCCTTTCCGAGCTTCTGGGCAAGGCGTCGGACCGAGTAGCCGTGGTCGCGAACCATCCGCTCGTACATCGCGGCCTCGTCCAGCGGGGACAGGTCCTCGCGCTGCAGGTTCTCGATGATCGAGATCTCGAGGGCGGTGTCGTCGTCGATCTCCTCGACCAGGGCGGGAATGGTGGCAAGGCCGGCGGCCTTCGACGCTCGCCAGCGGCGCTCCCCGGCGATCAGCTGGAACTCGCCGTTGTCCAGTGGGCGGACGAGGATCGGCTGGAGGACGCCGTGCTCGCGAATCGAGGCGGCCAGCTCGTCGAGGCTGACCTGCTCCATCGCGAGGCGCGGCTGCTCCGGGTTCGGCGTGATTCGGTCGACGTCCACGTGACGGACGCCGCCGCGCGCGCGACCCTGGCGGTCGTTCGACAGCAGACTGACGATGGCGGGGGAGAGCTCGCGCTCCTCCGAGAGGCGCCGCGCGGCGGCGGCGCGGAAGTCGGTCCTAGGCAAGGTCAACCACCTCCCGGGCAAGCTCGCGGTACGTGCGGGCGGCCTCGGATGTTCCGGCGTACGTGGTAATCGGGCGCCCGACGAGTGGCGCCTCGCCGAGCTTCACGGTGTTGCGGATGATCGCGGTGAAAACGTGGTGGTCGCCGACGACGCGCAGCTCGTCGAGCATGTCCTTGGCGAGGTTCGTGCGCCCGTCGTAGAAGGTCGGCAGCAGGCCGAGGATCTTGAGGCGCTTGTTCAGCTTGAGCCGGATCGTGTTGATCACCTTGACGAGGTTCGTCAAGCCCTTCATCGCGTAGTACTGGGTCTGGACGGGGATGATCACGCCGTCCGCGGCCACGAGCCCGTTGACGGTCAGCAGCCCGAGGTTCGGTGGGCAGTCGATGAGCGCGTAGTCGTAGCGTCTGCGGAGCTTGCCGTCGAGCGCGTCGCGCAGGAGTGCCTCCCGGCCGAGCATCGTGAACAGCTCGCCTTCCGTCGCGGCGAGGTCGATGTGCGCGGGCGCGACGTCGATGCCGTCGGTCTCCGTCGCCCGGATGATGGAATCGATCGTCGCGCGCCCGACGAGCACGTCGGCCATCGAAACCTCGACGGTGTTGAGGTTGATGCCGAGGCCGGCGGTGAGATTCGCCTGGGGATCCATGTCGATGCACAGGACGCGGAGTCCATCTTCGGCCAGGGCGCCGGCCAGGTTGATCGCCGTCGTGGTCTTGCCGACCCCGCCCTTCTGATTGGCGATCGCGATCACGTTCGTCACCGGGGCTTCACCTCGTTCCATCGCGACTGCGGTTCGATTCGCTCGGACAGCGGAGGCGGTCGGGGGGCCGTGGCGCAGGCCCCGCCGCCGACCTCGATCCTAGCGCAGTGGACCCTTACTGGCGTCCGTGACTTATCCACAGGATGACCGAGTTGTGCACCGAAGTGTGGATAGTCCGCGGGTCGATCGACAGCGTTTGCGGCGCGATGTCGGTCGCGCCGATGCCACCGCGTGACCGTCGGGAGTGGGGAAGGGGTGCCCCTAGAATGACCGGCGATGCCTGGTCGTCGCTGTCCGTGCGCAAAGACACGGACCCCGCGAGCGCAGGATGCTCGAGACGTGCCGTACCGAGGAGCCCGCCCGTGCCGACGAATGAAGAACGGCTGTATCGGCTCGACGAGATGCGTGCCGAGGCGTTGCTCGGCGGCGGGGCCGAGCGCGTCGACCGACAGCACGCCGCCGGCAAGCTCACCGCGCGCGAACGCCTCGACCTGCTGCTCGACCCCGGGTCCTTCGTCGAGCTGGATGCCTTCGTCACGCATCGGTCGAATGATTTCGGGCTCGCGGAGCAACGCTACCTGGGCGACGGCGTCGTGACCGGACACGGGGCCATCGACGGCCGGTTGGTGTTCGTCTTCAGCCAGGACTTCACGGTCTTCGGTGGGTCGCTGTCCGAGGCCTATGCCGAGAAGATCTGCAAGGTCATGGACCTCGCGATGAAGGTCGGGGCACCGATCATCGGGCTGAACGATTCGGGAGGCGCGCGAATCCAGGAGGGCGTCGTCTCGCTCGGCGGCTACGCCGACATCTTCCTGCGCAACGTCCTCGCGTCCGGCGTCGTGCCACAGATCTCCGTGATCATGGGGCCGTGCGCCGGTGGCGCGGTCTACTCGCCGGCGATCACCGATTTCACGGTGATGGTTGAGAACACGAGCTACATGTTCGTGACGGGCCCGAACGTCGTGAAGGCGGTCACCCACGAGCAAGTCGATTCGGAGGCGCTCGGCGGTGCCATCGTGCATACGACGAAGAGTGGTGTCGCGCACCTTGCCGCCCACGACGAATCGGAGGCGCTCGATGCGGTGCGCCGGATCCTTGCCCATCTGCCGCAGAACAATCTCGAGGCGCCGGCGATCGCCACGTCGATGGACCCGGCGGATCGCCTCGCTGCGGCGCTCGACTCGGTCGTGCCGGCGGACCCGGGCAAGCCCTACGACATGCACAATGTCATCGGCGGCATCGTGGACGCCGGCAGCTTCCTCGAGACCCAGCCCGGCTGGGCAGCCAACATCATCGTCGGATTCGCGCGGCTCGCCGGTCGCAGCGTTGGCATCGTGGCGCAGCAGCCGGCAGTGCTTGCCGGCGCCCTGGACATCGATGCCTCGATGAAGGCGGCCCGATTCGTCCGCACGTGCGACTGCTTCAACGTCCCGCTGGTCTCGCTCGTCGACGTGCCGGGGTTCCTCCCCGGCGTCGGCCAAGAGCACGGCGGAATCATCAAGCACGGCGCGAAGCTGCTGTACGCCTACTGCGAGGCGACCGTCCCGAAGGTCACCGTCATCACGCGCAAGGCGTATGGCGGTGCCTACGACGTCATGAGCAGCAAGCACATCCGGGGCGACATGAACTTTGCGTGGCCGACGGCCGAGATCGCGGTCATGGGCGCAGAGGGCGCCGTCAACATCATCTTCAAGGAAGCGATCGCGTCGGCCGAGGATCCGGCGGCAGAGCGCCGCCGCCTCGTGGCCGACTACGAGCAGGGATTCGCGAACCCGTACATCGCGGCGGCCCGCGGCTACGTCGACGATGTCATCCGCCCGTCCGAGACGCGCGCCCGCCTCATCGGCGCGCTCGAGATGTTGAGCAATAAGCGCGATGTCAATCCGCGAAAGAAGCATGGCAACATCCCGCTCTGACCAGGCCCCGTCTTTGCACAAAGACGACCCGAAGCGACCCCCGTTTCGCCGCGTCCTCGTCGCCAACCGGGGCGAGATCGCGGTTCGGATCATTCGGGCGTGCCACGAGATGGGCATGGAGGCGGTCGCGGTCTACAGCGACGCCGACGCCGCAGCGGCCCACGTCCGCTTGGCCGATGCCGCTGTCCGGCTGGGTCCCGCGGCCCCGTCGGAGAGCTACCTGCGCATCGACGCCGTGGTCGACGCCGCCCTGTCGACCGGGGCGCAGGCGATCCACCCGGGCTACGGCTTCCTTGCCGAGCGAGCTGCCTTCGCGCGCGCCGTCGAGGAGGCCGGCCTCGTCTTCGTGGGGCCGTCGTCGGCCGCGATCGACGACCTCGGGGACAAGCTGCATGCCCGGCGGACGGCGCGGGCTGTCGGGGTCGAGGCCGTCCCGGGAACGCTGGAGCCGGCGCCCATCGACCGGCCGGATCAGCTCGCCGCGATCATCGAGGTGGCGGAGCGGATCGGCTTTCCGCTCCTCGTCAAGGCGGCCGCGGGCGGCGGCGGCCGCGGGATGCGCCGCGTCACCAGGGCCAGCGATCTGCCCGCCGCCCTGGCATCCGGCTCCCACGAGGCCGCGTCGGCATTCGGCGACGGGTCGGTGTACCTGGAGCGCGAGATCGTCCCGGCACGGCACATCGAGGTCCAGCTGCTCGGCGACGCGACCGGCCGGGTGATTGCCCTTGGCGAGCGGGACTGCTCGCTCCAGCGGCGGCACCAGAAGCTCGTCGAGGAGGCCCCGGCACCCGGGCTCAGCACGGACGAGCGCCGCCGCCTCCACGAGCTGGCAGTGCGGGTCGCGACGGCCGCGGGGCTCCGGAACGCGGCGACGGCGGAGTTCCTTCGGGCGCCCGATGGGGCGTTCTACTTCCTCGAGGTCAATACGCGGCTCCAGGTGGAGCACGGCGTGACCGAGCTCGTCTCAGGGCTCGACATCGTCCGGGAGCAGCTATCGCTCGCCGCAGGGAGACCCTTGTCCAGCGCGGCGCTGGCCGCGGCCGATCGCGCCGCCGAACCGGCCGGCCACGCCATCGAGGTCCGCCTGACGGCCGAGGATCCCGGCCACGACTTCGCCCCGACGCCCGGGCGGATCGGCCAATGGGTCATGCCGTCGGGTCCGGGCGTCCGCGTCGATACCGGCATCGAGGCCGGCGACCGTGTTCCCCCGGAGTACGACAACCTCATCGCCAAGGTCATGGTCCACGCCGGCGACCGGGACGCGGCGATCGACCGTCTCCGACGCGCCCTCGACGAGACCGAGATCAGCGGCGTCCAGACGACCTTGCCGTTCCACCGGTTCGTCGCGCGGGACGCATCCTTCCGGGCCGGGCGCCTCTCCACCGAGTGGGTGGGGGAGCACTGGGACGGGCCGGCGCAGCGCATGACGGCCGCGCGGCGCGCCCAGCTCGCCGCGGGTCTCCACGCGCTGGCCGCGGCGGAACGGCCGGCAACCGCCAGCGCCCTCGCAGTGGGCGCCCGCGCAGGGGGCGCAGGCAACGCGGGCCTGATCGACCCGTCGGGGGACGGCCGCTGGCACCGCGCGGCACTCGACGACGCCGTCGATCGGTGGCCACGCTGATGGAGCCGCAGCGCCCGGACCTGCCGGTCGAGCCGGACGGCGCACCGGTGGACCCGCGGGCCGTGCGGGTCACGGTCGTCGGAGCGGACCTCGGCGACCTCCCGGCCATCGTCGTCGGGCCGGCAGCCGACGCCGGAGTGCCGAATGCACGCCCACTTCAGGATGGGTCGCCGGTGGATGCGAGCCTCGAGATGGTCGGCAGGGAGCGCGCCGTCCTCCGGGAGGACACGGACAGAACCCGCCACCCGCTCCTCCTGCCAACGACGGAGCCCGCGACGAGCTCCGGTCGCCCCGGTGTCGACCGGCGCGAGGTGATCCTCGACGGCTGGCGCTTCGAGGTCGAGGTGGAATCCGCCGCCCGGGCCGCGCTCCAAGATCGGGCTCGACGCGGGCGCGAGCAGGCGGGGCGGAGCGGGCCGACCCAGGTCCATGCCATCATCCCGGGCGTCGTGGTCAGCGTCTCGATCGCCCCCGGCGATATCGTGACCGCCGGCCAGCAGCTGCTCGTCGTCGAGGCGATGAAGATGCAGAACGAGCTTCGGGCGCCGCGGGACGGCACGATCGAGCGGGTTGCTGTCGGCGCGGGCGCCACCATCGACGTCGGGGACCTCCTCCTCGTGCTCGCGTGAGCGCCGCGTGAGCGACGAGTCGAGCCCCGAGCCCCTGGATCCCGGGCGCGAGCGATGGCGAGGCTCGACCCGCCGGAAAGCCGTGGAGGGCGCCCCGGAGCGCCGCGAGCGGTTCGAGACCTCCTCGGGCCTGGAGGTCCGGGACCTGTACACCCCGGCTGACATCGCCGGGCTCGACGAGGACCGCGACCTCGGGCGCCCCGGGGAGCCGCCGTTCACCCGCGGCGTCCAGCCGACGATGTACCGCAGCCGGCTTTGGACGATGCGTCAGTACGCCGGCTTCTCGACGGCGGCCGAGACGAATCGCCGCTTCCGATACCTGCTCGAGCAGGGCCAGACCGGGCTGTCGGTCGCCTTCGACCTGCCGACCCAGATGGGCTTCGAC
>DHWF01000030.1:0-351 GCA_002413045.1 Chloroflexi bacterium UBA5189
CGCCGCCTAGTCGCCCAACCGGAACGAGGAGCCCGGTCGTGTATTTCGAGGAATGAGGAGGAGCCCCCATGAGCAAGCGCCACAACTCCAGCCGACGCCGGACGTACGGGCGTCGCCAGCACGAAGTCCACGAGCGCATGGACCGCCGGAGCGAGCGCGGTCGGTCCGACCGCGCCTGGCGTCCGGGCCAGGAGCTCGGGCTCGACCCGGTCTCCTACGTCGACGCTCCCGCCTCCGAGCAGCCCTTCGGCTTCGTCGACTGATGGCCGTCTACCAGGGAGCCCGCCGCCGGACGCCGCTGCCGCTGGGCCTCGCTGCCCTCGCCGGCGGTCGCCGGGCGGGCCGGGCGGG
>DHWF01000030.1:472-15406 GCA_002413045.1 Chloroflexi bacterium UBA5189
CCGGGCGGGCCGTGCCAGTGCTGCCGATGCGGTCGCCGCCGGCCGCACGCGCGGCGCCGCGACGCGGGTCGCGACACGCGCCACCGGGGCGGCTCGCACCTCCGGAGCAACGCGGGCCGAGCGAGCCGGGCGCCGCCGCACCCGACCGTCCTCGGTCGGGATCGCCATCGTCGCGATCGTCATCGTGTTCGGTGCCGCGTTCCTGTCGCTGAGCCAGAGCGTCCGCGTCGCGGCCGAGGGCTACGACATCGTTCGACTGGTGTCGGACCACGACCGGCTCGACGCGATCCAGCAGGACCTGCGCTCGGACGTCGACCGGCTGCGCAGCGAACCCGCCATCCGCAAGCAGGCGCTCGATGCCGGCCTCGGCCAGCTCGGGGCGCCCCTCCTCGTCCCCGCCCGCTAGCGAGCGAAACGCCGATGCTTGGTCGAACCGATTCGGGGCGCCGCCTCCTCGTTGTCCTGATCGTGTTCGTGCTCGGCGCCGGCGCCCTCGTCACGCGGCTCGGCTACTGGCAGGTGGGCCAGCGCGACCAGCTCGTCGCGAGCGCCCGTCGCCAGATCTTCTCGCAGACGACCGTCCCGAGCCGGCGTGGCCAGATCTTCGACCGAAGCGGGACGGTGGTCCTCGCGGCGAGCGTGACGCGCGACCGGCTGATCGTATCAGCGGAGCACATGTCGGACGCCGACAAGGCGCAGCTCACGAGCTTCCTGACGACCCAGCTGGGGCTGGACGAGGCGGGCGCTGCGGCCATCCAAACGAAGCTCGACACCGGCAGGCCGTATCTCATCCTCGCGAGCGACCTCCTGCCCGAGCAGTCCCAGGCGATCGAGGCGGCCGCTGCCGATGCGGGCATCGGCGGGCTGACCTTCGAATCGGATTCCGCCCGGAGCTACCCGCAGGTAGGCGGCGGGCCGAACAGCACGCTCGCCGCGCAGCTGATCGGGTTCGTCAACCATGACGGCCAGGGCCAGTACGGCGTCGAGCAGTACTACAACGACCTGCTCGCGGGCCAGCCAAAGGTCGTCGAGGCGGACAAGGACGCGAACGGCAAGCCGATGCCGGAGACCGAGCGCACCGTGGAGCCGGGCGTGCCGGGCGAGGACATCCGGCTCACGATCGACGCCGGCCTGCAGCTCGAGATCGAGCAGGAGGTCATGGCCGCCCGTATCGCGAACGGCGCCGCATCCGTCTCCGCTGTCGTGCTCGATCCCTGGACCGGCGAGGTCTACGCCGAGGCGACCTATCCGTCGTACGACGCGAACGACTACGCAGCCATCGCGAACGACGACCCCGCGCGGTTCATGGACCCCGTGGTCTCGTCGGTCTACGAGCCGGGCTCGGTGTTCAAGATGCTCACCGTCATCGCCGGCCTGGAGCAGGGCACCACCTCGATGACGACGGTCTACAACGACACCGGCCACCTCAAGCTCGCGGGCAACACCCGGATCGGCGACGCGGACGGCCGGGCAATGGGCAAGATGCAGCTCCAGGACGCCATCGCCTACTCGCGCAACGTCGTCGCCGCGAAGGTTGCGCTGGGCCTCGCGCCGACCACGCGTGCCGCCTCCGCGATCCTGCACGAGGTCTGGACCCGGCTCGGGTTCGGGTCGCCGACGGGGATCGACGTCTCCGGCGAGACGCGCGGCCTCGTGAGCGACCCCTCGATCACGACCTGGAACCAGATCGACCTGGCCAACGGCGCGTTCGGGCAGGGCGTCGCGGTGACCCAGATCCAGCTCGCCGCGGCCTACGCGGCCATGGTCAACGGCGGCCTGCTCGTCCATCCGCACGTCGTCGCCGGGTTGGGCGGCCAGGACGTCACGCCGAAACCCCCGACGCAGGTGCTCGACCCGTCATTGAGCCCGGAGCTGGCGGCGCTCATGCAGCACGTGCTGGCGAGCCCGTGGTACGTCGACCTGTCTCAGGTCCCGGGCTACTGGGTCGGCGGCAAGACCGGCACCGCGCAGGTCTGGGACTCCGTGCACCATCGCTGGGCGTTCAACCTGTACAACTTCTCGTGCATCGGGTTCATCGGCCGCACGACCGGCCACCCGGATCTCGTCGTCGCAGTCCGCATCGATCAGGCGCGGCCCGGCCGCAACGCGTTGGGCCAGCTCATCCTGGCGGTGCCCTCGTCCGCGCTGTTCCGGCGCGTCGCCACCGATGCCGAGACGACGCCGGGACTCCTGCCGGTCCTTGCTCCGGTCGAGCCGACGGCGCCGGCGGCCGAGCGGTGATGACGGCCGCTCGAAGCGACGGCGACCGGGCGCGACCGGGGCCCTGTGCCACACTTGGCCGCGTGACCGTCGAGGGGCCGCAGCCGCAGCGCGCCGGCCCTCGAACCGGCGCCGGCGACGCCCCCGCCCTCACCGCCGACGACCTCCGGCGCCTGACCGGCGGCCGCCTGCTTCGGACCAGCGCCCGCCCGATTCGCGGTGCGGCGGTCGACTCCCGGCTCGTCATCCCGGGCCAGCTGTTCGTCGCGCTGCCCGGCGAGCGGACCGACGGCCACCAGTACCTCGCGGAGGCGGCGGTCGCCGGCGCCGCGGCGCTCGTCGTGTCGCGACCGGTCCCGGCGACCGTCCTCGATGCGCTCGGCGACGTCTCCGTGCTCGCGGTGCCCGACGGCCTGGTCGCGCTCGGTGCCATCGCGGCAGGCTGGCGTTCGCGCTTCGACCCCCTCGTCGTCGGCGTGACCGGCAGCATCGCCAAGACGTCGACCAAGGAAGCCATCGCGGCGGTCTTCGGGGCTGCCTTTCGAACGCTCCGCAGCGAGGGCAACCAGAACAACGAGATCGGCCTGCCGCTGACGCTCCTGCGGCTCGGCCGCGAGCACGGCGCCGCGGTCCTCGAGATGGGCATGTATGCCGGCGGCGACATCGCGGACCTCGCGCGGATGGCCAGGCCTCGGATCGGCGTCGTGACGGCGGTCCTCGGCGTCCACCTGAGCCGGATGGGCTCGATCGCGGCCATCGAGAATGCCAAGGCCGAGCTCGTCGAGGCGCTCCCGTCCGATGGGGTCGCGGTCCTCAACCATGACGACCGGCGCGTCCGGCGGATGGCCGATCGGACGGCGGCCCGGGTCCTCGGCTACGGGCTGACCGACGGCGCCGACGTCGGGGCGGAGGACATCACCTCAGCGGGGCTCGACGGCATGCGCTTCACGCTCCGGCTACCTGCGGCGCGTGGCGGCCGGGCGGTGCGCATCCCGGCGCGGATCCCCGGGCTCGGCCGGCTGTCCGTCCACAACGCCCTCGCCGGCGCGGCCGTGGGCCATGCCGCGGGGATGGAGCCGGCCGTGATCGTGCACGCGCTCGCCGCCGGCTGGTCCGCGCCGCATCGGGGACAGGTCGTGAAGCTCGGCCGGGTCACGCTCATCGACGACGCCTACAACGCGTCGCCCGCCTCGGTCACCGCGGCGCTCGACCTGCTCGCGGGCCTGCCCGGCCGGCGCGTCGCCGTCCTCGGCGAGATGCTCGAGCTCGGCAAGGGCTCCGCAACCGGGCACCGCGACGTCGGCACCGCCGCCGCGGCCACGTCCGATCTCCTCGTCGTCGTGGGCCAGGGCGCGAGCGGGATCGCCGGCGGGGCGCGTGCCGCCGGCCTCGACCCGTCCCGGATCCTCGAGGCCCGCGATCGCGAGGCGGCCGTCGACCTCCTGCGCGGCAGGCTGCGCGACGGCGACGTCGTGCTCGTCAAGGCGTCCCGCGGCATCGAGCTGGACCTGCTCGTTGACGCGCTGCGCGCCGAGCTCGGCGGCAACGGCCGATGAGCCCGCGTCGATGAGCGTCGAGCTGATCCAGGGCGTCCTGCTCGCGTTCGCGGTCATCGTGATCCTGATGCCGGCCTATATCCGGTTCCTGCGCTGGCTCGGCATGGGCAAGCGAATCCTGGTCGAGGGGCCGGAGAGCCACCAGGTCAAGGAGGGCACGCCGACGATGGGCGGCCTGCTCCTGATCGGCGTCGTGCTGGCGCTGTTCTTCTTCCTGCGCGGGTTCCCGCCCGGCGGGATCATCGCCCCGCTCGCCACGCTGGTCCTGGTCGGCGGCCTCGGCGCCTTCGACGACTACCTGAACGCCAAGACCGGCGAGGGCATCAGCGCGCGCCAGAAGATGCTGTGGCTGGTGGTGGTTGCCGTGGTGGCCGCCTACCAGATCCAGGACACCTACGCGATCGATCGGATCGCCGTGCCGTTCGTCGGGACGGTCATGATCGATCGCTGGGTGTACGTCGCATTCGCGGCCTTCGCGATCATCGGCTCGGCGAACGGCGTCAACCTCACGGATGGGCTCGACGGCCTCGCCGGCGGGACGCTCGTGTTCGCGTTCGTCGCCTTTGTCCTGGTGGCCCTCCTGAACGAGCCAACCCAGCAGAACCTCGCGGTGCTGTGCGCCCTGATCGTCGGCGGCCTGCTCGGGTTCCTGTGGTTCAACGTCCACCCGGCCCAGATCTTCATGGGCGATTCCGGGTCGCTGGCCCTCGGCGCGACGCTGGCCGTCACGGCGCTGATCACCGGCCAGATCCTGATCCTGCCGATCGTCGGCTTCGTGTTCGTGATCGAGACCCTGTCGGTCGTGCTCCAGGTCAGCTACTTCAAGCTGACCCATGGGCGCCGGATCTTCCGGATGAGCCCGCTCCACTACCACTACGAGCTGGCGGGCTGGGACGAGGAGAAGATCACGCTCCGGTTCTGGATCGTCGGGATCATCGCGGGGCTCGTCGGCGTGACGCTCTTCCTCGCCTCGATCAACAAGCTGTCGTGAGCGTGATGACCGTCGACCGGCTGATCGACCCGGCCGAGCTGATGCCGAGCGCCCTGGCCGAGGGTGTCCTGCGCGACCGCCCGATCAGCGTCCTCGGGTTCGCTCGATCGGGGATCGCCCTGGCTCGATTCCTTGCCGACACGGGCGCCGTCGTCACGGTCTACGACGGGCGGCCCGCTGCCGACCTGGGTCGCGCCATCGAGGCCATCGGCGGCCGGCCGGTCCGGATCCTCCTCGGCCCTGATGTCGATCCCGACGACGCGCTCGCCGGCGCGAGCCTCGTCGTCGCCTCGCCGTCGATCAACCCGGACTACCCGACGACGGAGCCGCGGCTCCGGGCCGCGCTCGTCGATCTCGTCGCGCGACGCGCCGGCGGTGACCGGAGCGCGCCGGCGCTGCTGTCCGAGGTCGACCTGTTGCTGCGCCTCTGCCCTGCGCCGACTGTCGGGATCACGGGCACGAAGGGCAAGACCACCACCTCCGCCCTCACGTACGCCCTGCTCGCGACGGACGCGGCGCATCCGGCGGTCCTGGGCGGCAACATCGGGGTGCCGCTGGTGGAGCGCCTGCCCGAGCTCACGCCCGAGCACCGCGTCGTGCTCGAGCTATCCGAGCTCCAGCTGCCGACGCTGTCGCGCGGGACCACGATCGCGGCGTACACGAACGTCACCTCGGATCACCTGGATCGCCACGGCAGCCTCGATGCGTACCGTCGCGTCAAGCGCCACCTCGCCGAGCTGGTCGACCCGGCCGGGGCGCTCGTGCTCAACCTCGACGATCCCGTCGTCGCCGGCTACGTCGCGGCCACCACGGCGCGCGTGATCCCGTACCGGCGCGGCGACCTCCCCGCCGGCGGCCTCGGCGTCGACCACGGCTGGATCGTCGCCGACGCACTCGACCGGCTGCCGATCGGTGGCGGGGGAGCGCTGGCCGGCGGCCGGATCCTCCCGCTCGCCGAGCTCGGCGTGCCGGGCGCGCACAACGTGTCGAACGCGCTGGCCGCCGTCGCCGTCGCACTGCTCCTCGGCATCCAGCCAGCCGCCATCCGCCGCGCGGCGGCGGCCTTCGCCGGCGTCGAGCATCGGCTGGAGCGCGTCGCGGAGTTCGGCGGCGTGCGCTTCATCAACGACTCACAGGGCACCCAGCCGGACGCCGTGATCGCGGCGCTGCGGGCCTTCGACGGCCCGATCGTCCTGATCGCCGGCGGCCGTGACAAGGGTGTCGACCTGTCCGAGCTCGCCGCGGTTGTCGGCCGCCGCGCCGCTGCCGCGATCCTGATCGGCGAGAGCGGGCCGCGACTCGAGCGACTGTTCCTGGACGCGGGCCTCAAGGTCACCGAGCGGGCGGGCTCGCTCGAGGCGGCGGTCGAGCGCGCCGCGTCATTGGCGGGCGACGCGGGTCGCCAACGGGGCACCGTCGCGACCGTGCTCCTGAGCCCGGCCGCCGCGAGCTTCGACATGTTCGAGGACTACGAGGCCCGTGGCCGCGCATTCAAGGCCGCGGTCGCGTCCCTTCGCGGGGCGGCGGGCTGATGGATTTCGTCGATCGCCTCCCGCTCGGCGGCCGCACCCGCGGGCCTGCGCTGCCGGCACTCCGGCGCGGAGCGAAGGGCACGGCCGGCCGGGCGCGGCCCACCGCCGGAACCGAACGGCGCTCCGCAGCAGCCGCGCGGCCCGCCGCTCGCGCATCCGCGGATGTGCTCCGCCGGGAGCGCCACCAGCCGGACTACTCGATCCTGCTCGCAGTCGTCGCGCTGTCGGCGATCGGCATCCTCATGGTCCTGTCGTCATCGGCGATGTACGCCTACGTCCAGCAGGACAACACGCTCGGGATCGTCGGCCCGCAGATCTTCTGGGGCGCGCTCGGCCTGCTTGCGATGGTGGTGATGATGCGGGTCGACTACCGCTGGCTGCGACTCGTGTCGGTGCCGGGCTATATCGTTGCGGTCGTCCTGCTGGTCCTGGTGTTCGTGCCGTCGCTCGGTCGCGTCGTGGGCGGATCTGCCCGCTGGCTCGTCATCGGCCCGCTGCCGGCAGTGCACCCGGCGGAGATTGCCAAGCTCGGGCTGATCGTGTACCTCGCCCACTGGCTGGCCAACAAGGGCAAGCTGATCTCGGGCTTCCGAACCGGCACGATCCAATTCCTGCTCATCGCCGTGCCGATCATCGCGCTCGTGTTCAAGGAGCCGGACCTCGGCACGACGGTCGTCATCACGCTGACCGCGTTCACGATGTTCTTCGTCGCCGGGGCGAGCCTGCGCCAGCTCGGGACGATGGGGGCGATCGGGTTCGTCGGCGTCCTGCTCGTCGGGCTGCGGTCCTACCAACTCGACCGGATCAAGACCTTCCTCGACCCGTGGGCCGACCCGCTCGGTGCCGGGTTCCACACGATCCAGGGCCTGCTGGCGCTCGGGCTCGGTGGCATCTTCGGGACGGGCCTGGGCGAAAGCAAGCTCGCCGGCGGCCTGTACCTGCCGAACGCCTGGAACGACTTCATCTACGCGATCATCGGCGAGGAGTTCGGGTTCGTCGGGGCCGGGATCGTGATCATCCTGTTCATCCTGCTGGCGTATGCCGGCATCCGCACCGCCCTACGTGCCCCCGACACGTTCGGGGCGCTCCTCGCCGCCGGGATCACGGCGTGGCTGTGCTTCCAGGCATTCATCAACATCGCCGTCGTCGTGGCGCTCCTGCCCGTCACCGGCATCACCCTGCCGTTCATCAGCGCCGGCGGCTCGTCGCTGCTTGTCAGCTTCGCGGCCGCGGGAATCCTGCTGTCCATCTCTCGAGAGACCATCGAGCCCCGCGACCGGGGCCCCAAGCCAGAAGCACGGAGGACCGATGAGGCTGCTGATCGCGGCAGGGGGCACCGGGGGCCACATCTACCCGGCGCTGGCCGTCGCGACCGCTCTCCGGCGGCGACCCGAACGGACTGAGCTGGTCTGGGTCGGCGGCCGGCGCGGGCTCGAGGACCGCCTCGTGCCGCAGGCCGCCATTCCGTTGCGCCGGCTCGCCCTGCGGTCGCTGCGTTCGGTCGAGCGGGACATCCACCTCGTCCTCGACCCGATCCGCCTCGCGCTGTCGATCCCGCAGGCAGCCTGGCTCCTCGCGCGGCAGCGGCCCGCCGCGATCTTCACGACTGGTGGCTACGTGGCGATCCCGGTGCTGTTGGCGGCACGACTGCTGCGGATCCCCACGGTCATGTGGGAGGGCAACGTGATCCCGGGCCGGAGCGTCCGGGCGACGGCCCGGCTCGCCTCCGCCCTCGCCGTGTCCTTTCCCGCGACGTGCCGCGCGCTGCGCGCCGACGGACCGTGCCTCGTGACGGGGACGCCGATCCGGGACGTCGCCGGGATCGACAGAGCCGCTGCGCGCGAGCGACTCGGCCTCGGCGCGACGGATCGGCTGGTGGTCATCTTCGGCGGCTCGCAGGCCGTCCGGCGCCTCAACGCCGCGGTCGCCGGCGCCCTCGAGCAGCTGGTGCAACGGGCGGTCGTCATCCACGTCGCGGGAACCGAGGGCATGCCAGAGGCCGCCGCCGGCCGCGTCGCGCTGCCCGAGCCGCTTCGCGACCGTTATCGGCCTGCGGCGTTCCTCGGCGCACTCCTGCTCGATGCCCTCGCCGCGGCCGACCTCGTCGTCGGCCGGGCGGGATCGTCGACACTCGCCGAGGCGACGGCATTCGGGCTGCCGATGGTCGTGATCCCATATCCCCACGCCGGCGACCACCAGCGCGCGAATGCCTCGGCGATGGCTACCGCGGGCGCGGCAACGTTCATCGCCGACGAGCAACTCGACGCCGCCTCCCTGCTGGAAGCCGTCGGGATCCTCGACGAACCAGCCCGCTACGCCGCCATGGCGGCGGCCTCGCAGGCACTCGGCCGGCCGGGCGCGGCCGACGCGGTCGCCGAGATCGTGCTCGCGCTTGCGGAGCGACGGCCGCTGCCGGATGCGGTGGCGGTCGACCAGATTGCCGCGTTGCCGCTCGGCAGCGGCGCCGTCGCTCGCGCACGATGAGCCTCGTGGACGCCCCCGCCCCGTTCGACCTCGTCGCCCTCGCCGGAGAGATCGCGCGCCGGGTCGGCGTGAAGGCGGAGCGAGGCATGCCCCTCGGCAAGCTCACCACGATGCGCGTCGGTGGTCCGGCGGACCTGCTCGCGACCGCGCACAACGCGTTCGAGCTCCGCGGCCTCGTGCGCTTCGCGCGGGCGCGCGGGCTGCCGCTGACCCTGCTCGGGCGCGGGAGCAACGTCGTGATCTCCGACCGCGGCGTCCGCGGCCTCGTCGTCCACGTGCGCGCGGAGGGCAGCCGCATCGACGGGACCGCGTACGTTGCCGAGGCCGGCCTCCCGATGGCGCGGGCCGCCACCGAGACCCAGAAGGCCGGCCTGTCCGGGCTCGAGTTCGGCCTTGCGATCCCGGGCTGCGTCGGCGGCGCGGTGTGGGCCAACGCCGGAGCACACGGGGCGGACGTCCGCGCCGTCCTCGAATCGGCGGACGTCCTGCTTGCCGACGGCAGCGAGGCGCGCCTGCCCGCTGCCGAGCTCGGCCTTGCCTACCGCGAGAGCCGCTTCAAGCACCGGGACGCCGAGTCGCCCGCGGAGGTCGTGATCGGCGCCCGCTTCCGGCTGACGCCCGCGAGCGAGTCCGAGATCAAGACCCGCCTTGACGACATCCGGCACTGGCGCCAGGAGCACCAGCCGCTCGGGATCCCGTCGGCCGGCAGCGCCTTCCGGAATCCCGCCGAGGGGCCGTCGGCCGGCTCCCTGATCGAGGCCGCGGGGCTCAAGGGTCTCCAGGAGGGCGGGGCGACGGTGTCCGAGAAGCACGCCAACTTCATCGTCAACGATCGGCGGGGGACGGCCGCCGATGTGCGCCGCCTGATGGACCGCGTCCGAGCGCGGATCCTCGAGTCGAACGGCGTCGACCTTGTACCTGAGATCGTCTTCATGGGGGACTGGGCGGGCTGGCCGTGGGCCGCCGCGGACGGGGGTGCGGCATGACCGCTCCGCGCTCGAGCTACCCGCCGGTGGTCGTCCTGCTCGGCGGCCCGTCGGCGGAGCACGACGTGTCGGTCGTGTCCGGAACGGCGATCGCCGGCGCCCTCCTCGACGCCGGGCTCGACGTCACCCAGGTCCTCATCGACCTCGAGGGACGGTGGTGGTGGCTGCCGGCCGACCATCGTCGCGGTGACCGCACGGCGACCGCCTACGACGATCCGGCGGCAGTCGGCGCGGCCGGCCCGCTCGAGGTGGGAGCGGCGCTGGATCGCCTCGCCGCCGAGCGGCCGGCGCCGGTGGTGTTCATTGCGCTCCATGGACCGTTCGGCGAGGACGGCACGGTCCAGGCGCTCATCGAGGTGGCTGGCCTTGCCTACACCGGCGCGGGCGTTCTTGCGTCCGCCCTCGGCATGGACAAGGTCGCCCAGAAGCGGATCTGGCGCGGGCTCGGCCTCCCGGTCGTGGACTGGATCGAGATCCGTGCGGACGCCTGGGGCGCCGGTCGTCCCGGGGTGCTGGCCCAGCTCGAGGCCTTCGCGGCGGGCTCGCCCGGCGGCGACGCGCGCCTCATGGTCAAGCCGGCCCGCCTCGGCTCGTCGGTTGGGATGACCCTCGCGCACACGGCGGCCGAGCGCGAATCCGCCCTCGAGCTCGCCTTCCGGTACGACGACCTTGCGATCGTCGAGCGGTACCTGGCGCACGCGCGCGACCTCGAGGTCTCGGTGATCGGCAACGGCCTGCCCCTCGGGATCTACGGACCGGGCGAGATCGTCGCCGGCCACGAGTTCTACGACTACGCCGCCAAGTACACCCCCGGCCTGTCGGAGACCTCGACGCGCGCCGAGCTGCCCGACGCCACCCGCGAGCTGCTCCGAAAGCTGGCGCGCGACGCGTATCGGTCGCTCGGGACGGAGGGCTTCGCCCGGGTCGACTTCCTCGTCCGCGACGACGGCGTCTTCCTCTCCGAGATCAACACGATCCCGGGCTTCACCCCGATCAGCCTGTTTCCGACGCTGCCGGCCGAGGCCGGCCTCGATTTCACCGCGGTCTGCCTCCGCATCCTCGACCTCGCCCTCGATCGCCATGCCGCGCGCGTTCGGCGGCGCCTGACACCGGACGACCTGCCGCGATGACCCGCTCGTGAGGGGGTTCGGGCAGCGCTCCCGCCGGTCTGCCGGCGCGAGGCCGTCGAAGGCCGCCAAGCCCGTCGTCGCGACCCGATCCGCGGACGCGGCGCTCGGGCGCGAGACGCGCGGGCTGGTCGGTCCGGCGCGCCGCGGCTCGCCCATCTCGGCGCGGGGCGGGCGCACCGCGGCCCGGTCCGCCGTCGGTCGGCTGCCGCGAGTCGGCCGGGTGGTCACGCAGGTGCGCGCCGCGGGGCTGCTCGGCATGCTCGCGGCCGGCTTCCTGTTCACGCTGGTCACGGGCCCGACCGCGTTCGGGCTCACGCGCACGGACCTGCCGACCCTCACGTGGACCGATCCGGCCGCTGTGCGCGCAGCCCTCGGGCTCGGCGATGGCACGAATGTCTTCCAGATCGACACCCGCCCGCTCGAGGCGGCCCTGCTCGCGTTGCCGGCGGTCGCCTCGGCGGAGGTCTCGGTGGGCCTGCCCGACGCCAACGTCGTCGTCCGGATCGAGGAGCGCCAGCCGGTGCTCGCCTGGCAGGTCGGCGACACACGCTTCCTCGCCGACGCCGGCGGCCTGATCTTCACGACCGTCGCGGCCTCCGCGAAGCTGCCCTCGGGCGTCGCGGTCGTCGACGATCGGCGCACCGACGCCGGTGCTGCCCTGGCCATCGGCGGGCACCTCGACGCCGTCGATGCCGACGTCGCGACCCGGCTCGGGAGCCTGACCCCGACCGACGTCGGCAGCGCGGCGACCCGACTCCGCATCACCGTGACGGACACGGATGGGTTCGTGCTGACCGGGCCGAGCGGCTGGAGCGCCGTCTTCGGGTTCTACAGTCCGGCGACCCGCTCGACCGACATGATCCCGGGCCAGGTCCGGCTGCTCCGGAGCCTGCTCATCGGCCGCGAGGGGACGGTCGCGCGGATCATTCTCGCCTCGGAGACCGACGGCACCTACATCGCCAAACCCACACCGCACTGATGCGAGCCGACGCATACCCATCCGCGCCCGGTGCATTACCCTTGCCCCGAACGTACCGCAGCGAGGACGGCTCCGTTGCTCCTCCCCCTGGCAGGCCTGCTGCTGGGCGTCCTGCTCGGGCTCGTCCTCAACGTCAACGTCGGCTTCGAGCTCAGCCGCTACTCGGCCGTGGCGATTCTCGCCGCGCTCGACTCGGTCCTCGGAGCGGTGCGTGCCGAGCTCGACGGCGTCTACGACAATCGGATCTTCATTTCGGGCTTCGTGACCAACGCGATCGTGGCCGTCACGCTGACCTTCATCGGCGACCGGCTGAGCCTGGACCTGTACCTGGTGGCGCTCATCACGTTCGGATTGCGGATCTTCAACAACGTCGCCCTGATCCGGCGGCACTTCATCTGAGGTAGAGCGTGGTAGAAGGAGTCCTGGTCGCACTCGATGTCGGGACGAGCAAGGTCTGCGCGCTCATCGGCGAGATCGGGCGCGACGGCCGGCTGACGGTCATCGGCCACGGCACCGTGCCGTCCTCGGGGCTCAAGCGCGGCGCCGTCGTCAACATCGAGCAGACCGTGCGCTCGATCCGGGACGCCGTGGAGCGCGCCGAGCGACTGTCCGGCTGGAAGATCGACAAGGCCTTCGTCGGCGTCGGCGGCGCCCAGGTCGAGAGCCTCAACTCGACCGGCCAGGTGTCCGTGGCGGCCCATACACGCGAGGTCAGCCGCGACGACATCCGGCGCGCCGTCGAGCAGGCCCGGACGATCCCGATCCCATCGAACCGCGAGGTGCTCCACGTCGAGCGGCGCGGCTTCACGGTCGACGGCCAGGAGGGCGTCAAGGACCCGCTCGGGATGAGTGCGCTCCGGCTCGAGGTCGAGACGCACATCGTCACGGCGCCCCAGACCGCGGTCCAGAACCTCATGAAGTGCGTCGCGCAGGCGGGCGTCAAGATCGACGAGCTCGTCGTGAACGCCCTCGCGTCGGCCGAGGCGGTCGCCAACGAGACCGAACGCGAGCTCGGCGTCGCCGTCGCGGACATCGGCGCCGGCACGATCGACCTCGCCATGTTCAACGAGGGCTCGCCGTTCCGGACCAGCGTCCTGCCGGTTGGTGGCAACTTCGTGACCAACGACATCGCGATCGGGATCAAGACGTCGCTGCCCGCCGCCGAGGAGCTCAAGGTCCGGCACGGGACGTGCGACCTGCGCGGCATCGCCGAGGACGAGGAGATCGCGGTCTCGGTGCTCGGCGAGGAGGCAGGCCGCACGATCGGCCGGCTGGAGCTGTGCCAGATCATCGAATCGCGCATGCGCGAGACGTTCGAGCTCATCGGCGCGGAGATCCACTCCGGCGGCGCGGGCATGCTTCCGGCCGGCCTGATCCTGACCGGCGGTGGCGCCCAGCTTGCGGGCGTCGCGGAGCTCGGTCGCGAGGTGCTCCAGATGCCGGTCCGTGTCGTCGGCCCGTCGGGCGTCGGCGGCCTGACCGACTCGATCCTGACGCCCGCCTACGCGACGAGCATCGGCCTCCTCCAGTGGGGCGCCTCCATGCTCGACGGTGATGAGCCCGCCCGCTTCGAATCAGCACCGGCGGGCGGCGTCCTCGGTCGGCTCCGGAGTGCCGTCAAGAGCATGCTGCCGTAGGGCCCGATGCACTCGAGGCGGCAGCTCGCCGTTGGTCGCGCCAGGGCAGGCCTGCTGACGCTGGTTCTTGCCGGCTGCGGCGCACCGGCTGCGACCCAACCCGGCGCCACGGCCCAGTCGGCGACCCCGCCCGCCACCGCGATGCCTTCGCCGGCGCCGGCCCTCGTCGGTACCTGGGTTGGCGTCCACAACTGCCAGCGCATCGTGGAGGTGCTCACCGCGGCAGGGATGCCGTCGCAGATCCTGCCGAACATCCTCGACGGCGAAATCCTCCCGGCGAGCCCGGACCCTTCACATATGCCCGACCCGGCGAACCCGTGCACAGGGGCAGTCGAGGTCAAGCACTCGCACTTCTTCACCGCGGACGGCGCCTTCGGCTCGCTCGACCAGAACGGCCAGCAGGTCGACGACGGTCGATGGTCGCTGGTCGATGCCAGTACGTTCGCGATCGACGCAGCGCACGTCCACTTCGTCATCGACGGCGACACCCTGCGAATGGAGCCGCTTGACGTCGGGCCGTGCCCGACAGGATCCTCGGATTGGTGTCCTGAAGCCTGGAAGCTCATGGTCGCCATGCCGGGCATGGCCCTGACTCGAGCGCCCTAGCCCGTCGCAGCGAGCCCTCGAATTGGCGGCGTGGGTCGGGAATCGATACGCGCCGGGACGGGTCTCGATGGTAGACTCGGCGCTAACCTGCGGGAGGGAGACGCGGCGAGCGAGCGCGCCGGTGCCCGGCCTTTCGACCCCAATATCGCGGCCTCTGCGGGCCGCCGGAGGAGTAGCAATGGGCCTGCGCTCGGACTCGGAGAACTTCGCCCTGATCAGGGTCATCGGGGTCGGCGGAGGCGGCAGCAACGCCGTCAATCGGATGATCCGGGCGGAGATGATGGGCGTGGAGTTCATCGCCCTCAACACCGACGCCCAGGCGCTGCTCCAGTCCGACGCGCCGCACAAGCTGCGCATCGGCGACAAGATCACCCGCGGCCTCGGCGCCGGCGGTGACCCGTCCATCGGGGAGCGTGCGGCCGAGGAGGACAGCGAGAAGATCGCCCAGGCCCTCGAGGGCTCGGACATGGTCTTCATCACGTCCGGGCTCGGCGGCGGCACCGGCTCCGGCGCGGCCCCGGTCGTGGCCCAGATCGCCAAGGAGCTCGGCGCGCTGACGATCGCGGTCGTCACGAAGCCGTTCACGTTCGAGGGCGCCAAGCGCCGCCTCACGGCCGAGAAGGCGGGGGAGTCGCTGAAGGCCAACGTCGACACCCTGATCACGATTCCGAACGACCGGCTGCGCGACGTCGTCCAGAAGAACACGTCGATCCTCGATGCGTTCCGGGTCGTCGACGACGTCCTGCGCCAGGGCGTCCAGGGCATCAGCGACATCATCACGGTGCCGGGGCTGATCAACCTCGACTTCGCCGA
>DHWF01000030.1:15573-21890 GCA_002413045.1 Chloroflexi bacterium UBA5189
GACGCCGGCTCGGCCCTGATGGGCATCGGTCGGGCGTCCGGCGAGAACCGCGCCGTCGAGGCGGCCCGCCAGGCGATCGCCAGCCCACTGCTCGAGGTCGACATCGCGGGCGCCCAGGGCATCCTCTTCAATGTCACCGGCGGCGGGAACCTGTCGCTGTACGAGGTCACGGAGGCAGCGGAGGAGATCCGCGCGGCCGCCGACCCCGAGGCGAACATCATCTTCGGGACAAGCTTCAACGAACGCCTCGGCGAGGAGGTGGCGATCACCGTCATCGCCACCGGCTTCGATGGCAAGCGCCACGGGAGCGCGGCGCGGGTCTCCAGCGGCGCAACGAGTGACATGCCGGCCAAGGCACCTCGGGACTTCCTCGAGGAGCTCGAGCGCCAGCGCAGCTCGATGAACGAGACCGGCGTGCCCGATGCGCCCACAACGCGCACCGACGAGAACGGCTCGATCGCGGCTCGCACCGCCGTCGAGCCGGTCGCCGCTCGGCGCCCGGCGTACGACGCCGACGACCTGGAGATCCCGAGCTTCCTGCGCCGCTCGAAGTAACGGGATGCCGGCGGCGCCGGCGGTGAGCGATCGCGAAGGCCTGTCGCTCGCGCGCGCGTCGATCCTCGAGCGCATCGGGGAGGCGGCGGTGCGGGTCGGCCGCGACCCGGCTGCGATCGAGATCGTCGCGGTTACCAAGACAGTTGCGGCAGACCGAATCCGCGCGGCGATGGAGGCGGGCTTTTCGACCCTCGCCGAGAACCGCGTGCAGGAGCGGATTGCCAAGGCCGAGGCCGTCGACGGCGGGCGCTGGCACCTCGTCGGGCCGCTGCAGTCGAACAAGGCCCGCCGCGCGATCGAGCTGTTCGAGATGATCGAGACGGTCGACTCGCTCGACCTCGCGCAACGCCTGAGCCGGATCGCGGGCGAGCTTCGACCGGCATCGCCGCTGCCGGTGCTGCTCCAGGTGAACGTCGACGACGATCCCGCGAAGGCCGGCTTCGATCCAGCCGACCTCGAACGTGACCTGCCGGTGATCCTCGACCTGCCCGGGATCGCCGTCGACGGGCTGATGACGGTGGGCCGGCTCATCGAGACGGCGGCGCTCGCCCGGCCGACGTTCGTCGCGTTGCGAGCGCTCTCGGAACGACTCCGGTCGCGCCACGCCGGCCTTGGGCCGGCGCTGTCGATGGGGATGAGCGAGGACTACCCGATCGCGGTGGAGGAAGGCGCGACGCTCGTCCGCCTCGGGCGTGCGATCTTCGGAGCGCGCCCCACCCTGGGCTAGACTCGAGTCCGTGGGCGCCGCGTTCCTCGTCAACTTCCTGCGGTTCCTGCTGATCGGGCTGTGGCTGGTCATCCTCGCCCGGCTCATCCTGTCCTGGATCGATCCGGGCGGCCGCAGCCGCTTCGCGGCCTTCATCATCCAGACGAGCGAGCCGATCCTCGCCCCGATCCGGCGCCTGCTGCCGAAGACGGGCATGTTCGATTTCTCGCCGCTCATCGTCCTGCTCGTGCTGAGCATGCTCCTGCGAGCGGTCGGCTGACGACCCGCGTCGGCGTGCGGCTCGTCCCGCGCGCGGGAGCGGATCGCATCGACGGGGTCGTCGACGGCGAGCTCCGAGTCCGGGTCTCCGCGGCTCCAGTCGACGGCGCGGCGAACGCGGCGCTCGAGCGCGTGCTCGCGGAGGCGCTCGGCATCGCGAAGGGTCGAATCCGACTCGTCGCGGGCGCCGCGAGTCGGCGGAAGGTGATCGACATCGACGGCGTGGACGCCGCGACGCTGCGGGTTCGCTGGCCGGGCCTCGATGTATGATGCCCGCCCGCCGCTCCCCGTGAGCCGGCGGACCGCGGGGGCGATTGGCTCAGTGGTTAGAGCACGCGGTTCACATCCGCGGGGTCACTGGTTCGAATCCAGTATCGCCCACCATTCCTCGCCCGCTGATCGGCCGCCATCGCCGCGTTGGCGGCGTCACTTCGTCGGTCGCGTGCCCGTAACTACGCTCGTTCCCCAGCTCCATCGTCGCCTTCCCGCTCGCCACGGCTGAGCCGGCGAGATCCCGCTCGAGGTAGCGATTCCGGCGCAGGCGCGGTGGCTGGGTACACTCGAAGACGTGTCCGGGATTGTTGCGTCTCGCCCGGCAGCCTCCCTCCCTGCGACCGCCGCCGTCGAGCTTCGGGGTGTCCATCGGAGCTTTGGCTCGGTGCACGCGGTGGACGGCATCGACCTGCGGCTCGAGCTCGGCGAGATCGCCGCGCTGCTCGGGCCGAACGGGGCGGGCAAGACCACCACGATCGACATGATCCTCGGCCTCGGAGCGCCAGACACCGGGACGGTGAGGGTGCTCGGTATGCAGCCGCGCGAGGCAATCTCGCGTGGCCTCGTCGCCGCCGTCCTCCAATCGGGCGGCCTGCTGAAGGACATCACCGTCCGCGAGACGGTCCGCCTGACGGCGTCGCTGTACGTCACGTCGCAGCCCGTCGACGAGGTGCTCGATCGCGCCGGCATCCTCGCGATCGCCAATCGACTCGTAGGCTCGTGCTCCGGCGGCGAGCAACAGCGCCTGCGCTTTGCCATGGCGCTGCTCCCGGACCCCGCCCTCATGGCGCTCGATGAGCCGACGTCCGGGATGGACGTCGAGGGTCGGCGGGACTTCTGGACGGCCATCCGGCAGGACGCGGAGCAGGGGCGAACGGTCCTCTTCGCCACGCACTACCTCGAGGAAGCTGACGCCTATGCCGATCGGATCATCCTCCTGCGCGAGGGGCGGATCGTGGCGGATGGCACCGCGGCCGAGGTCCGCAGCCTGTCGGCCGGCCGATCCGTCCGGGCGAACCTGGCCGGCGCGGACAAGGCGGCCCTCGCCGCCTTGCCGGGGGTTCGCTCGGTCGAGCTCCGCGGCGACCGCGTCCTGATCCAGACCACCGACTCGGACGCGGTCGCGCGGTACCTGTTGACGGCCACCGCGGCGCACGACGTCGAGGTCGTCACGCAGAACCTCGAGGACGCGTTCCTCGCCCTCACGAGCGACGAGCCCGGTCCCGCCGCGGTCAGGACCCCGGCCGGAACCGCCGCATGAACCTCGACCGACTCGCGAACCGCGCCTCGCCGCCGCTCGGCGGCTTCAACCTCACGTTCCTCGCGATCGAGGTCCGGCGCCTGGTCCGCAATCGGCGGACCCTCCTGATCACGATCGTCGTACCGGTGATCCTGTTCGAGCTGTTCAAGGTGAACCGGAAGCTCGCCGCGGCGTCCTCGTCGGAGTTCGGGCCGGCGTTCTCGATGGTCGGGATCGCGGTGTACGGCTCGATGCTGGCTGCGTCAGCGGGCGGCGCTCGCGTTGCGATCGAGCGCGCCCTCGGCTGGAGCCGCCAGCTGCGGCTCACGCCACTCCGACCGGCTGCGTACATCGCCATCAAGCTCGTCACGGCGATGCTGCTTGGCCTCGTCTCCGTGGTCGTCGTGTTTGTACTGGGCGCGAACGACGGCGTCGACCTGCCCATCGCGACGTGGCTGACGATCGGCCTCCTGGCGTGGTTGACGTCGCTCGTCTTCGCAGCACTCGGCCTGTTTCTCGGGTACCTCCTCCCGTCAGAGAACGCGCTCCAGGTCATCGGGCCGCTGGTCGGCGTGCTCTCGCTCGTCGGCGGCCTCTTCATCCCCCTCAGCCTCATGCCAGATCTGGTCCAGCAGATCGCGCCGTTCACGCCGACGTACGGCGTCGTGGAGATCGCCCGGTTCCCGCTCGTCGGTGGATCCTTCGACGTCCTCTGGCTGGTCAACGTCGTCGGCTGGACCGCGGCGTTCGGCGTCCTGGCGGCGCTCCTCTTCAGGCGCGACACGCGGCGAACCTGACGGTGACGGCGGCCCGGCGGCTCGTGCCCGCACTCCTTCGCGAGCCGAGCTTCCGTCGGTTCTGGTTCGGCCAGACCATCTCGATGTTCGGCGACCAGGTCACCGGCCTTGCCCTGCCCGTCGTCGCCGTCGTGTCGCTGGGCGCCGAGGCGACGCAGATGGGCCTGCTGGTCGCGGTCGGGCTGCTGCCGCACCTCCTGTTCTCGCTGCCCGCGGGCGTCTGGCTGGACCGGGTTCGGCACCGCCGCCGGCTGATGATCTTCATGGACCTGGGCCGAGCGCTGGCGATCGTGTCGATCCCTGTCGCGTTCTGGCTCCACTGGCTGAGCCTGCCGCTGCTCTTCGTCATCTTCTTCGCAGTCGGGACGCTGTCGGTCGTCTTCGACATCGCCTGGAACACCCTCTTCGTGGCGATCGCGAAGCGCGAGCAGTATGTCGAGGCGAACTCGCTCCTGAACATCAGCCGATCGCTGTCGAGCGTCGGCGGCCCGGCGCTCGGCGGCCTGCTCATCCAGGTCTTCAGCGCACCGATCGCCCTCGTCGCCGACGCGCTGTCGTTCGTCGGCTCGGCGTTCTTCCTGACCCGCGTCCATGCGATAGAAGCGCCGATCGAGCACGACCCGAGCTCGATCCGGAGTCAGCTGGCCGTCGGGCTCACGTTCCTCGTTCGCGACCCGATCATCCGCCCGAGCGTCCTCAGCGTCGCGACGATGAACCTCTTCAACTACGGCTTCCAGGGGCTGTTCGTGCTGTACGTGCTGAAGTACCTGCTGGTGGAGCCGGGCGTCCTCGGCATCGCGCTCGGCGTCGGCGCCGTCGGGTCGGTCCTCGGCGCGCTCATCTCCGCACGCGTCGGCCGGCGGATCGGCATCGGCCCGGCCTGGGTCGCTGGGTTGATCATTTTCCCGGCGGCGCTGATCCTCGTTCCGGTTGCCGGGCCGGACCTCCCGATGGCGGCGATCCTGGCGCTGCTCTTCGCCGCCGAGTTCGTATCCGGGTTCGGCGTGATGATCCTCGACATCAACGGGAGCGCGATGCTCTTTGCCCGGACGCCGGACCGCATCCGCGGCCGGGCCAATGGCGCCTTCCGCTTCGTGAACATGGGGGTCCGCCCGATCGGGGCGGTCATCGGCGGCGTCCTCGGCGGCGTCTTCGGTGTCCGCGAGACGCTCCTGGTCGTGACGGTCGCCCAGCTGCTCGGCGTCCTCTGGCTGATCGGCTCGCCGATCCCCGGGCTCAAGGACCTGCCACAGCCTCCAGAGGAGGCGAGCGTCTAGGCCTCGGCGACCTGGGGCTCGCGCGCGAGCCGGCGCAGAACCGCGGGCAGGATGCCGCCGTTGCGGTAGTAGTCGAGCTCGATCGGGCCGTCGATGCGGCACAGCACGTCGAAGGTCACCGAGACCGCGTCGTCGGTTCGCGCGATGACCCGCAGGGTCCCGCGCGGCGTGAGGCCGTCCTCGATGCCATGGATCGTGAACGACTCGCGGCCGGTCAGGCCGAGGCTCCCGAGGTTCTCGCCGGGCAGGAACTGGAGGGGCAGGATGCCCATGCCGACGAGGTTGGTGCGGTGGATTCGCTCGAACGACTCGGCGATCACGGCGCGCACGCCGAGGAGGAGCGGGCCCTTGGCCGCCCAGTCTCGGGATGATCCGGAGCCGTACTCCTTGCCGGCGACGACGATCAGCGGCACGCCGTCCTTCCGGTACTGCCGCGCGACGTCGAAGATGTAGCCGGGTTCGCCATCGGGCAGGTGGACCGAGTACGGGCCCTCGCGGCCGCCGGCCAGCGCGTTGCGCAACCGGATGTTGCCGAAGGTGCCCCGGATCAGCACCTCGTGGTGCCCGCGCCGGGCCCCGTACGAGTTGAACTCGAGCGGGGAGACGTTGCGCTCCTGGAGCCACTCGCCGGCCGGGGAGGTCGGCGCGATGGAGCCGGCCGGGGAGATGTGGTCGGTCGTCACCGAATCGCCCAGGACGACGAGGGCGCGGGCGTCCACGACGTCCGCCGCGGGCGGCAGCTCCATCGTCATGTCGTCGAAGAACGGCGGGCGGGCGATGTACGTCGACGCCCAGTTCCAGTCGTAGCGGTCGCCGTCGGGGATCGGCAACGCCTTCCACTGATCGTCACCCTCGAACACGTTGGCGTAGGTGCGCTGGAAAAGCGCCGGATCGATCGAGTCATGGATGACCGACCGGATCTCGTCGGGGCCGGGCCAGACGTCCGAGAGGAAGACGGGCTTGCCGTCGTCGTCGATGCCGAGCGGCTCGCGGGTGAGGTCGATGTCGACCCGGCCGGCGAGCGCGAACGCGACCACCAACGGCGGCGAGGCAAGGTAGCTCGCCCGCGCGAGCGGATGGATCCGGCCCTCGAAGTTGCGATTGCCCGACAGGACCGCCGCGGTGACCAGCTCGTTGTCCTCGATCGCATGGGCGATCGGCTCGTCGAGCGGGCCGGAGTTGCCGATGCA
>DHWF01000030.1:22014-23123 GCA_002413045.1 Chloroflexi bacterium UBA5189
CCGGAGTTGCCGATGCACGTCGTGCAGCCGTAGCCGGCCAGCGCGAAGCCGAGCTCCTCCAGCGGCGCCATGAGCCCCGCCTTCTCGAGGTACGAGGTGACGGCCTTCGAGCCCGGCGCGAGCGAGGTCTTCACGGTCGGCGGCACGCGCAGGCCGCGGCGGACCGCGTTCCTTGCGAGCAGCCCGGCGCCGACCATCACGGTCGGGTTGGAGGTGTTCGTGCACGAGGTGATCGCCGCGATCGCGACCGATCCGGTCCCGATCGACGCGTGTTCGCCGTGGACATCGATGGACACGTGGGGGTACTCGGTGACGGCGCCGTCGTCACCAGCGGTCGGCAGGCCATCCGGGAACGTCGTCCGGAAGTTGTCGCGCAGGTCGGTGAGCGCCACGCGGTCCTGCGGGCGCCGCGGGCCAGCCACCGACGGGACGACCGAGGCCAGGTCGAGGGTGAGCAGGTCGTCGAAGTCGGGCACGGCACCGGGCAATCGCCACAGCCCCTGTGCCCTGGCGTACGCCTCGACGAGGGCGACGCGCTCCGCCGAGCGACCCGTCAGGCGCAGATAGGCGAGCGTCTCGTCGTCGATCGGGAAGAGCGTCGAGGTCGCGCCGAACTCCGGGCTCATGTTGGCGATGGTGGCCCGGTCTGCCAGGCCGAGGCTCGCCAGCCCGTCGCCGGTGAACTCGACGAACGCCCCGACGACCCCGAAGCCGCGCAGCATCTGGGTCACGACGAGGACGAGGTCGGTAGCGGTCGAGCCGCGGGGCAGCTCGCCGGACAGGCGCACCCCGACGACGCGCGGCATGGGCATGTAGATCGGTTGGCCAAGCAGTGCCGCCTCGGCCTCGATGCCGCCGACGCCCCACGCCAGGACGCCGAGGCCGTTGATCATCGTCGTGTGCGAATCGGTCCCGACGACCGTGTCGGGGTAGGCGATTCGCGGGCCATCGGCGCTGCCGTCCTCCGGGCGATCCGAGATCACCGTCGCGAGGAACTCCAGGTTGACCTGGTGGACGATGCCCGTACCCGGGGGCACCACGCGCAGGTCGCGAAACGCTGTCTGCGCCCATCGGAGGAGCTGGTAGCGCTCGCCGTTGCGCTCGTACTC
>DHWF01000028.1:0-98891 GCA_002413045.1 Chloroflexi bacterium UBA5189
ATCCTCGGCATCGACGAGCTCTCCGAGGAGGACAAGACGACGGTTGCTCGCGCCCGGCGGCTGCAGCGCTTCGCCAGCCACCCGATGTTCGTCGCGGAGGTCTTCACCGGCCGGCCCGGCAAGTACGTGCCGATGAAGGACACCGTCGCGTCGTTCAAGGAGATCCTCGAGGGCAAGGCGGACACCCTGCCCGAGCAGGCGTTCTTCCTCGCCGGGACCATGGATGACGTCCGGGAATCCGCCGCGAAGCTGGCCGGCTGACCGGATGCCGATCCTGCTGGAGATCGTGACGCCGGAGAAGCTCGCGTACAGCGACACGGTCGATGCCGTGGTGCTCCCCGGCGCCGACGGCGAGATGGGCGTCCTGCCCCACCACGCTCCGCTGCTCGCAACCCTCGGGATCGGCGAGCTGCGGATCCGCAAGGGCGGCGAGGAGGACCACTTCGCGATCGTCGGCGGCTTCGTCCAGGTCCGGCCGGACAAGGTCGTGGTCATGGCCGAGACGGCCGACATGGCCTCGGAGATCGACCTCGAGAAGGCCCAGGAGGCGCGCCGCGAAGCCGAGCGAGCCATCGAGGCCGGCTTCCACGAGGGCGCCGACCTGGCCCTGGCCCGGGCCTCCCTCCAGCAGGCACTGTTGCGCATTCGTGTCGCCGAGCGCCGGCATCGCGAGGGTCCGCGCAGGCGGGTCTAGGACATCCTCGGCGCAAGATGCGAGTCACACATGAGGTTGCCCGCCCGTTGACACGATCTGATGGCTGACGCCCGACCGTTCCACTGGGAGTACGACGCGCCCAGCGTTGCCCGGGAGCGCTACCTCGTGACCGGCGGCACGCCGCTCGAGGGCACGATCCGGGTCAGCGGCGCGAAGAACGCGGCCCTAAAGATGCTCGCCGCCGCGACCCTCACGGGGGAGCGCTGCCGGTTCAGCAACGTGCCCGAGATCGAGGACGTCCGGGCGATGACCGAGACGCTGTCGGACCTCGGGGTTGTCGTCGACCATCCGGAGCCGAACGTCTACGAGGTCTCCGCGGGCGACGTCGACTGGCTGTTCGTCCCCCTCGAGGCCGCGGCCAAGATGCGCGCCAGCTTCATGCTCCTCGGGCCGCTCCTGTCCCGGTTCGGCGAGGTGGTGATCAGCAACCCCGGTGGCGATCGGATCGGGCGGCGCCCCGTCGATCTCCACGTCGACGCGATGCGCGCCATGGGCGCCACCATCGACTACCGCTACGGCTACTACTACGCCAAGTCGAACGGCAAGCTGCGCGGCGCCGAGATCCGCTTCCCGGTCGTCTCGGTGATGGGCACCGAGAACGCGATGCTCGCCGCGACCCTGGCCGATGGGCAGACGGTGATCCGCCCCGCCGCCCAGGAGCCGGAGGTGGACGACCTGATCGCGTTCCTCCAGAAGATGGGCGCCGACGTCGAGCGGACGTATCCGGACACGATCGAGATCAACGGCAAGCGCCGGCTCCGCGGCGCCGACCACACGGTCATGCCGGACCGTATCGAGGCGGGCACGTTCGCGATCGCCGCCGGCGTGACCGGCGGGCACATCACTCTCGAGGGCGCCGACTGCGACACGATGAACGCGCTCGTCGAGGTGCTGGGCCGCGCCGGGCTGTCGGTCAACTGCGAGACCGGGCGCATGGAGGTGGACGCGCGCGCCCTCGGACCGGGTGGCGTGAAGCCGGTCGATGTCGCGACGGGCCCGTATCCCGGCCTGGCGACCGACATCCAGCCGCCGACGACGGTGCTGCTCACCCAGGCGACCGGCGATTCGCGCGTCCACGAGGCGATCTTCGAGGACCGCCTCGAGTGGACCGGCGAGCTCGCCAAGATGGGCGCCCGGATCGACCTGAAGGGTCCCCAGGACGCGATCATCCATGGCCCCGCGAAGCTGCGCGCGGCGAGCGTCGAGATCTCCGACCTGCGGGCCGGCGCATCGCTCATCCTGGCCGCCCTGGCGGCGAAGGGCACCTCGTCGATCGGTGGTGCGCACCACGTCCGGCGCGGGTATGAGAACATCGAACGGAAATTCCTGGACCTCGGCGCCAGGATCGAGCGCGTCCAGGAAGGGGTCAGCACGCCCGCATGAATATCGGCATCGATCTCGGCACGGCCAACGTCCTGGTGCACGTCGAGGGCAAGGGGATCGTGATCCAGGAGCCGTCCGTGGTCGCGGTCGACGACGACGGGCGGATCCGGGCCGTCGGCGAGGACGCGCGCGAGATGATCGGGCGCACGCCGGGCAACATCCACGCGATCCGGCCGATGAAGGACGGCGTCATCGCCGACTACGTCATCACCGAGGCGATGCTCCGGTTCTTCATCAACAAGGCCATGGCGGGCCGGATGCGGATGCGGCTCAGCGGGCCGGTCGTGATGATCTCGGTGCCGGCGGGCGTGACCTCGGTCGAGAAGCGCGCGGTCAAGGACGCGGCACTCAAGGCCGGCGCCCGCGAGGCATACCTGATCGAGGAGCCCCTCGCCGCCGCCATCGGTGCCAACGTGCCGATCTCCGGTCCGTCCGGGAACATGGTGATCGACATCGGCGGCGGCACGAGCGAGGTCGCCGTGATCGCCCTCGGCGGGATCGTCGTCTCGACCTCGCTGCGCGTGGGCGGGAACCGGTTCGACGAGTTTATCGCCTCGTACATCCGCAAGAAGTACAACCTCATGATCGGCGAGCGCACCGCCGAAGAGGTCAAGATCACCATCGGAACGGCGCTCCCGCTGGAGCGCGAGCTGTCGATGGAGGTCCGGGGCCGCGACCTGATCGCCGGCCTGCCGCGAACCATCCCGATCACCTCGTCGGAGGTCATGGAAGCCATCGAGCTGCCGCTCCAGCAGCTCGTCGCCGCCGTTCGGCACGTCCTGGAGCAGACGCCACCGGAGCTGTCCAGCGACATCATCGACAAGGGCATGGTCATGTCCGGCGGTGGCGCGCTCCTTCGCAACATCGACAAGCTGCTGACCCAGGTCACCGGCGTCCCGTGCCACGTCGCCGAGAACGCCCTGAACTGCGTGGCGCTCGGCACCGGCGAGGCCCTCAAGCACTACGACTTCTTCAAGAAGTCGCTCGTCCAGAGCATCTAGGAAGCGCCACGCTGAGCGAGCGCGCGGCCGACCGCCCGTCCGACGGCGCGCGCGCGTTCGTCGACCTGCACTGCCACACGTCGGCGAGCTTCGACTCGCTGGCCGCGCCCGGCGCCGTCGTCCGGGCCGCCGCCGCTCGCGGCCTGACCCATCTCGCGATCACCGACCACGACAAGATCGACGGCGCGCTCGCGGGCCAGGCATTGGCGGAGACCGAGGCGCCCGGCCTGCACGTGATCGTCGGCCAGGAGATTCGGACGCCTGCGGGCGATCTCATCGGCGTCTTCCTCCACGAGGCGATCCCGCCGGGGCTCTCGCCCGCCGAGGCGGTTGCTGCCGTGCACGCCCAGGGCGGGCTGGTCGGTATCGCCCACCCGTTCGATCGATTCCGCGGCTCGGTCGGGAAAGGCGATGCGGGCGCGCTCGATGCGCTGGCTGCCTCGGTCGATTGGATCGAGACGTGGAACGCCCGGCTCATGGTCGGCGATGGCAACGGGCGAGCGGCGGCGCTTGCCGCGCGACTCGGCGTGCCCGGCGTCGCCGTATCCGATGCGCATACGACGATGGAGGTCGGGATCGCCTCGACGATCATGCGTGGCGACCCCTCGACGCCCGCCGGCCTGCGTGCCGCGCTTGCCGGCACGCTCGAGCTCGTGATTGGCCGCGCGTCGGCCTACGTTCGCCTCATCACGCCCGCGGCGATGCTGATCCAGCGCGCGCGAGGGCGCGGCCGTGTCCGGCCGCCGGTGGGCGCCTGATGGCTGACGAAGCGCCTCCGCCGCCGTCGACACCGCCCGCCGAGCAAACGCCGCCCGCCTCGGAGCCGGCGCCCGGCGAGTCCGAGGTCCGGGCGGACCAACTGTCCCTCGTTGCCCGGCTCCGCCAGCCGCGCACGATCATCTCGCTGGTCCTGCCGATCCTCCTGCTCGCCCTCTTCGCGAAGAGTCTGCCCGGCTTCAAGCTCGAAGAGCTGCCCGGCAAGATCCTCGGCTCGAACCCATGGCTGCTGATCGCGGCATTCGTGATCTTCTACGCCGGCTTCCCGCTCCGCGGGCTGCGCTGGGCGATGCTCGTCCATCGGACCGGCTTCCCGCTCACGGTTCGCGACTCGACCGAGATCATCTTCCTGTCGTGGCTGGTCAACTGCCTGGTCCCGGCCAAGCTCGGCGACGTGTATCGGGCGTATCTGCTCAAGATCAACAGCCCCGTGTCGCTGTCGCGAACCTTCGGCACGGTGTTCATCGAGCGCATCCTCGACCTGTTCGCGATCGTCGTCCTGGGGCTTGCCGCCGGCTTCGTGTCGTTCCGGAGCGGCCTGCCGTCGGACGTGCAGATCGTGTTCCTGATCGGCGTCGTGTTCGTGCTGGTGCTGGCCGGCGGCCTGCTGACCATGCGCAACTTCGGCCGCCGGATCATCACGCGGCTGCCGCTTCCGCACCGCGTCCTCGAGTTCTACGACCGGTTCGAGGAGGGCGTCTTCGCCTCGATCGGGCTGTCCGCGCTGCCGCGCCTTGTCATCGTGACCGGCCTCATCTGGGGCACCGAGGCGATGCGCCTGTATCTCGTCGTGGAGGCCCTCGGGCTGCCCGGCGTGCACCTCGGGATCAGCGGGGCGTTCTTCGTGGCCCTGTCCGCGTCGCTGCTCACGGCCGTGCCGCTCACGCCGGCGGGGATCGGGTTCGTGGAGACGGGTGTCGTCGGGCTGTTGACGCTGGTGTACGCCGTGTCCAACACCGACGCGCTCGCGATCACCCTCGTCGACCGGGCGATCAGCGTCCTCTCGATCATCATCCTCGGCTCGATCTTCTACGCGATCTCGCCGAAGCGGCGCGGCATGGGCGTGCGCATGGCCGAGCCCCCCAGCGCGCCGGCGGCCGCCTGAGGCTCCGGAATCGAAACGGCCCCCGGTTTGCCGAGGGCCGTTCGTGGGACCGAAGGGGTGTTACGGGTGGCTTGGCGCGTGGGAACCGGCGCCGGCGACCGCGGCTTCCGCCTTGGTGAGCCCGGCGACAACGGCCGCGCCCGCGGTGTTGAGGCCCTTCCACGCCGGGGCGTCATTCGAGGTCGGGTTGTTGGTGATTGCGTTGCCGGCCTTCGCCAGCCCGGCCTGCGCCGCGGCGAGTGCGGCCGCAGGTGCGTCCGACGGGCTCGCGGGAGCGTCGCCGCTCGCGACCGTGGTCGAGGCCGAGCCTGCGCCCGCAGCGACGGCCAGGCCCTTCGCGGCAGCTGCCGCGCCGGCCCAGATCGCACTGACGGCCTTCGCCGAGCCCGCATGGGCGGCGGCGATGGCAGCGTTCGCAGAGATGGTGCTGCCCGCCGCAGTGAGCGCGCTCGACTTGTCGGCCAGGCTGACGGAGGCCGTCAGCGCAAGGGCTGCGACCGCGGCGATGGATGCGCGGGCGACGGTGTCGCGTTTCATCGGCAGGAATCCTCCTGATCGTGGCCGGCCCGCTGGCGTCCGCCGCACGACCGGCTCGTGGGTGTACTGACACAACGATCCAATGGGGTGGCGCGTTAGGCGCTGTGGGTGAAGGTTCCGCACCGGTTATCCACTCGGCTCCGAACCAGACCCCGCCGGACCGCACCGGATCGGTCGCCGTTCGCGTCGCCGGTTGCCGCCGTTTGGCGAGGTCCCATGTACGAACGGGGGATATGGTCCGAATCGGGGTCCACCGAACATTCTGGGCATGACCCGTACCAACGGCCGTGCCTTCAACGAGTGGCTGCGCGCCCAGCTGAAGGCCAAGAAGATGTCGCAGCGACAGCTCGCCCAGCAGTCGGGCGTCGACCATTCGACGATCTCGCGACTGGTGCGCGGCGACCGCATGCCCTCGCTCGGAACCGCCACGAAGCTCGCCCGTGGCCTCCGGGAGCTCGGCGAGAACGACGACGGGCCGCAGTACCTCGGCCTCATCGGTGGCGGTGTCCAGAACCCCACTGCCCGCATCGAGTACGCCCTCCGAGCCGACGAGGCGCTGAGCGAGGCACAGGTGCGCCAGGTCATGGAGTACTACCTCGCGGTCCGGATGCGTCGCATGGGCACCACCTTCCAGGGTGAGAGCAACCACTTCCAGCGGGTCGAGAACGGTCGTCACGAACAACGCCCGCTCGCACCGGCCGTCAACGGACCGATCGTCTCCCGCCCATCGCTCGTCTCGGGCGGCAGCAGGGTCGCGATGGAGTCTCGACCGCAGACGGCACCTCGACTTCGTCCCGTTCGGTCATCGGACGGGTACTGACCCAGCACACCAGAGACCGGGGGCGTCCTCCACGCCTTCGGCAACAGGGGCAGGCGAACGCCGGCGCTCGGGGCGCCGGCGTTCGCATTTGTGGAGGCCGGCTGACGCGCTGAGGACCACCCACCCTCCAGCCGACCCACGCCCACTTCGTGTGCGACTGTCGGCCTGCGGGCACGCTCCGCCGTGCGCCAACCGCCACGAACCGGCGCTCCCAAAGCTGCTCTCTTTAGGGGCGGCGCTGCGCAGCCCAGGCTTGGGCTTGGGTGCGGAGGGGGCTCCAGGCTGAGACGGCGAAGGCGGCGGTGAGCATCGCCAGGCCGACGAGCCAGAGGACGGGGAGACCGAGCATTGCGGCGACCGGGAGCGTCCAGGGGCGGTTCGTGCGGGCGCCCCAGATGACCACTAGTGCAGCGGCCGGTAGGCGCACGAGGAGCGGGATCGGGACCCAGTAGGCGCTGCCGACGTCGGGGGAGACGCCGGTCGCGAGGACGTAGTCGATCCACGCCTTCCAGAGGCCAGGTGCGAGGACGAACGCGATCACCGAGATCACCGCGGTCACGCCGATCGCGGTGGCGAGGCGGCGCCACTCCCCTCGCGCGACGAACCACAGCAGCCCCACGCCGACGGTCGGCTTCGTGAGCAGCGGGATGGCCCACAAGCCGGGCCGCCGCAGCGAACCGACCACCGCGGCGCCGAGCAGCACGTGGATGTTGCCGAGGTACAGATCCGATGCGACCACCGGGATGACCAGGAACAACAGCGCGAACGGCCCCGTGAGCCACAGCAGGGCAAAGCCGATCAGGAGTGTCCAGATCGCCTCGAACACCGGGAACGGCAGGTGCCCGAGCACGGAGAAGAACAGGGCCGCGGGCGGCGGATAAGTGAACGCGTCGGTAGTGGCGATCGGGCGGGTATACGGATTGGCGAGGTCGACGACCCAGTACGCATGCGCGTCGCCTGCCGGGACGGGGCGGAAGATCGTGAACAGGACCAGCACGACCACGAACGCGACCCGCAGCGCGCGATCGAGCAGGCGACGATTGCGCCGGAGGATCGTCAGCATCGGCAGGCCGGGGCGGAGCGACGCGGCGGTCACGGCGCGTACACCGAGATCGACGTGCGCGGCGAGGCATCGAACCGGTCGACGAGGTGGTCGATCGGCTGGCCGTCGGGCCGACTGCCCACCGTCGTGGCGATCAGGGCGTCCTCGGCCGGCCCGCCGCAGGCCGCTCCGATTGCCGACTCGAACAGGCGGTCGCAGGCGACGACGATCCGCGATGCGTTCACGAAGTCGGCAGTGAGGTGCCCACCCGCGTAGGCGATCGGGTAGCCGACGGCGTCGGGCAGCTTGAAGTTTGGTAGCCCAAGGAGGGCGATCGATTCCGCCGCCGATTGCCCGACGACGCGTTGCCCGGCTGCCTGCATGGCGAGCCAGCCACCATCCGGGTCGACGGGCGGGGGGTTGCGGATGAGCGCGACGGCCAGGATCGCCGCGATCCCGGCGGCGACGGCGCCGGCGGCGATTGCGGGCCCGGGTCGACGAGTCGCGCGCCACGCGGCGAGGGCTCGCTCGAGGAGCCGTGCCGCCGGTGCCGCGATCAGGATCACCACGATCGGGTCGAGGAAAGCGTGGTAGTGGTCGTTCGGGAGTCCCGCGACGACCTGCTGGAGGGAGGGCGCCGCGAAGGCGAGGACGATCGTGCTCCAGGCCAGGATGCCCACGAGCCACGCCAGGCCCGTCCGCTCTGCGCCGCGCGCCTGCATGAGGCCTATCGCGGCGAGGCCCACCGTCACCGCGAGCAGGATCGCCGCGGCGGCCGGCACGTCGGTGACGAGCCCGATGATCGGCCAGCCGACGACCCGCAGGAGCGTGAATGCGAGCGCCGACACCGGTCCGCCGATCGAGCCTGCGTCGCCACCCCGCAGGTAGTCGAGCACGAACCCGGTCTCCTGGAAGTTGGTCTGGAGCTCATGGACGATCAGCGGCACGAAGAGCACCACGACGAGCCCGAGCCCGCCGAGGAGCCCCAGCACCACGCGCCGGTCGTGCCGCAGCTCGATGATCCCGAGGCCGAGGATTGCGATCAGGAACACGATCCCGAGCACGTGCAGCTGGGTCACGGCGCCCGCGGACCCGATGGCGATCGCCCACCAGGCATTCCGGTTGCGCAGGCGGGCACCATATGCGGCGCCGGTATGCGCCTTCCAGGCAGTGGCGAGGGCGAGGACCGCAAAGAACGCGATGGGATTCGGGTTCCAGATGAACGTCGACTGCTCCACGCCGGCCGGCGAGACCGCGAGGAGGAGGCCTGCGACCGCGCCGGCGAGCGGCCCGGCGATCGAGCGCGCGAGCCACCACGTCAGCGCGACCGCGGCAATCCCCAGCAGGGCGATGAACACGGTGACCGCCACCGGGTCGCCGTTGAAGAGGGCGGCGGCCGGCGCGAGGAGGAAGTAGTAGAAGGCGCCGTGGTGGAATTCGCCGACCGAGGTTCGTGGACCGAGCAGGGGGATCACGCCGTTGCGCGTGAACGCCACGAGCGTGGCCATGTCGTGGCCCTGGTCGGCGTCGAAGCGGCCCCGAGCGGCGATGCCCGGCAATCGCAGCAGCGCGGCCACCGCGACCGTGCCCAGGAGCGCGAGCGAATCGAGGCGCCCGAGGAGCGGGCGCGACGGGCTGGTCAGTTGGGGCCGGAGCGGCGCGGTGGCCCGCCCTTGGTGTAGTCGCCGCCCAGGACGGGCTCGATCAGCCCGTAGCCACCCGCGCCGCGGCGGTAGAGGATCGCGACCCGCTCGTTCTCGGCGTTCACGAAGACGAAGAACGCGTGCCCGAGCTCCTCCATCCGCGCGACCGCGTCCTCCTCGAACATCGGCTCGATGTCGAAGCGCTTCACCTTCGTGATCCGGCTGGCTCGATCCTCGACATCGGCGGCTCCGGTTCGGGCGTCGTCGTCGCCTCGCCCGCTGCCGCGGACGGTCTCGGCGGACTTCCGGACCCGGCTCGTCTCGCGGAAGCTGACGGCGCGCCGCTCGATCTTGTCGACGACCGCGTCGATGCCGGCCTTGTGCGTCGGGCCGGCGGAGGAGCTGCGCAGCGCCTGGCCGTCGATGACCAGGGTCACGTCGACGATGTGCGAGTCCTCGGCGCTCCGATGCTGCTCGACGGACAGCTCGACCGTGGCGTCCGAGCGGTCGTCGAGGAGGCGCTCGAGCCGGCCGAGCTTCCGCTCCGCGTACGCCCGAACCGGCTCCGGCACGTCGTAGTTCTTGCCCTTCACGATCGTCCGCATGTCCACCTCCCGACTGCCGGTCCATCGTACCGTCCGGCTCGACCAGGGTTGGTCACCCAGCAGTTGAGGCCGCTTCGGTACTTGGCGCCGCAGTGGCACTCGGCGCCGCCGTGGCGCTTGACGTCGCGTTGGAGCGCTTACCCGCGGCCCGCGGCCTGGTCGTGGCGAGCCACGGGATCAATGGAACGAGCACCAGGAATTGATGCGGGAAGTAGTAGAACAGGCTCCCGAAGAGCCCCAGCCCGATCGCGCCATTGCGAGCGGCCACGACGTAATCGGGCCACCACGGCCACGTCACGAGGGCGAGCGCGCCGGCAATGATTGCCGCCACCACCCACGACCGACGCGGTCGCAGGAATGGCAGGGCGAACGGCAGCAGGATCGGCTTGCCCGCCAGGCCGAGCGCTGCCCCGGGCCAGCGGGTCGCCAGCGCGGTTGCCGCCATCATCCAGAGGATCGTGTTGCCCATCGCGATCGAGATGGCGAACGGCAGCAGGGCCAGCGAACCGGCGATGAGCGGCCAGGACCATGCCTTCGGGCGCCAGTAGACGGTCATCGACGTCATGATCCAGAGCGGGATGATCCACCACAGGATGGCCGGCGCGAAGATGAAGACGGTGAAGAGCAGCGTGACCGGCGGCGGATACGAGTTGATGACGCCGCCGTTCACGTAGATCTCGTTCACGTATGGCCCGGCGAGCTGGAACGGCGCGTACATCGCGCCCGTGTTCAACCACTGTTGAGCGATGTCCGCGTAGACGCGGAAGTCGAAGGCGAGCCGGCCGTCCGGGATCGCATCCTGCAGGACGAGGAAGAACTTGCCGACCACGAGCAGGGCGAGCAAGCCCGCCGTCGTCCCGTAGAGCACGCGGCCAAGCCGGACCTGGCCGATGGGCAGGCCCCGCAGCCCGGTCGCGAGACGATTCAGGGTGGTCATGCCGCAGGCACCGACCACGGGCGCGAGTGGATGCTAGCGCTCCCGGGCAACCGTGACTGCCGACACGCCCAGCGCACCTGCCTCCAGGAGGGCGGCCGCACAGGCGGCGAGCGTCGCGCCGGTCGTGACGACGTCGTCGACGAGCACGACCCATCGATCGCGGATGCCGGCGTCGTTGGCGACGCTGAAGGCAGCGACGAGGTTGGCTGCTCGAGACGCGCGATCGAGGTCGAACTGGGCGGCCGTCGCGCGGACCCGCTCCAGGGAGTGGCGGACCGGTCGCCGGAGGTCACGCGAGGCCCCTTGCGCGATGAGCGCCGCCTGATCGTAGCCCCGGTCGCGGACCCGATCCGGTGAGGCTGGCACCGGAATGAGCAGGTCGCCGCCGACCCCGACACGCCGCCAGCGCCTCACCGCAGCCCCGAGCAGAGGCGCCAGCCGTCGCTCGCCGTCGTACTTGAGCGCCAGCAATGCCCGCCGGGTGACCCCGGTGAACGGTGCGCACCACTCCAGCTGGAGCAGCGGTGGCGGCAGCTCCGCGGGCAGGCCGACCGGGACGCCAGGTTCCGCTTCCAGGCGGGCGTCGAGGAACGGGATGCACTCCCGGCACAGCGGCGCGCCCTCGCGCCGGCAGCCCGCGCACGCTGCCGGCAGCGCCAGGTCCAACCCACGCTCGGCGACCGTGTGCAGCACTCCCAGGGCGCGGCCGACCAGATCCATCCCCGCCACGATGGCGTGCGAGGCTTACCAGCGGCTCACCTGGAGCTTGTCGGGGACTCACCCGGCTGCGGCCGCGACGACCGGCACGCTGCCGGTTGCGGAGCGAGGCGCACCCGCAGACCGCCAGAGTGGAACGATCGCGATGAGCAGGCTGAACGCCGTGACCCAGAACGTCGGGTTCGCGAACGTCAGGGCCACGATCAGCAGCGCTTCGCCGGCGCGTTGCCGGCCGCGCTGGACCAGCACTCCGGCGACGACGGCCAGGGCGGCTCCCCCGGCGAACCGCACGATGAACGGGATGGGGATGCTCGATGCGGTCTCCGTGCCGCCGCGTGGCACCACGATCGTCCAGAAGTCCTGCCACGCGCTTGGTGCCAGGAGCACGCTCGCCAGCAGGACGAGGCCTCCGACCACGCTGACACCGATCGCCTCGCGCCAGCGCCGGCTCGCGGCGAGGAAGGCGATGCCGATCACGGGCGCCACCTTGATCGCCGCCGCCGGGACCCAGAACAACCACGAGCGACGCAGCGCCAGGACCGTGAGCACCGCCAGGAGGAGGTGGATGTTGCGCACCCGAAGCTCGACCGCGACCGGCAGGAACGCGATGAGCGCCAGCGCCACGAGCCCATTCCCACCCGCCAGCCACCACAGACAGGCCAGCAGCAGCGCCGTCCACAGCACGCTGAACGCGTCGGCGCCGATGAAGCTGGTCAGGGGCGCGAGGACCTGCGCGAGCGGTGGCGGGTACCAGTAGCCGAACGAACCGTCTCCGGGCACGGCGGTCGGGTCGTACATCGACCCTCCGGCCGCGAATCGGCTCGCGGCTCGCCAGTAGGCCTGTTCGTCGGTTGCGCCGGTCCACGACGTCGTCACGATCACCAGGAGGAGCAGCGCTCCGACGGCCGCAGCGGCAATGAGCAGCGGCGGTGGAAACCGCATGCGTCCGATCGAGACGGGCGCGAGCAGCCAGCCCGGGCCGCTCGATGCCTTCCGGGTTGTCAATCGAGTCGGACGGTGTCGCCCGGGACGGTCCCGCTGGCATCGATCGTTCCGACCGGCAGCTCGAGGACGCCCGCGGCGCCGCGGACGAGCGGCACCATGCCGACCCACGGCCGGACCGCTCGATGCACGGACAGGACGGGCCGCGATCCATCCACGACCGGCTTGCCCAGGAAGACGGCGTCGATCGCGAAGCGCATGAAGAACATGTGGATCCCGTTCGTGCCGGTCAGCCACAGGCCGTGGCCCGCGGGCAACGACCGACGGCCCATCAGGCCCATGAATCGCGACCAGAGCGACGCTGCGGTCTCGAGGTCCTGCGCGAGCACCGTCGCGCGGGTCTGGTTGTGCGCCGCCACCGGCGTTGCTGCCTGCGTCGACCTAGGTCGAGGACAGGTTCTGCATGATGAGGATCAGGGCCGGCCCGAGGATGACGGCGAACAGGGACGGGAAGATGCAGCCGACGAGCGGGAACAGCATCTTGATCGGGGCCTGTGCGGCCTGTTCCTCTGCGCGCTGCCGGCGCTCGATCCGGAGCTGCTCCGACTGGACCTGGAGCACCTTCGAGATCGACACTCCGAGCTGCTCGGCCTGGATGATCGCGCCGATGAAGTTGGTGAGCGGCTGGACCTCGGTCCGCGGGACGATGTCGCGGAGCGCCTCTCGGCGCGCCTTGCCGACGCGCACCTCGGCGAGCGCGCGGCGGAACTCGTCGACGAGCGGGCCCTTGAGCTTCTCGACGACCTTGCCCAGCGCGGCGTCGAAGCCGAGACCGGCGCGGACGGAGATCGTGAGCAGGTCGAGGGCGTCCGGGATCTGGAGGAGGATGCCCTTCTGGCGCTTCTTGACGCGGCCGCCGAGCCAGAACTCCGGCCCGATGTAGCCGATCATCGCGCCGATCAGGCCCAGCAGCAGGCCCTGCGGGATGTTGCCCCCGAGCACGCCGAACAGGATGAACAGGATGCCCGCGCCGACACCGGTGCCGATCGCCTTGATGCCCAGCCAGTCGGCGACCTTCATGTCGCCCGGGTTGCCGGCCATCGCGAGGCGCTTCTCGGTGCGCTGGGAGAACGAGGTCGAGGTGACGCGCGCCACGGAGCCGGACAGGCGGGCCGCAAGCGGCTTGATGGTCCGGTCGAAGAACGGCATCTGGAGCTCGAGCTCCTGGAGGTCCTTCGCGGTCATCTGGCCGAGCTGGGACAGGCGCTGCTTGAGCGGATCCTCCTCACGCGAGCCGGCGATGCCGATCGTGATCAGAATGACCGCAAGGGCGGCAATGGCGGCGACGATGATCCCGGTTTCCATGCCTTAGACCTCGATGTCCACGATCTTGCGGATGAAGAAGAAGCCGGCGCCCATCGCGCCGAGGGCGATCAGCAGCAGGATCACGCCGAGCGGGATCCCGAGGACGTCCGGCGGCTTGATGAACATCGGATCGAAGAACGTCGGGGCCGCCAGGAAGATGAAGAAGGCCAGGAAGAACGGCAGCGCGCCGACGACGTAGCCGGACAAGCGCTGCTGCGCCGTCAACGTTCGAATCTCGCCCTTGATCCGGATGCGTTCGCGGATCGTGAAGGCGATCGAGTCCAGGATCTCGGCGAGGTTGCCGCCGACCTGGTGCTGGATCGCGATGGCCGTGGCCATCAGCTCGAAGTCTTCGGACTTGACGCGCTTGACCATGTTCTCGAGGGCCAGGTCGAACGGCAGGCCAAGGTTGACCTCGCGGATGACGCGGCCGAACTCGATCGAGATCGGCGGACGCGACTCGCGCACGACCAGCTCGATCGACTGGAGGAACGAGGAGCCGGCGCGGAGCGCATTCGCGATGAGCGTGACGGTGTCCGGCAGCTGCTTGTTGAACTGGCGGAGCCGCGACGACTTGCGGTTGTTGAGCCAGATCTGCGGCGCCATGAAGCCGATGATCAGGCCGATGAGCAGCACGATCGGGTTCTGGAGCGCGCTCACGAAGAAGCCGAGGAGGAACATCACGACCGGCACGCCGATCGTGGTCCCGGCCCGGATCCCGAGGTACTCCGATGGTTTCAGCTTGAGGTCGGCGGCGCCGAGGTCGCGCAGCAGATTCGCGCCGAAGTCGCGCTTCTCGACGACCTTGTTGAGCTGCGCGAGGGCCGCCGACTTGGCGATCAGCTCGGCGACGCCACCCTGGCCCGGCGTGCCATCGGCCGGCTTGGCGCCGGCCGCGTAGCGCTCGAGGCGTTCGAGCGTGACGCCGCTCGAGCCGGACATCGCGATGCCGAGCGCGATCACGATGATCGAGACGGCGGCGAGGGCGGCGATGATCAGGGTCGCGGAGGACATGGCGGTGGCCTAGAAGGTGAAGCCGAAGATGTTGTTCGGCAGGTGGATGCCCTGCGACTCGAACAGCTCGACGAACTTCGGCCGGATGCCGGTCGGCTTGAGGCGGCCCTGGATCTTGCCGTCGATGACGCCGGTCTGCTCGAAGACGAACACGTCCTGCATGACGATCGTGTCACCTTCCATGCCCTGGACCTCGGTGATGTTCACGATCTTGCGGGTGCCGTCCTTGAGGCGCGACTGGTGGACGATGAGGTCCACCGCGGACGAGATCTGCTCGCGGATGGCGCGGACCGGAAGGTCCACGCCGGCCATGAGGACCATCGTCTCGAGGCGGGACAGCATGTCGCGCGGGGTGTTCGCGTGGCCCGTCGACAGCGAGCCGTCGTGGCCGGTGTTCATGGCCTGGAGCATGTCCAGCGCCTCGCCTGCACGGCACTCCCCGACGACGATGCGGTCGGGGCGCATGCGCAGGCTGTTGCGGACGAGCTCGCGGATCGGGATGGCGCCCTTGCCCTCGATGTTCGGGGGGCGGGACTCGAGCGTGACCACGTGCTCCTGGCGGAGCTGCAGCTCGGCCGCGTCCTCGATCGTGACGATGCGCTCGTCATCCGGGATGAACGACGAGAGCACGTTGAGCGTGGTCGTCTTGCCGGAGCCGGTGCCGCCGGACACGAAGATGTTGAGGCGGGCCTCGACGCACGCCCGCAGGAACTCGAACATGTCCGGGGTCGAGGTGCCGAAGCGGATCAGGTCGTCCGTGGTGAACGGGCTGGCCGCGAACTTTCGAATGGTGATGACCGGCCCCACGAGGGACAGCGGCGGGATGATCGCGTTGACGCGGGAGCCGTCGGTCAGGCGGGCGTCGACCATCGGAGACGACTCGTCCACGCGGCGCCCGATCGGGGCGATGATCCGGTCGATGATGCGCATGACGTGGTCGTCGTTCTGGAAGACGACGTTCGTCAGCTCCAGCTTGCCGGATCGCTCGATGTACACCTGGCGCGGGCCGTTGACCATGATTTCCGAGACGGAGTCGTCACGCAGGAGCGGCTCCAACGGGCCGAGGCCGATGATCTCGTCCGTGATCTGCTCGAGCATGCGGACGCGCTCGGCGCGGGTGAGGGCCAGGCCCTCCTCGTCGATGACGCGACTGAAGATCTCTTCGATCTGACGCCGGACCTCGACCTGGTTGGTGAGGTCCAGCTTCGGGTCCAGGTCCTGGATGACCCGGTTCTGGATCCGGAACTTGACGTCGCGGAAGGACTCGCGGGCGGGGAGCTGGGTGACCAGGCGCGGCGATGCCGCCGGCCCACCACCGCTGCCACCCTCTGGCTGGACGTCGCGGCCGGACTGGCCGGACGGGACCGGCAGCTTGTCGTCGCCGCCGCCGGCGCCGGCCGGTCGGGCGCTCTCGATGCGCTTGAGGAGTGACATCTACCCGGGACCCCCTGCTACCGCCACGCGAAGAGTGACTTGTTCTTGGCCGCGCCCTTGCCGGCCTTCTCGGCCGGCCTGGGTGTCGCCGACGACGGTGCCGGACCGGTCACCGCCGCGGCCAGCCGCTGGATGTCCTGTGACACCTGGGCCTCGCGATTGCTGAGGAAGAACGGCACGCCGCGGTTCAGTGCGTATACGACGCTGCGGCCGTCGCTGACGATCGTATGGTCCACCTTGCGCCCGATCGAGTGCTCGACGTCCGCGACCCGGATGCCGAGGGTCGAGTCCGCGCGGTTCAGGACGAGCCGGATCTTCTCCGGTCCGTAGCCGAGCTGCTCGCAGACCTCGAGGAACAGGCGCATGTTCTTCACGCTGGTGATTTCGAGGGTGAGCAGCGTCAGGATCAAATCTGCCTCGTCGAGGACAGCAAGCGTCGCTTCGTTGAAGCTGGACGGGCAGTCAACGACGACCAGGTCATGGTCGCGGCGGAGCCGCTGGAGCACACGCCGGACCGCGGCCGGGCCGATGAGCTCGGCCTGCTCTGGCGACGGCGGGGCCAGCAGGACCCGGACGCCGGATGAGTGCGTGATCATGAACGTGTCCAGTGACTCGACCTCGTCCGCCTGGAGCTCGCCGGCGAGATCCGCGATGGACTTGTTGCGCGGGTTGAGGTTAAGCAGCACGCCGACGTCGCCGAACTGGAACGACGCGTCGACCAGCGCGACCCGCTTGCCCATCTGGGCAACCGCGACGGCGAGGTTGACCGCGATGGTCGTCCGGCCGACGCCGCCCTTCGGGCTGAAGACCGCCGCAACGGAAGCGGGCTCGCCGCTTTCGTTGCTGGTCTGCGGGTTCTGGGCGACGGGCGCGTACCGGCTGAGCTTTTCCTTCTCGCGCGACCAGACCTGGCGGATCGACGCGGTCAGCTCGTCGGAGCTGAACGGCTTCACGAGGAACTCGCGCGCGCCGGCCAGCATGGAGCGGCGGAGATAGTCCGCCTCGCCCTGGACGGACATCATGATCACGGCGGCGGTCGGGACGTCCGCGGCGAGCTTCTCGGTCGCGGTGATCCCGTCCATGCCGGGCATGTTGATGTCCATCAGGACGACGTCCGGCCGGAGCCGTGTCGCCATCTCGATCGCCTCGGGGCCACCCGCGGCAGCCCCAACGACCTCGACGTCGCTCTCGAAGCCGAGCAGCTTCGACAGGTGGTCCCGGGTCTCCGGGATGTCGTCGACGATCAGGACCTTGATTCGATCGGTCATTGGAGTCGCGTGGCCAGTGCTGCTACTTGAGCGGGGTGGGGATGGGGACCTGGACGATCTCGGGCGGCAGCACGCCGTACTTGTCCACGAGCGTCTTCAGGATGACGCCGGTGGTCTCCACGGTGACGCCGGCATCGGCGGGCGAGCGCAGGACCACGTCCAGCGTGCCGGTCGTGCGGGCGAAGAGGAGCACCTCGGCCTGCGCCGGAGTGACGGCGAGGATGAGCAGCTTCTGCACGGTGAGGTCGACCGCAGGCGCCGCGGAGGGAGCCGGCTGGCCATTGGCCGCGGCGGGCGCAGGCGGTGCGGGCTGCTCCACCACGCCGATGATCTGGACGTCCTCGAGCAGGGTCGGCATCTTGATGCTCAGCGGGTTGATGCCGGCAACCACGGTGATCGAGCCGTCATTGAGGACCTGCACCACCGGGAATGCGTCTCCACGCAGGCTGATGACCAGGTCCACGGTGTCGCCCGTGTCGACCAGGTTGGCCACGCCCGTGAGCTGGTTCACCGCGATCGTGATCGCGCGCTTGCCGGTCGGGACGGTGAGCGGCACGGCGCGGTTCTGGAAGTCGCTGGAATGGACCTGCGCACCCGCCACGAGGGCGGTCCGCGTCGTCTTGCCGATGGCCTGCGAGGGGTCACCAAAGACGTTCGCGTCACGCACGTTCACCGGGAGGGTCTTCAGGGTGAGCATGTCCGTCGTGACCACGGTGCCGAGCGGGATGTCCGTCAGCGCCTCCAGGGTTGGGAGCTGCACCGGGGCAGTCGCCACTGGAACGTTGCTCGTGCCACCACCACCACCGCCCCCCAGGAAGAGGACGACGACGAACGTCATCGCGGCCAGAAAAACGCCGAGCAGCAAGACGAGCCGACTGGTCCGTCGCACGAATTAGGTCCCTCCCCGGATTAGGTCACGCTGTGACAGGTGGCACCACTCTAGCACCGGGCAATTGCCGGGCGACTATACGAATGGGCTAGGACGACTGGCAAGATTCAGAAAGATCGCGCGCATGGTGCAAGGCGCCGCGCAAGGTCCCGGAACGTCGACGACCCGTCCGGTGGACGGGCCGTCTGCACGTGTACTCGGAGCCGACGCTACATGGAGCCCCCGACGATGCTGAGCTTGTCGCTGATCTGGCTGCCGAGGAAGATGAGGGCGAGGATCGCCACGATGGCAATCAACGCGAGGATGAGTGCATATTCCGCGAGGCCTTGGCCCGCCTGCCGGGTCACTGCTGACCACAGCCGGTGGAGCCGCTGAAGGACCATCTCGCTTCACCTCCTTTCCGTTGCGGTGAGGCGGTCTGAGAAGCAGGGACCGCCGGGGCACGAAGGCACCGGCGGTCCACTGCTGATCTGGTATCGACGAGTCCTAGACGGAACCGCCGACGGTGCTAAGGATCTTGCTGACCTGGGTACCCAGGAAAATCAGCGCGATGATCGCCACGATGGCGATGAGGGCAAGGATCAGCGCGTACTCCGCGAGGCCCTGGCCTTCCTCGTCGTCACGATGCAGGAAGTTGATGATGGCTGTGTAAATCGACAGCATTGGGTTTGCCACCTCCTTTCTTCAGTGATCCCCATCCCCCGAACGAGATCCCTCTGCCCCGGGAAAGGAGTCGGTGCGGAACCGTAGTGGTCGGTACCGGCGCTTGTCAACCAAGCATTGGTACCTTGGCTCTCCGTTCCCCTAGATCGGAGAGCCTGGATTTCGCACCCTTAGACCGAACCTCCGACGGTGCTCAGAATCCCGCTGACCTGGGTACCGAGGAAGATGAGGGCGATGATCGCCACGATTGCGATCAGGGCGAGGATCAGCGCGTATTCCGCGAGACCCTGGCCTTTGTCGTCGCGCTGAAGGGCGGCGACGACCCGATGAATCAAGGCCATGTGTGCGTGCCTCCGATGCTTGTGCCGCCGACTAGGGCTGGCGGCTAAACGGCACCATATCGTGCTTGCGCCGATTTGGCGTATGGCCCATTGGTCCTACTCCGTCGCGCAGGATCCGCCGCCAGCTGGCGCGTCAGGCGGGTGCCGCCGCTCCGGCCCCGGCGTCTGCCTCGACCGCGTTCGCGGGGATGTCCACGATCAGGTGCAGGCGCGCACCATCATCGAGCATCTCGGCCGTGACCCCGAGGATGCGGGCGCGGGAGGAGATGTCGCGCCAGGCCTGGTCGGGGAGCCGCGACAGGCTGGCGATCCGCGCCGCCTCCAGCGCCTCGTGGTAGGTCCTGCGGCGCTCGCCGACCATCTCGGCAAGGGCGGGTGGCAGCTCGGCGCCTTCCGGCGGGAGCTCCGGGTCCGGCACGGCAACGGGCTCCTTGCCGGCGGTCAGCTCGACCTCGAGGCGCTCGCCCCAGTCGAGGTGGAGCGAGAGACGGTCTGGCTTCCGCGCGACGTGCGCGGCGAGGGCGTCGTCCAGCATGCGGAACAGGCCGCTCTCGAGCTCGACCGCCAGCCGGCGATCGACGCCGACCGATTCGAAGTCCACGGTCACGCCGACGCGGCTGCCGCGGTCGCGGCTGGACCGCCGGAGCGTAGGCACGAGGCCGAGGTCGTCGAGGACCATCGGACGGACGTCGAAGATGAACGTCTTCGTGGCGTCGAGCGTCCGCTGGACCATCGCGATCAGCGAGTGGACCTCGGCCGGTGCCTTTTCGGGCGCGAGGGTCATGAGGCGGTCGACGATCTGCGCCTGCAGGACGATGTTCGTCAGGCTCTGCGCCGGCCCGTCGTGCATCTGGCGGGCGATCTCGCGACGCAGGTCCTCCTGCGCGGTCAGGATCATCCGCGAGACGCCCAGTGGCATCGGGGCGGCCTCGTCGATGGGCGTGTCGTCGCCGGGCGCGTCGGTGCCGGTTCGCTTTCGGACCTTGTTGGGGAGCCCGGCGAGGGCGCGCGCCTGGGCGGCGTGGGTGACGATCGCCTCGTGCAGGCGAGCCGCGGACTTGCGCTTGCCCTCGAGCAGGTCGACCTGCGCCTCCATGAGCGCCGCCCGGCGCGCGACGGCGACGAGCTGGTTGGCCAGCTCGCTGATCTCCTTCGGCGTGATGTTGCCGCCGGAGCCGAGGCGCTCGGCGCCCATGGCGAGCTTCTCGGCGGCCGCGGTCCGGCGCGCCTCGTGGCGGGACGCCTCGGTCTTGGCCTGGTTGATCAGCAGCTCGATCTCCCCGACCTCGTCGCGGAGGGCGGCCGCCTCGGCGGTCAGGAGCGTGGCGAGATCGGCGGCCGACGTGACCTCGCCGGCGGGCAGTGCGTCCACCGAAATGCTCGGTTCGGCGCTGGCGTTCGCGACGACCTCAGTCCTCCGGCATCTTGATCCAGCCCTGGCGCATCGCGTAGACGACGGCCTGGGTCCGGTCGTTGACGGCCAACTTCCGGAGGATCGAGCTCATGTGGTTCTTGACGGTCTGCTCGCTGATCGACAGCGCGTAGGCGACCTGCTTGTTGGTCATGCCCTGGGCGATGTTGTCGAGGATCTCGACCTCGCGCGGGGACAGCGGCGCGAAGATCGGCTGGGCCTCCTGTCCGTAGACGGCCAGCTCGCGGAACTCCTTGAGCACGCGCGACGCGACGGCCGGCTTCGAGAAGACCTTGTCGTTGATCAGGAACTCGCCCTGCGAGACGCGCCGGATCACGTGGACCAGGTCGTCCGGGCTGATGTCCTTGATGACGAACGCGGCGGCGCCGGCCTTGATCGACGCGAAGAGTGATTCCTCGTCCTCGTCCTGGGCCATGACGATGACCGCGGTCGCGGGGAACTCGCGCCGGATGCGCTGGGTGGTCTCGAGGCCTCCCGGCGCCGGCAGCGACAGGTCCATCAGGACGATGCTGGGTGATACGACGCCGGCCATCTCGATGGCGGCCCGCCCGTCGGCGGCCTCGCCGACGACCTCGAAGTCGCGCTCGCGCCCGAGGACGTTGGTGATGCCGCCTCGGAAGAGTGCGTGGTCGTCGACGACGAGGATGCGGATCTTGTCCGCAGCGATGCCGCCTCGCCGGCGCTCGCCGCCTTCGGTCTCGGCTGTCATCAGCTCTCCTCCCCAGGGATCGGCATGCCCATTGCACCCGGCGGGATCGTCATGCGGACGGCGGTCCCGAGATTCGGGCTAGAGCGTACTTCGAATCTTGCACCGATCAGCTCGGCGCGTTCTCGCATGAATTGCAGCCCGAACGATCGACGCCCGTTGACCGGCGGATCGTCGGCATCGAAGCCCTTGCCGTCGTCGCGAACCTCGACGACCCAGCCGCCGTATTCACGGACCATCCGGACGCGGATCGTGGTCGGGTGGGCGTGCTTGCGCGCGTTCTGGAGCGCCTCCTGGATCACCCGCAGCGCCACGACCTCGACGGTCTCGGGCAGGTTGTCGAGTCGCTCGTCGAGCTCCACGACCACCGGCACCGAGAGGGCCGTCGCGATCTGGTCGGCCGCCTCGTGGATGGCACCGCCGAGGCCGAGGTCGGCGAGCAGCGGCGGACGCAGCTGGCTCAGGTACGCGCGGACCCCTCTGAGCTCGCGGGTCAGGACCTCGCGCAGCTGCTTGAGCTCGGCGCGGGCGAGTCGCTCGTCGCGATCGAGCAGGCGCTGGACCACCTCGACCTGGAAGATGGCGTTGGACAGGGCCTGCGCGGGTCCGTCGTGGACCTCGCGGGCGAGCCGGCTCCGCTCCTGTTCCTGGGCCTCCACGATGCGCATCTGGGCATCCGCGGCCGACGGGGGGCCGCTCGGGTCGGAGACGAGGGAGGTGTCCTCGCGAGCGAGGAAGAGCCACGCATTCTCGAGACTCTTCGCAGCCAGGTCGATCCGCCCGAGGACCGATCGCTCCACACCCACTTCGCGGCCAGCCATGGCCTGGTCCGTGTCGTTCTGGTTGGTGGCGCCGCTCCCGGTTGCTGCGAGGGTTCGCAACGCCTCCCACCGCTCGACCTTCTCGAGGTACGCGGCGCGATACCGCTCCCGGACGTCGCGGAGGGCGTTCGCGCCACCGGAGACTGCCGCCTGCGCCTCGTCGAGGAGTGCCGCCAACGGGTCGTCGTGGATCAGGTTCGATTGATGCGTGGGGGCGTGCGTCGGGGCCGCTTCGGGCCCGTTGCCGGCCTCGCCCCGGTTGCCGTTCAGCGGCTTCGCGGCGTTCGCGGCGTTCGCGGCCTCGCGGGGCGGCGTCGATCGGCGAGCCACCGGCCGCGGTCCACTCGTGGAATCGGGCCCGGATGCGCTCGCGCGGGGCGTCCCCGAGGGCGCCAGTCGCGCTCGAAACGCCCGGCTACCCGCCTCGCTTGTCATCGGGGCCGAGTATAGGTTCGGGTCATGGGACCTCCGTAGCCCAATGGTCCCGCACCCACCCGGACCACCCGGTACCACCTCGCAAGTCGAGCCCGTTCCGGCCCCGGCAGGCCGCCGCGAGCCGGTTGGCTGCGCGATCCGCACCAACCGACGCCGGAAGTTCACGGGGCGATCTTTTTCAGGGGTCTGGCGGGCACTTCGTCTCAGGGCGCCCTCGGTGGCCTAGGAACGCGGCGCGGCCCCTGCACATTCACGATCGCCGAGGCCCCGACCGAGCACGAATTGGCCGCCCGTCCAACGGCCGCCGCCAGGCCGCCGGCCGCCAGACCACGAAATCGCCCGATAAGTGCCAGAAAAGATCGCCGGGCGATCATCGGCAAGCAATCCGCCGCCCGGAGGCGCCCGCCACTGCTTGAACCCGCCCGAATCAAGAAGGGAGCCGACACGTAGTGGCAGTTCGAGCAAGGCGATCGGCGGTCGCGGTGGAGGCTGAGCGCCGTCTCCAGCAGCGACGCGCCCGCATCGGTGCGGACATCAAGGCAATGCGAACGCGTCGCAAATGGGCCCAGAAGGATCTGGGGGTAGAAGCAGACGTCGGCCGGCTCGTGATCGGCCGTCTCGAGCGCGGCGAAGGCCAGCTCGACGTCGAGACGCTCGAACGATTGGCCGTTGCCTTCGGCGTGCCCCTCGCGATCGGATTTGATCGAGACCTGCGCGATGAGGTTGCGGATGCGGGGCACCTTGCGATCCAGGAGGTGGTCCTTCGGCTGGCTCGGGCGGCGGGGTACTCGACACAGTTCGAGCTGCCGACGCGGCCGAATGAGCCGTGGCGATCGGCCGATGTGGCGTTGGGTAAGGAGGAACAGCACCGGGCGATCGAGATCGAATGCTGGAACACGTTCGGCGACGTGGGCGCGGCGGTGCGGTCGAGTCGTCGCAAGGTGGTCGAGATCGGACAGCTTGCCGTCGGTCGCTGGGGTCCGGAGGCGTCGGCCGGACTCGTCTGGGTCGTGCGCGATACGGCCCGCAACCGAGCGCTCATCAATCGATACCCGGAGGTGTTCGCGACGACGTTTACGGGTTCGTCGCACGCCTGGGTCCGATGCCTGACGACCGGATTCCCGCCGCCGGATGGACCCGGACTCGTGTGGTGCGACGTCGCGAGTGGCCGGTTGCACGGCTGGCATCGGCGAGGGCGGCGAGGTGGCGAGGGCGAGTAGGCCCTACGGGCAGCGGATGCGGAAGGCGAGGACGTTGTCTAGGGCGCCGGGGTGGGCGGGGTCGTCGGGGAGCTGGAGGGGGACGAAGCAGTCCGAGCCGGGGGCGCCGGTGAGGATCGCGGCGGGCCAGGCGCCGGAGTTGTCAGCGCCGACGACGAGGAAGCGCGCCGGCGGGTCGAAGGTGCGCGCGAGGTCGAGGATGCTCGACGGTGACTCGTTCGGCAGCGCGATCGCGTGGTGGCGCGTCGCCTCGGCGAACCAGATCGGGAAGTCGGTGATGACGGGGCCCGGTTCCTGCGTGAGGTCGACGCCCGATCCGCCGGAAGCGAACGCCGCCGCCGCACCCGCGGGCGAGAACGCGTAGGCGATCGCCGCGTATTGGTCGGCGGTGTCACGGCCGGCGCGACCCTCGGTCGGCAGGAGGACCGCGCTGAACAGGAGGCAGCCCGTGATCGCGAAGGCGGGCCCGAGCCACGCCACCGGGTTCGTCCAGCCGCGGCGCTTGCCGACCCAGCCGATCAGCGAGTCGAGCACGAGGAGCGCCGAGATCACGAGCAGCACGTGGATCGCGCCCGCGGCGTGCAGGAAGGTGCCCCACGTGGTCGAGACGGGGAAGACCAGGGAGGCGACGAGGAAGGTGATGACCGAGAAGATGACGAGCGGTCGAAGCGGGTCGACGGCGAATCCCGAACGATCGACAGCCGCCGACGAGCCTGCGGAGGCTGCCGCGTCGGGGGCGACCGACGGGGCCGACGCGGCCGACGCGCCCGACGCGGCCGACGAGCTGCGCCCCGCACGACGGCCGACGACGCCGGGCAAGCCGATGAGCCCGACGACCGACAGCGGCACGCCGAGCAGCAGCAGCACCGACACGACGTTGTGGACGATGCCGTCCCAGCGCAGCTCGAGGAGCTTGGCGAGGCCCGCGTCCAGGTAGCGCGCGAGGGTCGGCTGGACCTGCCACGCGAAGATGTCGCGTCCGTCGAGGCTGAGCGCATTCGTGAGGGCCTGGCCGGGGAGCGGGCTGCCGAACTCGATCCAATCGCGGAAGGCCCACGGCGCGAAGGTCAGGATCGCGACGAGGCCGACGGGGATGACGTTGATGCCCCAGGCGCCGAGCCGATCGGACCGGTTCGAATACGCCCGGCGGACGTTCGACCATTCGATGAGCAGGAACGTGAGCGCCAGCCAGATCGCCTCGTTGCGGGTCAGGGCGGCAAGAGCGAACAACACGCCGAGCGCCACGCGCGCTCGAGATCTGCGGCCGAGATCCCGCGCGGTGCGGTCGACGAAGGTGAGGATGCCCTCCTCGCGCACGTCATCGATGTTCACGCGCCGGCTGAGGCGAGTCATCAGCAGGCAGGCGACGAGCACGAGCGCGGCGAACGGCATGGTCGAGTCGGGCTGGACCGAGGCAAGCACGAGCGGCAGGTAGACCGCCGCGGTGAGGCCCGATCCGATGGCGAGCGTCCGGGCGCGGCCGGGCGTGAGGCGGCGCGCCTCGGCGACGTCCGCGGCGAGGCGCCAGGCGAGGACGGCGACGATCGAGCCGACGATCACCGACGACACCTGCGCCGCCGCAAACGTGGTCCCGAAGAGCGCCATCGGGATCGCCGCGAGGAGCGTCGGCAGCGGGAGCCAGACCTCGAATGCGGCGCGCGGGAAGGAGAGCGGCGGAGTCTGGAAGCTCCAGATCGCGTCGGTGGTCAGGCCGTGGCCCTCGACGAGGTTCCGCGCCACGCCCACGTAGTACGCGACATCCTCCGGCCGCGGGAACGTGATCTGCGTCGCCGCGATCGCGCGCACCAGGAGTGCGACGAGGAAGACGGCACCCGCGGACAGGACCGCTTCGCGGCGGCTCATCAGGTCAGGGCGCCGAGGCGGGCGGCGATGGGGAGCGGCGAATCTCGCTCACGTGCCGCCGCGCGCTCACGTGCCGCACCTCGTATCGCCCGCGGTGGTGCACACCGGGTACAGCGCGAGTCTCGGCAGCCCGCCATCGGCCGCCGGCACGGAGAACACCGGCGCTCCGATCCACGGCACGTGCAGCGTGCCGGCAAGGACCGGTCCAAGCGCGCGCGCCGCATCGTCGCGCTCCACGACCAGCCAGCGCGTGTCGTAGGCGCGGGCGACGGACTCGATGACGTCGATCGGGTCGTCGGGGGTCACGACGCCGGGATGGCCCGTCCAGTACTTGATCCCGCCGGAATCGATCGAGAGGATCCGGTCGGCGGCGGGCACGTTGAGCCTCGTCAACGCAGCGGCGAGCGCGATCCGCGGCTGCCGCGACCCGTCCCAGCCAGCCTGGACCTGGCCCGTGAAGATGACCGCGGTCGCAATGACGATCACGACCATGCCCCACGCGAAGACCGCGCCCGCGGCCTCGGCGTTCCACGTCCGCCGTCGCCGCGCGAGCCAGCCGACCAGGATCAGGATCCCCTCCACCGACAGGATCGATGCGTGCGGCGCCAGCCCGATCGCCGTATGGATGAACGCGCCACCCGGGACGTGGAGCGGGTACAGGAAGGTCGCGCCCGCAAAGGCCAGGAACGTGTACACGAACCACGGCCCAAAGTCCTTCGAGTGGCGCTTCGAGATGATCCCGATGATCAGGAACGGCACCAGGACGACGCTCGAGATCAAGATCACGAAGTTGCCCAGCGCATCGACGAATCCGGCCCAGCGGGAGGCGATGATCGGGCCCCAGCCCTGGGCCAGGAAGCGCTGGAGTGTCGGGTCGGCGGTGATCGAGTTCCACTCCTGGATCGTCCGGATCCAGAGCGCCGCGCCGTTGGACGAGGTCGGCGAGATCGAGCCGAAGACCTCCAGCTGGCGCAGCCACCACGGGCCCATGACGAGCATGAACAGCGCGAACGCCCCGACGCCGGCGAGGACCGAGATCGGCGGCCGATCGTCGGTTCGGGCCCACGATCGATTGCCGCGTCGGGCGCGCCACGAGCGCAGTCGATCCGCCAGCCAGACGAGCCCGATCGCCGCGCCGATGAGGATGCCGTCGTTCCGGGCAAGCGTGGCCAGCCCTGCGAGCAGGCCCGCGATCGCGAACGAGCGCTGATCGCCCTTCAGCCCGCGAGCCGTCAGCCAGAGCGTCGCCGCGACGAGCGGGTGGAGGATCGCGAAGTTCTCGGGCTGGCCGAGGAAGACCGTCGCGGCGCCCGGGATGGCAGACAGCACGCCTGCCGCGATCCCGACGACCGGCCGGCAGCCGGCGTCGCGCGCGATGAGCCAGGTGAGGGGGGCGACGAGGGCGCCGATCAGGATCCCGGGGATCGCGCTGGCGAGGGCGGTTGGCCCGAGGAGCGAGATGAACGGCGCCTGCAGGAAGCTGTCGAGCGGCAGCCAGTGGGCGTTCGACGGGATCGGCAGGACGGCTGGGTTCGGCAGGTGGTTGCCGACCTCGGCGAAGATCCAGACGAAGTCGATGTTGAGGCCGTGGCCGGCGGCGATCGCGCGGGCGACGTCGACGTAGTAGAACGAATCCGGGTAGGCGGGATCCGGGAACATCGCCACGAGCACGGCTCGCACGGCGACAGCAAGGCCAAACAACGCGACCGGGATCCGCACGAAGCCGGACTCTACCAGTCAGCCGGACCGCATCTGGTCCTCGAAAGTACTTCCGGCGCTGTTGACTGTACGCGCCAAGGCCCGATCCTTGACGGCCGATGGGGGCCTTCAGCCGACTGCGCTCGTACCGCCTGAGTCCATGGGGCCGCACCTGGCTGAGCCGGGGTGTGGCGCTCGTGGGATTCGGGCTGCTCGCGAAGATCCTGCTCGAGACCGGGATCGTGGGCGCGGGCGGTGCCGGCGGAACCGACGCGAACGATTACTGGGTCGCCGCCCACCACGTCGCGACCGGCGAGCCCCTCTATACCGCCGCGTACGGCAGCTACCTCGCGTATTCGTACCCGCCGGTGTTCGCGCAGCTCCTGTCGCCGCTATCCGCGCTGCCGCCGGCCGCGTTCGTATGGCTATGGCGGGCTGTCGAGCTCGTTGCGCTGCGGGTCACGGTGGGGAGCTGGACGCGGACCGGGGTCGCGCTCCTGGTGTTCCCGCCGACGATCCTCGAGATCGAAACGGGCAACGTGCACCTCGTGATGGCGGCCGTGTGCGCGCTGGCGATGCGGGGCAGCAGCTTCGCGATCGTGCCGGCCGGACTCCTGAAGTTCGCCTCCGCGCCGCTCGCGCCGATCGGGTTCCTGCGGGATCGGCGCGGGTTCCTGACCGGCGCACTCGTCGCCGGAGTGGTCCTGCTCGCCTCCGTGGCGCTCGCGCCGCGCGCCTGGTCGGACTACCTCGCGTTCCTGGACAGCAATGTGCTGCCGAACGTGCCCGCCGTCGCGCTGACGATCATTCCGCTCCCGGTGCGGCTAGTGATTGCCGCCCTGCTCGGCCTCGCGGCCGTCAGATTCACCCGTCTCGCTCCCGTGGCGGTCCTCCTCGCCTATCCCGTCGTCTGGGCAACGAGCCTGAGCACGCTGGTCGCGGTTGTCGCGCCGATCCCCGCCGGAGCTCGAGCAGCGCAGCTCCCGTGGCGCGCCGCGCTCCAGTGGCGACCCGGCGCGCGGCGCCCTGACGAGCTGGTCCCGGCGCCATGAGCGCAGCCGCCGCCGCGACCCCCACTCCCTTCGCCAGCCCGCGGCCGCGCGCGCTCCGTGACGGCGCCGTCGTCGCGGGGCTGCTCTTTTTCGTCTACCTGTTCGTGATCGTGGCGCCGCAGTCGGCGACCGTCGGGTTCGATGCGCTGTCCTACTGGGTCTACTCGATCGCCGACCCGTACAAGCTCGTGCACGGGACCATGGGCTCGTTCGTGTACTCGCCGGTCGCGGCGCGCCTCTTCCAGCTCGACTCGCTGATCCCGTTCTGGCAGTTCGTGTGGCTGTGGAGCGCGGTCCTCGTCGCGACTGCGATCTGGCTCGGCGGACGGCGCTGGCTGTGGGTGTTCGCCTTCCCGCCGGTCGCGTTCGAGCTGTATCACGGCAACGTCCACCTGCTCATCGCCGCGGCGATCGCGCTCGGGTTCCGGTACCCGGCGGCCTGGTCGTTCGTGCTGCTGACGAAGGTCACGCCCGGCGTCGGGCTGATCTGGTTCCTGGTGCGGCGCGAGTGGCGGAGCCTGGCAATCGCGCTCGGCGTGACGGCCGTGCTCGTCGCGATCTCGCTGGCAATCGACTTCCCGCTGTGGCAGCAATGGATCGACAAGGAGCTGCTCGTATCGCTCCGGCAGCCGCCGGACCAACCGCAGATCGCGATCCCGCTGCTGCTCCGGCTGCCTGCGGCCGCCCTGCTCGTCGGCTGGGGCGCGCTCACGAACCGCAAGTGGACGGTGCCGGTCGCCGCGGCGATCGCGATGCCGGTCCTGTGGGTGTCGGCGTTCTCCGTGCTCGCGGCCCTCCTCGCCATCGGTCGACCGGAGCTCCAGGAGCGACCGGCGCGCACGAAACCAGAGCCGAAGCCGGCCACGCCGGCCGCCGCCGCCCCGATTGACGAGCCCGCAAACCCATGAGCTTCCGCTGGGAATCGCTCCCGCCAACCCGACGTCGAGCCATCCGCGACGGGGCGATCGTCGCCGGCCTGATGTTCAACGTCGTCCTGGTCGTCCTGTGGGGGCCATCGCTGCTCCTCTGGTCTGACACCCTCAGCTGGCGGCTCCTCGACATGGCAGACCTCTACGGGCGCGCACGGTCCAGCCTCCTCGCAACGGGCGGCTTCCTCTACTCGCCGGCGGCGGCGTGGCTGTTCCTGCCGCTCGCCGCGCTGCCCTGGCCGGCGTCGATCGTCGTCTATCTGGGCCTCGACCTCGCGGCGCTCACGATCCTGGCCCGGCGGCTGACGCCACTCCTGATCTTCGCGTTTCCGCCGGTCCTGCTCGAGCTCATCAACGGCAACATCCATCTGTGGATGGCGCTGGCGATCTGGGTCGGATTGCGCTGGCCCGCGGCCTGGAGCTTCATCTTCCTGACCAAGGTCACGCCGGGCATCGGCGTCGTGTGGTTTGCGGCGAGGCGCGAGTGGCGCAATCTCGCCATCGCGCTTGGCGCCACGGCCGGCATCATGGCCATCGGGTTTGTGATTGCTCCGAAGCAATGGCTCGACTGGTTCAGCCTCCTCGCCGGCGCGTCATCGATGCCGGTCGCGACGATCCTGCCGCCCCTGTGGCTCCGGATCCCCATTGCCGCAGCGATCGCCTGGTACGCGGGGCGAACGGGTCGCGCTTGGCTGGTCCCGGTCGCCTGCCTCGTCGCCATGCCGACGGTCTGGATCCAGAGCACCGCGCTGCTGGTGGCCTGCTTCCCGCTCTGGCGCGAACGAGCGCGGTGGCTGCCAGCCGGTACGCGCGAGCCCAGCCTCGTCCCGGTGATCGCGTCGTGATCGAGGCGCTGCGGCAGGAATCGTGGCGCCGCGCCCTTCGTAACAGCCTCATCGTCGCCGGCGCGGTGTTCAACGCGTGGTTCCTGATCGTCTGGGTGCCGCGCCTGTTCCTGTTCGTGGATGCCCGCAGCTGGTGGGGCATCGACCTCCACAACCTGTACGGCCTGGCGAACCAGTCGCTCCTGGCCGATGGCGCGTTCAGGCTCGCGCCGATCTTCGCGTGGCTGCTGTACCCACTGACGCTGCTGTCGTGGCCCGCGTTCATCGCCGTCTTCACGGGCCTGAACCTGCTGGCGGTGCTCGCCGTCGGGCGACGCCAGGCCCTCCTGCTCCTCATCGCCTTCCCGCCGATCCTGCTCGAGCTGGTCAACGGGAACATCCACCTGTTCATGGCGCTGTTCATCTGGGCGGGCCTGCGGTGGCCGGCCGCCTGGGCGGGCATCCTCCTCTCGAAGGTCACACCAGGAGTCGGGATCGTGTGGTTTGTCGCGCGCCGGGAGTGGCGCAACCTGGCGATTGCGCTCGGGGCAACCGCGGCGATCATCGCGGTCGGCCTCCTCATCGATCCAACCCTGTGGAGCCAGTGGGTGAACTCCTTGGTCATCGCGGCCGGGCAACCCAGGGTTGGTGACATTCCGTCGGTGATCGGGCGATTGCCGTTCGCGGCCGCGCTCGCGTGGTACGCGGGCCGCACGAGCCGCGCGTGGTTGGTGCCGTTCGCGTGCGTGCTCGCGATGCCGACGATCTGGATCCAGAGCTCGGCGCTGCTGCTGGCGAGCTTCCCGCTGTACTGGGAACGCGCGCGCTGGCAGACGAAGCCCGCGCAGTCCGCGCCGACCGCCCCGATCCCCGCGGTGGCAACGTGACCGGCGGCAGGGACGAATACGGCCCCTTGGACCAGTACGGCGACGAGGAGGAACCCCCGCCGCCGGTCATGCCCTGGCGTGCCGCCGCGCCATCGACGCCCTCGGAGGCGACGCACAAGGTCGTCAACGAGGTCTACGACGACGAGATCCCCGTCCCCAGTCGCACGGAGCGAGCCGCCGCCACGGCAGCGCGCACGAGAGCCGCGATCCCGCCCGCGATCGGCCATGCGCTGCGACTGCTCCTCTTCGCGGCGGCCGTCATCGGCGCCCTCGCCGGCATCGGCGTCGCGTGGCAGCACGTCGTGAACGACCCGCTCGCGGATGCCCACGCGTACTACGAGGCCGCCGCGCGCCTGAATGACGGCCAGCCGCTCTACCCCGCCGGCATCGATCCCAGCAGCAACCACATCTACCTGTACCCGCCGATGCTCGCAGTCGTGCTCCGGCCCCTCGCGCTGTTGCCGTTCCAGTGGTTCGCGCTGGCGTGGGAGCTGGTCGTCGTGGCGAGCTTCGTAGCGCTCCTGCGCGTGCTCGGGGTGCGCCGGAAGCAGACATGGCTCGCCATCGGGCTACTTGGCGTGCCGATCGGGTGGGCGCTGACGATCGCCCAGGCCCAGATCCCGATGACCCTGCTGCTGGCCATCGGCCAGCCGTGGTCGATTGCCCTCGCCGCGAACCTGAAGCTGACGCCCGTGCTCGTGGCGATCTGGTGGTTCGGGCGGCGCGACTGGCAGTCGGTGATCGCGTTCCTCGTCTGGATGGGCCTCCTCGCCGCCGCGCAGGTCGTGCTCGAACCGGGCGGGTCTGCCGCGTTCTTCAGCAACGTCGGGTTCGGGCAGATCGGCGAGGTTCGGAACATCTCGCCGTACGTGCAGTCGCCGGTCCTGTGGATCGTGCTTGTGCTCGTGGGCGCGCTCCTGACGCTCGCGCTGGCAAGAACGCGCTGGGGCTGGGCGGCCGCGGTGACGCTCGCGACACTGTCGCCGCCGCGCCTGCTCGTGTACATGCTCACCGGGCTCCTCGCCGCAATCCGCCAGCCGAAGATCGCCGGCGAACCGGACCCGGTTGACCCGGGCAACCTTTCCGATCCCGCCGCCGCGTACAGCCGGGCCGTCCGATAGGTCGGCTACCGGCGGCGAGCGACCACCCAGTGATCGGCCGTGCCCGGTCCGCGCTCGCCGATGATCTCGAGGTCCGCACCGCGCACCCGATCGCGCACCCACGACTCGAGCCGCCGGACGGGCCGACTGTCAGGGTTCGAGAGGCGCCGCCGGAAGCGGTCGGCGAAGCTCGTGGGCCGGGTATCGAACCGGAGCTGGGCGATCCCGCCGCGCCGCAGGACCATCGCGATCCGCTGCAGATGGCTCGCGGACTCGACCCAGTCCGCGGTTTGCACGAACAGGTTTCGCGCGAAGACGTAGTCGGCGGCACCCGTCGGTTCGTCCCACGGCTGGTCCATCCGGAACGCCTGCACGTTGGCGATCCCCTGGCGAGCGGCCCGCTGATCGAGCAGCGTAAGCAGCTTCGGATCGGCGTCGACCCCGCGCACGCGATCGAACGTCCGCGCATGGCCCAGGATCACGGCATCGACCCCAATGCCAAGCTCGATCGCCAGCGACCGACCGCGGAACAGCGGGTCGACCTGGCTGAACAGGGCCGCCGCCGTCGCGTGCCCGGCGCGATCGAGCAGGTCGGCGACGGCGTTCGGATCGGTCTCCATCTCGGCTCGTACGATACCGGCGTCGCACCAGAGGTCACCGGTTGATCGCCCGCCTCGGCGCCTGGCTTGCCCTGGTCCTCGCCGCCGTGTTCTTCCTGACGACCGGCGGCACGTATCCGGGCATCGCGTCGATCGACGCGCACGTCATCGGCCAGGTCATCGCGGTTGTCGTGCTCGGCGGCTGGCTTGTGTTCGCCCTCGTCCGGCCGGCCTGGCGGCCGAGGACGCCGCTACTCCTGCCGGTCGCGCTCGTCAGCGCCGCCTATCTCGCCTCGGCGGTGCTCTCGCAGCGGCCGCGCCTCAGCCTGGAGCCGACGATCGCTGGTCTCGGCTGGGCACTCGCGTTCCTCTTCGTCTCGCGCCTGTTCGCCTCGCCGTGGTTCCGGTCGCGGGCGGTAGTCCTGCTGACCGCGTTCACCGCGGTGGTCGCATTCGGGTACATCGGCCAGGTCATCGCCGAGTGGATCACCTGGTGGGGGCTCGTCGGACACTTCGCGATCCCGCCGCTCCGGCCGTCGTTCGCGGGGCTGTTCTTCGGCTCGCCGAACCTCGTCGGGACGGCGCTGCTTCTCCTCGCGCCGCTTGCCGTGACACTGCTGTGGCAAAAGGATCGGCGACACCTGATCGCGATCGTCCTCGCGGTGGCGTCCGGCCTCGCGATCCTGCTGTCCGGCTCGCGCGGGGCGTGGCTGGGCGTCGGGGTCGCAGCGATTCTCGCTGTCGTGCTTGCCGCGACGCGGCTGCGAGCGGGCAGCTGGTCCGCCGCGAGCCTTGCGAGGCGCGCGAGGGCGCAGCCGGTCCTCGCTGTGCCCGTCCTGATCGTCGTGGCCGCGGGCGTCGTCCTCGCGCCATCGCTCCTCGCTCGCTTCGCGCAGGGCGGCGGGGACCTCCGGCTCGACCTGTGGCGATCGGCGCTGACGATCTTCGGCGACCATCCGATCTTCGGCGCCGGCCCGGGGACGTGGGTGCAGCTCAAGGTCTCCGCGAACCCCGCCGGTGTCCCGAACCTGATCCTCCCCCACGCCCACGACCTGTACGTCCAGGCGGCAGCCGAGCTGGGCCTCGTCGGGCTGGCGGCGATGGCGATCCTCGCATTCGCGGTGCTCCGGCGGCTCTGGACGGGCTGGCGGTCGACTGCGAACGGGCGATCCACCGGGCTGTCGATCGAATCCGGTGCCGTGATCGTCAGCCTGGTCGCGTTCGCCGCGCAGTCGGTGGTCGACAACCTCGTGAACCTGCCGTTCGTATGCCTGCTCCTCGTCGTGCTCGTCGCGTGGGTGGACGGCCGGCTGTCCGAATCGGAGGGGGTCGAGGCGTCAGTGCGGGGCGCGGGCCGCGCCGACCGGTTCGCCGCGTTGAGCCGAGGCCCGGCGATCGCGGCCGTCGGCGTAATCGGGTTCGCGATTGCCATTCCGACGCTGGTTCGCGTCGACCATGCGGCGTACGTCGCGCAGGACGGCAGCGCGGCGGGGCTCGGCGGGCAATGGCAGGCAGCACTGGACGCGTTCAACGAAGCGCGCCAGGAGGACCCCGGGTTCACGCTGTACGACGTGCAGGCGGCCGCGGCGATGGCGCGGGTCGGCAGGACCGCCGGCGCCCGGGACCTCCTCGCGCGCGTGGTCGATCTCGATCCGGTCGCGGTCAATGTCATCGGTCTGGCCGCGCTCGAGGCGGAGCTCGGCGATCACGACGCGGCGTTCGCCCACATCAATCAGGCCGTTGCGCTCGGCGTCGGCGAGCCAGTGGTCGCGCTCAACGCGGGGCTGATCGCCGAGCAGCTCGGCGATCACGACCTTGCGTTGCAGCAATTCGCGACCGCCATCGCGTGGGATCCGCCCCTGGCCGGCAGCTCGATCTGGACGGCTCCGCCGCGGACGATCCCGCTGCGAAAGATCGTTGAGCAGGCTCGAACCATGGTCGCCCCAATCGACGCCGCGCTCATCCTTGCCTACGCCGGGGACCGCGTGACGGCTCGCGCGGAGCTTGCGGCGCTGCCCGACTCCGACCAGCGCAACGACTACGTCGCCGCAACGCTCTGGCTCGACGGCAATCCGATCGCCGCACTTGCTCGTCTCGCGCCGCACCTGGGGGCCGATCCGGCGGATTGGTACAGCGTTGCGTGGGCCGCTCGGATCGCGTATCTCTCGGGAGACAATGTGTCTGGGGACCGTTTTGCGCGCTGGGCCACCGCGGTTCAGGGCGACTCCGCGCCCGGGATCATTTACGAGACATCGCGTGCGCCTGCGCTCGCAAGTGCCTGGGATGCGGGACTGCCCGGGAACTACCCATGGGCCGTCTACCTTCGCCCGACTGCGCCGTATCTCCTCATGCCGCAGCTGACGACGATCGGGCTTCGATGATGTCGGGGCACGATAGCTTGGATGGCGAGCCGCGCATGACCAAAGGGTGGAGAAGTCCGCTCCATACGCCTTGGTACTCTCCGGCCGATGAAACACCTGACAACTCACGAGACCAGATGACACGCCCCGTTTCTCGGAACCCCCTGTCCAGCTACGGGGCGGTTTAGATGACCGCGCGTCGGGCGATGATCACGGGTATCACCGGTCAGGACGGCTCGTACCTCGCCGAGCTGCTGCTCGATAAGGGCTACGAGGTCCACGGTCTCATCCGCCGTTCGAGCTCGTTTTCGACGGGACGGATCGACCACCTCTATCAGGATCCTCACGAGTCGGACACTCGCCTGTTCCTCCACTACGCGGACCTCACCGACCCGTCGTCCCTGTTCTCGCACCTGCACCAGGTGAGGCCGGACGAGGTCTACAACCTCGGAGCGCAGAGCCATGTGAAGGTGAGCTTCGAGGTTCCGGAGTTCACCGCGGACAGCGTCGGCATGGGCACGCTCCGCCTCCTCGAGGCGATCCGCACCGCGAGCTGGCCCATCCGCTACTACCAGGCCGGCTCGAGCGAGATGTACGGAAGCGCGCCATCACCCCAGTCGGAATCGACACCCTTCCACCCCCGCAGTCCCTACGCAATCGCCAAGGTCTTCGCCCACTGGATGACGATCCAATATCGCGACGCGTATGGCATGCACGCATCGAACGGGATCCTGTTCAACCATGAATCCCCGCGACGCGGCGGAACCTTCGTTACCCGGAAAGTGACTCGGGGGATCGCCGCCATCCTCAAGGGCGAGCAAGAGCACCTGTACCTCGGCAACCTCGATGCCAAACGGGACTGGGGCTATGCGCCCGAATACGTCGAGGCGATGTGGCGGATGCTGCAGCAGGAACAACCGGATGACTACGTGATTGCGACCGGCGAGACGCACACCGTTCGAGAGCTCGTCGAGGTTGCCTTTGCTCTGGTCGGCCTTGATTGGAACGAACACGTTCGCATCGACGAGCGCTACTACCGTCCGACCGAGGTCGACGCGCTATGCGGCGACGCCTCAAAGGCGGCCCAGGTCCTGGGCTGGCACTCGGTGGTCACCTTCGATCGCCTCGTCCGCTTGATGCTCGATGCAGACCTTCGCGAAGCTGACCTCGATCCGGCGAATGTCATGCGCGAGCCAGCAGCAGCCTCCACGTGATCGGCTGGCCCGACCGCCGGGTCATGGTGACGGGCGGCGGCGGATTCCTCGGCCAAGCCGTTGTAAGACGTCTGGAGAGCGCCGGCGTTCGCCAGATATTCAGCCCACGGTCGGCCGATTACGACTTGCGGACAGCCGATGGAGTCCGTGCGGCGCTTGGCATCAGCAAGCCTGAGATCGTCATTCATCTGGCAGCCGTCGTCGGCGGGATCGGGGCGAACAGGGAGAACCCTGGGCGGTTCTTCTATGAGAACGCCGCGATGGGTATCGAGCTCATGGAGCAATCCCGGCGCGCCGGTGTGGAGAAGTTCGTCCAGATCGGCACGGTTTGCTCGTACCCCAAGTTCACGCCAGTCCCGTTCAAGGAAGACGACCTCTGGAGCGGCTATCCGGAGGAGACGAACGCGCCATACGGTCTCGCGAAGAAGATGCTCCTCGTGCAGGGCCAGGCCTACCGCGAGCAGTACGGCTTCGATGTGATCCACCTGATCCCGGTCAACCTGTATGGGCCTGGTGACAACTTCGATCCAGCGAGCTCCCATGTGATCCCAGCGCTGATCAAGAAGTGCGTCGAGGCGAGGGACTCGGGTGCCCATCACATCGACGTGTGGGGCACGGGGTCAGCCTCGCGCGAGTTCCTCTATGTCGACGACGCAGCCGAGGGCATCGTCCTCGCCGCAGCAGGCTATGACGGCGCTGAGCCAGTCAACCTCGGGGTAGGTCGAGAGATCACGATCGGCGCCCTCGTCCAGATGATTGTTGAACTGACGCGGTTCGATGGTGAGATTCGATGGGATCCGTCCAAGCCCGACGGTCAACCTCGGCGCGCGCTTGATACGAGTCGCGCGCGGGATCGTTTCGGCTTCGCTGCCACCACCGAATTTCGAGACGGCCTCGTCCGGACGGTTGAGTGGTATGAACGGAGCCGAGGCGAACGAGGCTCATGACGAACGGAGGCACACGTGAATCGCCGACCGGCGGTCGTCCGCTGCCGAAGATCGTGATCGAACCTCAGACCGCCGCCGCCCAGTGGCTCGAGCTGTGGAGGTTCCGCGACCTTTTCCGCACATTGGCCGAGCGCGATATTCGCCTGCGCTACCGCCAGACCGCGCTGGGCATCGTCTGGGTGATCCTGCAACCGCTGGTTGCCTCGCTGATCTTCGCGGTGATCTTCGGACAGTTCGCGAAATTGCCGTCGGACGGTGTCCCATACGTCTTGTTCGTCTTCAGCGCGCTCCTGCCGTGGAATCTCTTCTCGGGTGGCGTCCAACGAGCGGGCAACAGTCTTGTCGCGAACGCCGGATTGGTGACGAAGATCTACTTCCCGCGGTCGATCATCCCGATCGCGAGCGTGTCCGCTGCGCTGCTGGATTTCGTGATCGCCGGATCGGTGATGGCAGGCCTCCTGATCTTCTTCGGCATCCACGTCACTTGGGCCGTACTGTCGATGCCGGTGCTCGTTGCGCTCGCGGTCGCCTTGACGATCGGGGTCAGCCTGTTCATTTCGGCCCTGAATGTCTACTACCGTGACTTCTCCTATGCGCTTCCATTCATCCTGCAGATCTGGATGTACGCGACTCCAGTCGTCTACGCGTCAAGCCTCGTCCCAGAAGGCTGGAAGATCATTTACGGCCTCAATCCGATGGTCGGCGTGATCGATGGGTTCCGATGGGCGCTCCTCGGTGGGATGTTCCCAGCGACCACTCTCGTTGAATCGATTGTCGTTACATCCATCCTCTTCGTCGTTGGGACAGCGGTCTTCAGCCGGGTTGAACGTAGCTTTGCGGATGTCATCTAATGAGCGAGATCGCGATCCGGGCCGAATCCCTGAGCAAGTCGTATCGGATCGACCATGAATCCGGAGCGCGATATCGGACGCTCCGAGAATCCTTGGCGTCGCTCGTATCGAACCGCCTCCGAAGAACCAACCGCACGAGCCACGAGACGATCTGGGCCCTGAAGGATGTCTCGTTCGAAGTCAATCGAGGTGAGGCGCTCGGCATCATCGGCCGGAACGGTGCCGGAAAAAGCACCCTCCTGAAGATCCTGACGCGGGTGACTGCCCCGACTGCGGGCAAGGCACAGATCTACGGCCGGCTCAGCTCGCTGCTCGAGGTTGGAACCGGCTTCCACCCAGAGCTCACCGGTCGTGAGAATATCTTCCTCAACGGCGCGATCCTCGGAATGAGTCGCCGCGATATTCGACGCCGATTTGACGAGATTGTCGAGTTCGCTGAAACCGAACGCTTCCTCGATACGCCTGTGAAGCGATACAGCTCGGGTATGTACACGCGGCTTGCATTCTCGGTCGCAGCCCACCTCGAAACTGACATTCTCGTGGTCGATGAGGTTCTCGCCGTCGGTGATGCGGAATTCCAGCAGAAGTGCCTTGGAAAGATGGAGGACGTCGCGGGCCGAGGTCGAACGGTAATCTTCGTCAGTCATAGCATGGCCGCAATCAATCAACTCTGCACGACCGCCATTCTTCTGGACGCGGGCAAAGTTAGTGCCTATGGCGCGACGAGCGATGTCGTGGGTCAATACGTGGCAGGTAGGAACCCGGACGCCAGCGTCCAACTCTATCTCCGCGATCTGCCCAATGGAACCGGCGGCGCCGTCTTTGAATGGGCGGAACTCCGTGATAGCCAGGGTAGGCTACGTCAGGACTTTTCAATTGGCGACGACATCGCTGTAACCTTCGGCATTCGGCTAGCCGCCCACCTACCACGTACCACACTGGCGGTCGACATCCGTGCATCGGACGGGCAACCGATCGCACACTGTTTGGATGATGACTCCAGGTTCAACATCGGCAACGAGGTGTCTGAGCGAACTGTGAGCGTCACGTTTGATGATGTGCGACTCTACCCGGGTTCGTACACGATCAGCCTAAGGGCCGTGAACGTTGCGAACACCGAGCTCTTTGATCTGGCGGAGGACTGCCTGACATTCCGCATCATCGACGGCGGAAAGCTCACAATGCGGTGGTTGCCTCGATTTACAGGGCTTGTCTTACTCACCCCTAATTGGCAGCTGTCGAACGAGTCGAGGCCGAGCGTTCGATCAGCGGAAGGTACTACCAGAGGCGTAATCGCTGCAGCATCAATGAGGGGCTCTCTGAACGAAGTCCCGCATCGGACGGCCCGCCCGAGGGAACACTAGGATGAGTTCCAGAATCGCGCTGGGACAATGATCCGGCTACGCTTGGACTCGTTTCGGGCGGCCATAGAGGCGGCGATTCGGCCACGAACGATGACGCCCCGCAAGCCGAGTAGTGTCACCGATCGAGCGCCCTACCTCGACCTATGCGCGCGTGCTGCCGTTGACGACAGGGTATTCATGTCATTCCGTCGAGATCCGATCCTCATCGCCATGTTCGAGCACGTTACCGAGGAACAAGGCGCGGCCTACCTCGACATCATCAAACGGGACAGCCCAGATCTTCTCGGCGAGCAATTTGCGCTATATCGGCGAAACGACAAATGGGGATCGCCGATTACCCATGAATATCCGAAGATCGGCCGGGTATCACCAGTCACATTGCGATACCTAAAGATCATCTCGGACCTCGAACTGCTCTTTGGCGACCTAACCGGAAAGCGCATTGTCGAGATAGGGGTCGGGTACGGTGGTCAGGCTCGCCTGGTTCTAGCGCGCTGGCGCGTTCAGAGCTACACCCTCGTTGACCTGGAGCCAGTCCTGGATTTGGCGCGTCGATATCTCAACGATCCGGACATACAACGCCCGCTGAATTACGTTCCGCCTTCGAGTGTCGTCCAGGCCAGTTATGACCTCTGCATAAGCAACTATTCGTTCTCTGAACTCGATCGAAACGTCCAGTCTGCCTACGCTGGCTCTTTGGTGAGTAGTGCAGACCGTGGGTACTTGATCTGCAATGTCATCAGCCAAGTACATGGAATCGAGTCTTGGTCCAAGTCCGAATTGGGCCAGATGCATCCCGGCGCACATTGGATCCCCGAAGAGCCCTTAACGTTTGCGGGCAACGAGGTCCTTGTGTGGGGTGATGCCCGATGACCGCCACCCCCGTCGTGAGTGTCGTGCTTCCGATCTTCAACGGCGCGCCCTATCTTCCGCAGGCGATCGAGAGCATCCTGACCCAGTCCTACACAGATTTTGAACTCATCGCCATCGATGACGGCTCGGTGGACGATTCTCTCAGGATCGTGCGTCAATATGGAGACGAAAGGATCCGCGTCATCTCCCAAGCGAACAAGGGCCTTCCGGCGACCCTCAACCGCGGTATCGGCCTGGCTCGTGGACACTACATCGGTCGTCAGGATCAAGACGACGTCGCGTTTCCTGAGCGGCTTGGCAGACAAGTGGCCTTCCTCGATGAACATCCAGCCTGCGGTTTGGTCGGCACTTGGGCAGAGATTTGGCGTGGCGACGCCAGGACCGATCGAGCCCACACTCATCCCATCGACGACGCGGACCTTAGGATCGGGCTGCTGTTCAACAACCCGTTTGTGCATAGCTCTGTGATGATCCGGAAGACGGCGCTCGACAAAGTCGGGCCCTACACAGTCGACCCGGGTCGACAGCCACCCGAGGACTACGAGCTATGGTCACGGATTAGCAGAGAATTTGAGATTGCGAATATCCCCAAGGTGCTCCACGCATATCGGGAGGTGGATGGCAGCATGTCGCGAGTCGGGCAGTCGCCGTTCCTTGAGCACCTGGTCACGATCTCCGCTGAGAACATCGCCTGGGCTGCAGACCTCGAGCCCACGGACGCTCAGGTGACGAATATTGCGGCGCTCGTTCACGCTGCGAACCGCCGCATACAAGGCCAACCAGACTTCGTCGCCATGCGTGACATTCTGGGGAAGGCTCTGACTCGAGTTTCGGGCAATGGAGAGCAAGCCACTCACGATGCAGCCGCCGTCGTCGAGGGGCTTCGCGATCAGTGGCTTGGGCGGCGTCCGCGGAGGCTGAGGCGCATCCTCCGACGGGCTCGAGGTTTCCTTGCGCATGTTGCAGGGGCTGCACCCGTGGGCAACCCGAGCGCCCCGCGCCGATGAGGTGCTGCGTCATTGGCGGATCCGGGTTCATCGGCGCTCACGTAACACGCATGCTGGGGCTTACGGATCGGGAAGTTGTGGTGCTCGGAAGACGCGTCAAGGCCGAGACGCAATTCCCGCCTCGCGTTCGATATGTCGCGGGTGACTTTGGCAACCCGTCCTATTTGGAGCGTGTGCTTCGCGGCGTCGACGAAATCGTGCACCTGGCGTATTCGACCGTTCCCCGGACGAGTTTCGAGGACCCGGTATTCGACCTTCTCTCCAACCTCCCGAGCACTGTCCAGCTCTTCCAGGCGGCTGTTTCGGCGGGCGTGTCGAAGGTTGTCCTGGTGTCATCCGGTGGGACCGTCTACGGGTCGACGAATCGGCTCCCAATCGCCGAAGATCACCCCACGAACCCGATCTCGCCGTACGGCATCACAAAGTTGACGCTCGAGAAGTACGCCTCGATGTTCCACGTGACTCTGGGCCTTCCGGTGGTGATTGTGCGGCCGGCAAACGCCTACGGGGAGGAGCAGCGCGCCAATGGGGGACAAGGCTTCGTCGCCGCTGCGATGCACTCGATCCTCCGCGGTCGAGAGGTGACCCTCTTCGGGCCGATCGGAACGATTCGCGACTACATCCACGTTTCCGACGTTGCCGGGGGTATCGTCGCCGCATTGGATCGAGGCTCAATCGGTGAGATCTACAACATCGGGACAGGTGTAGGCAGGAATAACCTCGAGGTCCTCGCAGAGATCGAGCCCCACGCGTATCGCGCCGGTTTCCCGATCTTGACCGAGATCTTGCCGACACGAGCCTACGACGTGCCCGCGAACGTCCTCGATTCCGGCAAATTGACGGCCATCGCCGGCTGGAGCCCGCAGGTTGAGTTCGCGACGGGCATCGAGCGTGTCTGGCAGGCGCTCTCGAGCAGTCAGCCGGCATAGCGACCGAGGCCATGCGCATCCTGCTGGCGTGCGAGTTCTTCTATCCATCCGTGGGTGGAGTCCAGGAGGTCGTCCGCCAGGTCGCGGAGAGATTGGTCGCACGCGGGCATGACGTGACCGTGGCGACGAGCCACATTCCGACGCGCTCCAGCCTTGATCTGAACGGCATCAAGATCGTCGAGTTCAAGGTGTCGGGCAATGCTGTCGGCGGTCTCGCCGGCGAAGTGGACGCCTATCGCGAGCGGGTGCTGCGCGGCGACTACGACGTGTTCATGGTCAAAGCCGCCCAGCAGTGGACGTTCGACGCCCTTCTACCAGTGCTTGACCGGATCGAGAACAAGGTTTTCGTGCCCTGCGGCTTCTCGTCGCTTAACGAGCCGGCATATGCCCGCTACTACCGCGAGATGCCGATGTTCCTCGGTAAATTCAATCACTTGATCTTCTATGCCTCCGACTACCGGGATATCAACCTGGCCAAGGCGCACGGCCTATCGAATTTCTCGATCGTTCCGAATGGGGCGAGTGAATTGGAGTTCAATACACCGCCAGACCGCCGTTTCAGGCAGCGGCACGGCATCGGTGAGGAGACCTTTGTCATCCTGACAGTAGGCTCGTTTACCGGCGAAAAAGGGCATCGAGAGCTCGCTGATGCCTTCCTCTCGGCCGACTTTGGCACGACTCAGGCAGCATTGATCCTGAACGGCAATTTCCTCCCGCGGGCCGCGAGACCAGGTTTGCGGGCCGCCGTTGGTCACGGTCGACGAATCCTTCGGCCGGTAAAGTGGTTCTTGCGAGGTCGTCGGGTCCCTCCGAGAGGCATCGTCGAACCGATCAGGGTGATCGTTGACGCCATCAATCGCTCAACGCCGACGAAGCGGGCAGTCCTCGTGAACCTGCCGCGTGCGGAGCTGGTTCAGGCGTACCTCAATAGCGACCTATTCGTGTTTGCTTCGAACATCGAGTATTCGCCGCTCGTGCTCTATGAGTCCGCGGCAGCCGGGCTTCCATTTCTCACGGTGCCGGTCGGGAACGCCCCCGAGATCGCCCAATGGACAGGCGGCGGAGTCGTATGCCCTGCGCCTCAGGACGAGCGCGGGTACACCCGTGTCGATCCAAAAGTGCTGGGCGAGCAAATCTCACGCCTCGCTTCGGACCGCCCATTGCTGCAGGCCCTAGGCGGGGCGGGGCGCACCACTTGGTCGGAGCGGTTCACCTGGGAGCGGATCGCGTCGCAATACGAGGCGATCTTTGAGGAGGTAATCCAGGACGGACGACCTCAAGACACCTTGGCCGAGTCGGCGTGAGTTCGGAAACCTGGTCAAGGCTCGATCACGTATGCGGGGCGGCGTCCCACGGGGGCACCCAGCCGGCGCTGGTGGTCATGGTCTTCAGCAAGGACCGGCCCCTTCAGCTAGACGCGGCCTTGCAATCGTTCAATGTAGCCACGGGAGGCTCGGCGGCCGACGCGATTCGCGTCCTCTACCTAGCTACCTCGCCGTCATTGTCCGCGTCGTATCGCGTCCTGCATGGTGAGCATCCGAAGGTAGGTCTCCGCCGGGAGTCGGCTTTCAAGGTGGACCTGATCTCGCTGGTCGAGGGATCGTCGCAGGTGATGTTCGTCGTCGACGACACGCTCTTCGTTAATCAGTTCTCGCTGGAGCGGGCGTCACACCTCCTCGAGCGAGACGAGAGCCTCTTGGGATTCTCGTTCCGCTTGGGTCGAAACACAACCTATTGCTACTCCCTCGATCGCGCCCAGCCGCTGCCGGTGTTTGAGGAACCTTCTCCAGGGGTCCTCACATACGACTGGACGGCGGCCGAGAGCGACTTTGGGTATCCCCTCGAGCTTTCATCGTCGCTCTACCGAACCGCGGACATCCTGCCGCTCCTCGGATCCCTCCCGTACACCAATCCCAACACTCTCGAGAGCCTGCTGGCGCAGCACTTGTCCGATTTTCGGCATCGACGCCCGGCTCTGGGATGTTTCGCCCAGTCCGTCGCGGTGAGCGTCCCGGCGAACATCGTCCAGAACGTTTGGGCCAACAGGGCGGCGACTGACCCAACGCGCACGGCCGAAGCCCTACTGGAGGCATACAAGCGGGGCCAGCGCCTGGAAGTCGACCGCTATTCGGGTTTCGTCTCGACTGCGGCTCACGAAGAACTCGAATTCACGATGAGGACCGATCCCTCGGTACCGACCGTGTCCGTGATCATTCCCTGCTATGAGCAGGCCAACCTTCTACCGGACGCGGTCCACAGCGTTGTGGGTCAGACATTCGGAGATTGGGAAATCGTGATCGTGGACGATGGTTCGCCCGATGCAACGGCCGACGTCGCGAGAGCCCTCGCGAACGAATTTGGCGATCGGATCCATCTCGTGCAACGCGAGAATGGCGGCCTGTCGGCAGCCAGGAACGAGGGCATCTGCGCAGCCCGGGGTCGATATGTCCTGCCGTTGGATGCAGACGACGTGCTCGAGCCGGCCATGCTTGAGAGGGCAGTCGCAGTCCTCGATCACGATCCGAGCGTCGCGATTGTGTATACGGACCTCCAACAGTTCGGAGAGGGTTCCGTTCTGATCCGCGCGGCTGAATTCGACGCGGAACTCCTTCCGGGCTCGAACCAGCTGAGCTACTGCGCTATGTACCGGCGTGAGGTCTGGGAGGCCGTCGGTGGCTACAACTCGAACATGAAGTGGGGTTATGAGGATTGGGACTTCTGGATCGGGGCCGTCGAGCAGGGCTACCGCGCCAAGCGGATTCCCGAACCGCTGTTTCGATACCGGGTTCGCAAAGGCGGGATGTTCGCAAGAGCGCTCGAACATGATGTCGAGCTCAGACGGCAGCTAGCACTGAATCACCCTTCATCGTTTGGGCAGCTGAAGCGACTCCGTAGGCGTCTCCGGGCGCGATTTGGTTCCAACTTCGGCCACCTGGCGACGAAGCGGCACGCATGAGCCCGCTTGCTTCGCTCGCCATCAGAACCCGGGAGCTCGTGTATCACGCCCGACGATCCTTCCGAGATCGACGCGAGATTCCCCGAGCCAGAAGGGAGCTCAGTCGACTCCGAGCTGGGAAGGACGTGTGCTGGTCGGAGGAGGACGCTCGCGAGCCTTTGGTGACGGTGCGCATCGCGACAAAGGACCGTCCCGAACTCCTCGTCGAACGAGCGCTCGCATCGGCAATTGGGCAGACCTATTCGAACTTGGACATCCTCATTGTCGGTGATGGCGCCACGCCGGAAACCCTCTCCGCGATCAGCAAGGTCCACGATCCTCGTGTGCGGTTTGTGAACCTTTCGCCGACCACGTATCCGGCGCACCGTGAAAGACGATGGAAGGTCATTGGTCACGGGCCAATGAATTACGCGCTGGATAACGCCCGCGGCGCCTGGATCACCCTTCTCGACGACGATGACGAGTTCACGCCTGACCATGTCGAAACGCTCCTCGATGCGGCGGTCGGGCGCCGCCTCGAATTTGTCTATGGCGACACGTCAGTTCGGCGCGACGATGGGACGTGGGGAGTCCTCGGCGAATGGCCGCCTCGATATGCGGGGTTCACGCAGGGCGCCGTGATGTATGCATCGGTCCTGCGGTTCATGAAGTACGACGCGCGAAGCTGGCAAGTGAACGAACCGGCTGATTGGAACCTCTGGCGGAGGATGTTGTTAGCGGGCGTTCGGATGGGCCACGTGCCGACAGTCGTCTATCGGTACTACCCGGCTCGGCATGTTCCCCGTGTCTAAGTTGGCTCTCCGCTGCGGCTCAATTTCGCCGATATGCCGGCCCCGGCTGCGGTCCACATGAGTGGCGTTGCGGTCGTCATCCCGAACTGGAACGGCAGGGAGCACCTGCGTACGTGTCTGTCGTCACTGTCCGTTGGCGACCGTGCTGACGAGATCATCGTCATTGAGAACGGGTCGTCGGACGGGTCGATGGAAATGGTTCGAGCCGACTTCCCAAACGTCATGGTCATCCCGAACGAGACCAACCGTGGGTTTGCCGCAGCATGCAACCAGGGAGCCGCGGCCGCATCCGCGGACTTTGTTGCATTCCTGAACAACGACGCGCGGGTAGCCGCGGACTGGCTCGCCCCTCTACTGCACATGCTCGAGGAGCAGCCGGACGCTGCCGCAGTTGGATCGCTGGTTCTCGCTTGGGACGGCAAGACGGTCGACTCCGGTCGCTCTGGACTCACGCCCCTCGTGCGGGGAATCCAACTCGATTTCGGTATCCCTGCAGGCGACGCACCTCACGAGAGCAGTGAGCAACTTTTCGCCAATGGCGCGGCAATGCTGGTCCGCCGTGACGTGTTTCTCCAGGTCGGCGGATTCGACGAGCGGTTCTTCGCCTACTACGAAGACGTCGACTTCGGCTGGCGCCTCTGGCTGCTAGGTTGGCGTGTGTTGCTCGAGCCCGCGTCGCGAGTCTTCCATCGCCACCACGGCACAAGCCGGCGATTAGGGCGCGATCGGATCAACTTCCTCCTCACGCGTAACGCGATCGCGACGGCGGTCAAGAACGTCGACGATCAGACATTCGCGGCGCTCGTCCCTGTCCTCCTCCTCGACGAATCGGCACGACTCGCTTCCGGCTTGGGGCCACCTGAGCACCTCCATGCCTCAGGGTTTGAGCCGTTCGCCTTCCACCAGTCTCAAACGTCGCCGCTGGCCGGACGCGCACGCGAGGCTCTCGGAGCGACGGCGCGAAGCGTGTATCAGCGGGATACCACCGCACGAACCCGCGTGGCTCGAGCACTCGTACGTCTCATCGATCCCGCCTCAAGTGTCGTCACCTCGGCAGCCCAGGTCAGCGTGGCCGCACTGGACGAGGTGCTGTGGGGGTGGCCCGACTTGCTCGCGGCTAGAGCGGCAATTCAGGCGAAGCGCAAGCGATCAGATCACGAGATCGCGCACCTCTTTGGCCTCGAGGCCCAGCGTCGCCGGCGTCGCCGTGACGCGATCAGCCCGGATGAAACCCGCGAGGCTGTATTCCGGGCGCTTGAGGCAGCGAATCTAGGGTGGCTCCTTCCGCGCGCTTGATCTAGCGGGGTCCTGAACGCTCGGCCAACAGGCCATCGCGGAGTCCGCGCGCGATCGCGCGAAGCCGCGCTGGTCTCTCGGCCTCGAAGAGCGTGACCTTGGTGAACTCCTTTGCGAACGCGACGACATCGGCGGCGACGAACCGGGGCTCTTGACGCCAGAACGAGCGCCAGACGACAGCTCGATTGCGAGTGATCTCGTAGCGCCGGCTGGTGGAATGGTTCGTGACGGTTACGAAGCGCCACAGGAATCGCCGGCGTACCGGGCGACCGATCGCATGTACGACGGTGGGTCGCAGTGACCGAAGAATCCGGTAGCCTGCCCGCCGAGCTCGGAGGCAGAACTCGAGATCGACGTAGTCGACGAAGAAGTCTGGCCGGAATCCGCCGATTGACTGCCACGATTCGACCGATACCACCATCCCCGACGTGATGACAGCTGCCGCCTCGCTCCATCCGCGCCCATCAGGCTGAACGCGGCGATCGCTTCCGACGAAGCCGGCGCCAATCGCCGCAACCTTGGTAGTGCCGGCTAGTTCGAGGACGCGGCCAGCCTCGACGATCACGCCAGGCCCGGCCTCGCTGTCCTGATCGAGCAGAAGCACCCAGGACGCGCCGCGCTCGGCACCCCACGCGAGCCCCGCGTTCAGTGCGGCGGCGACGCCTTGGTTCTGTCGGTTCCAGAGAACCTCGATGTCGCCACGCTCCGAGAGGGCCTTGATTTCGCGCTGCTCCTCGATCGAGGACGCGTTGTCGACGACCAGGACGCGACTCACCTGCGCGAGGACCGGCAGCAGACGATCCGTCAATCCGATTTCGGGGTGAAACGTCGTGACGACCGCGACTGAGGTCGTGCGATCGAGGTCTGCCACGCCGGATCGTTGCGCCTCTGAGGGGCTCACGGATTACGGGCGTCGCTCGGCGGGCGCGATCCAATCATGATTGCTTCAGTTGCTGCGGTCAGAGCGGCCTTCCCGAGGCGCCTTGCGCGCCGGACATCGGTTGCGCTGAGGATTGCGGCGCGAATACCGAGACCGAATGCTGCGATCGCGCTCACCACGCGTGCGTAGCCACCCCCATGGCGGCGGGCGACGTACGAGTGAAACGCTCGATACCACCGCGCCGGCTGCTCGTCACCCTGCGACCCACCGAGAGCATGGACTACCTCGACGTTGGGCTCGTATACGACGATGCCGCCGGCCTCTCGCAGTCTGCGACAAAGATCGACATCCTCCATGTACAAGAACATCGACGAGTCGAATCCGCCGACACCTCGGAAAGCTGCAACTCGAACTGCCATTGCTGCTCCGCTTACCCAATCGACCTGTCGCGTTGTGTCGTTGGGTGGCAGCTGGAGCGGTGGGAATAGCGATCTGAAGAACGGCAATCGAGCGAGCAGCAGGAAGTGCCCGAGAGCAGATCGTACCGATGGCTCGAAGCCGGCAGAGGCTGCCCCCTCTGGACCGGAGTCGGCAATGACACGCGGTCCGATCGCGGCTATCGCGGCTTCCGCGACGAGCGCTTCAAGCAGTCGGGACGTGACCCCGGGACGAAGCCTCGCGTCCGGGTTCACGAAGAAGGCAAACTCTGCGGAGGTCACTTCGACGCCCAGATTGCATCCGGCCCCGAACCCGACGTTTTGCGGACTCCTAACGACCCTAGGTTTCGATGGATGTGCCAAGGCGACGGCTGCCGAGCCATCAGGCGAGGCGTTGTCGACGACAGTAATTCCTGACCCTTCTGGCCGGTCCGCCTGGATCGCGTCGAGGCAAGCAGATAGATAGCGTTCTGATTTGAACGCAACCACGACGAACTCAACGGTCGTGGGTGATATCGATGCTTTGCGCCTCGCCATCATCGTTCGCCGAGGTCTCGATATAAGTCAGCGTGAATCGCGGCACTACGTTCCCACGTGAACTGTGCTGCCCGCTCGATTCCGCGTGCTCGGAGAGATCGGGCAAGCTCAGGATCGCCTGCGATACGGAGGATCGCAGCGGCGATGGCCTCGACATCAAGGGGATCAACCAACAGCGCGGCGTCGCCAGCAACCTCGGGTAGCGAGCCACCGGTAGATGTCACGACTGGTGTGCCGCAGGCCATCGCCTCGAGCACCGGCAGACCGAAACCCTCGTAGATCGACGGGTACGCGAACACGTCCGCCGCTCGATACTCGCCGGCCAGCTCGGCCTCGTTCACCCAACCGATGGCTTCAGCGCGCACGGACTTCGAAAGCCGCTCGCGAATGCGGTTCGCCTCGTGGCCATCCGGCCCGGCGACACGCAGCTGGACAGGGATCGTTCGGCTGACGAGCCCGAGTGCGTCGATCAATCGGGTCAGGTTCTTTCGCGGCTGGAGGGTTCCCACGGCAAGGATCCGGAGGGGTCGATCGCCTGCATAGGGCGCCCACTCCCCTTCGTCGTCTGGCTGGAAGCCCTCGGAGACCCCATTTTGGGCGACGGCGACCTTTAACTCTGGCAGCCCGTACCGCTCCAGGATGTCGAGGCGGGACGCATTCGAGACGGTGACCACCCGGGTCGCGCGGCGGGCGGACGCTCGAATGAGCAGCCGATCCCGCATCAGCGCGCCGCGAGAGAAGAACTTCGGATAGATCTCGAACGAGATGTCATGCACCGTCAGGACGCTCGGCCGTCCCGTCATCGGCGGAAGGAAATAGATCGCGTGCACGAGATCGACATCTTCGGTTCGCGCCAGTCGCGACATCGCAAGGAGTCGACCGAGACCTCCGCGAGGTACGCGGCGCCGTTGGGCGAGGCGAGCCAGGCCGCCGAAGTCATCGTCTCGTTCCACTGCCGCGAGGATGTCCAGGTCGTCCCGCCGGCGGAGGCATGTCAGGAGCTCTCGGACGTAGGTCTCGTTGCCCGTCTGCCGGCGACCGAGCTGGTGAGCATCGAACAGAACCTTGATCGCCCGATCTGGCTGTTGCCTCGCTAGCATCAAATCCATGATGTCAGAGGCGATTCGGCGCTCGTGAAGATCGCCTTCCTCGGCATCCGTGGCATCCCCGCCAACTACGGTGGGTTCGAGACGTTCGCTGAGCAACTTGGACGACGGCTGCTCGCGGACGGCCACGAGGTCACGGTGTACGGCCGTTCCAACTCGGTCGCAGCTGGACTCCGTACGTACCTGGGGATGCGCATCGTGCGACTTCCGGCCCCCAGATCGAAATACCTGGAGACGGTCGTCCACAGCTTGTTCGCTGCGGCCCACGCTGCTGTTCGCCGCTACGACCTCGTGTACGTCTGCAATTCGGCAAACGTTCCTGCTGTCCTCGTCCTCCTCCTTGCGCGGAAGCGCGTCGTGCTCAACGTCGACGGGCTGGAGTGGCAGCGTGCGAAGTGGAACCGTGTTGGGCGTGCCTACTACCGCGCGTGCGCATGGCTCGCGGCGCGCCTCCCAGCGCACGTCGTGACCGACGCACGGGTGATCCAGGCCTACTACCAGCGGGCATACGGGCGTCGCACCGACTACTTCCCGTACGGAACGGAGCTCTCAACGACGGCCGACGACGGGCTTCTCAAAGAGCTCGGCACCGCTCCACGGCAATACATCCTGTTTGTCAGCCGGCTTGAGCCTGAAAACAACGCCCATGTTGTCATCGAAGCGTTCAAGTCCGTGCGCACCAACCTCCCGTTGCTGATCGTCGGCGATGCGCCGTACGCGTCTGACTACATCGCATCGCTTCATCAGACCGACGACCCGAGGGTTCGCTTCACTGGCGCCATCTACGGGAGTGGGTATCGGGTCCTGCAATCCAACGCCCTCGTGTACGTCCAGGCAACCGAGGTCGGAGGGACGCATCCAGCTTTAGTCGAAGCGATGGGCGCCGGAAATGCGATCGTTGCGAATGACGTACCGGAACACCACGAGACACTGGCCGACGCCGGCCTCTATTACAGGGGGCCAGACCAGCTCGCCGATTGCATGCAGGGGCTCATCGATGACCCGGAGCGCGCGGAGGGATTCCGTGCGGCTGCTCGCGCGCGCGCCGAAAGCACGTATTCGTGGGATGCAGTCGCCAGTGCCTACGAAGGGTGGTTTCGATCTCTGGTTGGCAAGACAGCACAGCCGGCCCCCGTTGAGGACCATCGGTAAGGTGTCGGCGGCTCGATCGGGCGGCTAGGATGCGCGCGATGAAGGGCCTGATCCTCGCCGGGGGAACCGCGAGTCGCCTGCACCCGCTGACACTCGTCACCAATAAGCACCTGTTGCCCGTCTATGACCGCCCGATGATCTATTACCCGATCGACACCCTTCGCGGGATGGGCATCCGGGAGGTCATGGTCATCGTCGGCGGCCGGAGCATCGGCGACATCGTGGAGCTGCTTGCCGACGGCGGAGACTTCGGCCTGGACCTGACCTACCGCTACCAGCGCGGCGCTCTCGGCATCGCTCATGCGATTGGTTTGGCACGGGACTTCGTCGGCGATGACTCCTTCTGCGTGGTTCTGGGGGACAACGTCCTTCAAGGTGGCCATCTGAAGGCTGTTGCTGATGCGTTCGAAACCGGACCGTATGACGCGGGGACGCTGCTCTACCAGGTGCCAGATCCTGAGCGGTTCGGCGTCGCGGAATTCGACGACAAGGGAGGACTCGTCGGCTTCGAAGAGAAGCCGAAAGCCCCGAAGAGCGATCGAATTCCGATCGGCGTTTACTTCCTTCGACCCGATGCATTTGACGTGATCGCCACGCTAACGCCATCGGGCCGAGGCGAGTTCGAGATCACCGATGTGCTGAATCACTACATTCCGCTCGGCCGACTCTTCTGGCACGAGTACGACGGCCGCTGGACGGACGCCGGGACCGTGGAGTCGCTCCTCCATGCCTCGATGCTCGCGTCGGCTCCGCAGACGGCGGCCGAATGAAGATCCTCGTTTGCGGCGGTGCTGGGTTCATCGGAAGCACCTTCGTTCGGCGCAGGCTCACCCAAACCGCCGACGAGCTGGTCGTGCTCGACAAGCTGACGTACGCGGGCAACCGGGCCAATCTGTCGGACATCGAGGGCGATCCATCGCTGTCGATTCGGTACGGTTTCGTGCACGGCGATATCGCCGATCCGACGGTCATTAGGAAGCTCGTCGTGAACGCCGACGTCGACGCAGTCGTCAATTTCGCCGCCGAGTCTCATGTGGATCGCTCGATCCTGGACGCCGAGGCATTCCTCCGAACAGGCGTCGTTGGCGTGCACATCCTCCTCGAGGCGACTCGAACGCTGGCCGCGGCGCGATCGGCAAGCGGAAGGCGCCCACCACGGTTCGTGCAGGTGTCGACCGACGAGGTCTATGGCTCGGTGCCGGTTGGGAGCTCAGTCGAAACCGACGTACTCGCGCCAGCGAGCCCATATAGCGCCGCGAAGGCGGCAGGTGAGCTGCTCGTCCAGTCCTATCGAGCAACCTACGGCCTGGACACGCTGATCACACGGGGATCGAATACCTACGGGCCGTTTCAATACCCGGAAAAGGTCGTACCGCTGTTCATCACGAACGCTCTTCAGAACCTCGCCCTGCCCCTCTATGGCGACGGGCTACAACGGCGCGATTGGCTGCACGTCGACGACCACGCCGATGCGATCGGGGTTGTCCTGGATCGCGGCGAACCCGGTGGGGTCTACAACATCCCAGGCACCGGAGAGCGCGCAAACGTCGATCTGACACGCGCGATCCTGGCGCAGCTTGACTGTCCGTGGTCGCTGGTGCGCACCGTCGAGGATCGCGCCGGGCACGATCGGCGATACGCGATGGATGGGAGTCGCCTCGCGGCGATCGGCTGGAGCCATCGCGTTGCGTTCGAGGGTGGGCTCGCTGACACCATTGCGTGGTACCGGGCCAATGAAGAATGGTGGCGACCGCTCCTCAATGCTGACTGGACGGCCTACTACGACCGCCAGTACCGCAAGCGGCTGGCCGAGTCGGTGCCGCGCGGATGATCGCGGGACCGGTGGCGATCACCGGTGCCAAAGGCCGGCTAGGCCGGGCGCTGGTTGGGGCACTTACCCAAATGGGCGTCGAGGTCCGACCGTGGAGCAGACCCGAATTCGACCTCGACAAGACGTCCGCAGCGGATGCCCTCCTGGAGCGTGACGGTCCGACTGTCGTCGTTCACGGCGCCGCCTGGACCGATGTGGACGGCTGCGCTCGCGAGCCGGCGCTGGCTCGTCGCCGAAACAGCGACGCCGTGGCTGAACTAGCCGCGTCGTGTCGTTCGAGCGGCGTCTCGCTCGTGCTCGTGTCGACCAACGAAGTGTTCGACGGCAGCCGCACCGATGGGGCCGGATACGCCGTTGATGACGTGGCCCGACCGATCAACGAATACGGCGCGAGCAAGCTAGCTGGAGAGCAAGCGGCTGCGGCGGCCTATCGGGATGCGGTGGCGGAGAAGCTGTGGATCGTGCGGACCTCCTGGCTCTATGGACCTCCGGGGGCCGATTTCCCGCACAAGATCGTGGCCGCCGCGAAGCGAGTGCCCGTCGGCGAATCACTCCGGGTCGTGGCGGACGAGTTCGGGTCGCCGACGTACACCGAGGACCTTGCGCCAGCGGTACTCGCGCTCATATCAGGCGAGACCCCCGGCGGCACCTACCACCTTGTCAATGCCGGGCATACGTCACGTGCCGGATGGGCGGAGCGCATCCTCGCCGCGGAGCGGCTCGCGGTACCCATTGACCGCATCAGCCAGCGCGAGTTCCACCGTGCCTCGAGCCCACCTGCGTGGGGAGTTCTCGACGCATCGTTGGCCGCATCCCTCGGCGTCGCTTTACGGCCTTGGGAAGACGCGGCCGATGACTACCTGCTGCGGAGTAGGGCGTCGCGTTGATTCGCGGCCTCGATCGCGGTTTCGACTGAGGGGTTCGACGCATCGCGACTCGAAACGATCGGATCCGAGATCGGCCAGCTGAGACCGACGGCAGGATCTGACCATCCAAAGCCGTGTTCGTCGGTTCCGTCGTACTCGTTGGTCACGAGGTACAGAAGCTCCAGCGCCTCCATCGCGAGAAACCCATGAGCGACTCTTTTCGGGATCAGAACCGATCCTCCCGCGGTCAGTTCGAACTCCTCGGTTGGCAGGGCGCCGCCGCGCCCGTCAATTCGAACCCGCAGGTCCACCAAAGCGACCGACGCTCTCCCGCTGAGCACGATCCAGAGATCCAGCTGACGATCGTGAAAGTGCATGCCGCGGAGGACGCGAGGCTGCGAACGGGAAAGATTCGCCTGGCGGAAGGTCGCTCCGGCAGCGTCCGTTGCGCTTGCCCGCCAGAGCTCCATGAATGCGCCCCGCTCATCGCCAATCGGGTTCAGTTGGGCTCGAACGACGCCGCTGATGTTCCCCCCTCCCGATTCGGTCATCGACCGTTCAATGCCGCCGGCAGGGTACGAGCCAGGATCTTGATGTCCAACCAGAGTGACCATCGGTCGATGTAGGAAAGGTCGAGCTGGGCCCACATGTCGAAGCTGGCGGAGCGGCGGGCGGAGACCTGCCAGAGGCCGGTGATGCCGGGCTTCATCGAGAGTCGACGCCGATGCCACAGGTCGTAGGTGTCGACCTCGCGGGGGAGCGCCGGGCGCGGGCCGACCAGGGACATGTCGCCGCGGAGCACGTTCCAGAGCTGCGGCAGCTCGTCCAGCGAGGTGCGGCGCAGGAACCCGCCGGAGCGGGTGACTCGAGGGTCGGCGGTCATCTTGAAGGCCTGGCCGGCGACCTCCGACTTGGCCATGAGCGCCTCGAGCCGAAACTCGGCGTCGACCGACATCGTCCGGAACTTGAGCATCGCGAACTTGCGCCCGTGGAGGCCGGTCCGAACCTGGTGGAACACGACGGGCGATCCGTCGCGGAGGCGGATCCACAGCGCGATGCCGAGCAGGATCGGCGACCCGACGATGAGCGCGAGCCCGGACACGGCGATGTCGAAGGCGCGCTTGACGACCAGGGCGACGAGCCGGTCCGGACCGCTGACGAGCGAGTAGACCGGCGTCCCGTCAAGGTCCTCGAAGCGGCCGGCGGCGAACGCCCGGTCCAGCATGTCCACCGGCACCCGGACGATCTTGCCCTCCTCCTCGCACAGGTGGGCGATCGCGTTGACGCGCTCCCATTGGCTGAACGGCAGGCAGATCGCGACCTCGTCGACGACCTCGGCGTGGAGGAGCGACTCGATCATGTCGACCGGTCCCAGGTGCTTCCACTTGGCCGGCAGCTTGTGCGCCTCGTCGTCGACGAAGCCGAGGACGCTCAGTCCGAGCTCGCGATGGCCCTCGAGCTTCGTGGCGAAGGCCTGGCCGCGGGCGCCTTCGCCCACGACGAGCACGTAGCGGACGTTGTAGCCACGCGCCCTAAGCCGCTCGAACACGAAGCGCATGGCCACGCGTGTGGCGAGCGTGAGCGCCCATTGGGACGGGAACAACGCGATCAGGAAGAGCCGGCTGACGTCGGGCAACTTGAAGGCAAACAGGACGGTACCGGTGATCAGTCCGAGGATGATGGTCGCCCGGAGGATGGCGAGCGCCTCGCTTCGGATCGACCAGCGCGCTCTCGGCCGGTACAGGCCGTGCAGCCACAGGATGACCACCCACGTCGCCGCGTACCCGGCGGCGACGAGCGCCGGCTGATCGACTAGGGGACGCCAGACGGCCAGCCAGTTATCCCCGAAGCGGGCGATGGAGAGCACGGCGAGCAGCACGAATGCGAGGCCCGCATCGGCGAGCATCAGGAGCGTGCGGAACCCCGACGCGTGTCTGCGAAGCATCCCCGGCAGCCTATGGGTGGTGGTGCGTTCCGGCAATGGTACCGGGGGCCTATGGGCGCCCCAGCGCCGCATGCTACCGTCCGGCGGCGTGAACTCGATGATCGGATGAGCTCGGTCTACGGGCTCCGCCTGCTCGGCAAGCCACGGGTCCGCATCACGATCGTCGTGCTGGTCGCGGTGATCGTTGTCGCCTATCGGGCGTACCAGCTGGCCTACCTCACGACGCAGCCCCAATGGGGCTACGACCTGTCGTTCTACTGGACGGCGGCGCAGCACCTGATCCACGGCGAGCCGATCTACTCGCTGGCACAGCTCAGCGGCCCGTATGCGCCGCAGGGCCAGGACGGGTTCCTCTATCCGCCGCCGTTCGCGGCCCTGATGATCCCGCTCGCCGCGCTGACGCCCGACGCACGCGCCGCCGAGTGGATCTGGAGCGCGCTCGGCGCTGCGATCCTCGTGATCACGGTCCTGGGGCTCGTCCGCTCCGAGGAGCTCGGCGAGCGGTTCTCGATGCTGGGTGGCCGCGGCCGCTGGTTGCTGGTCGCGGCCGCGTTCGCGTTCCCGCCCGTCATCGGCGAGCTGTCGATCGGCAACGTGCACCTCCTCCTGATGGGCCTGTTCACCCTGGCGTGGCTGGGCATCCGACGAGGTGACCGGACAGGCGACGCGATGGCCGGGATCGGGCTGGGCGTGGCCGCGGTGATCAAGGTGTTTCCGGGTGTGCTGTTGGTGTGGCTGCTTGCGACGCGGCGCTACCGCGCGGCAGTGGCGATGGTGGCCGCCGCCTTGGCGCTCGTGGTCGTCACGCTGCCGTTCACGGGGATCGAGCCGTGGCTCCAATACCCACGCGTCCTCGGGAACCTCTCCGCGGTGTACGACACGACGGACACGATCTCACCGGCGATCTGGCTCGCCCCGTATCTCGGGTTCACCACGGCCAGGTGGCTCGTTCTTGGGCTCGGGGTGGTTCTGGTCGTGTGGTCGGCGCGCCGCAGTGGCCGAGAGGCCGTGCCTGCCATCAGCTTCGCGACGGCCGTGGTGGTCTCGGTGCTCATCGCCCCCAACATCTTCCATCACTACCTGGCGATCTTCGTGCTCCCGCTGATCCTTGGCCTGGCGGCCGGGGTCCCACTCCGCTGGCTCGCGCTTGCGTACCTGCTCATGTCCGGCGGCCAGCAGCCTGCGTTCGGCGAGTTCGCGTGGATCGTCAACCGGGTGCTGCCGACGGCGGGGGCGCTCGTGCTGCTCGCATCGTTGGCCCTGACGCGTCGGCCCGCGGAGGCCGCGTCACCGGCCGGTACACTCCGCGGCGATGCCGTCGCCCATCGGTAGCGCTCCGACCAGCCTGACGCTCGTGCTGCCGGCCTACAACGAGGCGAAGCGCATCGGGCCCGCGCTCGACGACCTCATGGCCTACCTGCGCACGCGCCCCGCCGACCTGCCGGTCACCGAGGTCCTCGTCGTCGACGACGGCAGCTCCGACGACACCGCCGCCCTGGTCGCCGCCCGACCCGAGGTGGTCGACGGGCAGCTGCGGGTCATGACGGTGCCGCACGCGGGCAAGGGCGCGGCCGTGAAGGCGGGCATGCTCGCGGCCACGGGCGACCTCGTCGTCTTTGCCGATGCCGACATGGCGCCCCCGCCCGCCGAGCTCGTGAAGCTCGTGGCGGCGCTGGGGTCCGCCGATGTGGCGCTCGGCAGCCGGATCCAGCCCGACGGCACCGACATGCGCGCCTCGCAGCCGCGCTATCGGCGCTTCCTTGGCGGGGTGTTCCACACGCTCGCTTCGGTGTGGGTCGTCGGCAACGTCAAGGACACGCAGGCGGGATTCAAGGGGTTCACCCGCGAGGCGGCGCACGACCTGTTCGCGCGGCAGCAGGTGACGTCGATCGTGTTCGATGTCGAGCTCGTCCATCTCGCCCGCCGGCGTGGCTACAGGATCGCGATCGTGCCGATCCGCTGGGAGGACGTCCGCGGCTCACGTATGCGCCCCGGCCCGAGGCTCGCCCTCCGCGTCGCCTGGGACCTCTTCCGAATCCCGCTCCTGCACCGCGACGTCCGCCGACGGCCGTGAGCCGCCGGCACCGTGGCGCATGAGCCGTCGCGCGTGAGCCGCCGGGCGGGCTACCTCCGCATCGGGTACGTCGTTGCGCTCGCCGCCGGGGTCCTCATCGCCGCGCTGTTCCTGTTCTCCGCCTGGTCGATCGGGACGCTCGGCTTCGACTACAAGGCGTACGACCTCGCTGTCGACCACCTCCTCGCCGGCCAGACCATGTACGACCCGACGGTCCAGGAGACGGGTTCGTTCGGGCTGTTCTTCTACCCACCGCCGTTCGCGATCCTCGTGCTGCCGTTCGCGGTGTTGCCCGTGGACGTGGGCGTGGTCGCGTGGACGGTGTTCCTCGTAGTTGTCTCCGCGGTGGCCATCTGGGTTCTGCCGGTTCCGGTGCGGGTTCGATGGGCGGTCCTGCTGCTCGCGGTGCTGTCGTGGCCGCTCGTCTATGCGATCAAGCTGGGGCAGGTCGGGCCGATCATCCTGCTCACCTTCGCGCTGGGTTGGCGCTGGCTCGATCGGCCGTGGCGGCTCGGGGTCTCGGTGGCGATCGGGACGGTGATCAAGATCCAGCCGGCGCTCTTGATCGGGTGGGCGCTGGTCACGGGGCGGCGGCGGGCGGCGGTCGTGGCCGTTGCGGTTGTCGCCGTCATCGCCGCGGTTGCGACCGTCGTCGCGGGTCCTGCCGCGTGGTTCCAGGAGGCGGACCTCCTCGGCCGCGTCTCCAAGCCGATCCTCACGCCCCACGCGTTCGGCATCGGCCGGCTGCTGTACGAGGCGGGCGTGCCGGAGTCAGTGGCTTTGGCCGTGCATGTGGCGAATCTCGCGTTGGTGGCTCTGGTGGCGGCGTTTGCCGTGTGGCGAGGGTCCGCTACTGGGTCGTACCTCGCGGTGGTGGTTGCCACGCAGTTCCTGTCGCCCGTGCTGTGGGACCACTACGCGCTGATCCTGCTGCTCCCGGTCGCGTGGCTCCTCTCGCGCGGCCGCTGGTGGACCGCGTTGATCCCCCTCGCCACCGCGACGCCGCTCCTGCTGCTGCCCATTCCCGGTTCGGGCTGGGTCTACCCGGTCGTGTTCTGGGCTGCGCTGCTCGCGGTTACCTGGGAGGCCGTTCGGGATCGGCGCGCCTCGTTGGCCCCGGCGGCCCCGGTCGGCCCAAGCCGCCCTGCCGCGGACCCGAACCTCGGCCAGATGATCGCCGGGTGATCTTTTTCAGGGGTTTTCGGGGCATTTGACCCTTCGGGGCGGCCGCGGGAGCTGTCGGCACGCACGAATCGTGCGCATGTGCCGGTTTCCACTCGGCCAAAGGAGTGCCCCGTGGGCGAGATCGCGTCGAAATGCCCTTCGAAACCCCCAGAAAGATCGCCACGCGATCATCGCCTGGCAATTCGCGGCCGAGGGAGCTCGCAGTGGCCGCGTGGGCCCTGATGAAGGCCGCCACGTGAACGGATCTGGCGCCGCGCCGCACGAAATGCATCGACATTGAGAGGTTGCGCAGGCAAGCAATCCTTCGATCTGGTGGTATCGTGCTCGGGTGACCCCCTCGCTCCTTGCCGACCCCGAATGTGCGCGCCCGGCGCGCGCTGACCAGCCCGCCGGCGAAACCGAACCCCAGGACCGCGCCGCAACGGGCTCCGCGAACCCCGCGACTCCCCTCCGCGCCGAGCGACGCGCCTTCTCCGACATCGACGCCGCGACCTGGAACGAGCTCGCGTTCCTGAACCCGTACGCCACGCCCTTCTCCACCTGGGCCTTTCATCGAGCGTGGTGGGACGCGTACGGCGCGAACGCGCACGACCAGACCGTCGTCGTGGTCGACCCGTCGGCGGCGGACCCCGAGAAGCCCGTGGGGATCGTGCCGCTGATGGACCGCCACGTCGTCGAGCCGTCCGACGAGGCGACCCACACGATGCTCCGCCACGCGGACCACCTGCCGCTGACGCCCGTCGCCCCAACCGCGTGCGCGGTCTACTTCGGCGCGAGCTATCACGCCGACTACGCGACACTCCTCGCCCACCCGAACGACATGCCCCGCGCGGCCGCCGCGCTCGTGGATGCGCTCGCCCGCGACGCGGTGGCGCCCACGCCCAACCCCGACGACACCACCCACCTCGACCCGTGGGGCGCTGTCGACATGCGCCGCCTTCGCCAGGCCGACCCGGCGACGGACGCGCTCGCGACCGCGTTCGGCACGCGCGGGATCGGCGAGGGCTGGACGCTCAACGTCGAGCGCGAGGACGTCTGCCCGGTCATTCGAATCCCGGATGGCGCCGATTTCGACGGCCTCCTCGCGACCCTCGACAAGAAGGAGCGCCACGAGATCCGCCGCAAGGTGCGCCGCGCCGAGGCGGCCGGTGCGTTGGAGCTCGTCGAGTCGATCGACCCGATCGCCGACCTCGACGCCTTCATCGACCTCCACCAGGCGCGCTGGGGCGACAGCGGCTTGTTCCCCGCGACCCCCGGCGGCGACCAGAGCCGGCGCTTCATCCGGCGCCTGTTCGAGCTGTTCGGGGAAGCGGCGACAACCCCCGGCCACCCGACCCTCCACCTTGCGTTCCTGACCGTCGCGGGCAAGCGGATCGCCGCGGAGATCCACTTCGAGACCGCTGGCTCGGTCATGTACTACAACGCCGGCGTCGATCCGGAAGCGCGCGAGCTGTCGCCGGGCGTCGTGCTGCTGGAGCGCCTCGTGCGGCGCGCCATCGAGCGCGGCAAGTGCCGGGTCGATCTGCTCAGGGGTGACGAGCCGTACAAGTACGAGTGGGGCGGCGTCGACGAACCGGTGCAGCGGATCCTGGTCCGCCGCGGCGCGAGGGCCGCCGCGTGAGGGCCGCCGCGTGACCGCCACCCTTCGGATGCCGCCGCTGACGCTGTCCGCTGACCCCTGCTTCGAGCCGGTCGTCCGGCTGCCGCTGCCGGCCTCCCGTGATCGGATCCGCGTCGTCGAGCTGCTCGCGACCGGCACCAGCGGCGGCGCCCAGGAGCACGTCTTCAACATCGTGTCGCGGCTCGATCGGAGCCGGTACGACGTGTCGGTCCTGTCGCTCGGCAACGGCGCGGCGATTCGCCGGCTGGAGCGCGCCCATATCGACGTGTGCGTCCTCGATGACTTGGACGACGCCGCGGCGATCCAGGCCGTCGCGGCGCACCTCGCGTCGGTCAAGGCCGACGTCGTGCACAACCACATGTACCGCGCCGAGGTGGTCGGTACGCAGGCCGCGTGGGCCCTCGCGGCGGCCGGCAAGCACCGACCGTACATCGTCGGGACCGTGCATTCGAGCCGGATCCGCTCCGACGAGGATCGCGAGCTGCTCCGCCAGCTGACGCCGAAGATGGACCACCTGATCTCGGTCTCGCGCGCCATCGAGCGCAAGCTCGACGAAGAGGGCCGCGTCGGCGCGCCCATCAGCCTCATCTACAACGGCGTCGACCTGACCCGCTACTCCGAGCCGGACATCTGCGGCACGCTCCATAGCGAATACCCGATCTCGCCCGATTCGCCGATCGTCGGCGTCGTCGCACGGCTCGAACCGGAGAAGGGCCACCCGACCCTGCTCGAGGCCTGGCCGGCCGTGATCGCCGCGGTCCCGAAGGCGCACCTGCTGATCGTCGGCGAGGGTTCGCAGCGCGAGGCGCTCGAGGCCCAGGTCAAGGCGCTCGGGATCGGCAAGTCCGTCACGTTCACCGGTCGCCGCGACGACGTCCCGGCAGTCACCGCGGCGCTCGACGTCGCCGTCCTGCCGAGCTACCGCGAGGCGCAGGGCCTGTCGATCCTCGAGGCGATGGCGCTGTCGCGCCCGGTCGTCGCGTCGGCGGTCGGCGGCATCCCCGAGATGATCGAGCACGGCCGAACGGGGCTCCTCGTGCCGCCGCGCGAGCCCGCCGCGCTTGCGGCTGCGATCGTGCGCCTGCTCACGGATCACCCGTACGCGGACACGCTCGCGAAGGCCGCCCAGAACCTCGTCCACGACCGCTTCTGCGTCGAGCTCATGGTCCGCGCCATCGAGACCATCTACGACGAGTCCGTCACCGAAGAGCGCCGCCTCGCCGCGGGTTAGCGGGCGGTAAGCCGGCGTCTCTATGATGCCGAGGTCATGACCCAGCTTCGTGCACGCGCGTTGCGGATCCCGGCCATCGGCGGCCTCCTTGTCTTGACGAGCATCCTCGGCCTTCGGCGCTTGACGAGACGCGGCCGGCGCGAGCGCCCGACTGGCGCAGAGCTCATGCGCATGAGCGAGGCCGACTTCGAGGCGTTCGTCAGTGCATCTGGAATTGGGACCGTGACATCGGCAGGGCTCTCGCCTGTGGATGGCTCAACTCATTGACCGAATACCGCGCGGAACCCCTGATTACGAGGCCAAAATAGCTGCCCTCCGGGAGGAGCAGCGAGCGACCCTCGAGCTTGTCGAGGAGTCGGTCCTCGCAGACCGTGGGCGCACGCATGCTCGTCGGACGAGGCTCGACGGCACAACACTCGATATGACCGCCTACGACGAATTCGATGTGCTCGTCACGTTTCGAGTCGAGCCCGGCCGGGGACTCCTGTCCATCGACTTCATGTTCTACGACTCGCTCTCCTCATGAGGATGCAACGCCCCGGCCCTTGGCTAGGCCTTGCGATCGTCGTTGGCGTCGCGATTCGAGTGGCGCTGCTGCCGACGACCGGGTATGCCGACGACCTGACCCAGTTCGTCGAGTGGGTGCGCCACATCGCGAACAGCGGGCTGCCGAACGCGTACGACGCCCCGCTCTCGTTCGGGCCGGTGATGGCGTTCGTGTGGGGAATCCTCGCGGCGATCGATCCGGCCTTCCGGACCGCGCTCGACGCGTCCGATCTCGGCGTTCGAATCCTCCTGAAGCTGCCCGGAACGCTCGCGGACTTCGGGCTGGCGGCGGGCGTCTGGTACGCGCTCCGCGCGCGGCCTGGCTGGGCGGCCGCGGGTGCGGCCGTGATCCTGCTCCATCCCGCGATCTGGTTCGTGAGCGCCTGGTGGGGCCAGTACGAGTCGATCTTCGCGCTGCTCGTGCTGGTCGCGTACCTGTTCGCGATCGCGGGGCGCGACGCGCTGGCGGTCGTCGCGCTCACCGCGGCGCTGCTGACGAAGCCCCAGGTGGCCCCGCTGGTGGTGCCGTTCGCGGCCTGGTTCCTGGCGCGGATCGGCTGGCGCAGCCCCGCGAGCCTTGGCAGGCTTGCAGTCCTCGCGGTCGTGGCGCTCGTGACGACCGCGGTCCTGTGGCTCCCGTTCGTCGCCGCCGGGGGCCCGGCGAAGTACCTCGCGAATCTCGCCACCTACCAGAACGACACCTATTCGGTTCTCTCGCTGAACGCGTGGAACCTGTGGTGGCTCGTCCAGGAGCTCTTCGCCGGCGGGTCGCTGGTCGGCGACAACCAGCCGTTCATCGGCCCGCTGACGTTCCGGGTCGTTGGCTTCCTGCTGACCGGGCTGCTGCTTCTCGCCGTCGGCTACGGCGTCTACCGGCGCCCGACGGCGCGGACCCTCGCGCTGGCCCTCGGCGCGGCGGCCCTCGTCGCCTTCGCGTTCCTCACGACGATGCACGAGCGCTACGCGTACGCGGCCGTCGTCTTCCTGGCGCTCCTGGTCGACGATCGGCGAGCGCGCTGGATCGCGCTCGCGCTGGGCGTCGTGTTCAGCCTGAACCTCGTCGGCGCGGCGTCGAAGCTGTACCTCGGCGGGATCCTCGACGTGACCGGGCCCGTCGGCATCGCCGGCGCGATCGCGATGGTCGCGCTCACGCTGGTGCTGGTGTTCGAGGTGCTGCGTACCTCGGGAGCGGGCGCCGCCACTACCGGCGGAGGAACGCCACTCGATACCAGTGCAGGTAGTGGGGCAGCCACTTCCGCAGTTTGAAGTTGCTCTGACCGGCGGTCCGGTCGCGCCAGGTCGTCGGGATCTCGGCGATCTTCCGGTGCGCGAGCGTCGCCTTCACCGTCAGCTCGAGGGCCAACTCGAACCCGGCCGTGCTCTCGATCGACGTCGACTCGAGGAAGCGGCGGCTGTAGAGCTTGAAGTTGTTCGTAGGGTCGTGGGTCGGCACGCGGGCGAACCAGTGGAGCGAGAGCCCGGCTGCGCGACTCATGAGGCGCTTCAGTGGCGGCCCGCCGATCTGGTGGCCGCCCTTCATGTAGCGCGACGCGGAGACGACGTCCGCGCCGCCGTTCGCGAGCGCGACCATTCGATCGACCGCCCGCGGATCGTCCGAGCCGTCGGCCATCGAGATCAGCACGTACGGCGCGGTCGTCGCGGCGATGCCGGCCTTCATCGCGTTGAGCACGCCCCGGCCGAGGTCGTTGCGGAGCCCGCGGAGGCCCGGGATCTCGCCCGCGAGCCGCGCGACGACCGGGACCGTCGTGTCGCCATCGAAGTCGTAGACGACGACCAGCTCGTGTGGCGTGGTCACGGCGCCAGAGAGCGCCCGCAGGACCGGCTCGACCGCCTCGCCCTCGTTGTAGACCGGCAGGACGATGGCGACCTCGGGAGCCGTCGTGCCGGCGCCCGCCGCGCTCACAGCCGGCCCGCCTCGAGCTCCGCGCGGATCCATGGGACGACCTCGTCGAGCATCGTGTCGAGGGTCGTCGTCGCCTCGAAGCCGAGGACCTCGCGCGCCTTGCGAACATCGGGAACGCGGCGCTGCACGTCGTGCTCGAACGGCGGATCGGTGACATACCGGAAGGGCGGGCCGTCCGGCCCGTGGACCTTGCGCCAGATGACCTCGGCAAGCTCGAGGACCGTCGTCGAGGCGGCGGTGGAGAGGTTGAAGTCGTCGTCGATCGCCTTCGGCGATTCCATCGCGAGGCGGATGCCGTGGGCGAGGTCACCGCCGTACGTGTAGTGGCGAACCTGGTTGCCCTCGCCGAGGATGTGGAGCGGGTCCTGGCCCTGGAGCGCCTTCAGCGCGAGGTCCGGCACGACGTGGGAGAGCGCGAGCTTCACGTTGCCGCTCATGATGTCGGTGTCCCGGAGCGCCCGGCGCTCGCCGATGCCCACGCAGTTGAACGGCCGCACGATCGTGTACGGCAGCTGGAACTGCTCCGAGGCGCCCTTCGCGAAGTACTCGGCGGCGAGCTTCTGGAAGCCGTACGTCGAGACCGGCGGCGGCGAGGTGAGCTGGGCGCCCTCCGGCGTCGGGAAGACGGTCGCTGACTCGTACACCATCGACGAGCTCATCACGATGATCCGCTCGAGGTGCCCTTGTTTCCGGGCCGCGATCGCCGCATCGAACGTGGCCGCGAGGATGCGCTCGTTCTCCGCCAGCAGGTCGTACGCGAACTCGTGGAAGTAGCTGATCCCGCCGATCATCGCCGCGCTGGCGACGACCTGGTCGCACTCCCGTGCCAGCTCCGTCAGGAGCGCCACGTCCTTCGCGTCGCCCTCGACGAACCGATAGCGCGGGTGGTCGTCGTACGACTTGGCGACGCGCCCGTACTTGCTGAAGTTGTCGATGCCGATCACCTCGTGGCCGGCTTCGAGCAACTCCGGGACGAGGTAACCGCAGATGAACCCGGCGGCGCCCGTGACGAGAATGCGCATCAGGCGGCGCCCGTCTGCATCGCAGCCATGCCGGCGCCCACGACCTCGCCGTTCGCCGCGGGGCCGATGGGCTCGAAGGCGTTCGAGGCCGGCCGGATCCCCGCCTGCAACCAGGTTGGGAGCGCGCGCCGGCGCTCGACCAGCGTGAGGACCGCCAGCACCACGACCCCGACGAGCGCCAGCCCGGGGATCGCCCAGAAGAATGCCAAGAGGGGCGGCATGACCGGGATCGACATGGTCTTGTAGATCGGTTGCGCGTACGGCCACAGCACCGGCACGGCCAGCCAAAGCGCGCGCCGGGGCCCGAGCGCCGCAAGGGCGAGGATCGCAACCAGCATCAGCAGCGGCTCGCCGAACGCCGAATCGCCTTGACTCTGGCGGGCAAGCGTCGCCCCGATCTGCGGCAGCTCGGCGAAGAATCGTCCCCACGGGAGGAACGGGAACGTGATCGCGGCTGCCACCGCGCCGACGATGACTGCCCTCCAGCGACGCTCGGCCAGGAACGGCAGGACCGCATACGGCTTGATGAGCACCGCGAGGCCACCGAGCGGCCGGCGCAGCACCACGAGTGCAAGCACGAGCACCTCCGGGTGGCCGAGGACGATCGCCTCGAACAGCGGCGGAAAGGCCAGCCAGTACGGGGGCAGGCCGAGGCGGCGGATCGCCCAGATCGCCACGATCGAATCGATTGCGACCCAGGCCAGTCGCGTGACGTCCCACGGCAGGAACGCGAATGGCGCGAAGGGCAGCAGCATCGGCGGCGGACCGCCGAAGATCGCGGCCGGCGGCCCAACCTGCCATGGATCGGCGCCTGTGAGCCACGCCCTTGCGGCATCGGCATAGATGGCGCCATGGGACCCGATGGTCGCCGGCGCGATGATCGACACCAGCACCGACCATGCGGCGCCAGGCACGAACGCCACGATCAGCACCATGTCCCAGGTCAACCGGAATCGACGTGGCGCGCCGACCCCGTCGCCGCCGACACCGGCCATCGCGCCGGCTCCTGCGCGGCTCAGAGCCGGATCCCTCCGCCGAGCGCGCCCCAGACGTCCACGACGTCCTTGCCGCCGATCTCGAGTCGCTTGTACGGCGTGTGCGGCGCGCCGAGGATCAGGATCTCGCTCTCGGCGACGACCTGCTCCAGCGGGACGAGGCGGTCATCGATTACGTACGGATCCGTGCACAGCACCTTTGCGCCGGCCCACGTGAGCAGCTTGCGCAGCTTGTACGAGAGCGATGCGCGCGTGTCGTCCGACTCGGCCTTGAAGGCCATCCCGAGGATCCCGATCGTCTTGCCCTGGAGCGTCTGGTATCGGCGCTGGAGTGCCGACACGATGTAGGCGGGTAAGCCCTCGTTGACCTGCATCGCGGCCTGGCCCATCGGAAAGTGGTCGGTAGTGAACGCGGACAGCTGCATCGTGTCCTTGAACAGGCACGGGCCGGCGGCAAAGCCGGGGCCCGGCAGGTCGCGAGCGCGCGGGTAGTCCTCGCGGATCGCCTGGAGCACGTTCGTGTAGTCCACGCCGGCCTGGTCCGCGATCATCAGGAACTGGTTCGCGACGGCGAACTTCATGTACCGCCACGTATTCGTGAACAGCTTCGCGAGCTCGGCTTCCTTCGTCGACGTTCGGATCGTCTTGGAGCCCAGGCGCGTGAACAGCTCGGCGGCGCGCGCCGCGCCTCGATCGTCGTCCGCGCCGACGATCTGGGGCAGGGTGTGCAGCTCCTCGAGCGCGTAGCCCTCAGCGATCCGCTCCGGGCAGAACGCGACATCGACGGTGCAGCCGCGTTCGGCGAGCTGCTGCCCGACGTACGCGGTCGTGCCCGGGTAGACGGTGCTGCGGAGGACCACGAGGGCGCCCTCGCGCAGGTGCGGCGCGATCTCGGCCACGGTCTTCTCGAAGATCGTCATCGATGGCCCGAGAAACTCGTCGACCGGGGTCCCGACCACGACGACGACCCGGTCCGTCCGTTGCAGCATCCGTGGGTCGCTGTCGAACGTGAGGCGGCCGGTCGCGAGCACCTCGGGTAGGAGCTTGTCGGCGCCGGTTTCGCGAAACGGCATGGATCCGCTCGCGATTCGCTCGATCGTCGTCTTGTTGATGTCGTAGATGCCGACTCGCCAGCCCGCCTCGGCAAACGCGAGGCTCAGCGGCAGGCCGACATGGCCCCCGCCTCCGAGCACGACGAGATCGAGATCCGGCTCCCCCATCGGGGCGGACTCTAGCAGCCGACCTACCCCCCTCGCGGATGGCCCGTTAGTACGTTTGCCCGTACGCTGTACGGCCCGTGACCCGACTGCGACCGTTGACCCGCCCCGCCGCGCTCCGCACGCTCGATCGACTGCTTGCTCGATTGCCCGAGCCCGTCGAGGCGCGCGTCCGCGATCGGCTCGGGCTGGACCTGTTCGTGGTCGTGGCGGTCGTCGTGGTCGCGTTGCGGCTCTTCAATCGGACCCCGTGGACGCCGGTCGTCCTGGACATGCACACGTACTGGGCCACGGGCGCGGGAATCAGCTACGCCCAATCGAATCCCTACGAGATCGGCGCGTACCTCTATGCGCCGGCGTTCGCCCAGCTGCTCTACCCGCTGACCACGATCCCGTGGCCGTGGTTCGCGGCACTCTGGACCGCGGCAATCGCGGCGGTCTACATCTGGCTCGTCGGGCGCTGGGCGTTCCCGATCCTGCTGCTCACGGGCGCGGTCGCGCTCGAGCTGTACCTGGGCCAGATCGACGTCTTCATCGCGGCGGCGGTCGTCATCGGCTTCCGCTACCCGGTCGCGTGGGCGTTCCCGCTGCTGACCAAGGTCGCGCCGGGCATCGGCCTGCTGTGGTTCCTGTTCCGGCGGGAGTGGCGGAATCTCGCCATCGCGGTGACCGCGACCGTCGCGATCGCTGGAGTCTCTGCGTGGCTCGCGCCCGGCCTGTGGCACCAGTGGTACGACCTGCTTCGCCGCAGCATCATGGACAAACAGGTCGTCGAGGGCGCGTACCTCGGCATTCCCGTCTGGGCGCGGCTCCCCTTCGCGGTGGCGATCATCTTCTGGGGCGCCCGAACCTCGCGCCACTGGACGGTCCCGATCGCGGTCCTCCTCGCCATGCCGATCCTCTGGATCAACGTGTTCACCCTCCTCATCGCCGCCGTCCCGCTGCGCGAGGAGTTCGGCCTCACGCCGGCCCGCGCCTGGCTCCTCCGCGAGCGCCTCCTCCCCGGCACCGTCAAGACCAAGCCCGTGGCGGCCCCCCAAGCCGGCTGACCCCCAGCCCGCCCTCTCCCCGCGCGGTTCTGCCTCCGAATGTTCACCACATGAGCAGATTCGGGGCTTTGTGGGCCATTTGACCGGTTTGAGCCACCTCCGGAGCCGCACACGAGCACGAGATCGCGTTGGCTGATCGTGAAATCGCCCATCTCGAGCCAGCCGGGGGAGCTAAAGGGTCTGGAAGTGCCAGAAATGATCATGTGGTGAACATCGCGAGCCATTAGGCCCGGGGGGGACTGCCGTCCGGCGGGAGTGCCGTCCGGCGCCCGAGCGCCTCGGGACAACGGTGACTCGACGATGCGGCGCCTGTACCGTTCGCGCGATGGCAACGCCGACGCCGACCCGAAGCGCGCGCGTCGCCGGGTTGTCGATCGCGCAGCTGTGGACGTTCCTCGGTGTGGCGCTCCCCACGCTCGCCGCGCTCCTCGCCCCGATGCCGTCGGTGGATCTCGCGTACCAGCTGCGCGCCGGCGCCGGCATCCTCGCCGGCAACGGCATCCCGGCCATCGATACATGGACGTTCACGATCGCGGGCGCGCCCTGGCTCGATCAGCAATGGGGCGCCCAGGTCCTCCTCGCCGCGGTCTACCAGGCCGCCGGCTGGACGGGCCTGGCGCTCCTCCGCGCGGCGCTGGTCGGCGCCACGTTCTGGCTGGTCATGGCCACCCTCCGATCGATGGGCTGCGCCGCCCGCCCCGCGGCGCTCCTCGCGCTCGGCGCGTTCGTGGTGGCGGCGCCCGCCCTCGCCCTTCGACCGCAGCTCTTCGCGATCGTCCTGTTCGCCGCGTCGCTGGCGATCCTCGCCGATCGCGCGCGGCACCCAAGACGCCTCCTGCTCCTCCCGCTGATCGCCATCGCCTGGGCCAACCTGCACGGCAGCTTCCCGCTGATCGTGGTCGTGCTCGGGCTCGGCTGGGCGGACGAGCTCGGCCGCGTCCTCGTCGCCCGCGCCGCGATCAGGCCTGGGCACGGCCCAGGTCGCGCGACCGCCGCGATCCGCGGCTCCACCGGCCTTGCCCTCCTCGCCGCGATCTCGGCCGCGGTGACCCTCGTGAACCCGTTCGGCATCGATGCCTGGCGCTACGTGGCGGGCCTCGCCGCCGATCCGTCGGTGACATCCGCGGTCACCGAGTGGCGCCCGCCGTCACCCCTCGAGCCGACCGGCGCGATCTTCTACGTCTCGCTCCTGATCGCCCTGACGATCGTGGTCCTCCGCATCCGCGCGGATCGCAATCGCGTCGGCCCGGCGACCTTCGCCCCCATCGCGACGCTCGTCGCGTTTGGCCTCCTCGGCGTCGTGACCGCGCGCGGGCTCGCATGGTGGGCGCTGATCCTGCCGATCTCGACGTCCGCCCTCGCCCACGACGGCAGCCTGACCCGCTTCCTGCCGCGCCGGCTCGGCGTCCTTCGAACCTTGTTCACCGGCCCGGGCGCCCAGGCGTCGGCGCGCCTGAACCGGCCCTCGCAGCTGAACACGATCGTCGCGCTCCTGCTGATCCTGGTCGGGATCGGCCTGCTCCCCGTCTGGCGCCCGATCGGCCCCTCCGGCGTCCCGGTCGCCGCGCTCAGCTTCGCGCCACAGGGCATCGCCGCGAAGCTAGATGCGCTCGTGCACAGCCGGGATCCGTCGGGCCAAGCCAGGGTTTGGGCGCCGCAGCTGTGGGGATCCTGGCTGGAGTTCGCGGTGCCCTCCGTGCAGGTCGCCGTCGATTCCCGGATCGAGCTGTTCCCGGCGCAGGTGTGGTCAGACGCCGCCCAGGTCTCGACCGTCGGACCCTTCTGGAACTCCATCCTCGACCGCGACGAGGTCAACGTGGTCATCGCGTCAGCCGACGAGACGCGCCTGCGGACGAGCCTGCAATCGACGGGGGTCTGGCAACAGGTCTACGCCGATGACGACGGCTCGATCTGGGTGTACTCCCCGGGTCGGTAGCTACGGGCGGTAGCTGTGCCAGTAGCGCTCGGCGGCGCCGTTGACGCGGCCGACGGTGCCGACCGCGCTCGCGAACTGGCGGACGCCCTGGGCCATCGGCTTCTCACCGCCGAACAGCCGGTCGAGCTGGCTCTCGTACATCGCGATGCCGCGCACCTTGCGCTCGAGCTGGTCGGAGATGTCGGCGTAGCGCGGCGTCAGGTAGGTGCCCTCGGGGATGCCTTCGAGGGCGCTCTTCGGCAGCTCCTCGATCGACTGGAACCCGTTCCACCACGCGTACGGGAAGTCCTCGTAGAACGCGACCTTGCCGGCCCACTCGGGACCGGGCATCACCCAGGCGCGTGATTCGGCTAGGAGCGAGACGCCGGCGTCGCGGCACAGCTGGTGGTCGACGTGGTTGCCGACCGCGAGCGGGAAGTACACCGACTGCGGCTCGAGTCGCGCGATCTCGCGGCGCAGGATCGCGATCGGGGCTTTGTCATCCTCGCGCACCGATCCGAGCAGCTGCTCGTCGCCCTCGTAGCCGCGGAAGACGGCGTCCGCGAGATCGAGGAACACCACCGACGCCTCGGCGAAGTACGCGAATCGCTCGTCCTCGACGCGCCGCTTGGCCACGATCTCGCCGGCCGTCGCGGCCTCGAGCAGGTCGTCGGTGTAGAGCGCCCCTTGGGTCGAGATGTCGTCCATGACCGCCTGGCCGGCGAGCGACTTGTTGCGGATGCTCGCCCTGCGATACCACGAGGCGCGCTGCCAGAACCGCTTCGCCGCCGCGTCCGCGTCGGCCTGGGTCGCCTCGAGTCGATCGTCGTCGGCCGACCACGGGGTGTCGTCGCCGGGCTCGTCGGCGCGGATGCTCGATCGGTTGAAGGCCTCGGTCGCAGGCCAAAGCGTCTTCGTCCCGAACCCGAGCGCCTCGCGCTGGTACGTCGTCAACCCGCCCGACCGGTTCGTCGCGCTGCCCGAGAAGACGGTCAGGATCGTGACGTTCTGGCCGAGCTCGCGCAGGCTCGCGATCAGGCCGCCGCACGAGAGTGCGACGTCGTCCGGGTGGGGTGCGACGAACACGTGGGCCATCGGCGGTCGAGTATACCGACGCTACGGCGGCCAACCGGCCTCGCCGACCAGCGGCACGAACACGACGGCGCCATCGGACCACTCGGTCCAATCCGCGGCCGACCGCCGCTCGACGACGATCAGCTCCTGCCGCTCCCGCGGCCCGACCGGGATGACGAGCCGCGCCCCGACCGCGAGCTGCTCGCGCAGCGCGTCCGGGATCGACGGGCCCGCCGCCGTGACCACGATCCCGTCCCACGGAGCGCCTTCGGGCTCGCCGAGGGACCCGTCGCCGACGCGCAGGTCGACGGCCTCGACTCCAAGCCAGGCGACCTTTGCGAGCTGGGCGAGTCGTTCGCGCGCCTCATCGCTGAGCGCCTGATGCCGCTCGATGGACGTGACGCGCGCGCCGAGCCACGCGAGCACCGCGGCCTGGTACCCGGACCCGGTGCCGACCTCGAGGATCCGGTCGCCCGGCTGGACCTCGAGCAGCTCCGTCATGCGCGCCACCATGTATGGCTGGCTGATCGTCTGGCCGGCATCGATCGGGAGTGCGCGATCGTCGTAGGCCAGCGAGGTCGGGACGCCAGGCACGAACGTCTCGCGCGGGATCGCCGCCATCGCGTCGAGGACCTTCCGGTCGCGGATACCGCGGCGCTCCAGTTGGCCCGTGACCATGTCCGCCCTGGCGCGCCGTGATCCCGAATCGGGTTCCCGCGATCGACGACCGAACGGCAGTCGCACGGCGCGAGAATACGCGCCGGGTCGAGCGACCTAGCTCGGGCCGGCGCTGGCCGCCGGGGCGGTGGGTGCTGTGGAAGCAGCCGGTGACGCGGCCGGCGAGGCCGCGGACGACGCGGCCGGCGACCCGGACGGCGCGGCGCTGCCACTCGGGCCCGGGCTGACGCTCGGTCCGGGCGACGGCGAGACGAAGGGGGTCGGGGTCGGGATCGGGTTGAATGCGCCGCCGCGGCCGAATGCCATCGCGTTCAGGAAGATCAGCGCGAACACCACGATCGACACGACGACGAACGCCGCCGACGCGGGATCCTTGATCCGCAGCGACGGGTCGATCGGGAAGGCGGTGCGGGTCGCCTTCGGCGCACGCGGCCCGCGCGTCGCGGCCGCAGCACGCTGGCGCGACGCCTCGGCTGCGCGCTGTCGGGCCCCGGGCCGGTTCGGCTGGGCGCGGTCGGCGGCGGCCTCCGCGGCCAGCGCCCCCTGCGCGAGGACCTCATCGGCCTCGTCATCGGGGCTGAGGACCTCGTCGCCCGGGGCCTCCGACTCGACCTCCTCCTCGGCGCCCTCGTTCGCCGCCGCGAGCTGGGCGTCGGTCAGGTCGGCATCAGGATCGTCGGCTCCGCCGCGCTCATCGGTCATGGGCGCGCAGTGTACGCGACGGCCCTCACGCGTCGCGCACGGCGGGCACGAGCAGCCCTGCCAGCCCTGCCGCCACCGTGACCAGCCCGAACACCCCGAGGACCGGCGCCGCCCCGAACCACTCGCCCAGCACGCCCCCGATGCCCATCGCCAGCGTCATCGCTCCGAACACGACGGAGAAACGGAGCCCCAGCACCCGGCCCAGCAGCTCCGGCGGCGTTCGCTTCTGGAGGAGCGTCTGGCTCGGGATCACGAACGCGAGATTCCCGGCGCCCGCGCCGAACGCGATCCCGAGGGCCAGGGGCAGGTTCCCGGCCAGGGGCAGCAGCGCGACGGCCGCTCCGGTCGCCACGTATCCGACGATCACCAGCCGCCCGAGGGCCAGCCGCGACCCGATCAGGCCGATGAGGAACCCGCCGATCAGGTTGCCGGCCCCGATCGAGCCCTCCATGAACGCGAATGCTTCCGTATCGGCGAGGCCGCCGCGGTCGATCGAGTGGGCTGCGTACACGGGCGTGAGCACGAGGAAGATCCCGAGCATGAACTGGCCCGCGGTTGCCTGGAGGGTGTTCGCCAGGAGCACCTGGTCGCCGCGCAGGAAGCGCCAGCCCTCGCGCAGCTCGCCACCGAAGCCTCCGAGCGCGGCCCTGATTCCGCGACGCGCGCCGGCCGCTGCGTCGCCCATCGCGTCCGCGATCTGGCGGGTCACCGGCGCAACGACCACCGACCCGATCAGCAGCGCGGACGCCAGGTACGTCACCGCGTCCGCCCAGAAAGCCAGCGGCATCTGGCTGCCGAGGAGCGCCACGAACAGCCCGGCGAGCGCGTACCCGCCGATGTCCGCGAACGTCTCGCCGACCCACAGTGCCGAGTTGGCCGGCACGAGGTCCTCCTCGGCGACCATGCGCGGCAGGATCGCGCCCTTTGCGGGCCGGAAGAAGATCGAGACCGTCGTGACGAGGAACACGAGCGGGTAGGCGAGGGCGAGATTCGTCACCGCCGCGATGGGGATCAGCAGGACGAGACCGGCCCGCAGCAGGTCGCTGACGATCATGACCTCGCGCTGATCCCAGCGGTCGACGAGGCCGCCCGCGATCGGTCCGAAGATGAGGTTCGGCAGCGTCGCGACGAGGAACACCGCACCGACGGCGATCGGCGAGTTCGTCGCGTGGAGCACGAGGAACGCGAGCGCGACCTGGTGGATCCGGTCGCCGAGCGCGCTGATCAGCTGGCCGGTCCACAGGGCGCTGAACGAGCTGTCGAGCGCCAGGCGGACGTAGGGGTGACGCCGGACTCGCTCGAGGATCGGGGGGACCGTCGGGAGCTCGCGCCACCGATCCCGCCGGAGGGTGCCCTCCGACCCGACCGACGGGCCACCCAGGGACAGCGGCCGTTCGAGTGCCGCCGCACTGACGAGGCTGCCGTCGTAGGCGCCGAAGGCCATCGCGACATCCGGGGTCGCCGTCAGTGCCCCGGTCTCGAGCATCGCCGCCGCCTCGGCTGCCGCGGCCTCTTCCGGCGTGAGCCGGAGCTGGGCGACCCGTCGCCCGAGCGCGGTGGCGTCTGCGCCCCGGAGCAGCTCCCCCGGGTCTCGAACGACGGTCGCGAACAGGAAGAACGCCAGGCCCGACGCGAGGAACAGGTCGCCGATGCTGGCGACGTTCCGGATGAACGGAATCGGGATCGGGATGATGTCGCCGAGCGGACCCGCCTGGGCGAGGAAGTCGCCCGAGATTCCGCCATTCGCCGCCGTCCCGACGATCAGGTGGAACGCCGACCCGATCTCGGACGCGGGTAGGCCGGCCGCGAGGATGCTCGGTTGCCAGACCGGCATGTAGCCGCCGTTCGTCACGATCGCGACCGCGTTGAGCAGGATCCCGACGAATGCCAGGGCGATGCCCGGGTGGTCGCGATTTGCCCACAGCCCGATCAGCAGCAGCAGGAAGCCGGTCGCGAACAGCGGCAGCCGCACGGCATCCGCGATGTCGTTGCCGTTCTCGATGGCGAACTGCGTTGCGTAGCGCAGGATCAGCCCGAGGAAGAGCAGCTGGACGAGGCGCAGCCGCACGTAGGCGAGATTCTCGATCCGCCCGCCGGCAAACAGCCCAAGGACGATGCCCAGGACCAGGCTGACGATCAGCATCGTTTCATGCGCACTCCGTCGCCTTGTCGCACTCGCGCATTCTCACGGCCCCGTGGTCGCCGCGTGGGGTGCCGCGCGCCGCACCTCGCGGCCCGCGACTCAGGCCAGGTCGGCTGCGGGCGACCCCGGCGCGGGCGCGTCGTGGGCACGCGCGGCTCGGGCGGCGTGCTGTCCGAGCATCGGGATCGGTCGAAGGTCGGGCTCGCCGGTGTCGCGAATGTCGTCGGCCCAGGTCGTCTTCACGAACGAATCGACGATCTCCGGGTCGAACTGCACGCCAGCGAACTTGCGCAGCTCGGCGAGCGCCTGCTCGGTCGACAGCGCCTTGCGGTACGGCCGATCGGCCGTCATCGCCTCGAACGCATCGGCGACATGCAGGATCCGGGCGAGCTTCGGGATCTCGTCGCCCATCAGTCGATCCGGGTAGCCCGAGCCGTTGTACCACTCGTGGTGGTGGCGGATGACCGGCAGCTCCGGCGCCAATCGATCGACCGGCCCGATGATCTGCGCGCCCAGCACGGGATGGGCGTTCATCGTGATTCGCTCTTCGCGGGTCAGCTTGCCCTGCTTCAGCAGCACGTTGTCCGGCACGCCGATCTTCCCGACGTCATGGAGCAGCCCGCCCCACTCGAGCGCCTCCAGCTCACCCGCGGATACCCGCATCTGCCGCCCAATGTCGACCGAGATCGTCCGCACGCGCTGCGAGTGCTTGCTCGTGAACGGATCGCGCTTGTCCACGGCCTCCGCCAGCGCGCCGATCGTCTGCGTGAACATCTCCCGCATCTCGACAAACCGCTGGTATGCGACCCTGACCGTCAACAGTGGGAGCCCGAACAGGAGGGTGGTCCACCACCCGCCCTCGCTCTGGTACATACGGGCCATCAGCCACCCGAGTGGCGCGAGGGTAAGCAGATTCGCCCAGATTCCCGATGTCTCTGCTCTGCCTAGGAACTCTCGAATTGGCCTTCCTGCGCGGAAGAGAACGATCAGCGAGACAAAGACGAGATTGATCAGGAAGTAGGTCAGAGTCCCCAAAAGAGTCGCGAGAAGTTCCTGCAGCCCATGGTCATTCGGCGCCCGCAGTGCGGCGATTACGACCCCGCCGAAGAAGGCTGGGAGCGCCAGCGCTGCGTGGTTCGCGAGGGTGCCATACCAGACAACCTTGCCCCGCAATTCCCGGAGATCGGTGCTGCCGAGCAGGGCAACCCAAGTCGCGGCGGTCGGTCCTCCGAGCACAGCGGCAGCCATGATGGGTGCCGTCGACACCGCGACATGGACGCCATCCGAGAGACGGACCGGGGCCGATGACGCAACAAATGTCACGGCAGTCCAGAAGAGGATTCCTAGGACGACTTCGACGACGCTCACGCTGGGGTCGCTGTCGATTTGGATCGCGATCCCCGAAGTAACCGGAATCCAAAGGCTCGTGGCGAGCAGCGCTAAAAGCGCTGAACCCACGAGCCCTGTGAGGTAAACCGCGAATGTCCTGGACAAATGGTCCCCTGTACCTACCGTCGTGGCCCTCGAACTCTAAGTCCTAACGTCCGGGTGCCACATGGTGCTTCGGTACTAGAAACCTTTGAGGGACGCCCCTCCGGCCAGTGCAGTCGCAGCGATCGCCATCAAAGTGATGGACAGCCGCAGGATTCGATCCTTCATCACAAATCCTTTGGCTAGAAGCCCTTGAGGGAACTATCGGGAGCCACGCTCGTCCTCCTTGCGGTTCCCGTGCTCCCCTTCAGAAACACGAAAACCGACCAGACACTGGGTCGGTCGGTTGCACTACTCGCTCAGCTCCACCCTAAGTGCCCATTTCAGGTGGGGCCTCGGCGCGTCCGAGCGTTCTTGAGTTGGTTCGGTAGTACCGAAGTACTAGTCGAGGGCCGGACTATAGGTAGACCCAACTACACCGGTCAATACGCATGTCTACCTATCTGCACTCGCCTCAGAGCTCGGTCATCGGCGATGCCTCGACGCCTAGGTCTCGCATGGTGCGGGCGTAGTGGCCGTACTTCTCGGCGGCCGCGGCATGAGCCCCAGATAGTCGGTAGATGCGAATGAGAGCGACTTGTATTTCGTCGGAGTCCGGCTCAACTTCGGCCGCTCGCTCGGCCAGGAACACGCCTCTCGTCAGCTGACCGCTATCGATGTCGAGGCGGATCGCCCGCTCGATGACGCGTAGGTATGACGCGTGAAGGGAGTCTCGAAACGGGCCAGCCCAGTCCTCGTACGCGAAGTCGATCGAGAACTGACCGTGATATTCCCGGGTTAGCTGCACTGCTGTCGCCCCATCAGGCTCGCCCATCATGTCGCGGATCAGCATCAGGCATCGACGGCTCCGCGCATCAACGAGCTCCGCGTCGATCCAGATCGTGTCGCCGTCTTGATGGACATAGCCGGGCGAGACTTCCTCGTGGTACGAGGGTTCGAAGAGGCGCCGCAGGAAATAGACGGTCTGGTTCAAGGAGTTGAGGGCGGCTCCCGGATCGAGTTCGGGCCAGAGCGCGTCCACGACTTCCTCTCGAGTCGCCGTCCATTTGGGTTTTGTAAGCAGCAGCGATAGGAGGGCGAGCACCTTGCGCCTCACCTCCGAACCCTCGACAACCCGTCCACCGATATTGATTCGGAGACGTCCGAGATCCTCGATAAGGACCGATGGCGCGAGGCGTCGCGCCAGGCCGCGACCGAGCGCATGCCCGCGAGGGTCCTTCAGTGAGCGCGCGAGGGCCCTAAGCACCGAAATGTCCTCCGCTTCTCCGATCTCATCGAGAAGCACCGCCCCACCAATGTCGCCCTTTCCTGCGGACAACGCGACGCGCCGCGTTGGTTCCCGCCACCTCCACGGGCGTTTACCTGCTTCAGCCCTGACCGCATCAAACGCCTCCGGAGTCAACTCGCGGAGCCGGCTCAGAACCGCCTCGGCAGCCACGCTTATCGATCCCGGCGACCGTTCTGCGATGGCCAGTAGCGTCTCGGACGGATTCGCCGCATCGTCGGCGAGCGCGGCAAGTACCGCCGCGTACTCCTCCCAAGCCTTCGCTCCTTGCCGCATTGCGAGCCTGCGGCAGGATTGCGCGGCCGCTAGAGCGTCATCTCGGTGACCCAAGACTCCGATCAGGCATCCCGCCAGGCGACGACGGAGCTCGAACACGGGGGTCAGGTGGGGCCTCCCGGGAAGAACTCGCGCAAGCTCCTGTTCGGCCGCCGCGAGATCCCCCGACTGAGCCGCGAGAAGAGACAAGGTGAGAATTGCCCGATCGCCGTTGTCTAAGTTTTCCAAAATCCGGTCTTCCACTGGCTTAAGGTGGGAGATCGCCACACTCGGCTGTCCGTAGAACAGTTCGACGTCCGCGGCCTCGATCGCGACCTCTAATCGTTGGCCGGGCAGCGACGTGCGCAGGGCGGTATCGATTTCCCGGCGAGCTTCGGCGATATCGCCGAGACATGCGACTGCTGCACTCCGAGCCAACCTCGCAGAAACGAGCTCGATGCCGGCGGACGAGGAACCGAGAAGGGAAATGGCTTCGTCAGCGCATGCGAGGGCAGCATCAGGATCGCCTTGCGCCATTCGCAACTGTGCCTCGTTGCACATCGCTACTCCGGCAAAGTGCCAGTCTCCTTCTTCACGGTGCCGGACAGCGACCTCGTGAAGCTCTGTGACCGCTGACGCCAGAGAGCCTTCCAGGGACGACTCCAGTTGGTCTCGATAGACCCGCGCCAGATGTGCGATTTGCGGTGGCGAGGAGAGCTCAAGAAGGTGCCCTGCGTCGAGCGCGCCAAGGACATCCCCTACGACACTTCGCGCCGCGAGGAGGTTCAACAACACCGCTGTCGAGGTGGCGTCGGCTGCCCAGGCTCGCTCTGCAAGTTCGCGGCCTTCGTCGACGTCGGCGCGCTGTTGTGCGAGGCGGGACTGAAGGACCAAGCCGGGGGCACCATCGAGGATGCCGTCGGGAAGTTCCGAGACGAGGTCCTGGGCGGCTGCGTAGGCACCGGTAGCGAGGACCTTCTCGATTGCTGCCGAGAGGACGCGGTGGGCGTCGTCGGTTTCGCCGCTCGCGAGGTAGTGGCGGCCGGCGATCCGCCAGTCGATGGGTTCGGCGGCGCGGGCGATGCGAAGGTGGATTGATCGGACGCCGTCTTCGCCGATGGAGCGCGCGAGGCGCGCCTGGAGGAAGTCGCGAACGAGCGGATGCGCGCGAACGACGTGGCGCGTGTTGGGGCCACGCTTGCCGAAGAGGCCCTGGCGTTCGCCATCCTCGATCAAGGACCGGGCAGCATCTTCGTCGACCTCGGCGGCGACCGGACCCAGCACGAGATCGACCGTATCGAGCAGCGACGTGCGCATGAGGAACTGCTGGAGGTCGTCCGGCAGCTCGCCCACGACCTCCTCGGCGAGGTACTCGTACAGGTGACCCTCGGCGCCGCTGAGGGACGAGATGAACGCCCGGACCTGGCCCGGATCGCGATCGTGAAGGGCGGCGCGAACGAGCTGGAGTGACGCGGCCCAGCCCTCGGTTCGACGGCGGAGCTCGGCAAGGATCGCCGGCTCGAGACGCATCTCGTACGTCTCGCGAAACAGCCGCTCGGTCTCGAGGACGTTGAACCGGAGGTCGTCGGTCCCGAGCTCGGCAACCTCGCCCAGGGCGCGCAGCCTCGCAAGGCGGACGGGCGGCTCGCGTCGACTGGCAAAGATGAACGACATTCGTTCGGGACCGCGGGTCATCAGCTCCCGCAGGATGTGCCGGACGTCGGGCGAGTCGTCGACGAGGTGGACGTCGTCGAACACCAGCGCCGTCGGGTCGTTGGGCAGCCCGCCGAGCTCACGGAGGAACGTGTCGAGGACCGTGTCGAGCGTCGGTGACGCGGTTGCGGTCTCGCGCAGGAGGGCGCGCGTCGAGGGGCCGAAGTCCTGCACGTGGACCCGAACGGCCGCCACGAGATAGGCGATGAAGCCGACCCAGTCGCGGTCCCCCCGGTCGAGTCGAAACCACAGGACCCGGATGCGAGTTCGACGCGAGAAGTCGGCGAGGAGCGTGGTCTTGCCGTAGCCGGCTTCGGCGATGAGCAGGACGGCTCGGCGATGGACCTTGATAGATAACCACTCGAGCAGCCGGTCGCGCGCCAGCGTCTCCTCGCGGAGCGGCGGCGCCTGCACCTTGCTGAGCTGGATCGGGTAGTCCGACATCGCGCCGAGCTGCCCTCCGGTGGGCCCAGGGCTGGCAGCGACGATCGCCGGACGAACGCCTTCGACGACGAGCCGAGGCCGTCGAGGCCGGGCACGAGCATCGGATCCCCGGACGGACGGCGAAAGTTCGGGTCTGGTGGGCGCCGGTTTGTCGCGCTCGACTGGGCGATCGAGCGGCGCGAACGATAGGGACGCGTCGCGGCGCGTGTCAACGCTGGCCAGTGGGCGGCTGGGCATGCCCGGCATCTTGGCGACGCCGGCTCACCGGTCGATTACGGCGCGGTGGACGGACTGTGGATAGCTCCGCGGGTTATCCGGGGGAGTGCCGGCTCGGCGTCAGCCCTCGTACTCGAAGCCGATCTTCAGGTCGACGCGGTACTCCACGATCTCGCCGTCCTCGACGATCGCGCTCGACTTCACGACCTCGACGGTCTTGATGTTGCGGACCGTGCGCGAGGCGGTCGCGACCGCCTGGCGGGCGGCATCGCTCCACGACTTCGGGCTCGTCCCGACCATCTCCCGGACGATGATCACGCCCATCTCGCTCTCCTTCGACTGGCCCTGCGTTCCACGCGGCCAGTCTAGTCGCGGAGATGGGCGCCGGCGGCGGCCCTTGCCGGTGCCGGCTTGCACCTGCGAGCACGACGGGTTGGGCGATGGGCGTTGGACGGCTTGACGCGGCTCGTACTCTCGCTGCCAGAGTTCCGAACGGGGAGCGGAACGGCGTCGTACGGACCCTCATCGGAGGATGGTTGCGTTGTACGAGGACCGGACCCTCAGCTGTCGTGATTGCGCGGACAGCTTCATCTTCTCGGGCGGCGAGCAGCGCTTCTTCGCTGAGAAGGGACTCGTCAACATCCCGCAACGGTGCCCAACCTGCCGGGCCAACGCGAAGCGCGTCCGGATGGGCGGCCCGCGTGACTACCACGCGGCCGTCTGCAACTCGTGCGGCAACCAGGCAATGGTGCCCTTCGCGCCGCGCTCGGATCGTCCGGTCTACTGCAGCAGCTGCTTCGACAAGGTCCGCGCCGGACTGATCGAGCCGGCGGCGCCTGTCAGCTCGTAGGCCTCACGCGGTTTCCGCGTATCTCTGGCCTGCGTAGGACTGGAAGCGGGTCTGGCTCTTCCGGAACCAGAGCTGGATGTCGCCGGTGGGGCCGTTGCGGTGCTTCGCGAGCTTGACGTTGATGACCTCGCCGTCGAGGTCCGCGTCCTCGCCGACCTTCTCCTTCTCGCGGTAGAGGAACACCACGAGGTCCGCGTCCTGCTCGATCGCGCCTGATTCGCGCAGGTCAGAGAGCCGCGGCTCCTTCGACTCGCGCATCTCCGGCTGGCGCGACAGCTGGGAGAGGGCGATGACCGGCACCGACAGCTCGCGTGCCAATGCCTTCAGGCCGCGGCTGATCTCGCTCACCTCCTGGACGCGGTTGGCATCGCGGTTCGTGGTCGTCGCCTGCATCAGCTGCAGGTAGTCGACGATCACGAGATCCAGGCCGGACTCGGCCTGGAGGCGGCGCGCCTTCGTGCGCAGCTCCATCGAGGTGATGTTGGGTGTGTCGTCGATGTATAGGGACGCCTCCGAGAGGTCGTTCATCGCCGGCGCGATCCGGGCGAAATCGAGCTCCTCGAGGAAGCCGGAGCGGAGGCGCTTCGAGTCGATGTTCGCGACGCTGGAGAGGAGGCGCAGGACGAGCTGCTCCTTGCTCATCTCCAGGCTGAACAGGCCGACGGTCTTCTTCTCGCGCACGCAGGCGTGCTCCGCGATGTTGAGCGCGAAGCTCGTCTTGCCGACCGATGGGCGGGCGGCGACGACGATCAGGTCGCTCTTCTGGAAGCCCGTCGTGAGCTGGTCCATGTCCGGAAAGCCGGACGAGATCCCGCTCAGCTCGCCTCGATGGGCGTGGAGGTAATCGAGGCGGTCATACGCGGAGTGGAGGAGCTCCTTGAGCTGGCTGAAGCCCGCAGTGATCCGCCGGTTCGAGACCTGGAACAGCTCCGACTCCGCGCGGTCGATCGCCTCCTGGATCTCGGCGGGATCCTCGTAGCCGATGCCGGCGATCTTGCCGGCAGCACCGATCAGGTTCCGGAGGACCGCCTTGCGCTCCACGATCCGGGCGTACTGGACCGCGTGCACGGCGGTCGGCGTGGCGTTCGAAAGAGTCGAGAGGTACGAGCGGCCGCCGATCTGCTCCAGGTCCTCGGTCCGCTCGAGCGACTCGGCGACCGTGACGAGGTCCACCGGCTCGCGGCGCTCGAACAGCTCCAGCATCGCCTTGAAGATGTTCCCGTGCGCCTGCCGGTAGAAGTCCTCCGGGCGCAGGAATTCTGCGATCTCGATGATCGTTTCCCGATCGATCAGTATCGCGCCGAGGACCGATTGCTCGGCTTCGAGGCTGTGCGGCGGCAGACGGTCGATCAACGTGGCTCCACGATGACGGGTGGTCGTGACAACGGACTGTCACGGCCCGGCGGGGAAAGCGGTAGTGACTTGTCCACGACAACCCGGGCGTGTCGGCTCAGACCCGTGGACCGCTCACCAACGTCCTGTGGACGAGCTGTGGACGACCTCCCGGAGCTCAGGCTTCAGCGACGAAGCGCTCCAGGAGGTGGCGAACGACTTGCGGGTCAGTCGCGATCGATTCTCCGGGCGCCGTCAGATGGCGCCTATCGCTTGCGTGGCGTAACGGGAACCTGGTTCGCGTTGATCGAGTTCCGCTCTTCCTCGTTGAGGCCTGCGGTCGCGAGAATGCGCTGCACGATCGCGTTCTTTCCCGCGCCGTACTCGTAGATGTCGACACCAGAAGCCGCGAGTCGCATCTTCACGGCACCGTATTCGTCGCGAAGCTCGGGATTACGACGAAGCTCGTCGCGGACAGCCAGGTGGTTGCGAAATGCGAGCGATCCGGCGATGACGACATAGGTGCTGGTGCCGACAAGCCGATCCGGTTCCCAAAACGCCCAGCGGTGAGGGATGCCGAGCTCACCACGCGGCTCGAAGCCGAGGCCAACCAGGACATCGGACGCAGCAGCGACGTGCTCGGCATCCACGACGATGTCGCAGTCGACGATCGGCTTTGCAGCGAGTCCAGGAACGGAAGTGCTCCCGACATGCTCGATCGCGAAATGGGGAACGCCGGCACTGTCGAGCGCGGCTGCATACTCCGCCCGGAGGACCTCGAACCGCTCAACCCACGAAGGGTCGTACTCGCGAACATCGACCACCGGTCTCACCGTCCTCCGTCGGACAATACCCGCACCGGGGTTGGCGAGTTTCCACGCAACTCAACGTCACCCTCGGTCAGCGTGACGACGCGCCCTGCGGTTGCACCGATCAGCCCGGAGCGCTCCGGCAAGCCTCGGTCGCTGGGAGCGACTTAGTCCAGCTTGCGGATGACCCCGATGAGCTTCCCCTGGATGCGCACGTCGTCGTAGAACTGCGGCTGGTAGGCGGGGTTCGCGGGCTGCAGGCGGACGCGGTCCTTTTCGCGGAAGAATCGCTTGAGGGTGACCGCGTTCTCCTCGACCTGGGCAACGACGATGTCGCCGTTGCGGGCGGTGGTCTGCGGGCGGATGAGCACGAAGTCGCCATCCGCGATGTGCTCCTCGATCATCGAGTCGCCGCGGACGCGGAGGACGTACGCGTCGCCGCTCGGTGCGAGCAGGTCCGGGATGGCCATCGTCTCCGAGGCGTCCTGGTACGCCTCGATCGGGCCGCCGGCGGCGATCTCGCCGATCACGGGCAGGACGTGGGCCTCCGCCGTGATCGACTGCGGAACGAGCTCGTGGGTCAGCCCGAGCTGGATCGCCGCGGTCGGCGTCAGGCGGATCGCGCGGGACTGCGCGGCGCCGCGCTCGAGGTAGCCCTCGCGCTCCAGCATCTGGAGATGGTGGTGAACGGCCGACGTCGAGCTGAGGCCCACCGCCACCGCGATCTCGCGCACCGACGGCGGAAACCCGCGCGCCCGGAGCGTTCCGGCGATGTAGTGGAGGATCTTCAGCTTGCGATCCGCGTCGTGTCTCGTCACTCGTGACTCCCATGGGGCGATGGCCACGAGGATCATACCGAACGGGTGTTCGATGTCAAGGCGTCAGTGGTGCATGAGGATTCGACCTCGGAACGGAAGCATCGGTAGACTCCGCATCCCGGCCGACCACATCGACCGGGCGCCGACCCAGGGAGACCCGCCCGCGATGGCATCGAAGGACACTGGCACCGGCATCCTGCCGAAGCGCTCGAAGCGCCACGGCGGACCCGGGCTGCGCCGGATGATCGCTGCCGCAGCGTTCATGCCGATCGCCGCTCGTGCGCCGCTGTACGCGCGGCTGCTGTGGGCACTGATCAAGGACGACCGCACGCCGGCGGCGCGCAAGGCCCTGCTCGGCGGTGCCCTCGGCTACCTCGTGCTCGGGCGCGACATCGTGCCCGACTGGATCCCCGTGCTGGGCCAGCTCGACGACCTGGTGGTGGTAGCCCTTGCGACCGAGCTGTTCCTGGACGGCCTCGATGACGTCCTGCTCGCCGAGAAGCTCCAGGAAGCCGGCATTCCCCGCGCCGCCTACGATGAGGACATCGCGCGCGTTCGCCGGCTCATGCCGGGTCCGGTGCGTCGCGTCGTTCGTCGGATCCCCGACGCGATCCGTTTCGCGGCGGACACCGCCGCCAAATCCGGGCTCCAGCCAGGCTTGCGCCGCTGGCTCGGTCGTGAGGGCTCACCAGCCTGAGCGTCGTCGTCGATTCGCCGGCTGCCCTGCCGGCCCTGTAGGAGGAACTCGAGCGCGTGAAGGTCATCCTGACGAAGGACGTGGACAAGCTCGGCAAATCCGGCGAGATGAAGACCGTTGCCGACGGCTTCGCCACCAACTTTCTGATCCCGCGCAGCCTGGCCGTGCCAGCGGCGGGCGGCGCCTATCGCGCCTGGCAGCACGACATCGCGTCGCGCGAGGACAAGCGCGAGCGCGAGCGCTCCGAGGCGGAGATCGCGGCCACGCGCATCGGCTCGACCACGCTCACGCTGGGCGTCAAGGTCGGCGACGGCGGGAAGCTGTATGGCTCGATCGGGACCAAGGAGATCGCCGAGGCGCTCGGCCGCCGCGGCATCGTCGTCGATCGCCACAAGATCGAGCTCGAGGAGCCGCTCAAGTCCCTCGGCACCTACAAGGTGGCCGTGAAGGTCTACGCCGGCCTCACGCCCGAAGTCACGGTGGTCGTCGAGCCCAAGGGCTGACGACAGCCGACCTGGCACGCGCCGGGTCGACAATTCGCTCGTGAGCGAGCGCGCGCCGCGAACGATCCTCCACGTCGACCTCGACGCGTTCTTCGCCGCGATCGAGCAGCGCGACCGCTCGGAACTGCGCGGCAAGCCGGTCGCGGTCGGCATGGGCGGCGCGAACGACCGCGGGGTCGTGAGCGCGGCGTCGTACGAGGCGCGCACGTTCGGCGTCCACTCCGCGATGCCGATCCGGACCGCGCGCCGGCTCTGCCCGGACTGCATCTTCGTGCCGGTCGATGGCGCCAAGTACCAGCGCGTGAGTCGCGAGGTCATGGCGATCCTGCGGCGATTCACGCCGCTCGTCGAGCCGATCTCGATCGACGAGGCGTTCCTGGACGTCACCGCCTCGCGGGCGCTGTTCGGCGACGGCGAGGCAATCGCCCGCCAGATCAAGGCGGCGGTCCGCGGTGAGCTCGAGCTCACCGCGTCGGTCGGCGTGGCGGCGACCAAGCTCGTGGCCAAGATCGGGAGCGACCTGCGGAAGCCGGATGGGCTCGTCGTCGTGCCGCCGGGGACGGAGGCGGCATTCCTGGCGCCGCTCCCGATCTCGCGCCTGTGGGGTGTCGGACCGTCGACGGCGACCGCGCTGCGGGACTTCGGCGTCGCCACGATCGGCGACCTCGCGAACCTCGATCGATCGGCATTGGTCCGCCGCTTCGGGAAGCACGGGGCGTCGCTGGTCGATCGAGCGCACGGCGTCGACGCGGATCCGGTGGACGATCCGGACGGGGCGAAGTCGGTGGGGCACGAGCACACGTTCGACGAGGACACCGCGGATCCCGAGGTGCTCGAGCGGACGCTCCTGGCGATGTCCGAAGGCGTCTCCGGGCGGCTCCGTCACGCCGGGTTGAAAGCGGGCACCGTGACTGTGAAGATCCGCGACAGCGGCTTCAACACCGTGACCCGCCAGCGCGGACTCCCGGAGCCGACCGACCTGACCGACCCGATCTGGCGCACCGCGCTCGATCTCGCGCGGCCCGAGATGCGCGGCAAGCGGATCCGCCTCCTCGGGGTCACGGCGTCGGGCTTCGGCGTCCGCGAGCAGCTCGGGCTGTTCGAGGCGGGCGACGAGCGGCAGCGGCGCGTCGTCGAGGCGGCGGACGAGGTGCGCGAGCGGTTCGGGACCCGGGCGATCACCCGGGCACGCCTGCTGCGGACGGGCATCCCGGCGCCATTCGAGCGAGACCCCGGAACGGCGGTGGAGCGGCGCGGCGAGCACGCGGTCGCCGAGGATCCCGAGGCCCGCCGGCGCAAGCGGCGGCCGGCGCCGGCGAACCCGGCCGCACCGCCGCCAGCTGGCGACGCCGACGCGGTCGATGATGCGTTCGACGACTAGGGAACGACCGATGTCGATCGAGCTCGTCTACGAGACCCACGCGATCACCACCGACAACGAGGCCGGCGTCGCGACGGGTTGGCTGCCCGGCCGGTTGTCCGCGGCGGGCCGGGCGAGTGCCGCGGAGCTTGGGGTGCGCCGGCGGCACGACGGGATCGACATCGTGTACGTGTCGGATCTCGAGCGCGCACTCGAGACGGCCCGCATCGCGTTCGGGGACGCGCCGATGTCGATGGTCATCGACGCCCGCCTCCGAGAGTGCAACTACGGGCGGATGAACGGGATGCCGCGCGCGCAGCTCGACCTCGAACGGAGGGGACACCTCGAGGCGCCCTGGCCGGACGGGGAGAGCTACCGCGACGTGGTCGCCCGGACGGCCGATGTCCTCGAGGAGATCGCGGCGCGATGGGACGGGTCGCGCGTCCTGCTGATTGCCCACTCGGCGAACCACTGGGCGATCGAACACCTGCTCCTCCGTCGCGACCTGCGGGACGTCGTCGCCGCGGGCATGACCTGGCAGGCAGGCTGGGAGTACGTCCTGCCGACAGGCTGGAGGCGTCCCCGCGAGGCGACCAGCTAAGGCCCCCGCGATCCGTGACAGACAAGGTGGCACGGGACCGCTGGAGGATCCGTTCGACGAGTGAGCAGGGCTTGACATCGAACGCCCGTTCGATCTAGTCTCTGACCGAAACCGAACAGGCGTTCACGGCACCAGTGCCCGGTGACCGGAGCTCGCAATAGCGCCCCCGAAAAGGAGCTGCGAAATGGCGATGATCCGAGTCGAACCGGTCGAGGTCCGGGTTCGAGCCGATTGGTTCGATGGTCGGCCGCGCGAGGTCACCCTCCACGGTCGCCGGCTTCGCGTCCTGGATGTCCTTGGCGTCCGTGACGAGAGCGCGGCGTTCCCGGTCGTGACCGGGCCCCGGACGCTCTTCGAGATCGAGACGGCGGACGCCCGCCTGCAGCTGGCGTTCCGCCACCGATCCCGTCGGTGGACCATCGAGGGCATCGAGAGCCACGAGGGCTACCGCGCAGCCTGATCGACTCCGAATAGATGCTCGCCGACTTCGTGCCTGAGATCGGCGGCTGATCCGGGCGGGTCTTCTCACCGGATCGCACAGCGGCTCGGGCACGCGTGCCGGTACCACGCGTGTCCCGGGTCGCCATAATCGGCCTCGTGCAAGCGCCATCGTTCCGTGACCTGTCGGTGGCCGCGTTCGCCGATCGCCTCGCGTCGTCGGAACCGGTGCCGGGCGGCGGGAGTGCCTCGGCTGTGGCGGCGGCGCTCGGGGCATCACTCGTCGCGATGGTCGCGGAGCTGACGCAGGGCCGGCCGAAGTACGCCGAACACGCAGCCCTCGCGCAAGCAGTCGGGCCGAAGGCGCGGGCACTCGCGGGCGAGCTGTTCGACCTCGCGGATGCCGATGCGCAGGCGTATGCGGCGTGCGCCTTCGCGATGAAGCTCCCGCGCGAATCGTTCGAGGATAAGGAAGCGCGCGACCGGCAGATCAGGGAGACGGCGGTCGTTGCGGCCGAGGTGCCCCTGCGGTCCGTGGAGCGCTGCCTGGACGTGCTGCGGCTGGCGGAGATGCTTGCCGGCCGCTCCAACCGGAATGCATCATCTGACCTGCGCGTGGCTTCGCTGCTGCTCGAGGCGGCCGCCGACGGCGCGGCCGCCAACGTGCTCGTGAACCTCCCGCTCGTGGGGCCCGGCGCCTGGACGACGGCCACTGAGGCGCGAACGCACGACCTGATGCAAGAGGTCGCGGCGCTTGCGACGCAGGTGCGGACGGTCGTTGCCTCAGGCGAGGCTCGAGCGCCGCTCGCGGGCGTGCCGGCAGTGGCGGCCGGCGCGGCGGCGCGGCCGGGAGCGTGAACCCCGCCCCAGTCTCGACCACGGCGCACGCGCGCCGGCTCGAGGGCGCCCCGTTCGCCACCGAGATCCGCGACCAGGTGGCCGCGGACGTGACCGCCTACGTGGCGGCGCATGGCTACCCGCCCGGCCTCGCGGTCGTCGTCTGCGGCCGGAGCGCTCCCTCGATGGTCTACCTCGAGCGGATCCTCAAGGCCTGCGCGCAGGTCGGGATTGCCGGCTCGCTGGTGGATGTTCCGGGCGACAACCCGGCGGAGCAGGCACGGGAGCTGGCGGCGGCGATCGAGCGCCTCAACGCCGATCCGCGCGTCGCCGGGATCATCGTCCAGATGCCGCTCCCGACCGGCGTAGGTCTCCGCGTCGTCGTCGACGCGATCGATCCGTTGAAGGACATCGACGGGATCCACCCGCTCAACGCCGGCCTGCTCCGCCTCGGTTACGAGGGATTCATCCCCGCGACGGCGCACGCCGCGCTCGAGATGATCCACCGCTCCGGTATCACGCTTCGAGGCGCAGATGCGGTGGTGATCGGGCGCTCGCCCGTCGTGGGCATGCCGCTCGCGTTCATGCTCACCAAGGAGGACGCGACGGTCACGGTCTGCCACTCGAAGACTCGCGACCTGGCGGCGAAGGTTCGGAACGCGGACGTCGTCGTCGTGGCCGCCGGCCAGCCCGGCCTCGTGACCGGCGACATGCTCAAGCCCGGCGCGGTCGTCATCGACGTCGGGATCAACGTCGTCGAGGGGCATATCGTGGGCGACGTCGACTTCGCGTCGGCCGAGGCGGTCGCCTCCGCGATCACCCCCGTTCCGGGCGGTGTCGGGCCGCTGACCAATGCACTGCTGTTGAGCCATCTCATGCGCGCCGCGCAGCGCCAGGACCAGGCAAAGGAGTACTTCGAGGCATGACCACCTCCGCGACCCCGTCCGACCTCGAGATCGCCCGCTCGGTGAAGCCTCGCCCGATCATCGACGTGGCGCACGACCTCGGCCTGCAGGACGACGAGATCGAGCTGTACGGGTCGGCCAAGGCCAAGATCACGCTTGCCGGCATCGCGCGCCTCGAGCGGGAGCGTCCGCGCGGCAAGTACGTGCTCGTGACCGCGATCAGCCCGACGCCGCTCGGCGAGGGCAAGAGCACGACGACGGTCGGACTGGCCCAGGGCCTCAATCGGATCGGCCACAAGGCGGCGGTGTGCATCCGCCAGCCGAGCCTCGGGCCGGTGTTCGGGATCAAGGGCGGCGCCGCCGGCGGCGGCTACAGCCAGGTGATCCCCATGGAGGACTTCAACCTGCACCTGACCGGTGACGTCCACGCGATCGGGGCAGCCCACAACCTCGCCGCGGCGTTCATCGACAACCACATCCACCACGGCAACGCCCTCGGCATCGACCCGTTGAACGTGCTCTGGCCGCGCGTCCTCGACATCAGCGATCGAGCGCTGCGCAAGGTCGTGATCGGGCTCGGCGGGAAGGAGAACGGCTACCCGCGCGAGACCGAGTTCGTGATCACCGTGGCGTCCGAGGTGATGGCGGTCCTCGCGCTTGCCTCGGACCTGGCCGACCTGCGGGCGCGGCTCGGGCGGATGGTCCTCGCGACCACGCGCGACGGCAAGGCGATCACGGCCGAGGACCTGCACGTGGCCGGCGCGATGGCGGTGCTCCTCACCGACGCGATCAAGCCGAACCTGCTCCAGACGCTCGAGGGTGGGCCCGCGTTCGTCCACGCCGGCCCGTTCGCGAACATCGCGCACGGCAACAACTCGGTGCTGGCGGATCGCATCGCCCTGGCGACCAACGAGATCGTCTGCACGGAGGCGGGATTCGGCGCGGACATGGGCGCCGAGAAGTTCTTCGACATCAAGTGCCGCGCCTCCGGCCTCCACCCGGACGCCGCGGTCGTGGTCGCCACGATTCGCGCCCTGAAGATGCACGGCGGCGTGGGCCGGATCGTGGCCGGCAAGCCGCTCGATCCAGCGCTGCTGACCGAGAACGTCGCCGCGGTCACCGCCGGCGGCGCGAACCTCGCCAAGCAGATCGAGAACGTGCGCCTGTTCAACGTGCCGGTTGTCGTCGCGATCAACTCGTTCCCGACCGACACGCCCGCCGAGGTCGAGGCGGTTCGCGCGGTGGCGCTCGCGGCGGGCGCCACCGAGGCCGTCGTCGCCAACCACTGGGCGAAGGGCGGCGAGGGTGCCGAGGCGCTTGCGAAGGCGGTCTGGGCCGCCGCCGAGGTCGGGGCGCCGGACTTCAAGCTGCTCTATCCGGACGACGCCTCGCTGACCTCGAAGATCGAGACGATCGCGACGCAGGTCTATGGCGCCGACGGCGTCGATCTCAGCGCGGTGGCGGCGAAGCAGCTCGCCCAGTACGAGGCGCTCGGGTACGGGAAGCTGCCGATCTGCATGGCCAAGAGCCAGTACTCGCTCAGCCACGACGCGGCGCTCAAGGGTCGCCCAACCGGTTGGCGCCTCCCGATCCGCGAGGTGCGACTCTCCGCGGGAGCCGGGTTCGTCACGCCGCTCGCCGGCGAGATGCGGACGATGCCGGGGCTGCCGTCGCGGCCCGGGGGCGAGAACATCGACCTCGACGCCGAAGGCGAGATCGTCGGCCTGTTCTAGGCGTGGGTCGCGTTCGCCTTGGCGACGTCGCCGATGATCCGGGCGATGTCGTCGGGTCGTGACCACATCGGCCAGTGGCTCGTGGGCAGGTCGATCCAGGTCGTGTTCGTGAGCTCGGGGATGCCGGCGAGGAACGTCGGCGTCGGGTGCTCCTCCCTGGCGTAGGTCTGGTACTGCTCCGCGGAGAAGCCGGTGCAGATGAACGTGCTCGGGATGTCGCGCCGCGCATCGCTGCCGAGGTCGGCCGCCTCACGGATGACGCCGCCCGGAACGGGCACCGCCCGCTCACGGAACGTCGCCTGCTGCGCCTCGGACAGGCCGTCGAGGTTCTCCTCCTCCGAGACGGACGGCCAGTCCAGCGGCCGCTCGACGCCGTCGAACTCGGGATCGGGCGCGCCGACCCCGGGCGCCGTGTCGACGTAGACCATCGCCGCGATCTTCTCGGGAGCGTGGCCGCTCGCGGCGTACCCGGAGAAGCCCGTCGCGCTGTGGACGGCGAGGACGACCGGTGCGGCCGCGGCGCTCACCGCATCGACGATCGCGTTGACGTGGTCGGCCATCGTGATCGCCGATCGGTCGGCGTCCTTCGACTCGAGGCCCGGCAGCGTCAGGGCCGTGACGTCGTGGCCCTGGGCTCGCAGGTCGGCAACGACCTCGTCCCAAGCCCAGGCGCCGAGCCAGAAGCCGGGCACGAGGATGATGGGCGCGCTGGTCACCTTACGTCGCGGCCTGGATGAAGGCGAGCATCACGATCAGGCCGAGGGCGATCCCCCCGATCGCCGCGGCCCACGCCAGCACGTTGACCGGCCCCAGCGTCTCGTCGCCGTGGGCGTGGTCGTCGTGCCCGTGGGTATCGCCGTGATCGTCGGGGGCGCCGTGGGGGCCGACGGCCGCCTCGCCGGCGTGTGGATCGTGTCGTTCGGCCATCGGCCAAATCCTACACTCGGCGGGTGACCCGGGATGCCCGGCTGCTGTTCCTCGCCCGGGCCGTCCGGATGTTCGGATACGGCGCGCTCGGCGTCATCCTCGTCCTGTACCTGGCGGCGGCCGGCCTCGGCGCCGGCGAGATCGGGGTGCTCCTCAGCCTGACCCTCATCGGCGACACGGTCATCAGCCTGTACCTGACGACCCACGCCGATCGGATCGGACGGCGCCGAACCCTCGTCATCGGCGCGCTGCTGATGGCCGCGGCCGGCGTGGTCTTCGCGAGCAGCACGGTGTTCGTCGTCCTCCTGGTTACGGCGACGCTCGGTGTCCTGAGCCCGTCGGGAAACGAAGTCGGCCCATTCCTGCCGATCGAGCAGTCCTCGCTCACCGAGGTCACGCCGAGCAATCGCCGGACGAACATCTACGCCTGGTACAACCTCGTCGGGTCGGTCGCGACCGCGATGGGCGCCCTGGTCAGCGGGTTCGCCGTCGGCACGCTGCAGGCCGCGGGCTGGAGCGACCTCGATGCGTATCGCGCCCTGCTCATCGGCTATGCCGTCGTCGGGCTGGCGATCGTGCCGGTCGTTCGGCTCGTGTCACCGGCGGTCGAGGTTCCCCCGGTCGACACGTCGATCGCCCGCCGCTTCGGGTTGCATCGATCGAGAGGCATCGTCGCCCGCCTCGCGGCGCTGTTCGGGGTCGACGCCTTCGCGGGCGGCTTCGTCATCACCAGCCTCCTCGCGTTCTGGTTCCACCAGCGGTTCGGCGTGTCCGTCGAGGTGATCGGCGCTATCTTCTTCGGGGCCCAGCTGCTTGCCGCCGCGTCCGCGCTGGCGGCCGCCCGGATCGCGGCCCGCTTCGGGCTCATCAACACGATGGTCTTCACGCACCTGCCATCGAACGTGCTGCTGATCCTCGTCCCGCTCATGCCCACCGTCGAGCTGGCGGTCGCCGTCCTGCTCCTGCGCTACAGCATCAGCCAGATGGACGTCCCGACGCGCCAGAGCTACACGATGGCCGTGGTCGATCCCGACGAACGCTCCGCTGCCGCAGGGATCACCGGCATCGCGCGAACGACCGGCGCCTCGCTGTCGCCGCTCATCGCGGCGCCGCTGTTCGGCGTCGCCGCTCTCGCATCGATCCCGTTCTTCCTGGCCGGCGGCTTGAAGATCGTGTACGACATCGCGCTGTGGCGCGCCTTCCGCGCCCGCCCGGCGCCGGACGAGCGCCGCTGAGGTTCGCGCGTTCAGGCTGGGCGCGACCCGCGGGGGCGGCCGGGCATGCCCAGGCGCCACCAGATGAACAAGGCGATCAAGAGGACGGCGACCACCGCGATCGCGAGGTCGAACGGCTGGAGGGCGTGCCGGATCTCGACCCAGTTGCCACCGAGCTGCACGCCGGCCCACACGAGCACGATCGACCACGGGATCGCCCCGAGGGTGGAATAGAGGATGAACTTGCCGAGCGGCATGCGGGCCACGCCGGCCGGGAACGAGATGAAGGTCCGGACGATCGGCAGGAGGCGGCTGAAGAAGGCCGTTGCAGCCCCGTACTTCTGGAAGAATCGATCGGCGATCTCGATCTCGTGCGGGCTGATGAGCAGGTACCTGCCCCAGCGCTCGAGGAACGGCCGCCCGCCCCAGGCGCCGATGGCGTAGCCAATGAGCGAGCCGACGGTATTCCCGAGCGTCGCCACGATGACGACGATCCAGAAATCCCAGCGCGCCCGGGTGATCGGCTCGAGCTGGGTCGGGTCGGAGATGAGGAAGCCGGCGTACGGCAGGACGAGCTCGGACGGCAGCGGGATCATCGCGGACTCGATCCCCATCGCCACGGCAACCCCCGCGTACCCGACGGCGCCATACAGGTGGTTCAGGAACGGAATGACGATCTGGTCGATGAAGGCGAGCATCGGGGGAAGATAGCCGACTATCCTCCCCCCGTGACCGACCCAGTCGTCCTGACCGGCGCCGACCTGACCGTCGGCGACGTGGAGGCGGTGGCCCGGCGTGGCGCGGATGCCATCCTCGACCCCGCCGCGAAGGCTCGGATGGTTGCGTCGCGGGCGGTCGTCGAGCGGCTGCTCGACGAGGGCGCCGTGGTCTACGGCGTGACGACCGGCTTTGGCTTCCTCGCCGATCGATCGATCGACCGCGCCGACGCGGAACGGCTGCAGGAGAACCTCCTCGTCAGCCACGCGGCGGGCGTCGGCGAGCCACTCCCGCGCGAGGTGGTGCGGGCCATGCTCCTCCTGCGCGCCAACACGCTCGCGCTGGGCTTCTCCGGCGCGCGGCCGATCGTCGCGGAGCGGCTGCTCGACTTCCTGCGGCTCGGGATCCACCCGGTCGTGCCGGCGCAGGGGTCCGTGGGCGCATCAGGCGACCTCGCACCGCTCGCGCACCTTGCGCTGCCGTTGATCGGGCGGGGGCAGGTCGAGTTGGGCGGCCAGGTCGTGCCGGCACTGATCGCGCTGCGGGAGACCGGTCTCGAGCCGCTCGTCCTCGGCGCCAAGGAAGGACTGGCGATCCTCAACGGGACGCAGCTCATGTCCGCGCTCGGCGCGCTGGTTGCCGGCGATTCCGCGCGCCTCATGGCGACCGCGAGCGTTGCCGCCGCGATGTCGGTGGAGGCGCTGCTCGGGACCGACGTCGCGTTCTCCGCGGCGCTCCAGGCGGCGCGTCCGCATCCGGGCCAGGTCACCGTTGCCGCCGAGCTCCGCTGGCTCCTCCGCGACAGCTCGCTCCAGCAGTCGCATCACGCGACGGCGCACAAGGTCCAGGACCCGTACTCGCTGCGGTGCGTGCCGCAGGTGCACGGCGCGGTCCGGGATGCGCTCGACTACCTCGGGGGCGTTCTCGCCGTCGAGATGAACGCGGCCACGGACAACCCGCTGATCTTCCCGGATGGCGGGGTCGCGGACGCATCGGCGCGGGCGACCGGTGGCGGGCTCGTAATCTCTGGCGGCAACTTCCACGGCGAGCCGATCGCCCTCGCGCTCGACTTCGCGAAGCTCGCGATCTCCGAGCTCGGCTCGATCAGCGAACGCCGGACCGCGCTCCTGGTCGACCCGAACCTGAGCTGCGGCCTGCCCGCCTTCCTGGCCTCGAACGCCGGACTGGACAGCGGCTACATGGTCCTCCAGTACACGGCCGCCGCGCTCGCGTCGGAGAACAAGAGCCTCGTCCATCCCGCGTCGGCCGACTCGATCCCGACGAGCGCGAACCAGGAGGACCACGTCTCGATGGGCCCGATCGCGGGCCGCCAGGCGCGCCAGATCGTCGAGCACGTCGAGCGGATCATCGCCATAGAGCTCGTGTGTGCGGCGCGCGCGCTCGACCTGCGGCTGGAGCTCGTGCCCGGCGCCGTTCCGGGCGCCGGCGTCGCCGCCGCGCACGCCGCGATTCGCGAGGTCGTCCGGCCCTGGGATGGCGATCGCGAGCCGGGCCCCGACCTCGAGGCGGCGACGAAGCTCGTCCACGACGGCGCGCTGGCCGCGCTCGCGCTCCCCAGCTGAAGATGGCCGCCGTGCGGATCATCGACGTGACGGACGACGCCGGGCTCGCGCGGATCCCGCCGTGCGTCGATCCGGCGTTCGACCATCGGACGTGCGACTACTGGGAGGACGACCGGCGCGGCTCGAAGGCCGCCCGCCTGTCCTGGCTCGAGGCGACGCCGCCTCCGCCGGCGCGCCCGTCGCTTGCCGACAATCCGTTCGCGCCACCCGATCGCGGACCTGCCTTCAACCCGTTCGCGCCGAAGGCCGCCAACCGGCCCGCCGCGGGGAGCTTCCTCGACCCGTTTGCGGACGAGGACGACACCTCGGTTGACAATCCGTTCGCGCCGAAGCGGGAGCGCGGGCCGGCGGTTCCGTCGGACGCTCCGCGCAAGGTCCAGCTGCTGGCGCGCGGGCTCGCGGTGTTCGGGAGCTACGCGAAGGTCCTCGAGGCGGACGGGGAACCCGCCGTCTACTGCCAGTTCGGGCCGTTGTCCGCCTACCCACGGGCGCAGCGCGTCCGTGACCTATACCCGAAGCTCCCGAGCGCGCCCCTGCCGGCGGTGATCACGTGCATCGCCACGACGTCGGCGGCGCGTGGCTTGGGCCTCGCGAAGGCGCTCGTCGAGGCCGTCGTGGAGGACCTGACAACGCGTGGCTTCTCGGCCGTCGAGGCGTATCCGGAGCCCGAGGCGCGGCCCGACGCCACGAGCGCGGCAAACCCGGCTTTCTGGCGGGCATGCGGGTTCGAGCTGGCCGTCGACGACGATCGGTTCCCGGTCGTCCGGAGGGAGTTGTGAATCTCGCTCGCGTGCTGACAGGCGCACGGGCCGCCGCGGCCCTCGCGCTCGTCGCATGCCTCTTGCTCGCGGCCTGCTCGACGCCCGCGCCAACCACCACCCCGCTCGCGAACGCCACCGGGCCCGCGCCGACCGACACGGCAGTCCCGCTGACGAGCCTCGGCCCGCCGCCGAGCCCGACCGAGCCGGACGACAGCACCCCGCTCACGCTTGATCCTTCGCTTCTGGCGGTGTTGCCGGCGACGGTCGACGCCATCAAGGTCACCGAGGATCCCGACGCGGCCGCCGAGGCGCTCGGCAACGACTCCCTGCCCGCGATCGCGACCGCGCTCGACGCCGCGGTGGCCGTCGACGTCGCGAACGGCAACCTCGTGTACGCGCTCGTCGTTCGGATCCGGCCGGCGGCGTTCGGGGACGAGGCGTTCCGGCAGTGGCGCGATTCGTACGACCAGGGCGCGTGTGCCGCCGGTGGGGGAGTCATCGGCAACGCGGAGGCGACCCTCGGCGGCCGCCAGACGTTCATCACGAGCTGCGTCGGCGGCATGCACACGTACCACGTCTTCCTGAAAGACCAGGGCATCGTCATCTCCGCATCCGCGATCGGGACGGGCCGCTTCGGCGAGGTGCTGGTCACCAACCTCCGCGTGCCCTCGTGAGCGCGGCGCTCCCAGGTGCGCGGCCCGTCCGCGCGCCGCGGGGGTCGGAGCTGAGCTGTCGTGGCTGGCCGCAGGAGGCCGCCCTCCGGATGCTCATGAACAACCTCGATCCCGAGGTCGCCGAGAACCCGGACGCGCTCGTCGTGTACGGCGGCACGGGTCGGGCCGCGCGGAGCTGGGCCGCGTTCGATGCGATCGTCCGGGAGCTGCGCGCCCTCGCCGACGACGAGACGCTGCTGGTCCAGAGCGGCAAGCCCGTCGGCGTGCTCCGAACGAACGAGTGGGCGCCTCGCGTGCTCATCGCCAACTCGAACCTCGTCGGCAAGTGGGCGAACTGGGAGCACTTCCGGGAACTCGAGAAGGCCGGCCTGATGATGTACGGCCAGATGACCGCGGGCTCCTGGATCTACATCGGGACGCAGGGCATCCTCCAGGGAACGTACGAGACGTTCGCGGAGCTGGCGCGCCAGCACTTCGGTGGGACCCTGCGCGGCCGTGTCGTGCTCACCGCCGGGCTCGGCGGCATGGGCGGCGCCCAGCCGCTCTCGGTCACCATGAACGAGGGCGTCTGCCTCGCGATCGAGGTCGACGAATCGCGGGCCGCGCGCCGACACGACATCGGCTACGTCGATCGGGTGACGAACGATCCCGCGCAGGCCCTGGCGATGGCCCGAACGGCAGCCGGCAAGGGCCAGGCCATCTCGATCGCGCTCGTCGGCAACGCCGCCGAGATCGAGCCCGCCTGGGCGAAGGCGGGCGAGCGGTTCGATGTCGTCACCGACCAGACCTCCGCCCACGACTCACTTGTCGGCTACGTGCCGGCCGAGATCTCGCTCGACGACGCCGCGCTCCTGCGGGAGCACCAGCCCGACGAATACGTCCGCCGCGCGACCGCGTCGATGGCCGCCCACGTGCGCGCGATGCTCGCCTTCCAGCGCGCCGGCTCGATCGTGTTCGACTACGGCAACAACCTGCGCGCCCAGGCGAAGGACGCCGGCGTCCCCGACGCCTTCGACTACCCGGGCTTCGTGCCCGCGTTCATCCGGCCCCAGTTCTGCGAGGGCCGCGGCCCGTTCCGGTGGGTGGCGCTAAGCGGCGACCCAGCCGACATCCTGCGCACCGACCGGGCGATCCTCGAGCTGTTTCCCAACGACGATTCGCTCGCCCGCTGGATCCGCCTCGCCGAGGACCGCGTCCCGTTCCAGGGCCTGCCGGCGCGAATCTGCTGGCTCGGCTACGGCGAGCG
>DHWF01000028.1:99117-146030 GCA_002413045.1 Chloroflexi bacterium UBA5189
ACCTGGGTCTCGATCCACCACGGCGGCGGCGTCGGCATCGGCTATAGCCAGCACGCCGGCATGGTCGTCGTGGCCGATGGCACCGAGCTCGCCGCACGGAAGCTGGAACGTGTCCTCACGACCGATCCCGCAATGGGCGTCCTGCGCCACGCTGACGCGGGCTACGAGCGCGCGATCGAGGTCGCCCGCAAACGCGGCGTGCACGTCCCGATGGCGGACGGCTAAGCGCCCGCAGCGTCCTCAGCGATTGCGGCCTCCGCTGCCGGCTCCGATTGCGCGAGCGACTCGAGCCCAAGGTTTCGGACCGCAGGCGACAAGAGCGAGCCGAGCGCCAGGAGGGCCATCCCGCAACCGGCGACGAGCATCGTTCCATCGAGGCTGAGCTGCACGGCGGCGCCGGCGACGAACATCGAGATCGGGATCAACCCGACCGACCCGGTGATTAGCAGGCTCATCACGCGGCCCATCAGCTCCGGCGGGATGCGGCTCTGGATCCACGTGATGCCGAGCAGGTTGCCAATGCCGAGCGCCGTCCCCGAGACCCCGATTACGAGGGCCGCCAGCAGCGTCGTGTGGACGGCCGCGAGCGCCCCGACGCCGAGCCCCGCGAGGGCGAGCGTCCCGATCACGACCAGGCCGAACCGTGATGGTCGCGGTGCCGGCAGGACGGACGCGACGAGGAGGCCGACGAGGGATCCGCCGCCGAACGCGGCCATCACGATCCCGAACGCGGCGGCGCCCTCCGGGAGCCGGGAGTAGGCGATGAACGGCATCCCGACCTCGAACGGCCCGACGATGAACAGGTTCGCGGCAAGGCTCACGAGGGTCACTGCGCGGAGCCCGGGTGAGCTCCAGACGAAGCGGACGCCCTCCCGGATCGAATCGAGGATCGACGTGGCCTCCTGGGCGATGTGGGCGCGCGGCCTGATCAGCCAGAGCGTCACGAGCGACGCCAGGAACGTGGCCGCGTCGACCAGCAGGGCGATGCCGATCCCGCCATCGGTCGCGCCGGCGGCACCCGCGCCGAGCGCTGCGATGACGACGCCGGCGATCGCCGGCCCGACGAGGATCGTGGCCTGGGTCGTGCCCTGGACGATGCCGTTGGCGCGCTGGAGCTGCTCCGGCTCGACGAGCTCCGGCACTATCGACGTCTGGGCAGGGAAGAAGAAGGCATCCGCGACGCCGAACACGAGCGCGAAGGCGTACAGCATCCAGAGCTGCGCCGCGCCGGCGAGCACCACGAGGCCGAGGGCGGTGACGGCGACCAGCCGCACGGCATTCGAGCCCAGCATCACCAGCCGGGGCGAGAAGCGATCGACCGACACGCCGCCGACGATCATGAGGAGGGCGCGCGGGACGGCCATCAGGGCGAGCACGCCGCCGAGCGCGAGGGCGCTGCCGGTGAGGACGAGTGCGAGCCAGGGCAGCGCGATCAGCGCGAACTGATCGCCGAGCGAGGAGATCGCCTCGCCGACCCACAGGAGCCGGAAGTCACGGACGGCGAACGGGGAGCTCGGTTTCGTGGTGGTGGTCGTGGTCGGCGGGTTCATTCGGCGCCTCCAGGTGCTGCGGTCAGGGTGGCATGTGCGCCGATCGATCGTTCCGGGTCGCGGACGCCGGGCAGGAACAGGAGCCCGCCCATGAGCAGCGCTCCGACGACCGCGGCACCGATGACGGTGGTCTCGGCACCGAGGGCGGCCGACACCGGGCCGGTCAGCGCGAACGAGACGGGCACGAGGGCGGTCGACATCATCCAGTCGAGGCTCGCGATGCGGCCGAGGAGCTGGCGCGGAACCAGCTGCTGGAGCATCGTGGTCCAGATCACCTGGCCGAGCTGGAAGGCGCCCTGCACCACGAACGTGATCAGCATGGCCTGCCACAGCGCGGTCATGAGCCCGAATCCGGCCGTGACGGCGACTCCCAGCGTGAACGCGGCATACATGACGGTCACGCGGAGCCTCGGCAGCCCGAGGGCGCCCACCAGGACCGACATCGCCATCGAGCCGATGCCGCCGACGGCGAACACCAAGCCCAGCGAATCCGGGCCGAGGGAGAGGCGGTTCTTCAGCAGGAATGGCACGAGCACCTCGACCGGGCCGAGGAACACGAGCAGGGCGAACATCCCGGTCAGGAGCGTCGCCCAGATCCAGGCCTTGCTCCGCGCGTAGCGGACGCCCTCGGCCACCTGGGCGATGGTCTCGCGGACGCCCGTGCCGCCGGCAGCCTGCCGGGGCGCCGGCCGCGTGCGGATGGCAAGGACCGCCACAGCGGACACGACGAACGAGGCGGCGTCAAAGCCGAGGGCCGCCGCCGGCCCGAACGCCGCGATCACGATCCCGGCGATCGCCGGACCGGCGAGGCGCTGCGTCAGGTTGCGATACATCGCGCCGAGGGCGTTCGCCGCGGGGAGCTCGCTCTCGGGCACGAGGTCCGGCACGATCGCGGTCGAGGCAGGGTTGAAGAAGGCATCGCCGGCGCCGACGAAGATGATCAGCGCAGCGATGTGCCAGAGCTGGATGACGCCGGCCGCGGAGAGCGCAGCCATCGCGCCGATGGCAGCCGCGCGGAGCAGGTCCGCACCGATCATCAGCCGGCGCCGGTCGACACGATCCGAGAAGGCACCGCCGAGCAGCACGAACAGGACCGACGGTACGGTCCAGGCAACGCCGACGAGTGACAGTGCTGTCGGCACGTTGCTGATCGCGTAGACCTGCCAGGCCAGCGCGATGTAGAAGAACCCGTCACCGAGCAGCGACACGAGGCTGCCGCCGGACAGGAGCGCGAAGTCGCGTCGCCGCAGCGGCTGGAGCATGCGGGCGGTGGTGAGGCGGCTCATGGGCGAATCCGCGGTGGACGGCAGCTCAGTGGGCAGAAGCGCGAACGGATCGCGTCGCGGGTGCCCAGCCGAGGAGCGAGCGGAGCGCCGCGACGATGGACCGGGTCGAACCGTCCGTGCCGCGCGCTGCCTGGGTGTCGCGCAGCTCGGCGCCGATCTGGCGGAGCTCGGCGAGGCGGTGGTCGAGGTTGACCTGTGAGGCGAGCATCTGGTGGTCTCCCTTCAATGGTGTACGGTTGTTTGGCGGACTATGGCATAAGCACTTTCGAAATGTCAATACTCAGTTTCGAAAAATGATATCCGGTTGGTCCTTCGCGGCAGTGGCGCCTCCCAAACGGGAGCATTCGCGAGGCGCCCACGGATCGGCTGTCCGCTGTGTCACGATCTCGGCATGCTCGTGGAGTCGGTCCCGAACTACTCGGAGGGGCGACGACTCGACGTCGTCGATCGGCTCGCCGCTGCGGTCCGGGATACCGTCGGCGCCTACCTCCTTGACCGGACGAGTGACGCCTCGCACAACCGGTCCGTCCTGACGTTGGCCGGCGAGGCTTCGGCGGTGGAGCGCGCACTCGAGGCGACCATCGAGGTCGCGATCGAGACGATCGACATGGAGCGCCATGCGGGCGAGCACCCGCGCATCGGGGCCGTGGACGTGATCCCGTTCGTACCCCTTGGGACGACCACGATCGACGACTGCATCGCGCTCGCCCGATCGTTCGGTGCTCGGGTGGCGGATCGGTTCGGGCTCCCGGTCTACCTGTACGCGCGCGCCGCGGCGCGGCCCGATCGCGTGCGCCTCGCCGACGTGCGCCGCGGCGGCTACGAGGCGGTGCGAGACGAGATCGGCGATCTCGCCGCCGATCGGCGCCCGGACTTCGGACCAGCGATGGCGCATGCCCGCGCCGGTGCGGTCGCGGTCGGCGCGCGGCCGTTCCTGATCGCCTGGAACATCAACCTCGACTCGAACGACGTCGAGGTGGCCAGGCGAATCGCGCGGCGCGTGCGCGAATCCGGTGGCGGGCTGCCGGCCGTGCAGGGCAACGGATTCATGATCGATGAGCTCGACAGCGCCCAGGTCTCGATGAACCTGCTCGACTTCGGGACGACCCCGATGTGGCGGGTGTACGACGAGGTCGCCCGATTGGCGCGTGAAGAAGGCGTCGGGATCCGCGAATCCGAGCTGATCGGGCTCGCGCCGCAGGCCGCGTTCGATGGGGTCGCCACGCACGTCGGCGTTGATGCAGCGGCCGGCCCGGAGGCGAGATTCGCCGCTGCGGCCGCCTACCTGCGACTGCGCGACGCCAGCCCGCTGATGCTCCTCGAGGAGCGGCTCGCAGCGGCGCGGGCGTCGGCCGGTTGATCGAGCCGCCGATGGGCCTGCGACTGATCCAGGGCGGGCGCTCGGTGGATGGTGCGCCGGGCCTCCTCATCGAGCATGCCGCCGAGGTCGCGACGATGGCCGGCGGGACCCGACTCGGCGTGCGCATGGACGACCCGGCGCTGCTCGTTGCCCCGGGCGGCGATCCCGGCCACGAGGCGGCGCCGGCGGTGGCCTGCTGGGAGGGCCGCATCCTCGCGGCGGGGCCCCGGAATGACCTGGTCAAGGCGCTCGAGGGCAGCAACTATCCGATCGCGCGCTTCGCCCGGCTCGACGCGGGTGGCGGCACCGTCACCCCCGGCCTGATCGACCCGCATACGCACCTGCTGTTCGGCGGCTCGCGCGAGGGCGAGCTCGTCCTCCGCCAGCGTGGCGCCGACTACCTCGAGATCCTCCAGGCGGGCGGCGGGATCCTGTCGACCGTCGCCGCGACGCGCGCCGCCACCGACGAGCAGCTCGCCGAGCACGGCCGCCGCTGGCTGGGCGAGATGCTCGCCCACGGGACGACCACGATCGAGGCCAAGTCCGGCTACGGCCTCGACCTCCCGACGGAGCTGCGCCTCCTCGAGATTGCCTACGAGCTCGGCAAGGAGGGCCCGGTCGACGTCCTGCCGACGTGGCTCGGCGCCCACGCCGTCGCGCCCGAGTTCCGGGCTCGCCCCGACGGGGCGGAGGCCTACGTTCGTTACCTGCTCGAGGAGCAGCTGCCCGGCGTCGTCGCGCAGGGCCGGGCCCGGTTCGCGGACGTGTTCTGCGAGCGCGGCGTGTTCAGCCCCTCGCAGTCCCGGCGTGTGCTCGAGGAGGCCGCGCGGCTCGGGCTGGCCTCGCGGCTGCACGCCGACGAGCTGGCGCCCAGCGGCGGCGCGGAGCTCGCGGCCGAGATCGGCGCCCTGTCGGCCGACCACCTCGCCGTCCCGTCCGACGCGGGCGTCGACGCCCTCGCTGCCGCGGCAGCCGCAGGCCACCCGGTCGTCGCAGTCGTGCTCCCGGCCACGACCTGGTTCTTGATGCACGACGAGGTCGCGCCCGCGCGCCGGTTCATCGAGCGCGGCATTCCCGTCGCCCTGGCCACCGACTTCAACCCGGGCACCTCGCCGACGGCCAGCCTGCCGCTCGTCATGACGGTCGCCTGCCTCGAGCTCAAGCTGACCCCGTCCGAGGCGCTGGCCGCGGTCACGATCAATGCGGCTGCCGCGCTCGGCCTGGGCGACGAGCTCGGCTCGATCGAAACCGGCCGCCAGGCAGACCTCGCGATCTGGAACGTCCCGACCCATCGTCAGATCCCGTACTGGCCGGCCGCCGACCTCATCCGCGCAGTCGTGAAACGGGGTCGGGTCGTTCTCGAGCGCGCCGGTGTCCCATAGCCGAGCCGCGTAAGATCCGCAGGTTCGCGACGTCATCCGCTCGGAGGTGGCATGCGATGACGCGACCAGGAATGCGCTCGCCGCTGACGACGATGGTGGTGGGCCTGCTGGTGGCCGCGTGCGGTTCCGCGGCCGTCCCGTCGATTTCGGCAGTCGGGCAGCTCCAGAGCCCCGCGGCGACGGTCGACGGGTCAGCGGTTGCCCCGACGGTGGCCCCAACCCCGGCGCCGCCTTCAAGCGCGCCGAGTGAGGGGCCCGTCGATTGGGACACGGCCCTTACGTTGGCGCCGTGCTCCGTTCCGCGATCCACCAACCCGGCCTGTCTCGACGAGACGGCGACTGGCGACGCGCCGGCGCGGACCGTGGCGGTGGCAGTGGGCGGCGAGGTGCGCATCAGCATGGTGATCCACAACTCGGCGGCGACCGCGTCCCCGCCGGTCACGCTCGTCCTGTTCACCTACGAGCCGCCGATGCTGCCAACGTTCCTCAAGCCCACCGCCTGCAACGGCTGCAAGATCACCTCGGGGCCGTACGGCCTCGCGGAGCTCCTCGAGTGGCCGAGCCTTGGACCAGGGGACACGACCCTTTCCGTCACCCTCAAGGTGCTGCGCCGGCCGGCCGGCATCGTCGGCCCCGACTACGAGTGGCTCGCCGGGTTGTATGCCAAGCCAGCCGGGCTGGCGATTGATCCAGCGGTTGGGATCGACTCGAGCGCCGCGTTCGCGCTCGCGACCGGCGAGACAACGATCAAGCCGTAGCTCGTCGTCCGGGCTAGACCTTCCCGCGTGATTCCAGCAAGACGGTTGTTGTCTCCTGGGGGAGGGTGGAGATCGTAACGGAGAGCTTGGGTTGGGCGGTGGGATCGCCGCCCATCTCGTGGAAGAACTTGCCGACGGCCTCGGCGCAGTCCGCATCGTCCGCGCAGACCGGCATCGCGATGACGAGCTTGGGGTCCAGCTGGGCAATCAGCGCCGCGGTTTTCGTCGGGTTGAGCGCGCCACCGACCGGCACGCACGCGATGTCGACCGGCCCGATATCGCCGAGCTCCTCCTGGCCGAGCAGGTGGCCGACGTCGCCCAGGTGGATCGTGTGGAGGCCGTCGAGCTCGACCACGAACGCGGTCCCCCGGCCCCGCTGCGCGCCCTTCGCGTCGTCGCGGTAGGTCCGAACCCCGGTCAGCAGGACGTCGCGGACCTCGTACTCGCCCGGGCTGTCCACCGTGAACGAGGCCTCGAGGCTCGTCGGCAGGACGGCTGTGCCGTTGCGCGTTCGCTTGCCCTTGGCCTTCGCGAGCGGCGCATCGTCGGCGTGGCTGTAGGTCGCGATGTCGCCGGTGATCCCGCGCCCCGTCGGCCCGACGATCGACTGGTACGCGTCGGCGACGACGACGGCATCGCGCCCGCGCAGCCGCACGCACGTCCCCCCATACCAGGTGATTTCCATCCCCCCGATTCTGTCACAGCGGGCTCACCCACCGATTGCGTGAAACGCCGGAACGACACAAGGCCGCCCACGGTGGACCCTCTGGATGATGCCTTGCAGCGGAGTCCATGCGTGGACAGGGCGCCGGGTCCGCGTGCCGGCAGGCCGACCATCAGCGCTGAGCGAAGCGAAGCGCGCAGGGAGGCCGGACGGTGCGTGGGGTCGGCGCCCGGTCGTGCATGGCAATCGAGGCAAAAAGAAGACCGGGAGCGCCTGCCCAATCGGCGCCCCCGGTCGGAGGGAGGGAGGATGGAACCTCGAGGGTTCGGTCCGAGGAGGACACTAGATGCCGGGTGTTCAGACCCAGCCCGCCAAGCGATTAAGAAACGCCAACGCGCCCGAAGGTCCCGGCGACGATCGACTGCCGGGCCGGTACGATCGCGACCAGATGCTGTCCGACCTTCCCAGCCGTAGCCGCTTCGCGCTCGCGATTGCGCTCGCATTCATCGTCGGCGCGTGCGGTGTGAACACGCCGACGGTTGCTCCGCCGACGCTGGCCCCGACGCCCTTCACGACGGTCGCGGTGCCCCCGTCGCCGACGCCCATTCCGAAGTCGGCGGCCGAGCAGTACGCCGACATTCGCGCGCAGGTGGAGCAGATCCGCGGGCTGCAGCCGACGAGCGCCGTCAATCCGGTGACGATCGACCAAGCTCAGCTCACCGCCAACCTCGGGACGGAATTCGACGCGTCGAATACGCCGGCGGACCTGAAGAACGCCGAGGACGAGCTGATCACGCTCGGGCTGCTGCCGAAGGGCTCGTCGCTGCGAAGCCTGACCCTCGATCTGGAGGCCGGCCAGGTCGCCGGCTACTACTCGCCCGACAAGAAGCAGCTGTTCGTCGTCAGCCGATCGGGCGGCCTCGGGGGCGCCGAGCTCACCACGTACGCCCATGAGTTCACCCACCAGCTCCAGGACCAGCGGCTCGATCTCAGTGGGCTCGACCTCAACGTCCACGACCAGGGCGATCGATCGCTGGCTCGCCTGTCGCTCGTCGAGGGCGATGCGGTCTCGGTCCAGAGCACGTGGATGACCGACAACCTCAGCCCCCAGCAGCTGGGCCAGGTGATGAGCGCGGCGATGGACCCGGCCGCCCTGAAGGCATTGACCGATGCCCCGCGCTACCTCCGGGAAACCGCCCTCTTCCCATACAACGACGGGCTCGCCTTCGTGAGCGGGCTGATTGCGCAGGGTGGCTACGCCGCGGTGAACGCCGCGTTCAAGGACCCGCCCCAGTCCACCGAGCAGATCCTCCATCCGGACAAGTACCTCCACCGCGAGGCGCCGATCGTGGTCAAGCTGCCGGCGAAGCTCGCCGCGACGCTCGGCGCCGGCTGGTCCGTGGCAGCCCAGGACACGCTCGGCGAGGAGGTCATCCGGATCTGGCTCGAGCAAGTGCTGTCGACGCCGGAAGCCGCCGTGGCTGCGGCCGGCTGGGGCGGTGACCGTCTGGCGCTCCTGCGCGGGCCAAACGGAGCGGTCGCGATTGCCCTGCGGACCGAATGGGACACCCCGGCGGACGCGGCGGAATTCCTTGCCGCGGCGGTCAAGACGGGGACTGGGCTCGGGCTCGACGCGAGTGCCGAGAGCGCCGCCGGCTCGAGCGTGGTGACGATCGCGATTGGCGACGGCAGCGCGGTTCTCGCGGCGGCGCTCGCGAAGTAGCGGCTACATCGCCTCGGGCGCGGAGATCCCGAGCAGCCCGAGCGCGTTCGCGAGCGAGATTCGCGTCGCATCCACGAGGGCCAGCCGCGACGCCGACCGAGCCGGCTCGTCCGGATCCACGACGCGGGCGTCCCGGTAAAAGGCGTGGAAGGCGGTCGCCAGCTCGGTCGCGTACGTCGTGATGCCCTGGGTCTCCTGCGCCGCGGCCGCGTCCTCGACGACCTCCGGCAGGCGCGCCGCGATCAGGGCCAGCGCTCGCTCCTCGGCGCCGGACAGCGAACCGGCCAGCGACGGCGCCGCGGTGAGGCCCGTCGCGGCCGCCTTGCGCAGGATCGCCGCGATACGCGCGTGCGCGTACTGCACGTAATAGACGGGGTTCTCGCTCGACTGGCGCTTGGCGACCTCGATATCGACGTCCATGTTGACGTTCGCGCCGCGACTCGCGAAGTACCATCGCGCGGCGTCCGCGCCGAGCTCGGCGAGCAGATCGTCGAGCGCGATGAACGTGCCGGCTCGCTTCGACATCGAGAGCTCCTGGCCGTTCTCGACGAAGTGCACCCAGCCGGTGAGGATCATCTCGACCGCCGACTTGTCGAAGCCCATCGCTTCGGCCGCATTGCGAACCCGGGCGACGGTCCCGTGGTGGTCCGCGCCCCAGATGTAGATCAGGTGATCGAAGCCGCGACTGAACTTCTCGATGACGTAGCCGATGTCGTAGGCAAAGTACGTGAGCGAGCCGTTCGAGCGGATGACGACGCGGTCCTTGTCGTCGCCGAACGCGGTCGAGCGGAACCAGGTGGCGCCGTCCTGCTCGTACAGGTGGCCGCCGTCGCGCAGGCGTGCGATCGCGCGATCGACCCAACCGTTGGCGGTCAGGCTGCCCTCGGAGGTCCAGACATCGAACCGGACGCCGAGCGCGGCCAGCGATGCCTCGATCCCGGTGCGAATCCGGTCCGAGGCCCACCGGCCGGCCGCCCAGGTGCGCTCGTCCTCTGCCTCCGCGGCGTCGCGTGCCACTGCGAGCTCGGGCGGCAGGTTGGGCGCGAGCTCCACGACGTACTCGCCGTGGTAGCCGTCCTCCGGGATCGGGCGCCCCTCGCGGATCGCCAGGATGGACGCGCCCAGGTTGCGGACCTGCGTTCCCGAATCGTTGAAGTAGTACTCGCGCGTGACCCGCTGGCCGCCCGCCTCGAGCACGCGCGCGAGCAGATCGCCCACGAACGCGCCGCGGGCGTTTCCTACGGTCAGGGGCCCGGTGGGATTCGCGGAGACGAACTCGACGTTGACGTGCCGCGTTGGGCTGCCCGCGGCGATCGCGGCGGCGCGACCCCATGAACCTGGGTCGGCGCGCGCCGTATCGAGAACGTTCTCGATCGCGTCGTCGGCGAATCGGAGGTTGAGGAACCCGGGGCCGGCGACCTCGACCGTCGAGATCGGACCGCCCGCGCCGTCTGCATGGAGCTCCCGGAGCGCGTCCGCGATGGCGGCCGCGATCGCCGGCGGGGCCATCCGCAGCGGTCGGGCGAGGCGAAGTGCGAGGTTTGCCGCGACATCGCCGTGTTCCAGCTTCGCGGGGCGGCTCACCTCGATCTCGGCGGAGCGGGCCTCCGGAGCGTCCGGCAGCCGGCCCGATGCGATCGCGCGCTCCAGGGCGGCGCCGACGGCGTCACCGGCCAGGCCTCGGAGGGTCGTGGCGTTCATCCCGGCATGGTACCGATGCCGCGATTCGCCCTGGTCAGCGGCGCCGTTTGGGTGTCACCAACGCGACATCCGGGTGGTCCGAAACCAGATCGAAAGTCATTGGAACCGGACCGATTCTGTGCAAGGTTCGACCAAACGCACCAATTTCGCGAGCAGACTGCGTGGGTGCTGGTGTACGTAGTGTGGTTTGTGGGAGTGGAGAAGTACTAGACGACCTAGTGACCTTCGTGCACACTACGGGCCCGGTTGACCCAGTAAGGTCTCTGGACTTCGGGTGGGAATGCCTTGGTACTCCCGTCTGAAGCGGAATCATCCAAGGTCCGGTCCATTGTTTTGGGATAGCGGAGGGACACAGGAGAACATGAACAAGCGAACGCGAATCGCGGGTCTCGTCGGTGCGAGCACGCTGCTGATGGGCATGATGCTCGCCGGCACCGGGGTGGCTCTCGCTGCCGACAACACCCAGTTTTGGGCTGGCAACGGCTCCAATCCGTTCACCAGCGACTGTGCCACGGACTCGTCGGCCCACCAGCTCTGGATCTGGACCGGCACCGGCTCGAACGTCACGATCAGCGTTGACGGCGAGGTCGTCGTCGGCGTCCAGCAGGGCAATGGCGCGTACCAGTTCGCGACCGGCTGGCATGACCTCAGCACCCTGACGACGGGCCCCACCGGCAACGTCTGGGTCACGTACGACGGCGCTGCCGACACCAACGCAGTCCTGACGCTCAGCCATGGCTGCGCCGGCACGGAGCAGAGCGCTCCGCCGACCGAGGTTCCGCCGACCGAGGCTCCGTCGTTCGAGCAGAGCCAGGCCGACACGACGGACGCCCCGTCGACCGCCCCTTCGTTCGAGCAGAGCCAGGCTGACATCACGCAGTGCCCGTGCGACACGACCCCCGGCCTTGCGAACACCTCGCATCCGGCGGACGGCGCGTGGCTGCTCGTGGTCGCGCTCGGCGTGCTCCTTGCGAGCGTCGTCGTGCTGACCCCGGCGCGGGTCAAGAACCGGCGCTAACGGCAGTCCCGAACAGGGACCAGACCAAGGACAAGAGGGCCCGGGAAACCGGGCCCTCTTTCTTTTTGCCAGCGTGGCAGCTTCGTCGCGGGCATGGCTGGCCATGCGTCGATTTCCTCAGCGCGAAGTACGTTCAACCCGCCGACCGTCGCGCGAACGCCGCAATCGTCGAAGAAGCTCTCTGCGGAACGGCGCGACTGCCTCCCGCAGTGCAACCCGCACCCCCGCCCTTCCGTTCGCCACAGGGCTAGCCAGGATGCGGGCCAGTCCTTCGTCGGATGTCGCGCAGGCGCGACCGTTGGCGCCGGCCCGCCTGAAACCTACGGGCTAGGGGTTGCCCCCGCCGTGGTTCGCGTCCGGGCCGTCTGTCGCGGGGCCACGGGTGGGGTGTGGCGCCGGCGATGGCTTGCTCCCCGGATGGCTACCCGACTCATGCAGCTTGTCGATGGCCTTCTGGCTCGTGTCGAGCGCGTGCTCGATCGCTGCCTGCGTTGGCAGCGTCGCCTCGAGCGCCTGGAGCGCCGCGACGTGCCTGCCGAGCTCCTCTTCGAGGTGGGCAAGGCGGTCTGGGGCATCGTCCAGGTCGGCGATCGCCGCGTCGACTTCGTTCTGGTACGCGGCGAGGGCCGCATCCAGCGCAACGTCGTCGCCGCTGGTCGCGGCCGTCTGAGCATCGGCGAGCAGCTGCGTCAGCCGGTCCTCGTGCGCGGCGAGGCGCGCATCGGGGTTGTTCGGAACGAGTGCGTTCTCGATCGCGACCCGCGTGCCGTAGAACGGGCTGCCGGGCGGCGCGGCGAGCACCGCAGCACTGGTCCCGAGGGTGAGCGATGCGGCCAGGCCGAATGCCATGGCCCGACGCGGGAGCTGGAAGCCGGGCAGTGCCCAGCGCCGGCCGACGACGCGGTCCGTGTCGAGGCGGCGCTGCTCGGCGGCCGTGGCCGCCCGGATGGCTGCCTGCCCGACCACGGTGGCGCGCATGCGCGCGAGGACGGGGCCGGTCGGCGCGAGGCGCGCGTCCGCGTAGGCCCGCAGGACGTCCTCGATCTGGTCGAGCGCCACGAGCTCGCGATCGGTGTAGTCGGTCATGACCGGACCCGCACGGGGACAGGGGTCAGCTTCGGTGCCGGCCCGATCGAATGCTCTCCCGCGAGCGCGCTCGCATCGATCCCGAGCGAGCGCCGGAGTGCGGCGATCGCGCGGAATTGGAGCCCGCGGACGGTCCCCTCCTGGCGACCCATCGCGACCGCGGTCTCGAGCACCGAAAGTCCGCCGAAGAAGCGCAGCTCGATCACCTCTCGTTGATCGTCGGTCAGCTCCGTGAGCGCGTGGGCCACCCGATCGAGGTCGTCCCGAAGGGCGGCCGTCGCCTCGGGACCGGCGTCGTCGGTCTCCCGAGTCAGCGCGGTCACGAGCGGGAGATGGTCCCGTCGTGTTCGGATCTGGTCGATGATCGCGTTCCTGGCCAGCCGGAAGAGCCAACCCCCGAACGGGATGCCCCGCGCCTCATAGCGCGGGAGCGCTTCCAGGGCCTTGACGAAGACCAGCTGCGTCAGGTCCTCCGCGTCACTCGGGCCCTTGACGCGGCTGGCGATGAACCGATGGATCGGCCCGGCGTACTCATCAAAGAGTTGTCCGAACGCCTGCGAGTCACCTCGCTTGGCGTCCGCCACCAGCCGATCGAGCGTTTCGTCGTCCATTGGGTAACGAGGATCAAGACCCGGCGTTAGGTGCGCAACGCATCAACGGTACCGTTAGGGGTACTGCGCGGCACATCGATGCGGACGCGCTCCCCGCCGCGGCGGAAGGTCAACGCCTCGAATCCGGCGGCGGTGAGGTGGCGGTACGACTCGTCGAGGCGCGCGGCGAAGGATCCACGGGAGTGTGCGTCCGAGCCAACCACCACGCGATCGCCCCCCAGCTCGCGATACCGTGCCACGACGGCTGCCGAAGGATACGTCTCCGCGCCCGGATAGCGAAGCCCACTGCTGTTGACCTCGAGCGCCGTGCCCGACTCGATGATCGCCCGGAGTGCCGGCTCCTGGAGGTCCGGCCGGGTCGCGAGGTCGGCGGCGGTGATCCGCGGGTGCAGATACCGCTTCACGACGTCGAGGTGGCCGATCGTGTCGAACAGGCCCGAGCGGGCGGCGGCGATGATCTCGGCGTAGTACGGGGCCACGACCTCGTCGAGCGGCCGGCCGACGACCCACGACTGGACCCGCGACGGCCAGTACGGGGATTCGGGCCAGTCGTGGACCGATCCGATCACGTAGTCGTAGCCATGCCGCTCGAGGTGGTCGCGGACGTCCGCCTCCCAGCGCCGGTTGTAGGTGAGCTCCGCGCCGAACCGAATGGCCACGCCCTGCTTCGCCCAGCGCTCGGCGGCGCCGCGAACGACGCGCTCGCGGTCGTCGAAGCGCGAGTAGTGGTAGGCCGGGTCGCGCGGGTCGAAGTCGACGTGGTCCGTGATGCAGATCTCGGGGATCCCGCGTTCGACCGCGAGGGCGGCGTAGACGTCGATCGGGACGGCGCTATCCGGCGACTGCTCCGTATGGAGATGCGCATCCAGCGGCAGGTCCCCTGCCGGCTGCGCGCCAGCCGGCGGCTCGGCGGTCACGCCTGGATGATCCCCAGCTCGCTGCCCACCTTGGCAAACGCGGCGAGCGCCCGGTCGAGGTGCTCGTCGGTGAGGGCGGCGGTCACGATCGTGCGCAGCCGCGCCTGGTCGAGCGCGACGGTCGGGAAGACGACGGAGGTCGCGAAGACGCCCTCCTCGAACAACCGGCCCGAGAACCGGATGGCCGCCTCCGAATCACCGACGATGATCGGCGTGATCGGGGTTTCCGAGCGACCCGTGTCGAAGCCGAGACGAGTGAGCTCCGCCTTGAACCGCTTCGTGCTCGCCCACAAGCGCTCGATCCGCCACGGCTCGTCGTCCATGACCCGGATCGCCTCGCGACAGGCCGCCGCGTCGGCCGGGGGATGCGAGGTCGAGAACAGGAACGGCCGAGCGCGCTGGACGAGGATGTCGCGCAGTGCCTGGGAGCCCGCGACGTAGCCGCCGAGCACGCCCATGGCCTTCGACATCGTGCCGACCTGGATGTCGACGCGGCCGTGCAGCCCGAAGTGATCGACCGAGCCGCGACCGTTGCGGCCCAGGACGCCGGACGCGTGCGCATCGTCGACATACACGGCCGCCCCGACCTCCTCGGCGGCCTCGACGATGCCGGGCAGCGGCGCGATGTCGCCATCCATCGAGAACACGCCATCGGTGACGACGAGGATCAGCCGGTACGGCCCGGCGCCGTCCGGGCGGCCCTTCGACGCGGCGTCGTGGAGGATCTCGCGCAGCGCGGCCACGTCCCGGTGCGGAAAGACCTTGCGGGGCGCCTTGGACAGGCGCATGCCGTCGATGATCGAAGCGTGGTTGAGGGCGTCGCTGACGATCAAGTCGGCCTCGCCGGTGATCGTCGGGATCACGCCGGTGTTGGCGGTGAAGCCGGACTGGAAGGTGAGGACCGCCTCGACGCTCTTGAACACGGCGAGGTCGGCCTCGAGCTGCTCGTGCTCGGCCATCGTGCCGGCGATCGTCCGGACGGCGCCCGAGCCGACCCCGAACTCGCCGATCGCCTGGAGCGCGGCGTCGCGCAGGCGCGGGTGGTGGGTCAGCCCGAGGTAGTCGTTCGACGACAGCGAGATCACCTCGCGCCCGTCGACGACGGTGACCGGTCCCTGGGCCGCGCTCATGACGCGGAGCGGCCGGTACAGGTGCTTCGCCTTCAGGTCATCGAGCTCGGCATCGATGAACGCGAGCGGGTTGCGTGCGCGCGTCATGTAGCACCCCAGTCCATGATCACCTTGCCCGAGTCGCCGGATCGGGCGGCGGCGAAGGCCGCCTCGAAGTCGCGGAATCCGAAGCGATGGGTGATCGCCGGGCGGATGTCGAGCCCGGACTGGATCAGGACCCGCATCTTGTACCAGGTCTCGTACATCTCCCGACCGTAGATGCCGCGCAGCGTCAGCTGATTGAACACGATCGCGTTGACGTCGAGCGAGATCTCCGCCGTCGGGATGCCGAGGATCGCGATCCGCCCGCCGTGGGCCATGTTGGCAATCGCGGATCGCAGGGCCGTCGCGTTGCCGGACATCTCGAAGGCGATGTCGAAGCCCTCGACCATGCCGAGCTTGCGCTGGACGTCGACGAGCTCGCGTTCCCGCGGATCGATCGCGGCCGTCGCGCCCATGCGCATGGCCAGGTCGCGCCGGAAGGCGTTCGGCTCGCTGACCACGATGTGGCGCGCGCCCGCGTGCCGGGCGACGGCCGAGGCCATGAGCCCGATCGGGCCCGCGCCGGTGATCAGGATGTCCTCGCCAAGGACCTCGAAGGCGAGCGCCGTGTGGACCGCGTTCCCGAACGGGTCGAAGATCGCCGCGACCTCCTCGTCGATGCCCGGCACGTGATGCCAGATGTTGGTCATGGGCAGGGCGACGTACTCGGCGAATGCGCCGTCGCGGTTCACCCCGAGGCCGACCGTGTTCACGCACAGGTGCCGCTGCCCAGCCAGGCAGTGGCGGCAGCGCCCGCAGGTGACGTGGCCCTCGCCGCTGACCAGCTCGCCCGGGTGGAAGTCGGTGACATTGCTGCCGACCTCGACGACCTCGCCGACGAACTCATGCCCCACGACGAGCGGCGGGTGGATGGTCTTCGCCGCCCACGGATCCCACGACTCGATGTGGAGATCGGTCCCGCAGATCCCGGTCTTGTGGACCCGGATGAGCACGTCGTTGATACCGATCTCCGGGCGCGGCACCTCGGTGAGCCGCAGCCCGGGTCCCGCGTTGGCCTTGACGAGCGCGAGCATCAGGTGGCCTGCCGCGTCCTGGCTCGCCGGCCGGCGGTCAGCTGGCCGCCGGTGCGGTGCTGGTGGCCGGGGACGCCGCCGGGGAGGCCGCCGGCGTTGCCGGTGCCGCGGTCGGCGTGGGACCGGCGGTCGGCGTGGGACCAGGCGTCGGCGTCGGTGCGGGGCACTGCTGCTCCTGGTTGTAGCGCTCGCCCCGCTGGGCATAGAAGTCGAAGATGGCGGCCTGGTCGAGCGTCTGCAGCGGCAGGACCACGTCCCAGACGACGGCGGCGTACGGCCACTTCATGTCGTCGAAGCGGGTGATCACCGGGGTCAGCTTGCCGGGCGGGATGTTGCAGATCGGGCTCTTGGGCCACTCGGCGAGCATGGATCCCATCTTCGCCTGCGCCGCATCCGTGCAGCCGTCGCCGACGCCATTCGGGCAGCTGTACAGGAGCACGATCGCGCCGTGCTCGAGGTTGTGGACCCAGCCCTCAGGGATGGTCGCATCGTTGGGGCCGTACAGGCCGCCGTCGATCGGTCCGAGGCCCGCCACGTTGATGTGCTTGCCGCTCGCGGGCGGGCAGTTCGCGTAGGTCACCTTGGTTCCCGGGTCGACGTGGAGATGGCCCATGTCCGGCTCCACGTAGCCGGGCGGCGGTGCCGTCTCGGGGGCTGCGCTCGAGCTCGGGTCGACGCTGGGGGCGACGAACGACGGCGCGGGTGTCGGGTCGAACAGGTTCGTGCACGCGAACGCGGGCTGGGCCGAGTTCAGGAACGCCGCCGCGACGATGAGCCCGAAGACGAGCACGCCGGCGATCACGAGGATGCGGTTGCGGTAGCGCTCGAGGAAGCTGGCCTGGCGCGGCGCCGGCCGGCGGGAGCGTCGGGTGGCCCGGCTGGCCGGGCTCGGACGACGCGATGACGTGGTCAAGGTGTGCCTCGTGCGACGGGGAGGGAGATCGGCGACGAAGTCTGCCAGATCACGGTTGATCGAGCCACGCGACCGCCGCGCGGGCGCGCAGGCCCCGGAACAGCACGTACCCCACCAGCGCCACGACTGCTGCGACGATCAGCTGGCCGGCGAGCACCGCCAGCGGGATGGCCGGCACGGCCAGGCTGGTCAGGCCGAGGGCCAGCCCACGCGCGGCCTCCTTGCGCTGCAGGACGAGGGTGACCGTGAAGATCGTGTAGGCGAGCAACGCCATCACCACGACGCCGGTGAAGGTGATCGGGACGAGGACCGCCTGGTCGACGACGAAGCCGAGCGACAGCCCCACGCCCGTCAGGATGAGCAGCGCGTACACGAGGAACAGCGCCACGCCCCAGGGCATGCCGCGAACCGAAACGGCCATGCCCGCATTGTGCGGCCGTTTCGGCCGCCCCGCGAAATTGCCGTCTTGACGCCATGGCGCCCGGTCGCTACCTTCCACTAAACCGGTTTTCTAAACCGGTTCTCCCGATCGGACGGCCCCGAGCCTGAGGCCGCCATCGGAGGCTCCGAGGAGGCAGAGGAGCAGGGTGCAGCGACGGACCCAGCGGCCGCGTATTGCCGACGTCGCCCGCGAGGCGGGCGTCTCGAAGACGGCCGTGTCGTTCGCCTTCAACAGCCCGGAGCGGCTGTCGGCAGAGACGGCCGTCCGCATTCGGGGCATCGCGACCAGCCTCGGCTATCGACCACATCCGGTCGCCCGGCTGCTGACCCAGCGCCAGACCATGACCCTCGGCGTGCTCACCCCGCAGGCCCTCGCGGTCATCTTCTCGAACCCGTTCTTCGCCCTGTTCAGCGAAGGCGTCGCGAACGCCGCCGAGGACCTCGGCTACGAGCTGCACTTCATCTCGCCCCTGCACGGCTCGCTGGCCCTGGCCGTTGGCCGCGCGACGGTTGACGGCGTCGTCGCGATCGGCCTGTCCGGCGACCACCCCGAGATCCAGCAGATCCGCGCGACCGGGCTGCCGATGGTCCTCGTCGACTCGGACGACCTGCCCGAGCACAGCTCCGTCGTCGTCGATGACGAGGCCGGGGCGCGTGCCGCCGCGGAGCACCTGCTGGAGCTCGGCCATCGCGACATCCTGATCGTGGCCGTCGAGGGACCTGCGCTCACGACCGGCGAGCGGGGCCGAACCGGGGTCACGGAGCGGCGCCTGCGCGGCTATCGCACCGCATTGCGGGCGGCCGGCGTGGAACTCGGCGACGACTGGGTCGTGGCAGCCCGCGCCTCGATCGACGGCGGCACCGCGGCCTTCCAGGACGCCTGGAGCCGTGGCCTGCGCCCGACCGCGGTCCTGGCCATGAGCGACGCCATCGCGATCGGCGCGATGCGCGCCGCTCGCGAACTCGGCCTCAGCCTCCCCGGCGATCTCAGCGTCGTCGGCTTCGACGACGTCGACCTCGCCGCCCATGTCGACCCACCACTGACGACGGTGCATCAGCCGATCCGTCAGAAGGGTGCCGACGCGGTGCGCCTCCTCCTGATCGAGGTGGAGCAACGCGCGGCCAACCAGCCAGAGCATCTCCGGCTCGAGACGCGACTGATCGTCCGTGGGTCGACCGGACCGGCGCCGCACCAGCGGCAGGAGGTGCCGGCAGCGTAGTGCCGTCGATCGGCCCTGAGCTGCCCGCGCGGTGCGCCGCCCACGCAGCTCCAGCAGGTGGATGTCCGGCTCCGCCGGCGCCCACACGGGACACATTTGCGGAGGAGGCGATCCCGGTGATCGGGAGCCCGAACCGCACAGGAGGAGAACTCACCCGACATGAAGCGTTCATATCGACTCACCAGCCTGCTCGCCGGCCTGATCTTCGTGGTCAGCGCCTGCGGCCCGGCTGCAACCACCACCGCCCCGGCGACCACGGGTCCGGTTGCGACAACGGGTCCGGTCGCGACCGTGGCCGCGACCACGGCCCCGACGCTCACCGGCAGCCTGACCATCTGGGAGGCCTACGGCGCCTCGGGCAACTCCGAGAAGGACGCGTTCGACAAGATCGTCGGCCAGGTCAAGACCGCCAACCCCGGCCTGACCGTCAGCGTCCTTGACGTGCCGTTCGCCGACCTGTTCAACAAGTTCGAGACCTCGGCCTCCACGGGCGAGCCGGACATGTACATCGCCCCGAATGACAGCCTCCCGAGCGAGGCCCGCAACAACCTGCTGGCGGACGTCAGCGACCTGACGGCCACCCTCAAGGCTGCCCCCTACAACACCGGCGACGTCGCCCTCAACGCGGCAACCGTCGACGGGAAGCTCTTCGAGATCCCCGAGTCCATGAAGGCCATCGAGCTCTTCTACCGAACCGACCAGCTGGCCACCGCGCCGGCGACCACCGCCGACTGGATCACCAACGCGGCCAAGCTCGGCCTCGTCTACAAGGACAGCGGCGGCGGCGCGTACTACGAGTGGGGCTGGTACAGCGTCTTCGGCGGCAAGATCATGGATGACACCGGCAAGTGCACCGCCACCGCCGGTGGCGTGGCCGACGCCCTCAAGTTCCTCGTGGACTTCAAGGCGGCTGGTGGCCACCTCTACCAGAACGACGGCGATGCCAAGGCCGACCTGATCTCCGGGAAGATCGGCGGGTTCATCGACGGCCCATGGCAGTCCGGTGACCTGGCCAAGGCGCTCCCCGGCAAGCTCGCAGTGGCCGCCGGCCCGACGGGTCCGTCGGGTGGCGCGTGGGCGCCGATGACAGCCCCCGACGGCTTCTACATCAATGCTGCTTCGCCGAACATCGACCTCGCGAAGCAGTTCGCGCTCCAGTTCCTCATGCCTGCGAACGAGCAGGTCTTCGCGGATGCAGGTCACCTGCCGGCGAACACCACGCTCCAGCCGACCGATCCGATCGCCCAGGCGTTCGCGGGCCTGATGACGTCCGGGTACCCCCGGCCGACGCTCGCGGCCCTGAACAACTATTGGGGCAACTTCGGCACCGCCATCAACGCTGCCGTCGACAAGGGCACCGACCCGGCCACGGCCGTCTCCGATGCCTGCGCCGCGATGGACAAGGCGAACAAGATCCAGTAACCACCGAGGGCTCCGCCCTCGCATATGCTGCGGTGAGGAGATGCTGAGAGGCGTCTCCTCACCGCGACCATCAGCCTGGCTCGCCCGATGGACCGGAGGGAACGTGCGCCGATGAGCGCCGTGGTCACCGCCGCACCGAGCTTGACCCCGCGGCCATCGCGCTGGCGACGAAGCCGCGAGACTCGCACGGCCTACCTGTTCCTGCTGCCCGCCCTGCTCGTCATGGCCGTGATCACCTTCTACCCGCTCGTGTTCCAGGTCTACATGTCCTTCACGGACTACGGCCTGAAGAATCTCGCGGCGAAGGCGCCCCTGCCAAACGTCGTCGGCCTCGACAACTACTTCCGAATCCTCGGGAACGACATCGTCATCCCGAACTTCGACTTCGTCCGGATCCTCGTCTTCAACCTGTGGTGGGCGCTTTCCAACGTGGTGATCCACGTCGTGCTCGGCGTTGGCGTCGCACTCCTGCTGAACACGCCGAAGCTCCGCCTCCGGCGGTTCTGGCGATCGCTGTACATCCTGCCCGTGATGATCCCGCCGATCATCGTCGCGACCGTCTGGCGGAACATGTTCGATCCGCAGAGCGGCGCCATCAACCAGATCCTGAACGGCACGATCGGCGTGATCTTCCGGCTGCCGCCGATCCAGCTTGACGTCCTGAACGACCCGAACCCTCTCGTCCAGGCGGGCCCGTTCATCCTGCCGCTCGCCTATTTCGGGCTGCTCGCGGCAAATGTCTGGCTCGGCTGGCCGCTGAACTCGGTCGTCGCGACCGGCGCACTCCAGTCGATCCCGAAGGAGCTGTACGAGGCGGCAGAGATGGATGGCGCCGGTGCGTGGCAGCGGTTCAAGGCCGTCACGCTGCCGTTCCTGCGTCCGGCGATGTTTCCGTTTGCGATCTACGGGTTCGTCGTGACGTTCAACCTGTTCTACCTGTCGTATTTCATGTCCGGCGGCGGGCCATTCGGCCAGACGGAGCTGCTCGTCACGACGGCCTACCGCCTCGTTGCCGAGCAGCACCTGTATGGGGTGGCGGCGGCATTCGCGGTGTTCCAGTTCTTCATCCTGCTCGCGATCACGCTCGTCACCAACCGGCTCGCAAAGGCCACGGCGTCCTTCAATGCCTGAACCATTGGGAGGCCATCGATGAGCGCCGACGCAAGCACGGTTGCACTCAAGGCCAGCGCACGCGCGGCGGTCGCGACGAATCGCCGTCGCGGTGGCGGCATTCGTCGGCAGATCGCGCTCCAGGTGCTGTGCGTCCTCATCGGGATCACCGTCGTGTTCCCGGTCCTCTGGATCGTCGCGATGGCGCTCGATCCGCGGAACCTGCAGAAGCCTGACTCGCTCTTCCCGCCAGGCGCCTCGCTCGACGCATTCGCGCGCGTCATCGCGAAGCCCACCGTGAACCCGGTGAGCTTCCTGACTCTCGCGACCAACAGCCTGTTCATCGCGCTGGTCATCTCGATCTCGAGCGTCGCGATCGGCGTGCTCGCCGCCTATGCCTTCTCGCGGATGCGCTTCCGGGGCCGCGAGTTCCTCATGATCGCCATCCTCGCGGTCCTGATGCTGCCCGCGGTCGCGACGATCGCGCCTCTGTTCGTATCACTGAACAAGATCCAGATCGGCACGTTCAACCTGCGGAACTCGCTCATCGGTGTGTCGATCGCGATCATCTCCAGCCAGCTGCCGTTCGCTGTCTGGAACATCAAGGGCTATCTGGACACGATCCCGAAGGAGCTCGAGGAGGCGGCCGTCGTGGACGGTGCCGGGCGAGTCCAGACCTTCGTGCGGATCATCCTGCCCCTCTCGACACCCGTCCTGGCTGTTACGGCGCTCTTCGCGTTCATTGCCGGCTGGACCGAGTTCATCCTGTCCTGGATCTTCCTGACGAAGCCGGAGACGTTCACGCTCGCGATGGCCCTGAACGGGATGGTCGGCCAGTACGCCAGCGCGACCCCGTGGTCCAACTTCGCAGCGTTCTCGATCCTGTTCGCGGTCCCGCCGATCGTGGCCTACGCAGTCCTGCAGCGCTACATCGTCGGCGGGCTCACGGTGGGCGGGGTCAAGGGCTGAGCGAGATCACCACTGTGCCCCGGCCGGGGATCGTCGGCAGCGGCACGTAGCCCGCGAGGCCGCCGGTAGCGGTGACGCTCGGATCCGCGACCGGCGTCGCGGCATCTGCCTCGGGATAGACGATCGCGGCGTGCAGTGGCCCGCACAGCGGCCCGCTGCGGAGCGTCAGGGCGACTCCCGGGGCGGCGTCCGTGGCGAGGTTCTGGATGACGAGCAACCGCTCGCCACCACCGACGCGAAGGCTCGTCGCAACGTGCGGGTCCGACGCGTCGACGGCGACGAACGCGCTGCTCGCGAGCGCAGGATTGGCGTTCCGAAGATCGATCAGGGCGCGGTACGTGGACAGGAGCGAGGCCGGGTCGCCAGCCTCGGTTGCGACGTTGGCGGTGGCGGCGCCGTCGGCGAACGGCTCCCATGGGGGCGCCGCCTTCGTGAACCCGAAGCCCGGCGCCGCCGCCGTCCACGGGAACGGCGTCCGGATCTGCTCGTCGGGCTTGTCGCCGGTCATGCCGAGCTCCTCGCCGTAGTAGATGAACGGCGTCCCCGGAGCGGTCAGGAGCGTGGCCGCGGACTGGGCGGCGGCACCAGTGTCGCCACGGAGCTGGGTCAGGACGCGGGGCTGGTCGTGGTTCGAGAGGAACGTCCCGGCGCCGCCGTCCGGGTAGACCGTCCCGATGCTCGTCTCGCTCGTGAGCAGCGACTCGGCATCGCCGTGGCTGACGGCGTTCGAGATGGCCGGGCCGATCTCGAAGTCGAAGCTCATGTCCAGCGAGCCGTCGGTCGTGTAGCTGCCGGACGTCCGCTCGGCATCGTTGACCTCGCCGACGACGAGCGCATCGGGCCGATCCTGGTGGACGACGTCACGGAACGCTGCCAACCAGGCTCGTGTCTCCGGCGTGTTGACCTGCGTCTTCGGGCCGTCCTCGATGAGGTGGCGCGCGGCGTCGATGCGGAACCCGTCGACGCCCATCGTGTCCAGCCAGAATCGGGCGACCCGGTCGAGCTCGGCCGTCACGGCCGGGTTGCGCAGGTTGAGGTCCGGCATCTCGTCGGAGAAGAGGCCGTAGTAGAAGCCTGCCGGCGACGGGTGCCAGGGGTCCCCACCGCCGATCGGGTTCGGCCATCCGGGATCGTCCTTCGACCAGATGTACCAGTCGTGGTGCGGGCCGCCGGCGAGCGCATCCTTGAACCACGGGTTGTCACTCGACGTGTGGTTTGCCTCGAAGTCCACGATGACGCTGATGCTCCGAGCGTGCGCCGCCGCGACGAGCGCCTTGAACGACGCCGCGTCGCCGTAGTCCGGCTCGACCGCGGTGTAGTCGGTCACGTCGTAGCCGTGATAGCTGGGTGACTTCGCGACCGGCATCAGCCAGATGCCCTTGATACCGAGGCTGCTCAGGTAGTCGAGGTGGGCGGTCACGCCGGCGAAGTCGCCGATCCCATCGCCATTCGAATCCGCGAAGCTGCGGACGAAGACCTCGTAGAAGACCTGGGCCGGCGGCGCCGCCGGCGTCAACGTGGCCACACACGCGGGCGCGGTCTGCGCGGCTGCCTGCGTGGTGACAGCGGAGGCGGCGGCAGACGCAGCGGGACCGGGTGAGGACGAGGGCGACGGGCTGCACGCCGACGCGGCCAGGATGGCAGCGGCGACGAGGGTTCCCGCGCGGGCCAGACGGCGAGGACTGCCGCGTGCGACGATCGGCATGACGAGCAGTATGGAGGACCCCTGGCGCATGCCCGATACGCCCGCATGGGTCCGCGACGCGGTCTTCTACCTGGTCTTTCCGGACCGGTTCGCGAGCAGCGACCGGGTGGCGAAGCCCGGTCCCGTTGAGCCGTGGGACGCGCCGCCGACCAACTACGGGTTCAAGGGCGGCGACCTGCTCGGGATCGCTGAGCACCTCGATCACATCGAATCGCTGGGCGTCAACGCCCTGTACCTCACGCCGGTATTCCAGTCGGCCTCGAACCATCGCTACCACACGTACGACTACCTGGCGGTCGATCCACTGCTGGGCGGCGACGCGGCCCTGCGGGAGCTGCTCGATCGCGCCCACGCGCGCGGCATCCGGGTGATCCTCGATGGCGTGTTCAACCACACCGGCCGTGGGTTCTGGGCCTTCCACCACGTGCTCGAGACCGGCGCCGGGTCGCCGTACCGGCACTGGTTCCATTTCGACCAGGAGGGCCTCGACCGCGGCAGCCCGGTCGATGCCTACCCGGCCGCCCACATGCGCTCCGGCGTCGCAGAGGACCAGCCACGGCCCGGTGAGGTCGAGGGGGGCGGCGGGTCGCGCGCGCGGTTCGGCTTCGAGGCCTGGTGGGACATGCCGGCGCTGCCGAAGCTCAATGTCGCCGAGCCGGCGGTGCGTGAGTACCTGTGGGGCGTCGCCGAGCACTGGCTCCGGTTCGGCATCGATGGCTGGCGCCTCGACGTGCCAGGCGAGATCCAGGATCGGGCCTTCTGGGCGGAGTTCCGGCGCCGCTGCCGCGCGATCAACCCGGAGGCGTACCTTGTCGGCGAGATCTGGCAGGTCGCGCCCGACTGGGTCAGCGGCGACCGGTTCGATGCGCTGATGAACTATCCGCTCGCCGAGGCGATCATCGGCTTCGTCGGTGGTCGATCGCTCAACGAGGCGCTGCTGCGTTCGCATCACGAGTACGGCCGGGTCGCGCGGCTCGACGGTGCCCAGTTTGGCGCCCGCCTCGGGAGCCTCCTGGGTGCCTATGCCCCCGAGACCACGGCGGTCCAGCTGAACCTGCTCGGGAGCCACGACACGCCGCGAACGCTGTCCCTCCTGGGCAACGACCGCGAGGCGTTCCAGCTGGCCGTCCTGCTCCAGGCGACGTTGCCGGGCGCGCCATGCGTGTACTACGGCGACGAGGTCGGGGTCGAGGGCGGGATCGACCCGGATTCGCGGCGGGCATTCCCGTGGGACCCGGGTCGCTGGGACCACGAGCTCCTCGGTGCCGTGCGCGACGCGTTCGCGCTTCGGCGCGCCGAGCCGGCACTCCGCGCCGACGGGGTCGAGATCACGGCGACGGCCGGCGACGGGATCGTCTACGCGCGCCGCGGGCCGGCGGGCGAGCTCGCCGTCGCGCTGAATGCCGGCGACGAGCCCATCACCCTGCCGCTGTCGAGCGAAGGCGACTCCGCGAACCCCGGTGGTAGCGTGGCCCTCGCCATGGGCCGCGCCCGCACAACGCCACCGCTACTCGTGACCGCCGACGGGCGACCGACGATCGAGCTCGCGCCCCGCTCCGGCGCCGTCGTCCGCCTCGCCTGATGTCCGACCTGCCGCACGCCATCGCGCCGGAGCTCCAGCCCGCGTTCGTCGCCGCCCTCGACCCGACCGCCAAGCTGGTGGCCGCGCTCGAGGCGCTCGGGCCGATCGCGGATCGCGACGTGGTCGTCGTCGACGCCAGCAGCGGCCCCTTCGTCGGCGGGCTCGGGACGCGGGGAGCGCGACTGGCCTTCGCTCCCGGGACCATGCCCCTGCGGATCGAGAGCGCCGACGAATCCGCCGACGTGGTGGTCGGGCTGTGGTCGGCGTTCCGCGGCGTGAGCCGTGCCGAGGTTGCCGAGGTCGATCGCGTCCTCCGCCCGGGCGGCCGTCACCTCGTCGTGCACGACTACGGTCGCGACGACGTCTCGCGGCTCCTCGGCCAACGGCCGGAGTACGGCGCCTGGAGCCAACGCACGGGGCCGTTCCTGACTGGCGGTTTCCGCGTGCGGGTCGTCCATTGCTTCTGGGAGTTCGAGTCGCAGGACGCGACCTCGCGGTTTCTCGATGCCGCCTTTGGCGCGCCGGGCGCGGCGCTCGCCCTGGAGCTCAAGCGCCCGAGGCTTTCGTGGAACGTCGCCGTCTACCATCGGACGAGACCATGACCACCTTCGAGCCCGGCCCCAGTCCGAGCCCAAACCCAGGCGCGGACCCCAACCCGATGCCAGCCTCGACCCCGACCCCGACCCCGACCTCGAGCCCGCCCGCTCCCAAACGCGCACGCCGCGGACGCTGGATCGGACCGATCCGGATCACGCCGGTCTCGACGGTCGTCGCGCTCGTCCTGTTCGGGTCGCTCGCATTCATCGTGTACGTCACGTTCAAGGTGCACGACGGCCAGATCCCGTTGCTCGCGGTCGGCTTCGTCGCCTTTGGGGCCGCCTGGGCCGCGATCGCCGTCGGGGCCCTCATCGGCATGTGGCGTGCCGCGTCCTGGGCCCGCACGGGCCGCGCAACGGCACTCGCGATCGCCGGCGGCATCGCCGGCCTCGGCGCCATCGGCTGCTTCTCGATCGCGGCGCTGCTCACGCTCGTCTGGAACACCTAGAAGTCCGCGATACACTCGCGCGGCTCCCGGCCCCCATCGTCTAGAGGCCTAGGACGCCACCCTTTCAAGGTGGAGATCACCGGTTCGAATCCGGTTGGGGGTACCACCGCTCGGCGCTGATCCGGCCACATCGCGGCGTTGGCGGCTCCGGTCACTCGCTCACGCACCTTCTGGTGCGCTCGCCCGCGGTGCTCGCCGCCGCCTTGCGCTGCGGCCGGCTGAGCGCCGAGCGAGCAACACGCTGATCCGGCCACATCGCCGCGTTGGCGCCAACCGCCCACTCGCTCACGCACACGCCTCCGGTACCATCGCGGCGTGAGCCCGCTCGACTATCTCGGCGTCCACATTCCGACGATCGTCGAGGACAACGTCGCGATCCGGTGCGACGGCTGCCTCGAGGTGATCGCGGGCACGCCGTGGCGCGTCAACATCCTCGACGTCGTGGCCGCGGAGACGCCGGTCTCGTGGGCCGGTCGCCCGCCGATCAACCCCGGCCCGTTCGAGTTCCATGGCGACCCTGCCCACGTTCGGATGTGGATGCGCGGGAAGGGCTTCCTGTTCTGCCAGCGCGGCCAGGTGCGCGAGATCATGCGGCCGATCCCGATTCCCGGTTCAGACGGAGCGCCACTCCGGTACGGCCTGTGCGACGGCCTCCATCGCGACGATCACGAGCTGATTCCCGCCTGATTCGGCGCTCGAAACACTCCGTTGACAGCCCGCGCCGAGCGCCTCTATCCTCCCGCCGTCGTCATCGCGTGGTCGATGCCTAGATTTACCTAGGTTCGGGAGGCGGGCAGCGGGCGACGTCACCGCGAGAAGGACGATCGTGCCCGACCTCATCGACGCGACCCAGCGCGCGGCCTCGGACTGGCTGTCGCTCGGGCCTGCGAGCCGCGTGCTCGGCGTCGACCCCGACACGCTCCGCCGATGGGCCGATTCCGGGCGGGTTCGATCCTTCGCGACGCCCGGCGGTCACCGCCGCTTCTCGCGCACCGACCTGCACCGGCTCCAGGAGGTGCGCCGGTCGGCGAAGCGACCCCTCGCCACGCTCGGTGCCACGCCGGAGCGCCTCGCCCGCGCCTATGCGCGCTCGTACCGGACCGGCCCGGCGCTCCCGTCCGGCGCGCCGCTCGAAGGCCCCGAACGCGACGCGTTTCGGGCCGAGGGTCGCGGACTGATCGAGGCGCTCGTCGCCTACCTCGATGCCTCTACGACCGCGGACAAGGCGACGGCGGAGGCGCAGGCCCTGGCACTCATCGAGTCCACCGCCCGCCGTCTCAGCGAATCGCGGGCTGACATCGGCGCGGCGATCGGCGCCTTCGTGGCCGCGCGCCGGCCGTTCCTCGACGAGCTCGAATCGATCGGGCGGAGGCGCTCGCTGGAGGCGCCGGCGGTCATGCGGCTGTATGCCGAGGCCACGGCCCTGTTCGATCGCCTGCTCGTGCACTTCGTCGTCGCGTTCCAATCACCGGCCAGAAAGCCCTGAGGAGAACCATGCTCACGACGCTCCTGCCCGCGCTGACCTCGATCCTCGCCTTCGTGATGACCATCGCGCTGCTCGACCAGTGGCGGGAGCGCCGGCGCAGCTACCAGCTCGCATGGGCGATCGGGACGCTCCTGTTCGGGCTCGCGTCCGCGTGCGAGGCGCTCGCCGCCGCAGGCGGCTGGAGCACCGGCCTGTTCCGCGTCTGGTACGTGGCGGGCGCGGTCCTCAACGTCGGCTGGTTGGGCCTCGGGACGGCCCTGCTCCTGGCGAAGACGCGGTTCGGGTACACGTACGCGGTCCTCGTCGCACTGTCCGGCCTGTTCACCGTGCTCACGCAGGCGAAGAACCAGTACGCCGATGTTGGGCCGCTCGTGTTCCTGTACCTCATCGGCGCGCTGATCCTGGCCGTGGCGATCGGCGTGGAGACGTATTTCCAGAACGAACGCTGGCCGCGGATCGCCGCAATCGGCGTCGTCGTCGTGACCGTGGTCGGCCTGATCCTCGTTGCGATCGCGCCGCTGCCGGACGGTCCGGTTGCCCTCGATCCGCATGGCGTGCCGGTGCTCACCCCGCTGCCGGGCATGCTCCGGCTCCTGACGCCCCTGATGAACATCACCGGCGGGCTCGCGCTCGTGCTCGGCGCATTGTTCTCGGCCTACGTGTTCATGCCCAAGCGGCGCGTCCTGAGCTACTCGCTGAACGAGGGCCAGACCGGCGACTCGATGCTGTTCAACCTGCTCATCGGGCCGATCGCGATCGCCGTGAACTTCTTCGCGTCGCTGCCCGGCGCGATCGTGGCCCTCGGCCGAGGGCGGCTCCACAGCCGCGTGCCGGCGACCATCCTCATCGCCATCGGGGCGCTGCTGATCTCGGGCACCGACTTCGGCGTGAAGAACGGCTCGACCGAGATCTTCGAGGCCAGCAAGCTGATCGGCATCGGCCTGATCTTCCTCGGCTTCCTCGTCTCGATCGAGGCCTTCCGCGAGATCCGGATCCCGTTCACGAGCATCCGCCTGTCGCGGGCCCGACAGGAGGCCGGCTCCGACCCCTCGTAGGTCGAGCTTCGGGCGCGGCACCAGCCACACCGCCGTGGTCGGTGCCGACCGCGGCTAGCATTGCCGGCCATGCCCACCAATCGCCCGGCGTGGCTCGGCGCACTGCTCGTGGTCGCCGCGGCGGCGCTATTCGGGTCGCTCGGAGTCGCGTCGCGCGTGGCCTACGGCGAAGGCCTGACCCCGTTTGCGTTCGTGGCCTGGCGAGCCACGGTCGGGGCCGTTGGGCTCGGGCTGTACGTCATGGCGACCCGCGGCTCGCAAGCGGGCGCGCCCGGCGTTCGCGCGGTGCCGCCGGGCGCCCGGGGCGGACTCGTCCTCGCGATCCTGCTCGGCGCGGGCGTCAACCTGTCGATCTTCCTCGCCTTTCAGCGGACGACCGTGGCGCTGGCGCTCCTCGGCTTCTACACGTACCCCGCGATGATCGCGGCCGCGAGCGCGGTGCTCGGGCGCGAACGCCTCGACGGGAGCCGCCTCGCGGCGCTCGGGCTGGCGCTCGCAGGGATGGTCGCCATCGTACTCGGCGGCCTTGGCTCGACCGAGGAAGCGCGAATCGATGCCCTCGGCATCGGCCTCGGCCTCGCCGCCGCGGCGTTCCAGGCGACCTTCTTCGTGACCAGCCGCCGATACGCGGCGGTCCGCGCCGACGTCGCGATCGGCGTGGTGCTCGCCGGCTCGGCGGTCATCGGTGGCGTGCTCGCGCTGGCCAGCGACGGAGCGGCCGCACTGTTCCTGCCGTTCGGTTCGCCGTCGTTGCTCGCGCTCCTGGTGGGGGTCGGCCTGCTGGCCGCCGCGGTGCCGTCGGTGCTCATGCTCACCGGGATCCGGTGGATCGGCGGGGTGCGGACCGGCATCCTCATGCTGTTCGAGCCCGTCGTCGGCGTCGCGCTCGCTGCGGTTCTGCTCGCCGAGGGCCTGTCGCCCGTCCAGTTCGTCGGCGGCGCGACGATCCTGCTGGCGGCGTTCATCGTGCAGCGCGCCTCACGGCCGGCCGCGGACGGCGTCGGGGCGATCGTGCCGGCCCCGGGCGGTCCATGACCGCAAGCGAGACGAGCGTGACGCAGCCGGTCCGCCACTGGAGCGTGGCGGGCCCCGACGACGCTCCGCCGATCGTGTTCGTCCACGGCGCGATGATGGGTCGCTCCGTGTGGCGACCCCAGGTCGATGCGCTGTCCGATCGGTTCCGGATCGTCGCGGTCGACCAGCCGGGCCACGGGACGCTGCGACATCAGGCATTCACCCTCGACGTCGCGGTCCAGAACGTGGTCGACGCGATCGATCGGGAGGCCGGTGGGCGCGCCATCCTGGTCGGGTTATCACTTGGCGGCTACGTGTCGATGACCGTCGCCGGCCTGTACCCGGAGCGCGTCCGCGGCCTGGTCATCGCCGGCTGCACGCGCGAGCCCGTCGGCATGAGCCGCCTGGGCTTCCACGTCTACGGCCTGAGCATGCGCCTCGTGCCGGAGCGCGCGGTCCGGGTCGTCGCGCTGGCCTGGTTCCGGGTCCGGTACGGCGCGGAGCTCGCCTCGGCGATCACCGCCGGCGGGCACTTCTCGCGCGGCGGGGCGCGTGCGGTCCGGCACCTGATCGGCGGTGGCTTCCGCGACCGCCTGCTCGCCTATGGCGGGCCGATCCTCGCGATCAACGGCGTCACGGACCTCGTCTTCACCCTCGGTGCGAAGCGCTTCCTGCGTGACGTCCCGCGCGCCGCGTACCGCGTCATTCCGCGCGCCGGGCACCTCTCCAACGTCGATCGATCGGAGGCCTTTACGGGGCTCGTCGAGGACTTCATCGGTACCTTGGAGCCCTAGCCCGGCAAGGGGCCGGTGGTATCCTCGGGCCGGGTTCGTCCCGTTCCAATCCGTCCCCACCGTGAGGTTCGATGCGCGTCCGAAAGGCTGTTTTCCCGGCGGCGGGATGGGGAACCCGGTTCCTGCCCGCGACGAAGGCACAGCCGAAGGAGATGCTCCCCCTCGTCGACAAGCCGATCATCCAGTACGGCGTCGAGGAAGCGGTCGCGGCGGGGATCGAGCAGATCATCATCGTGACCTCGACCCACAAGGGCGCGATCGAGGATCACTTCGACCTCAACTTCGAGCTCGAGAAAGTCCTCGAGGAGAAGGGCGAGATCGAGAAGCTCCGGCAGGTCCGGGCGATCTCCGACCTGGCCCAGCTCGCCTACGTTCGCCAGAAGGAACAGCTCGGCCTGGGCCACGCGATCCTGATGGCCAAGGACCTCATCGGCCACGAGCCGTTCGCCGTGCTCCTCCCGGATGACATCGTCGTCGCCGACCGGCCGTGCATCGGCCAGCTCATCCACGCCTACGAGCAGACCCACTCGTCCGTCGTCGCCGTCGCGGAAGTGCCGGCAGCCGAGGTCTCGCGGTACGGGATCGTCGCGGCCGAGGTCGACGAGGGCCACCTCGACGGCGGCCGGCTCCGGCGCATGACGGCGATCGTCGAGAAGCCCAAGCCGGCCGACGCGCCGTCCACGCTCGCGGTCATCGGGCGCTACGTCCTGACGCCCAAGATCTTCGACAAGCTCGAGCAGACCCAGCGCGGCGCCGGCGGCGAGATCCAGCTCACTGACGCGATCGAGGCGCTGATGGACGAACAGTCCGTCTACACCTACGAATTCGAGGGCGTCCGCTACGACGCGGGGACGACCCTGGGCTGGCTCCAGGCGACGGTCGAGATGGCGCTCCAGCGACCCGACCTCGCGACCGAGTTCCGGAACCACCTGCGGACGCTCGACCTTGGCTGATATCGGCGCGGTCCTCGGCGGACGGTACCGGCTCGTCGAGCTGCTCGGGCAGGGCGGGATGGCCACCATCTATCGCGCCCGCGACGCCCAGCTGGAGCGCGACGTCGCGGTCAAGATCCTGCGCCCCGAGTACGGCGCCGACCCGGACTTCAACGAGCGCTTCCGCCACGAGGCCCAGTCGGCGGCGTCGCTGAACCACCCGAACGTCGTTGGTGTCTACGACTACGGCACGGATCCCGTCGGGCCGTTCATCGTGATGGAGCTCGTCGAGGGCGAGGACCTCGCCACGATCATCCGGCGCAGCGGGGCGCTCCCGCCGCGCGCCGCGGCGCGGCTCGTCGCCCAGGCGGCGCGCGCCGTCGCGGCAGCCCACACACGCGGCTTCGTCCATCGCGACATCAAGCCCGGAAACATCCTCGTGACCCACGAGGGCCGCGTGAAGGTTGCCGACTTCGGGATTGCGCGGGCGCTCTCCGAATCCGCGTTGACGCTGCCCGGCACGACCCTTGGCTCGGTCCACTACTTCAGCCCGGAGCAGGCGCGCGGCGAGCTCGCGACGCCGGCGTCGGACATCTACAGCCTCGGCATCGTCCTGTTCGAGCTGCTGACCGGCAAGCGGCCGTGGACGGGCGACACGGCGGCGGCGATCGCCACGGCCAGGCTCACGGGCGCCGTTCCGAGCCCGGCGGCCGTCCACGGCGGGATCCCACCGAGCCTCGACGCGATTGCCCGGAAGGCGCTCGCCACGAATCCCGAGGACCGCTTCGCCACGGCGAACGACATGGCCGACGCGCTGGAGCGCTATCTCGGCGAAGGGCGGGTCGCAGACGGCCCTCGTGCCCCCAGGGCCGCCGCGGGCGGCGTTGTCGCCGCGGGCGCGGCCGGTGCCGCGGCGGGTCTCGCTGCCGGTGCCGTCGGCGCGGCCGGCGCTGCCGGTGCGGGCGCCGTTGGTGCCGGTGCAGGCGCCGGGATCGCGGGCGTCGCCCGTCCGAACCCGGAGGCGCGAATCGCCTATCCCCCGGACGCGTACGCGAATCGCACCGACCTGACGGACGATCCGGACGACGTCGAACCCGGACCCCGGTTCGGAGGGCCGTGGCTGTGGATCTCCGCCGTGCTCGCGATTGCGATCCTCGCCCTCGCTGCGTTCGTCGTCGTGAAGCTGACCTCGGGGCCCGGTCCATCGGCGGCGCCCCAGGTCCAGGTGCCCAATTTCGTCGGCATGACGTTCGACCAGGCCACGGCCGCCGCCGCCGCAATCCCACTCCAGGTCAAGCAGGTCGCGTTCGAATCGTCCAGCGCGACGGTCGGGACGGTCACCAAGCAGGATCCCGCCGAAGGCGCGACGGTTGCGGCGGGCAGCGTCATCAACCTGACCATGGCGACAAGCCCGCAGGGCGTCGCCGTCCCCGACCTGCGCGGCCGGGTCGAGCAGGACGCGGTCAACCTGATCGCCGCCGCCGGCCTGACCGTCGGCACCCGGACGGAAGACTTCGATCCGTTCATCCCGGCCGGCTCGGTTGTGAGCAACGACCCCGGCCCGAACGAGGTCGTCCTGCCCGGCGCGGCGATCAGCTACGTCGTCTCCAAGGGCCCCGAGCCCACGCCGACACCCGCACCGACTCCGGTGCCGACCCCCGTCCCGACACCCAAGCCGACGCCCGTCCCGACCCCGGTCCCCACGCCGTCGAAGCTCACGGTGGGCGAGTACCGGTGCACCCTCCTCGCGATCGCCCAGGCACAGATCCAGAACGACGGGTTCACGCTCGGGTCCGTCTCCGGTCCGAACGACCCGTCGTCGCTCGTCGTCGCGCAGGATCCGGCACCGAACACGCAGCAGTCGCCGGGGACCCCGATCAACCTGACCGTCGTGACCGAGCCTGCGCCGACCTGCCCCGCCTGATCGCGCCGGATCCCGCCGGAATCACGGCGGATTTGACCGGCTTCAGCGCTCGGCGTCCCCGAACAGGCTGGTCGGCGCCTCGGGCACGTCGACGAACACAATCGGCGCCGGCGATACCTCCAGGACGGGCGGCGGCGTCACGGCGAACGTGACCTCCTCGAGCGGGACGAATCCGCGATGGGCGGGGCCCGGCACCGGCCACGGTCGCGCCGTGTTGGGCGGCGCGTCGACGGCGGCCGGCCGTCCCTGCCAGCAGCCGCGCAGCTCCAGGCCGGTCAGCGGCTGCCGGCGCCGATCGAGGGCGCAGTAGCCGACGTCGGTCGCGAGGGAGAGCCGGAAGCTCCGGCACGTCGAACAGGTGGTCGACGATCGCCGGCAGACCCAGCAGCGGGCCGCCTCCGCCTGGAGCGCGCCGCAGTGCGGGCAGTGCCACATGGCCACGTCGCGATGGTAGCTGCGCGCCGCCGGCGCGTCCCGTCGCCGGCGAGGCTACTTGACGAAGGTCAGGGTCACCCGGTCGGTCGATTGCCCGTAGAGGTCCGAGGTCACGAGGACGGTTCCGATGCCGCTCCCGACCGCGATCGCGCCGACGAGCGGCGTGGTGAAGACGGCCCGGCCGTCGGTGTTGGTCACGATCTGGTTGGATATCGGCGCAAGCCCCGGAATCTGGATCGTGAAGAAGGCGCTCGCGCCGGCGAGCGGGTTGCCGGCCGGATCGTTGACGAGGACCGTGAGCTGGAGCGAGGCCGGGTGCTTCGAGACGGAGATGCGATAGGTCGATGCGGTGAGCCGGACCACCATCTGGGTGGAGCCCTGGAGCAGGTTCAGGGTCGTCGTGCCGACGTTGCCGGCCGGATCGGTGCCGGTGATCGTGATCACGTTCTTGCCCGCCGCGAGCGGCAGCCCGAACTGGAATGTGCCGTCCTTGCTATCCGCCGTCGAGCTGATCGACGTGCCGTTGCCCGCGTTCAACGCGACGAGGCTGGTGCCCGCCTGGGTCTTGCCCTGAACGGTGACCTCCGGCGTGTCGATGGCGGCATTGTTCTTGGGCGACGTGATCGTGATCTTGGGCGGCACGGTGTCCAGGATCCAGGTGACGACCGGCGACTGCTCCGACTCCTCGTTGCCGCGGAAGAGGGTCGCCGAGATGTCGTTGCGACCGGCCGTCAGCTTGAACGGGACGGTCAGCCGGCTCGTGCTGCCGATCGGGACGTCGACGACCGGCGCCGCCTGCAGCCCCGTCAGCGCGACGTAGATGCGCACCTTGGCGGTCTGGTCGCCGAGCGCCTCCACGGGCACGGACACGCTCAGCTCGATGTCGGCCTGGTTCGTGTATGGCTGATCGGGCGCCGCGATCGTCGGGGCGTTGGTCGGCGGCAGCTCGGTCGTCGTCGGGACAGGCGTCGCGACGAGCCGGCCGAAGGCGCTGCCGAAACCGGCCCCGAGGGTGGACAGCATCGGCCCGACGCCGCCACTCGCGACGAGGAACGCGGCTGCCCCGAGCATGACCACCGCCAGCACGAGCAGGGTTCGCGTGGCGAGGGGCGCGCGTGGGCGTCGAGCATCGAGGCCGCGGTGCTGGCGCACCCGGCGTCGGTCGGGGGCCGCCACCTTGACCGGCTGTGGGGAACGGCCGCTCGACGGCGGGCGCGGGCGAACGTGGGAGCTGCCGCGGCGGTTCATCATCCGGCGCTATCGTCGCACGCCACGGCGCTCGGACGCTCCGGTGTAGTCTGACGCGAGGCGGCGGGCGGCCTGCCGTGGGAGTGGGGGAGTTCGTGCAGCCTGGGGGTCCAAAGACGGGTCGCGGCGTTCGCGTCTCCGGGCGCCCGCCGTTCGGCATTGGACCGATCGCGCGCGTCTCAACCGTCCCCGGTCCCGGTGGCGCGGCGGAGCCGGATCGCTCGGTCGAGGCACAGGCCGAACCCTCCAAGCGGCCGTTCGGGTTCACGATCGGCGGGGGCCGTCCGGATCCAGCGCGCACCCGTGCATTCGGCCTGCCGAACCTGCGCCGGAACGTCTGCCCGCACTTCTACGTGACCGGCTCGCGCGGGGCCCTCCCGATCCACGCGCCACACCTGCTGAAGGGGATCGTCCGCCAGGACAGCGTCATCTCGCGCTGCCAGCTTCGAGGCGGCGTGCATCTCGAGCAGAGCTATCTGAACGACGTGTGCCTGTCGCCGCGCTTCAACCAGTGCGTCTTCTACGAGGAAGAGCTGAGCGGGCGTTGAGCCCGACGGCATCCACCGAGTACCACGCCGCCGTTGCGGCCCTGACCGAGCGCGGCCGCTTCGGGATCCGGCTTGGGCTGGCGCGAACACGGGCCCTCCTGCGGGAATTCGACGATCCGCACCGGCAGCTGCGCGGCGCCCTCGTGGGCGGCACCAACGGTAAGGGCAGCGTCCTCGCGCTGGCCGGGAGTGCCCTGCGCGCTGCGGGGATCCGGACCGGGACGACGCCCAAGCCGCATCTGGTGAGCTACCGGGAGCGGATGGAGATCGACGGCCGGCCGATCGACCCGGTGACGTTCACCCGGCTCGTCCGCGAAGCGCTGGACGCCGCGGCCCGGGTGGAGCGGCGGCACGGCCCGCCGACCGAGTTCGAGCTCCTGACCGCGATGCTGTTTCGCTGGTTCGCGGAGGAGGGCGTCGCCGTCGCGCTCGTCGAAGTGGGACTCGGGGGCCGGCTCGACGCAACGCACGCCTGGGACGGCGGTGTCGCCGCGATCACGAACGTCGCCCTCGACCACATGGCCTGGTTGGGCGACACGGTGCCTGCGATCGCCAGGGAGAAGGCGGCGATCATCATGCGCGGCGACCACGCCGTGACCGGGGCGCAGGGATCGGCGCTGGAGGTCGTCCGGCGGCGGGCTCGGCGCGTCGGCGCACCACTTGTTGCGGTTGCCGCGCCGAAGCTGCTCGGCTGGGACCGCGATGGCATCGATGTCGAGATCGGGCGCCTCGGGCCGACGCGGGTCGCGCTCCGCGGCCGCCACCAGGCGGAGAACGCGGCGGTCGCCGACGCGGTGCTCGATGCACTTGGCGCCGCGGGGATCGCGACGATCGAACCCGCTGCGCGGCGGCGCGGCTACGCGAACGCGACGTGGCCGGGGCGCCTCGAGCTGATTCGGGTCGGGAATCGGGAGTGTGTGCTGGACGGTGCACACAACCCGGCGGGCGCCGCCGCGCTGGCCGCGGCCCTCGACGACCTCCGGCCATTCCTCGCCGGCGGCATGGACAGTCCGCCCGCACCCCTGACGCTCGTCCACGGGTCGATGGCCGACAAGGACGTCGACGGCATCATCCGGGCGCTGGACGCGTCGGCCGCGCTCGATGGCGCCTCGATCATCGCCACGCAGGTTCCCGGCGAGCGGGCGATGCCCGCGCCGGAGCTCGCCCGGCGCTGGCGTACGATCCGGCCGGACGTAGCAATCGCTGTGATCGAGGACGTCGGGGAGGCGCTCGATCGCGCGATGCGTGACGCCCGCGGCCCGGTCGTCGTGGCCGGCTCGCTGTACCTCGTCGGCGAGGCGCGGCGCCGGTGGGTCGACGATCCGGCGGTCCGCGACCCGGAGGTGCCTGGCGCATGAGCGAGCTCGGCGAGACGCGGATCGGGCCGCGGACCTTCCGCTGGGGCGAGCGCACCTTCGTGATGGGCATCCTGAACGTGACCCCGGATTCGTTCTCCGGCGACGGCCTGCTCGCTGCGGAGGACGCCGTTGGCGCCGCCGTTGCCCAGGCCGTCGAGATGGCCGAGGAAGGCGCCGACCTGTTGGACATCGGCGGCGAATCCAGCCGGCCGGGCCACGCGGGGGTCGACGAGGATGAGGAGCTGCGCCGCACGATCCCGGTCGTCCGTGCCGTCCGCGCGGCGCTGCCGGCGATGCCGCTCACGATCGACACGACCAAGCCCGGCGTCGCCGCGGCCGCGCTCGATGCGGGTGCCGACGCCATCAACGACATCTGGGGCGTCGGCGAGGACGACGTGCTCGTGCGGCTCGCGGCGGCCCGCGAGGTTCCACTGATCGTGATGCACAACCGCCCCGAGCCGCGCTACCGCGACCTCGTCGGCGAGGTGATCGACGACCTGCGCCGGGCCATCGAGCGCGCCGCGCGAGCGGGCGTGCCGCGGGTCAACCTGATCGTCGATCCGGGGATCGGGTTCGGCAAGATGGCGGACCACAACCTCGAGCTCCTGCGGCGGCTCGGTGAGCTGCGCCTCCTGGGACGGCCGATCCTGCTGGGGACGTCGCGCAAGTCGACGCTCGGCAAAGTGCTGGACCTGCCCGCGGACGAGCGCCTCGAAGCGACCCTTGCGACGACGGCGCTCGGGATCGCCGGCGGTGTCGATATCGTTCGCGTCCACGACGTGCTGGAGAACGTGCGAGCCGCCCGGATGGCCGATGCGATCGTCCGCGGCTCGTGGCGCGAGGCAACCTGATGAGCGATCGGATCGTGCTGGCGGGGATGGTCTTCCAGGCGCGCCACGGCGTGCTCGACTGGGAGAAGTCCACCGCGCAGCGGTTCGAAGTGGATGTCGAGCTCGTGCTTGACGTCCAGCCGGCCGGTCTCGACGACGACCTGACGCGGACCGTCGACTACCGCGCCGTCTACCGGGTCGTCCGCCAGATCGTCGAGTCGACGACGTACAACCTCATCGAGGCCCTGGCCGAGGCGATCGCCCACGAGATCCTCGCCGAGCAGCCGCTGGTGGACGAGGTCGTCATCCGGGTCCGCAAGCCAGAGGTCCGCCTGGATGGCCCGCTCGACTCCGCCGGCGTCGAGATCCGGCGCGTCCGGAACCGCTGACTACAGGTTGCTGGGCCGGGTTCCGAGGGTCACGCTGATCGTCATCTGGGTCGTCCCCCGCAGGACGTCGAGCTTGACGGTCTGGCCCGGCGCGTAGCCACTGAGCAGCGCGTCGAGCGGATGCTCGGTGTCAACCGGCTGGCCCTCGATCGCAGTGATGATGTCGCCGTCCTTGAGGCCCGCGGCCGCGGCCGGGCTGTCCGGCGTGATCGCCGGCAGCGGCGCGCCGGCCGCGTCGGTCGACGGACCGATCAGCGCGCCCTGGTCGACCGTCAGGTGCTTGTCCGCCTTCAGCTTCGCGTCGATCATCTCGTAGCGAATGCCCACGTACGGCCGGGCGAGCGGCTGGCCCGCGAGCGCCTGGGCCATGATCGGCCGGGCGATGTCGATCGGGATCGCGAAGCCGATGCCGGTCGAGTCGCGCTCGACCGCGGTGTTGATGCCGATGACGGCGCCCGAGGCATCGAGCAGCGGTCCGCCGCTGTTGCCCGGGTTGATCGCCGCGTCGGTCTGGATCAGGTTCGTGAGGTGGACGGTCGCGCTGATGTCCACCGTGCGGCCGGTCGCCGAGATGATCCCGGTGGTCACGGTGTTGGTGTACGTCCCCAATGGCGAGCCGATGGCGATCGCCAGCTGGCCGACCTTGATGTCCGCCGACTTGCCGATCGGGGCGGCCGGCAGGTCCGTTGCATCGACCTTCACGATCGCGAGGTCCGTGAGCGTGTCGATTCCGTAGACCGTGCCGGTGAGGTCGCGGCCGTCCTTGAGCTCGACCGTCAGCTCGCTCGCGACCTGGTTGTCCGAGGTGAGCACGACGTGGCGGTTGGTCAGGATCCAGCCGGCCTTGTCGTAGATGACGCCGGACCCGACGCCGGTCTCGGGGACGGTGCCGCCGAGCGGATCCGTGGTCGCCCCCGTGGCGGTGATTCGAACGACGGCCGGGCTGACGTTCGCGGCGGCGCTCACGACGGCCGACGAATCGTCGATCGCGACCGGAGCGCCACTGGACGACACGCCCGGGATGCTCGAGCCGGGGCTGCCGGCGTGGCCGATGGCGCCGGTGCCCTCCAGCACGAGGACCGTGCCGCCCGAGGCAAGCACGGCCGACAGCAGGGCGGCACCCAGGATCGTGCCCATGCCCACGCCGCCGCGATTCGCACTCCGGACCGGGACGACCGGACCGATCGGCATGACGGGCTCGAGGGCCGGCGACGCATCGAGGGGCGGCGACGCCCACGCGGGCCGATGCTCCGGGATCGGCGAGTAGGCGACGGTCTCGGCCTGCGGTTCGGGTTCCGGTTCCGGGCTGGGCTCGGGAGTGGTCGGCTGGTCGGTCATGCGGTCATTCAGGGTGCGGGCTCCGGGTTCAGGTTCGGCGCGGGTGACGATGAAGTTTCCGCCACGCGCCGCGGATCCGCTGGCGGCGTCGCCCCGGGCTGGGCTGGGAGCGTGACCCGGAAGGTCGTGCCGGCGCCGACACGGCTCTCGACCGCCACCGTGCCGCCATGCATCTCGACGATGCTGCGCACGATCGAAAGGCCGAGGCCACTCCCGCTGCCGCGTGCCTCGCTCGCGCGCGAGCCCCGGAAGAACCGGTCGAAGATGCGCGGCAGCTCCGCCGGGTCGATGCCGATGCCGGTGTCGGCGACCGTGATCGAGGCGCCCCCGTCGGGCTCGCGCCGGACCTGGACCCGGACCGATCCGTCCCGCGGCGTGAACTTGATCCCGTTGCCGACGAGGTTGGTCACCACCTGGCCGATGCGGACCGGGTCGTGCCGAAGCTGGATCGCCTCGTCCGGCCGGTCCATCGTCAGCTCGACACCGCGGCGGCGCGCCGTCGCCGAGGCCTGGTCGACCGCCTGCTCGACGGAGGAGCGGAGGTCCTCGCGCCGAAGGTCGAGCAGGACGAGCCCGGAATCGAGCTTCGACAGCTCGAGCAGGTTCTGGGCGAGCCAGTCCAACCGCTCGATCTGGGCGCGGCTGGTCTCGAGGAACTCGGCCCGCGCCGTCGGGTCATCGTCTGCGCCCTCAGTCAGCAGCTCGTTGAAGGTGCGGAGCGCGGCGATTGGCGTTCGCAGCTCGTGCGAAACGTCGGCGAGGAACTCCCGGCTGCGATCGCGATCGCGGCGGATGATCTCGACGCTCTCCTGGAGCCGCTCGGCCATCGCGTTGAACTGGAGCCCGAGATCGGACAGCTCCATCGGGCCGTCCTCGATCGCGTCGGACGGGACCCGCCGCGCGAAGTCGCCCTCGGCGAGATCGTGGCTCGCCTCGGTCAGCCGGCGCAGTGGGGTCGTGATGCGCCGGGTCAGCATCGCCGCAACGACGACCGCTACCGCGAGCGCGATCAGGCCGGTGATCGCGAGGAGCCCCGTCACGTTCGAGATCGCGGCGGCCCGGTAGGTATACGGGTTGAGCAGCGTGACCTCGACGCCGTACGGAATCGCCGCCGACGTCCAGGGGATGACCACGGGGGTGCTCGTCATCCGCTCCAGCTCCTGGCCGGGCTGGGGCGTCGAGCGCTCGGACGCCTCGAACGTGCCGTTCGCCGCAGGCCGGAAGCCCTGGCTCGTGACCAGCCCGAACCGGAACCGGACGTCGGCCTGGCCCAGTCGGTCGGCGATGATCCGCTGCTCGGTCTCCTTCGACAGCTCGGTCACGACCGCCGGATCGACGATCCCGTCGATGGAGACGACCGGCCGGCCCGCCCGGACGGTGCTCGTGTTCTCGGCGCGCTGGATCACGTACTGGGCGACGCCGCTGGCGCGCGCCATCAGGTCGTCGCTCTGCTGCTGGTCGAAGTAGGCCCCGAGCCGATTGACGACCAGCAGCCCGACCAGCCCGAGGGTGACGGTCACGACGGCCACGAAGGCCAGCGTCAGGCGACCCTGGAACGTCCGGGGCGCGAGGCCGTCAGCGCTCGGCGAACGCGTACCCGACACCGCGGATGGTCTGGACGAAGGCTGGGTTGGTCGGGTCGTCCTCGAGCTTGTCGCGCAGGTGGCTCACGTGGACGTTGATCGTCTTCTCGTCCTGGTCGAGGGCCTCGTAGTCGCGCAGGAGGTCGAGCAGCTCGGCGCGGGTGTAGACGCGGCCGGGCTTGCTCGCTAGGTGGCGCAGGATCTCGAACTCCGTCGGGGTCAGGCTGATCCGGCGATCGCCGCGCTGGACGCGGCGCCGGTCGAGATCGATCAGGAGGTCGCGGTGGCGGATCACGCGGCCACCGACCGCATCGGCAAGGTCGCCGTAGGCGCGGCGCAGGAGGGCCTTGATCCGGCTCAGCAGCTCGCGCAGACCGAATGGCTTGGTCAGGTAGTCGTCTGCTCCGAGCTCCAGGCCGATGACCTTGTCGACCTCCTCGTCCCGCGCCGTGAGCATGAGGACCGGCGACTTCGTGCCGGCCGCGCGCAACCGTCGGAGCACCTCGAAGCCGTCCATGCCCGGCAGGCGCACGTCGAGCAGCACCAGGTCCGGTGCCTCCCGGGTGGCCGCCTCGAGGCCCTCCTCGCCCGACGTGGCGAGCGTCACCTCGTAGCCCTCCTGCTGGAGGGCGTACTGCAGCCCGCGCGCGACGGCGTGCTCATCCTCGACGATCAGGATCGTTGCTCCCATCGGGCAAGCGTACGCTCGTCCATGGATCGGCTCGAATTCCGCCGGGGCGTGGTAGCCTACCGGCCCGATCGAAGCGTTCCGGAGGCCCAACTTCCGCATGTCCACCGCCCGCCCCAAGCTCGCCGCCGCCAGTCGCGAGGTGACCGGCAAGAAGGTCGCCGAGATGCGCCGCGACGGCCGCCTGCCCGCCGTCGTGTTCGGCCGCGGCATCGACTCCGACAACGTGTCCGTGGACACCCACGAGTTCGAGCAGCTCCGGCGCCACGCCGGTGCGAACACCCTGATCGACCTGTCCGTCGACGGGGCGGCCTCGGCGCCGGTCCTCGTGTACGGCGTCCAGGCCCATCGGGTCACCCACAAGCCCCTCCATGTCGACCTGTACGTGGTGCGGATGACGGAGGAGCTCACGGTCGACGTGCAGCTCGTGTCCGAGGGCGAGGCCGAGGCCATCGAGAACGGCGGCGGCACGCTGCTCCACGTCCTCGAGCACGTGCGCGTCCGGGCGCTCCCGGACCATCTCCCCCAGTCGATCCATTACTCGATCGCGTCGCTCGCGACGTTCGATGACGCCATCCACGTCCGCGATCTCGTGATCCCGGGCGATGCCACGCTGCTCACGGATCCCGACGAGGTCGTCGCGAAAGTCCTCGCGCCGCGCGTCGAGGAGGAGCCGACCGTCGTCGCCGAGGGCGCCGAGGGCGCCGAGGGCGAGGCTGCCGAGGGTGCGGAGCCTGCCGAGGGCGGCGCCGCGGCCGGCGAGGGCGGCTCGGAGGAGTAACCGGAGCCGGCGAATCCCGGCTCCTGCATTCGCGAGGGCGGGCGACGACCCGCGACTACGGGCGGACGCGCCCCGTCACGTACACGGTCGGCAATCGCATGGTCAGCTCATCCACAGACAGGCGGCGCAGTCGCGTGCCTATGTCCCGAACGATCCGCCGCCGCTCGCCGCGTTCGAGGTCCTCGAACAGCGTTGCCTCGTCGAACTCGGCGAAGAACGCGAGATAGGACTCCGGCGTCCACGCATGGACGAGCTCCGCCTCGTGGGCGCGCACCTCGCTGAACCCGGCGCGGCGCGTGGCCGCCGCCGCGACCTCGGCGGACGGTGGCTCGCCACCTCGGGCGCCGGGCTCGGGCGGATCGAAGCCGTACTCGTCGAGGACCTCGTTGGCGACCTCGTCGGCGCGGAACGGCGCCTCGCCGGCGAGCCAGGCGACCCACGCGAACGTCCCGCCCGGCCGGAGCACGCGACGCGCCTCGCGCATGGCCGTCGGCCGCTGGTCAAGGAGCTGGAGCACGAACGACGACACGACCACGTCGTACGACGCTGGGTCCGCCGACAGCTCGGCCGCATCCCCCTGGACGAAGTCGAGCCGGCCGTGGGCGTGTTCGCCGAGCCGACGATCTGCGGCAACCCGGGCGCGTTCGAGCATGCCGTCCGACGGGTCGAGGCCCGTTACGCGGAGCTGAGGCCAGCGCTCCAGGGCCGCGATGGCGAGGGCGCCGGTGCCGGTCCCGACGTCGAGGAGTCGGGCGTCCGGCTGGATCAGGCCGGGGAGCAGGTCGAGGACGGCCTCGGCGGCGGGGCGAATGACGGGGCCCCAGTGCCGCTCGTAGCCGTCCGCGATCTCGTCATAGCCACTCACTCCCGAAGCGTAGTCGGCGCATCAGCAGCGTCGCAGGGGTCACGTGACTCCGCCGTGGTGTTTGTCGCTCGGGCTGGTCGCCGCGGCTTGGCTTGCGGGCGAATTCCTCGCGTAGGCGCTCGAGCTCGGCGCCCACGAACCGGCGTTGCTTCTCCATGGTGGATGGCATCGACGGCCTCCTTTCGGCTCGGTCCAGCCTGCTCGCGGCCACCTAACGGATGCATCGCAATCGGGTCGTCCGTGCAGCAACGGCCGTTCACCCGGTACCGTGGCGCGGTGCGATTGCCGTTCGACCCGCCGATCGAGCCGATGCTGGCCAAGCCGGCCGACGCGCTGCCCGAGGGCGACGGCTGGCTGTTCGAGCCCAAGTGGGATGGCTTCCGCGCCCTCGTCTTCCGGGACGGCGCCGAAACCCTGATCCAGTCGCGGGACCTGAAGCCGCTCGACCGCTACTTCCCCGAGCTCGACGCGCCGCTGCGGTCCTCGCTCCCGGAGCGCTGCGTGGTCGATGGCGAGGTCGTGATTGCAGGCGCTGCGGGCCTCGAGTTCGAGGCGCTCCTGCTGCGGATCCACCCGGCCGCCTCGCGGGTGAAGATGCTCGCCGAGCAGTCGCCCGCGTCGTATGTCGTGTGGGACCTACTCGCGCTCGACGACGAGGATCTCCGCGGCGTGCCCCAGGCGGACCGGCGCGCCCGCCTCGAGCAGGTGCTCGCCGGGCGCGCAACGCCGCCGGTGCACCTCACGCCCGCGACGACCGACCGGGCGCTCGCGGTCGACTGGTTCAACCGGTTCGAGGGCGCCGGTCTCGATGGCGTCATCGCGAAACGACTCGACGGGACGTACCAGCCGGGCAAGCGTGCGATGTTCAAGGTCAAGCACCAGCGCACGGCCGACTGCGCCGTCGCCGGCTTCCGCTGGCACAAGAACGGGCCGGGGACGCACATCGGGTCGCTGCTCCTCGGGCTGTTCGACGATGCCGGGACGCTGCACAGCGTCGGCGTGACGTCGTCCTTCACATGGGAGCGCCGCGCCGAGCTCGTCACGGAGCTCGAGCCGCTCCGGGAGAACGCACTCGAAGATCACCCGTGGTCCGAGTGGGCGGCGTGGGAGGCCGCCGCCGAGGCGTCGGGGCAGCGGCTACCCGGGGCGACATCGCGCTGGAATCGGGGCAAGGACCTGTCCTGGGAGCCACTTCGGCTGGAACGCGTTGCGGAGGTCGCGTACGATCACCTGCAAGGAGATCGGTTCCGACACGGGACGACGTTCCAGCGCTGGCGCCCCGACAAGCATCCGGCCGACTGCCGGTACGATCAGCTCGAGGAGACGGCGGCGTACGAGCTGGAGCGCATCTTCGGAGCCGGGCCGGGCTAGGCCGCTCACGCAACGAGGGAGGAGCACGGAATGACCGATCAGCCAGCGCCCGAGGGCACGGGCACGCCAGGCTCGGACATGCCGAGCGCGGACATGCCGAGCGCGGACATGCCGAGCGCGGACATGCCGAGCACGGACATGCCGAGCACCGAGCCAGCGCCAGCGGAGATGGCGGCCGCCGCGCCGCCGCCGCCCGCGGAGATGCCCGCCGCGACGCCGCCGCCCATGCCACCGCCTGCCCCGATGGCGCCTCCGCCACCGCCCGTCGCTCCGCCGCCTGCCGTCGCCTGGCAGGCGCCCCCGCCGGCACCGGTGATGCAGGGCCGGCGGACCGTGCTCGCAACGATCGCCGGCGTGGGCCTCCTGGTCCTCGGCATCCTCGGCATGATCCTGGGCGTCCTGGCCCTCGCCGGGACGGCGCTCGTGGGCTCGCTGCAGAGCCAGCTCGGGGACGTCCCGGGACTACCGGCGGGCACGAACGCCGCCGACGTGCTCGCCGGCGTGTTTGTGTTCCTCGGCGTCATCGTGATCGCCTACAGCCTCGTCTACATCATCGGCGCCATCGGCGTCCTGCGATTCAAGGGCTGGGGCCGCGTGATGGGGATCATCGTCGGCGTCCTGAGCGGGCTGTTCTGGCTCCTGGGCCTGACCGGTTCCGCGAATTCATCGAGCGGCGGCCTGTTCGTGATCGTCCTCGTGGTGGTCCACGTCTACATCGTGATCTCGCTGCTCTTCTTCTGGCGCACTAAGGCGACCGCCTGAGCCAAACCGATCAGCGTTCGGGCGCGCGTCGGCGCGGCGCGCGCTCGAGCTGGCCGGCTCGGTCGGGGAAGGCGTACTCGGCCCACGGGTCGTAGTCGGGGTCGAGGGCTTCCTGGGGCGGCCGATCTGCCTCCGGCACGTGGGTGAGATTCACGCGGACCCGATGCCAGAGCGAGGAGCGGCCACGCATGCCATCGACCAGGACGTCGGCGACGTCGAGCGCGGCCGCAGCAGCGGGATGGCGGACCTTCCAGCGCTCGAGGCCCTCGAGCGCCTCGTCCTTTGACTTGGCGCGGGAGATCTCGATAACAGGAACATTTGTGCGGCGCCGACCGGTCGGCGTTGGCCGGGTCGCTGCCGGCCCGTCACCAGCCGCCTTCGCCGCGGCGCGTCGCTCGATCTCGGCGCTGAAGCGCTTCTCCATCGCCATGCGGTTCTTCTCGCGCTCCGCCTCCGCTTCCGGGGTGTCGTAGTCGGCCGTGGCGCGCCTTTGGCGTGACGGCTGGACCCGCGGCGGCTCGCCCTCCTGCTTGCGGTAGTTGGGCGGCCACGGCGCGTCGCCCAAGCCTTCCGCGTCGTCCTGCCGGGACAGCTCCAGCAGCGCGTCCAGCGACCCCACCGCATCGTCGATCCCGCCGCCGGGATCGCCGATCGACGCGAAGCGCGCCGGCACCGTCGCGATCGTGAACGCCTTCGCCTCGGCGGTCGGCAGCTCGTCCCACGACAGCGGCGTGGAGACGCGCGCGTCCGGCAGCGGTCGAACGGAGTAGGCGGACGCGACCGTCCGGTCCTTCGCGTTCTGGT
>DHWF01000028.1:146189-193164 GCA_002413045.1 Chloroflexi bacterium UBA5189
TCCTTCCACCACTTCGAGGTGGCGATCGAAGGCGCCCGCCGCTCCACGTCCCGGGCGATCGCGAGCGCCGCCCGCCGCACCTCCGGGTATGTCCAGTTGCGCTCGATGCGCACGTTGACGTGGATGCCGCGCGATCCGGACGTCTTCGGCCAGCCGACCAGGCCCACCGACTCCAGGGACTCCTTGGTGACCATCGCGACGTCGCGGATCTGCGACCAGCCGACCCCGGGCACGGGGTCGAGATCGACGCGCAGCTCGTCGGGATGGTCGAGGTCGTCCGCCCGGACGGGGTGCGGGTTCAGGTCGAGACAGCCGAGATTGACGATCCAGGCGAGCCCCGCCGCGTCGTCGACGACGATCTCGTCGGCCGTCCGGCCGGACGGGAACGACAGGGTGACCGTGCGCAGCCACTCCGGCCGGTTGTCCGGCGCCCGCTTCTGGAAGAACGCCTCGCCCGCGGCGCCGTTGACGAACCGCTTCAGGGCCATCGGGCGGCCGCCGGCGCCGGTCAGCGCTCCGGGTGCCACCGCGAGGTAGTAGCGCACGAGGTCGAGCTTGGTCGCCCCGATCGCCTCGAAGAAGACCTTGCCCGGATTGGTGATCACGACGTCGTGATCTCCGATCCGGAGAATCTCCTGCTCCTTCGGCATGCCTAGTCGCCCCATCCGAAGTGCTCAACCACGAGGTCCACGATCCCGTCGAGGCCAAGTTTCCCATCGACGTCGACCGCAGTGAGCCCAAGCTGGATCGCCTGCTGCCGATTGACCTCCGCCAGCACGATGTCGCGCCCGACGTGGTTGCGGCGTGCCCGATCCGGATCGGTCGTGTCGGCGAACGTGCCCTTCCCGCGACGGGCGTACGACGCTCGTTTGAACTCCTCCGTCGAGATGAGCCAGATCGCGTGCTGGTGCGATTGGAGCAACGGCTCGACAAGATCCGGCATGAAGCCGTAGCCCTCCGCCACGATCGGCGGCTGTGTCGGGAGGGCGAGGAGGTCTTCGATTGCCAGTGAGAATCGCTCCGGGGCCGTTCGCAGCCACGCTTCGACCAGGCGCTCTGGTGTCGTGTCAACCCACATCCAGTCGGGGTCGTCGACTCGGGTCGCAGACATTGCCGGGTGGCGGGTCGGGTCTCGTCGAGCCCAGTGACCCGGCGGCTCCTGCCCGTCGAAGAGGTCGAGGTGATAGGTCTGGATGTCGCGCCGTGTCGCAAGCCCACGGGCGACGGACGTCTTGCCGGAATCAGTAGCGCCGCCGATCCAGTAGACGTGACCGAGCCTCGCTGGCAGATCAGCCGGAGCGTCCGTCAGTCCCGTCATCGAGCCGGATGCTAGCGTGCTGTCGATTCAGGGTCGCGGTGTTCGTCGATCTTTCGACCACGGCGAATCCGCCGCACCAGGAGGACGTCCATGCGCTACCTGATCCTGATCTACGAGCAGAACTCCGCCAATCCCCCCGCCGAGCCGATGCCGGCCGACCAGCGCGCGGCCACGACGGCGGCCTACAACGCCTACACGACGATGCTCAAGGATCGCGGCCACTTCCTGGGCGGCGAGGCGCTCCAGCCGGTGACGGCGGCGACGACGGTCCGAATCCGGGACGGCCAGACGATGACGACCGACGGGCCGTTCGCGGAGACCAAGGAGGCCCTCGGCGGCTTCTACCTGATCGAAGCGGCAGACCTGGACGAGGCGCTGGAGCTCGCGGCCGGCGTGCCGGCGGCGACCTACGGTTCCATCGAGGTGCGCCCCATCTGGGAGTACCCGACGGGCGGCGACGCCTGAACGAGCCCGTTTGACCGACGGACGCGGCACCAGCGAGCTCGTCGACCGCCTGTTCCGGGAGGAATCGGGTCGCGTCGTGGCGACGCTGATCCGCGTGCTGGGCGACTTCGACCTCGCCGAGGAGGCGGTCCAGGATGCGTTCGCAAAGGCGCTCGAGGTGTGGCCGGTCGACGGCGCCCCGCGCAACCCCGCGGCCTGGATCACCACGACCGCGCGCAACGCCGCGATCGATCGGATCCGGCGACGCCGTCGGCTGGCCGAGAAGACCGAGGTCCTCCAGCGCGAGGCCGAGATCGACGCCTCGGTCGGCGACAACGCCGAAGGAGAGGAGGGCAGCGACGTGGACGCGATCGACGATCGCCTGCGCCTGATCTTCACCTGCTGCCACCCGGCCCTGGCGCCGGAGGCGCGAGTCGCGCTCACGCTGCGCACCCTCGGCGGCCTCAGCACGCCCGAGATCGCTCGAGCCTTCCTGGTCCCCGAGGTGACGCTCGCCCAGCGCCTCGTGCGGGCGAAGAAGAAGATCCGCGACGCCGGGATCCCGTATCGGGTCCCGCCCGCGCACGTCCTGCCGGAGCGGCTCGACGCGGTCCTGCGGGTGCTCTACTTGATCTTCAACGAGGGCTACAGCGCCACCGCGGGCGAGGCGCTCGTCCGGCGCGAGCTGTCCGCCGAGGCGATCCGGCTGGCACGGATCCTGGCCGAGCTCATGCCCGACGAGCCCGAGGCCCTCGGCCTGCTCGCGCTCCTGCTCCTGCACGACGCGCGTCGCGAGGCACGCACGGACGCGGCCGGCGATCTCGTCCTCCTCGAGGACCAGGATCGATCGCGCTGGGATCGCGCCGAGATCGAGGAGGGCCAGGTCGTGCTGGATCGCGCCCTGCGCGTGGGGCGCCCCGGTGCCTACCAGGTCCAGGCCGCGATCGCTGCCCTCCACGACGGGGCCTCCAAGCCAGTCGACACGGATTGGCGCGAGATCGTGGCGCTCTACGGGCGACTCATGGACTTTGCGCCATCGCCGGTCGTCGAGCTGAATCGGGCGGTCGCGATCGCGATGGCCAATGGTCCGGCGGCCGGCCTCGAACGGCTGGACGCCCTCGCCGGCGATGAGCGACTGGCGGCGTATCCGTACTTCCACTCGGCCCGCGCCGACCTGCTGCGCCGGCTGGGCCGGCGCGGCGAGGCGACGGCGGCATACAACCTCGCGCTCGAGCAGACCTCGAACGAGGTGGAGCGCACGTTCCTCCGGCGGCGTCTCGCCGAGGTGGCGCCGGGAGCCGCGCGCCCGAACTGACGCCCGCGCGTCGCGAGCGTCGCGAGCGCCGCGACGCAACTGCAATGCTCCCGCGCCTGGCGAACGTTTGCGTGCGGGTCGCTGCCGTCGACCATTGCGCCAATGCGCGCCGAAGCCGTGAGTTGGGTCGCGCGCGGCGCCGGTCTCGCCATGGGCGTCGGCGCCGTGCTCCTGGTGGCCGGCCTGTTCGTTGCGGCGCGCGACGTCGTGCTCCTCGTCTTCATTGCGGTCCTACTGGGCGCGGCCCTGGAGCCGCTCGTGGGCCGGATCCGGGCGAGGACGGGGATCAGCCGTGGACCGGCGATCCTCATCGTCTACGCCGTGTTCCTGGCGCTGGTCGTCGGGATTGCCGTCTTCGTCGTGCCGGCCGCACTCGTCCAGATCAGCGCCGCGCTCCAGCGGCTGCCCGCGTTCCTGGATCAGGCACGAACCTGGAGCAGCAACCTTCGACCAGAGGCGCTCGCGCAGGGCCTCGGCGCCCTGCTCGATGCTGCCGAGGCGCCGTTCACGAAGACGGCGCCGCCGGACGCGAAGAGCGTCGTGGACGTCTCGATCGTCGTCGGCTCTGCCGCCGCCGCGGTGGTCACGCTGCTGTTCCTCGTGTTCTTCTGGCTCACCGAACGGCCGCGGCTCCAGCGCTACGCGCTCGCCTTCCTGCCGCCGGACCGGCGCGCGGGCATCCGCGACGCCTGGAACGAGGTCGAGTCGAAGCTCGGGTCATGGGCGCGAGGCGAGCTGATCCTGATGGCGTCGATCGGCGCGGCGACCGCGGTCGCGTACAGCGTGATCGGATTGCCGGCACCGCTGCTCCTCGCCCTCATCGCAGCGCTGGCCGAGGTCATCCCGATCGTGGGACCGTTTATCGGCGCCGTGCCGGCCGTGCTCATTGCGACGACGGTCTCGCCGCAGACGACGCTCATCACGATGGGTGTGTACCTGGTGCTCCAGATCATCGAGGGCAACGTGCTGGTGCCGGCCGTCATGCGCAACAGCGTCGGCCTGTCGCCGTTCCTCGTCCTGCTGAGCCTGCTCATCGGCAGTGCCGCCGGCGGGATCCTCGGCGCCGTCGTCTCGGTGCCGATCGTCGCCGCGATCACGGTCGTCCTGCATCGCTTCCAGGATCGAGAGACGCCCGTTCGCGTCGACCCGGCGGGAGCCGAGGAGGCAGACGGCGCGGCCGATGAGTCTGGTGACCCGGGAGCCGCGCGCACCGCGCCGCGGCCGGTCTAGCGCAGCTCGCTAGCCGCGCTCGAGGCCCTTCGGCGCCTCGCGCATGAGCCCGATGTTGTTGCCGTCGAGGTCGCTCACGAAGGCGAGCCACAGGTCGTAGTCCGCGTCGCGATGGGTGATCTCCGGCCGCTCCCGGACCGACGCCCCACGCGCGACCAGTCGATCGAACGTGTCACTGACGCTTTCGACGCGGAAGTAGAGCGTGGCCGGGCCGGTGTAGCCATCCTCGGTGGGACGGGCGAGATACAGCCGAACGCCGTGCGCATCGAAGAAGGCGTTGCCCGGAAAGCGGAACAGCAGCGGCAGCTCGAGGACGTCGGCGTAGAAGGCCGCCGCCCGATCGACGTCGGCGACCGGCACGAGGATCTGCATGATCGGTCCGAGGGACGCCATCTACGCCCCGCCCCCGGCCGCCGCGGTCGCCAGGAGGAACCGCAGGACGGCGTCGTCGTCATCCGGCGCTCGCAGCGCCGCTTCCGAGGTCAGGATGAACTCGCCGAGCGTCTCATCGAATGTTGCCCCGGCCGGCTCGAGCGGTGCCGTCCGATAGCCCTCCGGCTCCGGCTTCGTATAGGCGTAGAACGCGGGCCCGAGCGTCGGGCTTGTCGGCCACCAACCCGCGGCGTGCTCGATTACAGGGTCTGCGTCGTACCGGGACGTCGCCAGGTCGAGGCTACCCCAGAAGAGCCGCGGCGGCGTCCAGCCGTCACCGCTCCGCTGCCGGAACGCCTGCAGGGCACGCTCCGCGGCAGCGAAGCCCTGCCACATCCGAAGCGCGTGCTCGGGTTCGTAGGAGGCGTGCTCCTCGTCCTGATCGAGTGGCGTGCCGGTCGGGTTCTCGGCGGGCGCGGTCGGGATCCGGACCTCGATCCCGAGGTCGGCCACGCCGGCCATCAGCGCGGCGTAGAACCGCGCAACCGACATCGGGAGGAGCGGCAGCACGAACGCCACGGCGCCGTCCTCGATCACCTTGAGGTGGTGGTCGACGAAGTCGACATCGATCGAGAACGGCCGCGAGACATACGGGATCGTCCTCGTGCTGATGCCGCGGGACGACACTTCGAGCACGGCGTGGCCCCAGTGCGGCTGGCGCGGCGTCAGGACCATCCGGACACGCCCGACGACCTGGAGCCAGTGGTGGACCGTCGTGACGGTCGGCTCCCACTCGCGCCAGGGAAGGTCCGGCCAGCGCGCGTCGTCGAAATGCACGTTCGTCATCGCCGAATCATCGCCGAATTTGAACGAGCTGGGCGCACGCGGGCCGTTGCCCTCATCCTCGCTCCGCAGTGGCTCCTTCAAGGAGCTCCAGGCGCTTGGCCTCGGCAGCGATGACCTTGATGCAGGTGCACGACCTGGTCGCAAGACCGTTGCGGTTCAGGATGCTGATCTGGCCCCGCGAGTAGCGGACGAGACCATCGTCCTTGAACTGGCGCATGGCGACCGACAGCGCCGGACGCTGTACCCCGATCATCTGCGCCAGGAACTCCTGGGTGACCCCGAATGGGCGCCCATCGACTCGATCGTCAACCTGGAGCAGCCAGCGTGCGGCGCGTTGATCCAGGCGATGGGTCCGATTGCACAGGATGAGCTGCGCCATCGTGATCATGACGACCTGCGTGTGTCGCTGGAGGAGCCGCACGAGCATGCCGCCGCGGACGATCTCTGCGCGCAGCGAGTCCGCGTCCATTCGCACGCCTGTCATTGGTACCTGGACGATCGTCCGGACCGGGGACTGATCCGTCCCCAGGAACACGGCCAGCCCGGTCATCCCCTCGCGTCCGACCATCGCCGTGTCGACCGACTCGCCGCCCTCGCCGATGGCAACGATCGAGGCGACGCCGCTCGTCGGAAAGTAGACGAACCTGACGGGTTCGTTAGCAGCCTCGATCTCGGTTGGCCGGGACAGGTTCACCGGCTCGAGGGAGGGCCGGAGGCGGTCGTACTCGCTGGCAGAGAGCGTGCGCAGCAGGTAATTCCGTCGCGGGTCGACGTCCGGATCGCCAGTAATCGACTCTCTCGTCACGCCGCATGCAACTCCCGTATGTCCGGTAGAGTACAGACGACATCACGTACGCTGCGGTACAGACGAGCGTGCCGAATGTTTCGATTGGGCGACAGAACCAACCGCCGCCGGGGTTCGGCTCCGGATTGCGATCAGGGAGGACCAGGTTCGGCGTGGCGGAAGACAAGCGTGCCGCTCATCATTCGGCGGCGGAGCTCCTCGGCGACTGGCGCGCGGCAGAGCGGGACACGGCCGCGTCGAAGACCGCCGCGACCATCGCCGCGCTCGCGCTGAAGACAGCAACGGCCGCCGAAGCAGCAGCGGCAGCGACCGAGGCGGCCGCCGATGCGGCCCAGGAGGCCGCCGAGCGCGCCAAGTCCGCCTCCGACCGTGCGAAGGAGGCGGCGAAGCACACCGCTGAGGCTGCCCGACTGCTCAGTGCCATCGCGATCGGTGACAAGGTCGAGGCGAACCACGCCGTCGATGAGGCCCAAGAGGCGGAGACGGCCGCCAAGGATCGCTACAACGACGCGGCGTCAGAGGGGTTCCCGAAGAGCTGACGGCCTCGCGAACAGCCGCCATCGACAATCCCGGCGCCGGACCGCTTTCCGCTAGGGCGCACAGACCCGGGGGAGGGCTACGGGCCGGCCATCGATCGTGCCCGTGGCTGCGCCCGCATCGATGCTGAGGTCGATGTCGTGGCCCCCTTCACTGGCCTGGAACGAGGACCCGGCCGCGGCGACAACGAACGTGACAGGGAGCCCCGACACCACCAAAACGTAGGTGCCGACCGGCTCGGGGCTGCCTGTGGCCGACCCGGGCAGCACGAGGACCTGCTCGTTCGTCGACGGATCTCGATAGGTCCCCACGAGGGGATCGATCGTCATCGTCAATGTCGCACTCACCGTCTTGCTCGGGTCGATCACGTACCCGTTGCCCGTGATCGTCGCGGAGCCCGCCGCGCTTCCTGCGCGGAATATCCGTTGCGAGTCGTGCTGCTGCGGGCCTGGGTCGAGCGAGCCGGCACCGGTGATCGTGAAATCCGCCTGGGTCACGAGGGAGAACTGCACCCCGTTCGGCCCCGTGTGCCCGACCCCGAACCAGATCGGGACCGTCTGGCAGACGCCGACCATCGGAACGTTGCCGAAGCTTTCGACCTGGATGTACGCGCCGAGCGTTGGTTGGGTGGCCTGCGCCGTGGGTTGGACGCCGAAATGCAGCGAGGACTGCGGACTGCACAGGTTTCTGGCGAGGCCGTCGAGGAACCAGCACGCCGAAGCCGTCAGGACGTAGGGCGGGGTTGCCGAGGCGAACACGCCCGCGGTCAGCGTCGTGCCCGTGGCAGCGCCGGCGCTCAGGTTCGCGTTGCCGGTGCTCGCGAACGTGAAGCCACTGCCCACCATGGTCACGGCAAAGTCGCCCGGCAGCCGCGTCCCGTCACCGAACTCCAGCATGAACACCAGCTGCAGGCTGTCCGACCCGCCGGCCCGCAGGTTCGACGCCGGGTTGAACGTGGCGACGACGATCTTCGCGCAGCCGCCGGCCAACGCATTCCAATCGCGTGAGCTTGGATCGTATTGGACCCCGAGACCTGCCCAGAACGTGATGTTCGCCAGCGCCTTCAGGTCGTGCGACTGGTTGCACAGGGACGTGTTGCCGTCGAGCGCAGCGGCGATCTCGTTGCCGAGGAGCAGCTGGCCGTCCAGGTAGTCGACCTGGTAGCGCGACCGGGAGCCGGCGTACTGCACGCCGTCCGCGATGGCGGCCGCGGGGTCGCCGGCGTGCGTGTCGAGGTTGAGCATGAGGATGAACGTGCGCCAATCGCGGATCGTCGCCAACAGGCCTGCGTCGTCCGTCGGGTGTCGCAGCTCGGGCTCCATGATCGAGGCCCAGGTCGCCGTGATGATGACGTCCGCCTGGAGCCGATCCGTCGCATCCCACGGTGTCGGCAGGGCCAGCAGCTCGCTGAGCCGCGTGGCCATGCCCGCGCTCTGTGAAGCGCCGAGCTGGGCGAGGTCCTGCGTGGTCCCGAATGCCGCGCCTGGAGCGCTGAAGTGCAGGACGAGGACCGAGATCACCGAGCTCGAGCCGGCGGCCGGCACGAGATCGGTCGTCGTGCCGTCATCGGCGACATCGAAGCCGACGAGCTCCGTCCCCGCGGGTGCCGTCCGGTTGGTCGTGATGGTCAGCGTTGCCGGGATGGCGAGCGCCAGGCCCGCCGGTTGCAGGAACACCGCGCCGGCCAAGCCTCCCGAGAAGCCCAGTGCGTCGACGGACGTGATCGGCGTCATGGTCATCGGTGTCGGGCCGATCACTGCATCGACGGGGACTGCGAGCGAGTACATCGTTCCGTCCGAGGACGTAGTTGACAGCGTCCCGCCGGCTGGCCCGATCCACGTTGCCGTCGCCTCCGCCGCTGCGACATGGACCTTGGCGGGCACGTTGCTAAGGTCGACCGAAGGCGGTGCCAGGCTCGCCAGCGGACCCAGGCTCGGCACCGGCGCGTTCGTGACTTGTGCCGCGGCGGACGGCTGGGAGACGGATGGAAACGGCACGGAGCTGACGCTCGGCGATGCCTGCGGTTGACAGGCGGCAATGAACAGTGCGGCAACGACGCCCGCCACGACCGTGCGAACCGAACCCCGGTCGTGGGTATGCACCCTCTCGCCCTCACTCCAACGCCTGCCTGTGCGGGACACTCTAGAGCAGCCGAGGCCGTGCCCCAGGTTGGCCTGAAGCTTCCCGGGAAAAAGAACCGAGCTAGGCCGGGGGGACGTCCGCCACGTTGACGTCCGCGGCCATGGTGATGACCTCGTCGTCGCTCAGCATGGCCGCGCGGCGCAGGATGCCGTCCGTCACTCCGTCGCCCAGAGCTCGCCGGGCATCGCCGATGACGTCGCCGATGCCAGGGACCGACGGTGGCGGCCCGCCACCGGTTCGCTGGCGCATCGCCTCCGCCGCCGCGTAGATCAGCAGGCCCAGCTCGACGTTCCCTGCATCGACCTCGAGCGCACCGCGCATCTCGGCCAGCCCCACGGACAGCGTTCGGTCGCGGGTGTCGAGCAGCAGGCGAAATGCCTCCGCGGTAGCGGACCGCGCCGCGCCCCAGTTCCCGCGTTTCCGTTCGAGCTGCACGAGCATGGTCCACGCGACGGCGATGCGAACGCTGCCGGGGTCGCTCAGGTCGATCGTCTCGCGAATGTGCGCTTCCGCCGCATCGAAGTCGCCGGTCAGCGTCTCGAGAAATCCGAGGCTGGCCGTGGCTTCGAGCACCCAATGCCGATTGCCGATCGCCCGGAACCGTTCGACCGCGTCCGTCATCAGGGTCGTCGCGCGGTCGAGATGACCGTCCATCGTCTCTGCGAACGCGAGGTTGAAGACGCCGCGCGCAATGCCCGGCTCGTCTCCGGCGTCGCGGGAGACCGCGAGGCTTTCCTCGTACGCAGCGCGCGTTCCCGCTTGATCGCCGCCCCAGTAGGCGAGGGAGCCGAGCGCCGCCAGGGCCCTGCCGCGGAGGGAAGTCCGATCGGACGCGCCCGACAGGCGCATCGCCTCTGTCGTCCACCATCGGCCTTCCTCGACCAGGCCGGCCCGTTGCCAATAGCGCCAGATCGCGGCGACGATCCGGAGGGCCGCCGCCGCGGCGTCGGCGTCCAGCGCCCAGCGCAGGGCGGCCTGAACGTTCGCGTAGTCGGTTTCGATCCGCTGAAATGTTGTCTCGTCCCCGAACGAGAGACCCTCCTCGGCGGCCTCGCACAGGTCGATGACCCAGGCCGCGTGTCGTTCGCTGATGACGGCATGCTCGCCCCGCTCCCTGAGCCGCTCGAGCGCGAACTCGCGGATGGTTTCGAGGAGGCTGGAGCGCGCCTCTCCGTCGATCTCGGCCTGCCGAACGAGGCTGTTGTCGACGAGCACGGTCAATCCGTCGAGGAGGTCGATGCCGAGCTCGGCGTCGGGGTCGCACACCCGTTCGATCGCGTCGAGATCGCTTCCACCGGCGAAGACCGAGAGGCGTTCGAGCAGGCGGCGGGCGGGCTCCCCAAGTAGGTCGTAACTCCAGGCGATTGCCCCGCGCAGCGTTCGCTGGCGCGCGGGCAGGTTGACCGAACCCGCCGAGAGCACGTCGAGGCGCGCCGACATCCTGCGCAGGATCGCCTCGGGCGAGAGGAGCTTGACGCGGGCCGCGGCGAGCTCGAGCGCCAGCGGCAGGCCGTCGAGTCGCGCGCACAGCTCGGCCACGGCCGGGGCATTCGCGGCGGTGATCGCGAAGTCGGGGCGAATCGCACGGGCACGGGCGATGAACAGCGCAACCGCTTCGTACTGGCCGAGCTCGTCGGTGCTCGGAAGGTGCGCGAGGTCCGGCATGCTCAGCGGCGGGACGGGATATTCCTGCTCACCGTAGATGCGCAACGGTGCGCGACTCGTCACGAGGATGCGCAGGTCGGGGGCCGCTTGCACGAGCGCCGCCACGATCGGCGCCGCCGCGACGATGTGCTCGAAGTTGTCGAGGACGAGCAGCAGACGGCGGTCGCGTAGCCACGCTTTGAGGGCGGTGGCGACATCCTCGTTCTGCTTGCCGAGCTCGAGGGCCCGGGCGATCGCGGATGACAGCAGGTCCGGTTCGCGAATGACGTCGAGCTCGACGAAGAAGGCGCCATCTGCGAACTGGTCGCCGATGCGGCGCGCGACCTCGAGCGACAGGCGCGTCTTCCCCGTTCCTCCGGGCCCCGTCAGCGTGACGACGCGCGCCTGTTCGACGAGGTCGGACACGGCCGCGATTTCGCGGGCGCGACCGACGAAGGACGTGGCCGATGGCGCGATATTGCCTGGCCTGCGCGCGCGCAGCGGCGGAAAGTCGCCCGCGAGGCCCCCGATCTCGAGCTGGTGGATGTGTTCCGGCGCGTCGAGATCCTTCAGCCGGTGCTCGCCGAGGTCGCGGATCGTGACGCCGTCCGGCAGGGCGCGCTCGACGAGCACGCGCGTCGTGTCCGACAGGACGACCTGGCCGCCGTGCGCCGCCGCAGCAATCCGAGCTGCCCGATGGACGTCGAGTCCGGCGTAATTGTCGCCGCCGAGGTGTCCCTCCCCGGTGTGCAGTCCCATGCGGACGCGAATCGGCGCGTCGCTGCCGGCGATCGGCTCGACGAGGGAGCGCTGGGCCGCAACCGCCGCGGCGACCGCGGCCGCCGGGGAGGGGAATACGGCGAAGAACGCATCGCCCTCCGTCGAAACCTCGGTTCCGCCGTGTTCGCGGATGGCCGAGCGCATCCGGCGCGCGTGTTCTTCAAGGACGCCGGGATAGGCGTCGCCGAGCGATTGCAACAGCCGCGTCGAGCCTTCGATGTCGGTGAAGAGGAACGTGACCGTGCCGGTCGGCAGTTCCTGAGGCGCGTTCGTCGCGGCTGCGCCGTTGTTCGCGGCTGCGCCGTCATGCACGGCGACAAGTCTCGCACGGAGGAGGGGGATGGGCGTCCCGCGGATGCACCGCAACGGCTCCCGAGGACCCGTCCAGATCGGCATCCGGATCCGATCCGTTCGTGCGGGAAGTCTGGAGCCGACACTCGGACTTGGACCGAGGACCTACTGTTTACGAAGATTCGAACATGATGGCCGCCAACGTATCCAGGAGACGCAGATGATGTCCGGTCCGTCATTTCGCCGCTTCGCCGGCACGACAGCAGGGCTCGTTCTGATCGCCGCCCTGGTCGGGGCGTGCGCCGGTAGCCCCAGTCCAGTACCGGCCGGCGCCAGCCCTGCGCCCAGCGCCGCCGAAGCGAGCGTCAATGTCAATCCATCGAGTGCGCCATCGGTTCAGTCGAACAACCCGCCGCTGATCGGCATCTTCGTGACCAGCCTCGGACAGGTGTTGGAGGTCGGCAACGGCCGAGTGCTCTACGTCCACGCCGGGGACAGTGCGACGGCGTCCACCTGCCTTGACGCTTGTGCCACGGCCTGGCCACCGCTCGTCATCGCGGCCGGCGCGAAGATCGTCGCCCCTCCTGGTGCAACGGGCGCGTTCGGAAGCATCACCCGCCCCGACGGGAGTGTTCAGGTCACCTACAGGGGCAAGCCCCTCTACTTCTTCCAGAACGACGCTAATCCTGGTGATACCACTGGCCAGGGCATCAGCGGCTTTACCGTCGCTACGCTCTAGCCGGGAATGAAAACGCCGCCACGCCTTTTGGCTGAGGGCTGGTGGATCGTTGGAGCCGACACTCGGATTCGAACCGAGGACCTGGTGTTTACGAATGGGAGGCAGTCCCGACGCACGGCGATCCCACGACCAACCGGACTCACCGCTATCTTCCTGTCGCCGCGGCGAATATCTGCACGCGAGTGCCTTCGGGGCGGAGCCCTCAATTCGCAGGAGAGGCGGGCGCCACGACCGTGAACTGGCCGTGGGCGAGGAGTTCGGAGCCGACCTTGCAGTCCAAGGTGTACGAGCCTGATGCGAACCCGCTCGCCTGGAGCGTCCCCACACACAATCGGTGGCCGTCGTAACAGGTTCGTCGGTGGCGTCGAGAAGCATCCCTGCGAGATCATCCGTGAGCGACACGTGGATCGTCTCGCCGGGCTCAACCTTTCGGTTCAGATCTGCCACGAAATGAATCGACTGCGGTCTCCGGATGATGCGCCGCTGCACATGCACGGTGTAGGGTTTGCCAACGACCACGCGAAGCGCGATCGGAGGACGGTCATGGCACCGACGCCGGGCCCGGGGACGTCGACGCAGCTGGCTGCTCCGGATCGATACGACCGCATGCCGTATCGACGGGTGGGCGCCAGCGGCCTCCGCCTCCCGGCGATCTCGCTCGGGCTCTGGCAGAACTTCGGTGATGATCGGCCGATGGCGACCCAGCGGGCGATCGTCCGGCACGCCTTCGACCGCGGGATCACGCACTTCGATTTCGGCAACAACTACGGTCCGCCCAATGGGTCCGCGGAGGCCAACTTCGGGCGCATCCTGGCCTCCGACCTGCGCCCGTACCGCGACGAGCTCATCATCTCGACCAAGGCGGGCTACGACATGTGGCCGGGCCCGTACGGCGACGGCGGGTCGCGCAAGTACCTGCTGGCCAGCCTCGATCAGAGTCTCAGGCGCCTCGGCCTCGACTACGTCGACATCTTCTACTCGCACCGGTTCGATCCGGACACACCGCTCGACGAGACGATGGGCGCGCTCGACACAGCAGTGCGCCAGGGCAAGGCGTTATATGTCGGGATTTCCTCCTACTCGGCGCAGCGGACGCGAGAGGCCGCAGCGATCCTTCGCGCACTCGGCTCGCCGCTCACGATCCACCAGCCGTCCTACTCGATGCTCAATCGCTGGATCGAGCCGGAGCTGCTCGATGCCCTGGGCGATGAATCGGTCGGCGCGATCGCGTTCTCACCGCTGGCGCAGGGCCTGCTCACGGATCGTTACCTCGACGGCGTGCCAGCCGATTCGCGCGCGGCGCGCGGAGGCTCATTCCGGCAGGAGCTCCTCTCGGCGGCGAACCTCGCCAACGCCCGCGGTCTGCGCGACATCGCGCGGGGACGCGGCCAGACCCTCGCCCAGATGGCGATCGCGTGGACGCTGCGCGACCAGCGCGTCGCCTCGGCGCTCATCGGGGCGAGCTCGGTCGAACAGCTCGACGACAGCCTGGCAGCGCTCGACCAGCTCGCGTTCACACGGGATGAGCTGACGGAGATCGACAGGTTCGCGGTCGATGGCGGGATCAACCTCTGGGCCCGGTCCAGCAAGGCATAGCGAAGGGTCCGAAATGGCGACTCGGATCGCGGTGCTCGGTACCGGCAAGATGGGTTCCGCGATTGCTCGACGGCTGGCCGCCGCGGGCGCAGAGCTGACGCTCTGGGACCGGACCGCCGAACGCGCGACCGCCCTCGGGGTGGGCCGGGTCGCCGCCTCGCCCGCCGAGGCCGCGCGCGAGGCCGAGTTCGTGATGAGCAGCCTGACCGGCCCGGAGGCAGTGCGAGCGACCTACCTTGGACCGGGCGGTGCTCTCGCCTCGGCCCACGGCCAGCTCTTCATCGAGATGAGCACAGCAGGGCCCGATGTCGAGGCGGAGCTCAGGCCGTTCGTCGCCGCTGCGGGCTCGCACATCGTGGATGCGACGATCGTGGGCGCGCCACCGATCGTCGAGCGCGGGGAGGCCGCGATCCTGATTGGCGGCGACAGCGCCGACGTCGAGCGCTCCATGCCGATCCTCGAGCACCTCGGCACGGTTCGTCATGTCGGCCGGCCCGGCAACGGCGCTCGTTCGAAGCTCGTGGCCAACAGCATGCTCGCCGTCGTCACTGCCGGCGCCGCTGAACTCCAATCGGCAGGCGAGTCGGCCGGTCTCGATCCGGCCGATGTGTTCTGGATCCTGGCGCGAATGGTGCCGTCCCTGGAGGTGCGCCGCCCCGCCTACGTCGAGGGCGAGCTCCAGGCGACGATGTTCGCGCTGCACGACCTGCGCAAGGATCTCGACCTGGCGCTTGAACTGTTCCACCCGGAGGATGCCCGGGTGCCGATGACGGCGCTCGCTCGCGAGGTCGTCGGGCAGGCGCTTGTCGACGACGCTGACCATGACATCGGCGCGCTCGTCCGGCAATACCGCCGACCGCGGGTCGATCCGGCATCCCATTGATGACCGCCGAACCAGGCGGGCGACCAGCCACTCGGCTCGGTCGGGTCGTCCGAACCACGGCGGAGCGTGCCGTCAGGCGTGCGGAGCCGCCTCGCGAGGAGCATCGACAGACGAACTGGCTGCGGGACGTGATCCTCGGCGGGCAGGATGGCCTCGTCAACATTCTGGGCATCATCCTGGGGGTCATCGCCGCCGGCGGTTCGGAGACCGTACTCATCGTCGCCGGCTTCGCGGCCGCGATCACCGAGTCCATCTCGATGGGCGCCGTCGGCTACACGTCCTCGGTCTCGGAACGGGACTACTACCTCGCCGAGCGGGCCCGCGAAGCGGCCGAGATCACGGCGTCGCCAGAGGCAGAGCGCCAGGAGATCCGCGACATCTACGCCGCCAAGGGCTTCACCGGCCCGCTGCTCGAGGATGTCGTCTCGACCATCACGGCCAATCGTGAAACCTGGCTGGCGACGATGATGAACGAAGAGTTGCACCTCCAGCCGGTTGGAAAGCAGGCCATCCTCCGCGCCGCGGTCGTCATCGGGATCGCCACGCTGATCGGGCACCTGATCCCACTCGTGCCATTCCTGTTCCTCGAGCGGACCCCGGCCTTGATCGTGGCCATCGCACTGAGTGCCGGTGCCCTCTTCGCGGTCGGTGTCTACTCGGCCGTCACCCTCGTCGGTGACTGGCGCACAAGTGGCGCGCGGATGGTCGTCATCGGTCTCGGGGCCGCGGCCATCGGGTTTGCCGTCGGCCGCTTGTTCAACGCAGGGGGGTGAGCAACGCGGTGACGACCGCAACCTTCCGAGCGTCCGGCACGTGGCAGCCACTTGCGAACCCGGTCTTTCGCGCGCTCTGGTTTGCCGTGCTCTTCAGCAACATCGGGAACTGGATGGAGACCGTTGGTGCGCAGTGGCTGCTGGTCTCGCAGCCGAACAATTCGATCCTGGTCGCGCTCGTGCAGACGGCCGACACACTGCCCGTGGTCCTGCTTGCCCTGCCGGCCGGCGTCCTCGCCGACGTCTTCGACCGACGGCTGCTCCTCATCGCAACGCAGCTGTTTCTTGCGGTCGTCGGGATCATCCTCACCGTCTTGGCGGCAATCGGCCAGCTGACGCCGATGGTGTTGCTCGGGCTGACGTTCCTGGGCGGTGCGGGCAGCGGCATCAGCGCGCCGGCATGGCAGGCGATGATCCCCGATCTCGTCCGCCGAACGGAGATCCGGGCCGCTTCCGTCCTTGGCTCGGTGAGCGTCAACGTGGGCCGCGCGGTCGGCCCAGCGCTGGCGGGCATCCTCATCGCCGCGATCGGCGTGGCGCCGGTGTTCGCTCTGAACGCCGCATCGTTTGTGATCTTCACGGGTGTCCTGCTGTGGGCGCATGTCACCCGCGAGGACGCTCCGTCACGGCGCGAGCGATTCCTGCCCGCGTTGCACGCCGGCAGCGGCTATGTGCGCTGGTCACCATTCGTGCGCCGGGTCCTGATCCGGGCCGCCCTGTTCCTCCTACCGGCGACCGCGATCTGGGCGCTGCTACCGCTGGTGGCCACCGACGAGCTGCACCTCGATTCCGCTGGCTATGGGGTGCTGCTCGCGGCGCTCGGCCTGGGTGCGATTGGCGGCGTGTTCGTGCTTGGCAGGCTGCACGCACGAATCTCCGAGGATCGTCTGCTCGGGCTCGCGAGCCTTGCCTACGGGGCCGCGATGGCGGCCCTCGTCCTCGTCCCGCTCGCCGCTGTCGCCGTCGCCGTGCTGTTTGTCGCCGGGATGGCGTGGTTGACCGTCCTCTCGACACTCAACGCGACGCTGCAGACCTTCCTGCCGGGCTGGGTGCGCGCGCGCGGTCTCGCGTTCTACCTGATCGTGCTGTTCGGGGCGCAGGCGCTCGGGGCCGCGATCTGGGGGGTTGTTGCCGGGCAGGTCGGCCTGACCGCCACCTTCGTCGGGGCCGCGGCCGTCATGGTCGGCACCACCGCTGCCGGCCGCCGGTGGCGGTTGCCGGACGTCTCTGGCCTCGATCGGAGCGCTGTGGTCTCTTGGCCCGAGGCGGCCCTCGCCTTCGAACCGGACGCAGAGGCAGGCCCAGTCCTGGTCACCGCAGCGTACACCGTGCGCGCAGCGAACTCCGCTGGCTTCATTGCCGCCATGGCCGACCTCGAGCGGTCCCGGCGACGAACCGGAGCGTCGGATTGGCAGCTCTACCGGGATGGCGCCGACCCTCAGGAGTTCCTCGAGGTGTTCGAGGTTCCCTCATGGGATACGCATCTGCGCCAGCATGGCGGCCGGCTGACCGGCGCAGACGCCGCGATCGAGGAACGGGCCGACGCGCTGGCCGGTGGCCAATCGATCGTCCATCACTACTTCCTTGCGGGGGACGTTCCCGCCGAACGCAGCGAGAACGGCGACGTTATGTAGAAGTGTCGAGCGCCAGGACGACCTTGCCTTTGGCCCGGCCGGTCTCGAGGTAGGCCATCGCTGTCTCGGCCTCCGCGAAGGGAAAGACGCGATCGACGACGACCCGTAGCTCGTTCGCGTCAATCAACGAGGCGAGGTAGGCGAGGTCCGCCCCGCTCGGGTGCATGAAGAGGTATCGATACGTTGCGTGATGGCGGGCGGCACGCAACCGCGTGGACAAGCTGACAAACCAGAAGGCCGCAGCGAGCGTGAGGCCTCGACCGAGATCCTTGCGTGCCGTCTCGGGCTCGGGCGGTCCGGCGATCGAGACGACGCGGCCGCCCGGCCGAAGAACCGTCCACAACCGTGCGAGCGTGTCGCCGCCGACCAGATCGAAGGCGGCGTCGTAACCCTCCAGCGAGCCCTCGAAGCGCTCATGCGTGTAATCGATGACGAGGTCGGCGCCGAGGCGCTTCACCAGCGCCTCGCCGCGCGCCGAGGCGGTCGTCGCGACGTAGGCCCCCAGGTGTTTGGCGATCTGGATCGCGAACGTGCCGACTCCCCCAGCGCCGCCCGGGATGAAGAGTCGCTGGCCGGCAGCCACCTGCAGCTCATCACGAAGCGCCTGCAGCGCCGTGAGCCCCGCGAGTGGAACTGCCGCGGCTGCGTGGAAGTCCAGCGAGGCCGGCATGCGGGCCGTATGGTCCTCGCGGACCAGGGCGTACTCGGCGAAGGCGCCCATGACGTTCTTGTCCACGCGGGCGAACACTCGGTCCCCAATCGCGAAGCCCGTCACTCCCTCGCCCAGGGACTCGACGACGCCAGAAAGCTCATTGCCCATCACGATCGGCAGCCGGTACCTGCGGATCATCCTCATTTCCCCGGCGCGCATCTTGAAATCGACCGGGTTGAGCCCGGCCGCGACGACGCGAACGAGAAGCTCCCCAGCTCGGGGCGCCGGCCGGGGTACTTCGGTCAACGTGGCGGCTTCCGGACCGCCATACCGCGTCAAGAGCAGGGCTTGCATGGATCGCTCGACGTTCGGCCTGGTTCGGCTAGGACCGCAGCGCCGCGGCGATGCTCACCGTACCGACCGCGGCCACGGAGATGAACAGCACCAGCCCGACCCCAGCGCCGGTCATTCCCGCACGAACAAGGACACCGGCGAGGGCGAGTGCCGCCAGCGGCCCAACGAACAGCTCCCAGCGATCGCCAACCAGGAAGTCGTACCAGAACCGACCGAATCGCCGCAGCCAGCTCATCAGCGGCTCCCGCTCACGAGGTGGCGTCGGCGAGATGCATCCGTCGGAGGCGCCCGCGAACGAGCCACGTGCCCGCCAGCGAAAGCGCGACATAGCCAACCAGCAGGACGAGGATCGACGCGTCTTCCGCGGGCCAGTCAATGCCGACGCCTTCGCCGGCCCAGAAGGTCCCAAAGGTCACGAGCATGAGCCCGACCGCGAACTTCATGGCGTTCTCCGGGACCGCTGCGAGCGGCCGACGAACCAGCGCGGCGATCGAGAGCACGACGGCCGCCGCCGTGACGGCTCCGAGCGCAGCCGGCCCCAGCAGGTCCGCCGACGCCCCGAAGGTGACGACGATGAACACCACCTCGAGACCTTCGAGGAGGACGCCCTTGAACGCTACGGTGAAGCTGATCCAGTCTGTTCCGCTGGCGGGGACGGGCGGCTCGGCCTTGAGGGCGACGATCTCGCGCTCGAAGATCGCCGCCTCGTCGTGCTTGGCCTTCGCGCCGCCGGCCCGGAGAATCGCCTTCGTGAGCCACTGCAGGCCGTAGATGATCAGGAAGCCGCCCACGACGAGCCGCAGCAGCTCGATCGGAACGAGGACGGCGATCGCGGTACCGAAGATCGCGATGAGGCCTGCCAGGAGGGCAACGGCCGCACCGGTTCCCAGGAGCGTCGAGCGCCACTGGCGCGTTGTGCCGACCGCCAGCACGATCGTCACTGCCTCGACGAACTCGACGGCAGACGCAAGGAAGCTGGCGAGCAGCGTTGCAAGCCCAAGCGAGGACACGGAGCCTGGCAGACCTTCAGCGGGACCCGAAGTCTATCGCTCCGGCCTGAACCGGCCAATCGGTGGCCCACCCGACGGATGGGTCCGCCACGGGCGACACCGTCGACGCGGAACCGATCGCCCTTGGCCGTCGTCTGCCGCCACACGACCGAAAGGGATCGTTCCCTGGGCCGTCGTGAGACGCATTGGAGACACACGGTGATGACCACCTCCCGTCGCTCGATCGGGTTCGCGCTCGTCTTCGGCCTGATCGTGGGTGCGCTGGCCGGCGGCGGTGTGGTCCTCGCTCGCGGGAACGCGGCTGTGACCCCGCAGATCACACTTCCGGCCCCGACCGGACCCACCAGCGTCGGTGCCCCCACGGCGGGCTCAGGGGTCGATTCGGGCCCCGGCGCTCTCACCGGGACTGCGGGCAGCGCGATCGCCTACCCATACCCCGGCTATCCGGGCTCGCCCGGCGTCGCTCCCGACCACACGATCGTCGTCACCGGCGTCGGCCAGGCCGACCTCGCCGCAGATGGATCCGGCCGGTCGGACGCGATCAAGAAGGCACTCGCCGCGGCGCTGGCTGACGCGAAGGCACAGGCCGACTTCACCGCCCAGACCGTCGGGGTCTCGATCACCGGCGTCCTCTCCGTCAGCACGACCGTCCAGGACTACGGGCCGATCTACCCGCCGGTCCCGATGGAAGGGACGACGGCGCCCGGCAGCCCCGCCCCGACGACGGACGGGGTCGCGCTCCCGCAGCTCAGTGTCGCCGTCACGGTCGCCTACTCGATCAGCTGAAGGGCTCTCGCAAGCGCCGATCGCGAGCGGGCGCAGATCCTGGACACCCCGATTTGAGCCCGCGACCAGGCTTGACTAGCGCGATGCCTCCGTTGAGCTCGCCGCCGGTGCCACCCGGCTGACGAGGATCGCGGCGCCACCGCCGAGAACACCGATCGCGAGGAGCGCGGCGCGGACGACGACCGAGTAGTCGAGCCCGAGCGCGGAATCGAGCGACAGCGCACCGGCCCCGGTCCCGATGATGGCGACGACCCCCGCGACGAGGCTCAGCGGGAACTCGTAGCCGCCGTCACGGCCCCAGAAGCCCCTCGACCAATGCGCCTTGAAGATGATCACGACGGACTGGCCGATGAGCGCCATCGCGGCGACCGGGGTGAGGAGCCCGATCGCGAACAGGATCCCGCCGACGAGCTCGGCCCCGATCGAGACGAGGCCCCACGCATTCGCGGGTCGAAAGCCCATCCGGACCATGACCGCGTACCAGCCGGCTCGACCCGAGCCTTTCCACCAGCCGAACGCCTTCTGTGCACCGTGTCCGGCCATCGTCAGGCCGACGACGATGCGGAGGATGAGAAGGCCGATATCGCTGAATGTCATCTGTCACCGCGGGCTCCGGGCGCCGCTCACCCCAGGATGGAATGAGCGGGGTGCCGCCGCGTCAAGGGTACCCGATGTTGTTGCGGAAGCAACAACATCGCGAGATCGGCACGATCAGGTCGGTGCCAGGCCCGCATTGTCACCAACCTCGGGGAGAACCGAGCTAGGGCCGGGACCGATCTGCGGATCGGATCAGTACCACGACGCTGACGGGCCCTTGAACTCCTGAATCGTATTGCCGCCGTCGACGACGATGCCCTGGCCGGTGATGTAGCTCGCTGCATCGGAGGCGAGGAAGGCGATGACCGCGGCAACCTCGGCGGGCGTGCCTGATCGGCCGAGCGGCGTGTTCTCGCCGCCGATCGCCTCCTCAGGCGTCTGCGAGCCCGTGGCGATCCAGCCCGGAAGCACGGCGTTGACGGTCAATCCCGTCCGCCCGACCTCGATTGCCAGGCCGCGCATCAGGCCCAGCACGCCCGCCTTGGCCGCGCCGTACGCGGCCGATTCGGGATTGCTGACCAATGGCCCGGTAACGGACGACACGTAGATGATTCGGCCGTGGCGGCTCGCCACGACGGCCGGCAGGGCAGCCTGGGTGACCGAGAACGCCGTCCGCAGATTGCGGGCGATGGAGCGATCCCATTCGAGCGGATCGATGTCGGCGACGGTGCTCGAGTCCTCAGGCATGCCGAGCGCGACCATGCCGGCGTTGTTCACGAGGATGTCCAGCTGCCCCGCATTGGCCGCAAGCACGTTCGCGACAAGCCCGGCTGCCGCGCCTTCGACCATCAGGTCGCTGACATATCCGTCCGCCTGAATCCCTTCGGCCCGCAGTTCGGCGACGCGCTCGTGGATCCGATCCGTGGTCGAGGCAACGGCGATGTGGGCTCCGCCTCGCCCGAGGAGGCGGGCAGCGGCGAAGCCAATCCCGGTTGGGCTGCCGCACCCGGTGACGAGGGCGACCCGTCCCGCGAACGAGGTCGAGTCGACCTGCATCGGTTCATTGTCGCCGAATCGCAGGGCCACGACGTCGTCAGGAAACGGTGGAGCCGACACTCGGATTTGAACCGAGGACCTGCGATCGACGCGGATCTGGGCAGCCTACGTCTTGTACAGCCGCACGAAGGCGTCGATGTCGACGCGCGGGTGACCGGCGGTACCGAGGTCCACGATCTTGATCGTGTGTGTCCCGTTCGCCCCCCAGTTGATCGCATACACGATCTGCTTGGAGTAGTACGAGGCCGAGTACAGGTTGATGGTTGCCCGATACACGCCGTCGACATAGACGGCGGCCGAGCCCCGGTTCGGCCCGTGGTAGGCCACCCATCCGACGCTCGCGCCCGTAAAGGCATAGGTGGCCGACGCGCCGCGTACGGTCGTGTAGCGCAGGTGGCCGCCGGAGGCGTAGCTGCTCGAGACGGTGGTCCAGGTGCCTGAGTAGGCCACGGCCGAGCTGGACTCCTGGGTGAGCAGAGGCTCGAACGAGGAGCCGGAGACCCAGCTGCTGGTGTTGCCCACCGTGTCGGTCGCGCGAACCTCGTAGCGAGCCGTCGAACCGAAGGTCAGCGACTGGCTGATCGCTGTCGTTGTATGCGTCGCCAATGTCTGGACCATCCACGAGCCTGATACGAGACGCTCGAGGCCGTAGGCCGCGACCCGACTGGGGTCACTCGCCGACCAGCTCGTTCGGACCGGGAGCGATGTGTAGCCCATCGTCGTGGCGTACAGGCGCGAGACGGGCGCCGCGACAGCCGGTGGCGTGGTATCGGGCAGGGGGCTCACCACGTTGGTCGTGGTAGTGCCGATGTGGCCGGACAGGGCGCGATGGTATGCCGGACCGGCTGAGGTCGTGGTCGGATCGGACTCGTCGGTCGTCCCGGGCGTGCGCGTCGATGCGAAGGAGAAAAAGTGGCCCTGCGCGTCCGAGGTATGCCGCCACATCGAGTCGAGCGTCTGGTGGGTGGTGAAGAGGGCATCGATGTAGGACTGGGCACCGTAGTAGTCCGTGGCAACGACGGCCGCGGCACCGGCCGCGAGGAAGCCTGAGGCGTAGTTGTCGATCCGCTGTTCGGCCTGGGTCAGGGTGGGATCGGGCACACCGGACGCGGCACCCGGCGCATAGCAGGCGTGGTTGAAGATGACCACGGCATTCGGGGCCAGGTGCACGGAGCTCCGGATGTAGGTCTCACCGTAGTACGCGGCGTTGCTGTCGCCATTGTTGGCACTGGCGTTGAGACCGAAACCATCCTGGGTCGAGGCGTTCAGGGTGGTCGAGTACGGGTTCGGGAAGCCCGCGCCGTGGCCGAGGAAGACGACGACGGACGCACCCTGCATCGCCGCGCTGACTGCCGCCCACGTCGCGTTCGGGCTGTAGATCTTCACGACGTTGGGGGTGTATTTGATCGCCTCCTCGTAGAAGAGATCACCGTCCGCCCGATACGTCGACGTGACGCTCTCTGTCGGCCCGACAATGATCACGACCTTCGCCGTGGAGACGGCTGCGAATGCCCTCGCCGGGATCGCGAGTCCGGCGGCCGCCAGCAACAGCACGACAGCGAAGGTGACGGCTGATCGCAATGTTGGAATCTCCGGCTGCGGACCGCCTTCTTTCGTCGGCATGGCGGCTACCGACGTTGACCCACTGGCCTATCGACCATCTATCCCGAGAAGGTCTGGGGCCCTGTCGGCATTTGGGCCAGTTTCGAAGAAGCCGCATGTCGGCAAAGCCTGGCGGTGCGCCATGGACAGTGTCCAAGCGACTTCCCGGGCGTCGGTGGTAACGCCTCAGGTAATCCATTGATACGCCACGAAGAAGCCGGCGCCTAGGGCGCCGGCTTCTTCAGACTGACTGGATCAGGAAGCCGTTACTTACCCGAGTGCGAGTTCGGCGCGTGGTTATGACCGTGGTTCATCCTGGCCCACTGCGATACCCAGGCGCCGTGATTGGCGTAGCCACTCGGCGTCGGCATCTGGGCCGCGGTGCACACGACGGAGCCGTGGTTCAGGCCGGCGAGGACGCTGGGGTCCTGGGTGAGGTCCACGTTGCACGGCGAGCCGCTGGCATCCGGCGCCTCGGAGGCATCCGGCGCCTCGGAGGCGTCCGGCGCCTCTGACGAATCGGGGGAATCGCTCGGCTCGGCAGACTCGTCGGGCTCGGCAGACTCGCTCGCATGGTTGGCGGCATTCGCGGGGCCGGTGGGACGGATTCCTCCGGGCTGGCTCGCCAGGACGACGGTCGCGGAGAAGATCACCGCGACGGCGGCGATGGCGAGGACCGGAAACCGACGAACGAGGGCGTTGATCATGGGGATGGCTCCTGGTGTCATTGCGTACCCTTGGGATAACGCACTGCATGTGAAAGGACCTACGTCCTTCCGAGGTTGGCGGCAAACCTAGCACCGGGGTCGGTGCATCCGGTCAACTTCGCCGACGCAATGGTCACGTCGCCTTGGGCCTGAAGGTCCCGGCGCGCGGGTTGCGGCTGGTTTTGCCGTTACGGCGGTCTCATGGCACGTTCGGGCTGATCCAGACGCTTGGGATGTAGTTGTCCGGGGCTCCACGGCTGCCGACCATGACCAGGCGATCCCGCCAGGCGACCAGCGCCTCGGGTTCGCCCTGCCCGAGCGCGGGCTGGAGCGGCGCCTGCTGCCAGGAGAGGCCGTCGCCGGACAGCCAGCTCGTGCCGTCGCCGAACTGCACCCCGACGAAGTTACCGATGCCGATGTAGCCGGCCTCCGTAACGAGGAGGTCCGTCATGCGGATCTTCTCGCCGGAGTGGAGGCGCGACCCTTCTCCTGGCGCTCGGGTCCAGGTAACGCCGTCGGCGGACGCCCACACCACCGCCTCGCGCTCATCGAGATCAGAGCCGACCGCGAGCACGCCGTCCGCCGTGACGGCGACCGCTGCCAAGAGGCCGTTCGCGAGCGCGCGGTCATCGATGCGTCGCCACGTCTCGCCGTCGGCAGATAGCCACGCGATCGAGCCCGTGGCGCGTTGGCCGGTGCCGAGGCGGCCGAGCGCGAGGTAGCCCGATGGGATCGGCGTGATCGCGACCACCTCGGCGCCACCGAACGCGGCCGCGTCGGCGATCGGCGTCCATGTCGTGCCGTCGGACGATCGCCAGAAGCGCGCCTGCCGATCGCCCAGCTCCGGCCCCGCCGAACCGCCCGCCAGGAGGCCGGCCGGCGTGTCGATCACGGTGGTCATCCGCTCCGGCGCATCCGCTAGCGAGCCCGAGGCGAGGCGAGCGACGCTCGCGCGCGACCACGTCTTGCCGTCAGCCGAGGTCCACGCCGCGGCATCCACGCCGGACCGCCCGACGGCCACGAACCTTGTGCCGGACCGGGCGGTGACCGCCATTGCGAACGAGCCGACCCGGTCGTCGATCGTCGACAGCGACCAGCTCGTCGCGTTCGTCGACGTCCACGCGTCCGCCGTCCAGGAGCCGGCCACCGCCGTGTACCCGACGGCAACGAGGCGATCGCCCACGACGGCGACGTCGTGCAGGATGGATTGGCCCGGAAAGTTGGCGCCGCCGGGCGCGCTCGCGGCGGTCGGCAGGTCGCTCGCCACGGCGAATGCCTCCGCGGGCCGCTCCACGTCCTGCACGAGTCCCCAGGTCAGCCCGAACGCGGCCGGGGGTGTCGGCGCTGCGATCGGCGGACCGGTAGTCGAAATGACGGTCGCCGCCGGGGCCGACGGCGTCAACGAGCAGCCGAGGAGCCCGGCGGCGACGAGCGGCACCAGCACGATTGTTAGCGGCCCAGACCGTCGGGATGTCACTACAGCGCCACCATCGAGCTCGGAGCCTGGGCCGTCGGCGGGTTCCCTATGTCGATGTCGGCTGTGACCCGCACGAGTCGGCGTGAAGGGGTCAAGTTCAGGGGTGACCCGATCACGGAGGCTCAACATTTGGCGAACGACTGTTCAGTTCGTGCGGAGAATGATGGAGCCGACACTCGGATTTGAACCGAGGACCTGCTGTTTACGAAACAGCTGCTCTACCGCTGAGCTATGTCGGCCCGGAGCGGGAGTTTACCTGCTCGGTCCCAACGGGCGGCGAAACGGGGCGGAGTGGCATGATTCGCGTTCAAGCCATGGACCAGCCCCACCCCCATGCGGCGCTCGGCAATCAACCGATCAGGACGATCGGGCGGGACGAGCTCAAGGCAAAGCTCGATCGAGGCGACCGCTTCATCCTGGTGATGGCCCTCAATCGGTGGGCCTTCGAGGCCAAGCACATTCCCGGTTCGGTCCATTTCGACACGCCTGACGAGCTGTACGCGGCGGTCCACCCAGAAGACGAGGTCGTCGTCTACTGCTCGCACGTTGACTGCCTCTCCAGCGTGGCCATGTATCGTGACCTCGTCCGGCGCGGCTATCGCAACGTTCGGCGCTACGCCGGCGGCCTGCTCGAGTGGGAGGACGCCGGGCTCCCGTTGGAGGGCGAGCAGGCTGCGTCCGCTGGCGGCGCCGCAGCGACGTCCACCACCGCGGGATGAGTGCGCCGCCCCGGTCCGCGCATCCGTATGCCGCGGAGATCGACGCGGAGCGAATTGGCTGGTACGAGATCGTGACCCTCGTACGGTCGCTCACGCCACAGGAATGCCTCGTCCCGGGCTACCAACGCGACCCTGACTGGACGGTGCGCGATGTGGTCGCTCACCTCGGGACGTGGCTCGCGGAGGCGGAGACCCAACTCGCGCGGATGACCGCCGGCACCTACGAAGGCCACGACGTCGACATCGACGGGATGAACGCCGCGTTGCTCGGGGCGATGGAGGGCGAGCCGTGGGAGGTCGCCTGGACCCAGGCGAACGCCGGCCGGACGCGGATGCTCGATGAATGGTCGACGGTCCGCGGCTCGAGCCACGAGACCGCGTGGTGGATCCGGAAGGCCGGCGGACCGCACTACGCCGAGCACCGCGGGCGCCTCGACGAGTGGGTCCGCGAGCTGGTCGCCATGCGGCCACGGCGAGGATCCGCAGCACCATAATCGCGGCGTGGCGGACGGGTTCGGCGATGCGAGGGGCCCTGAACGGCTGGAGGCGTTCAGCGACGGTGTCTTCGCCATCGCGATCACGCTGCTGGTCCTCGAGGTCCACGTTCCGTCCGTCGATGATTCGACGACGCCGGGTGCGCTGGTGGACGCGCTGCTCCGGCAGTGGCCGAGCTACGTGGGCTACCTGATCGGCTTCGTCACGATCGGCAATGCCTGGATCAACCACCACAACCTCATGCGCCTGGTCGGACGGGTGAGTCACTCCCTGCTGCTCGCGAACCTGCTCCTCCTCCTCGCGATCGGGTTCATCCCGTTCCCGACCGCGCTCCTGGCCGACACGCTTGGCCGCCAGAGTGAACAAGTCGGCGCCGTCGTCTACGCCGGCGCGTTTTCGTTCACGGCCGTCGCCTTCAACCTGCTGTGGTTCGCGACGAAACGGGTCCTCAAGCCGGGCGCCTCGGTCACCGCCGTGGCCGCGATCGATCGAAGCTTTCGGCTCGGGCCGCCGGTCAGCGCAGCCGCCATCCTGATCGCGTTCGTGAACCCGACGATCGGGATCGTGGTGATCTCCGGCCTCGTCGTGCTCTATCTCCTGCCACGATCATCCGGAACCTGAGGAAGAAGGAGGCCGACATGTCGACGACGGATGTCCACGGGCGCAACCCCGAGGCGCAGCGGGCGCGCAACGCGCCAACGGAGCATGTGCCGCGCCTGGTCCAGTCGCGGGACGTCGCGGGCGAAGGGGTCCTCGATCGGATCGCCGACGTCGTCAACAAGCTCATCGGTTCGATGTGGCTGTTCGTCGGCATCTCGGTCGGGATCGTGGTCTGGCTGTTCGCCGGCAACATCGTCGGCTTCGACAAGACGCCGTGGCCGCTACTGCTGACGCTCCTGAACCTGCCCCAGCTCTCGATCATGATCTCGCTGCAGGTGAGCGCGAACCGCGCGCAGGCCGCGAGCGACGCCCGCGCGCTTGCCGATCACGCGACACTCGTGGCGCTCCACGAGCTGAGCAAGAAGCAGGTCAAGATCCTCGACGGCCAGAACGAGGTCCTCGACATCCTGCGCCGCGCGGTCGCCAGCGGCGCGCCCGAGACCAAGGGGTAACGCGTGGCCGACCTGGTTCTGCTCCTGTTCATCGCGGGCTTCCTGCGCGGCGGCTGGTCGAGCGGCTTCATCCGTCGCCTGGTCGGGCTGATCTTCCTGCTCGTGTCGTTCGTCGCAGGTGCCTATCTGCGCGGCCCAGCCGGGGCGCTCGTCACCACGTTCCTGCCGAAGATCCCGCCGCAGTACGCGGAGATGGTCGGCTACACGGTCGCGTTCAGCGCGTTGCTGATCGTGTTCAACGTGTTCTCCGGACTGGTCCTCAAGCGGATCGCGAAGACGGGGTTGGCACACCGGACCGACCAGCTGCTCGGCGTCGTGCTCGGCGGCGTCGAGGCCGTCCTGATCATCTCGGCGGCGATCGTGATCCTGCACACGTACACGGATCCCGCGGCGGGGACGACCACCCTCGGCTTCCTGCACGACATCCGCGTTGCCGTCGACGATTCCACGATCGGGAAGCTGCTCGAGGACACGACGGTCCCGCTCGTGCTGCTCGTCCTCGGGCCATTGCTTCCGAAGGACATCAGCGCGATCGTCCCGACCACGATCCCCGGCGGCCTGCCCGGATTCCCGGGCTTGCCGTTCCCGACGGTCAAGCCGAGCTGAGCGGGTGACCGCCGACGCGCTGGCCGCGCCTGCCGGCTACCCGCTGACCCACCACGCCGACCTCGCGCCGACGCCGCCGGGCGGTCTCTCGGACGCCGAGGTCGATCGCCGACGGGCGGCGGGTCTCGCGAACACACTGCCGCCACCCACCTCGCGTACGTATCTGCAGATCATCCGCGAGAACGTCTTCACCTTCGTCAACGACATCCTGATCGCCCTCGCCGTCGCGCTCATCGCCGTCGGGCGCCCGATCGACGCCCTCGTGTCGGTGTCCGTCATCGCCACGAACGTGGTCGTCGGCGTGGTCCAGGAGGTCCGCGCCAAGCGGACCCTCGATCGGATCGCGCTGCTGACACGGCCCACGGCCGGCGTCGTCCGGGGCGGCGAGGTCCGCCAGATCACGCCGGACCAGCTCGTGGTCGGCGACCTCGTGGAGCTCACGGCGGGCGATCAGGTCGTGCTTGACGGGCACCTCGTGACCGGCGTCGTCGGGCTGGACGAGTCGCAGCTCACCGGTGAGTCGGACGTCGTGCGCAAGCAGCCCGGCGACGAGCTCTTCTCGGGCAGCTTCGCAACCACCGGCGCGGGCCGCTACGTGGCCGAGAAGGTCCAGGGCGACAGCCTTGCGAACCAGATCACCGCCGGCGCGCGGACCTTCCGGCGGATCCTCACCCCGCTCCAGCACGAGATCAACCTGGTGATCCGGGTCGTCCTCGGGATCGTGCTGTACCTCGAGATCCTGCTCGTCATCCGGGGCCTGCTCCAGGCGACCGCCCTCGGCGAGTTCGTGGCCAATGCGACTCTCCTGGCCGGGCTCGTTCCGAACGGGCTGTTCGTCTCGATCGCGGTTGCCTACGCGCTCGGCGCGATCCGGATCCTCCGCTTCGGGGCGCTCGTCCAGCAGTCGAACGCGATCGAGTCACTGAGCCACGTCGATGTCCTGTGCCTGGACAAGACGGGCACGCTGACGGCGAACCGGCTCGCCGTGGAATCGGTGGCAGGGCTCGGAGGCGCCACCGAGGACGAGGTGATCGACGCCCTGACCGCGCTCGCCTCGAGCGCGACCGTCCACACCAAGACGAGCGAAGCGATCGCCGCTCACTGGCCCGCCCATCCGCGTCCCGTGGCGCGGGAGGTCCCGTTCTCATCGGCTCGGAAGTGGAGCGCGTGCGCCTTCCTCGGCGGTCCCGGCCCCGGCATCGTGGCCATCGGCGCCGCGCCGTTCCTGCGCGACTACCTCGCCGTCGACGCCGCGGGCACCGTGATCGGGTGGGACGAGCTCCAGCAAACATCGAGCACATGGACCGGCCAGGGCCTCCGCGTGCTGCTCGTCTCGACGCATCCGGACGCGGCCGCCCTGCCGCCGTTCGACGACGATGCGACGGCGACGCTGCCAGCCGGGATGCGCCCGCTGGGCCTGATCGCCCTGCGGGACGAGCTCCGCGCCGAAGCCGCCCTCACCCTCGCCAGGTTCATCGAGGCCGGCGTCGCGGTCAAGATCATCTCGGGCGACGACCCGGAAACCGTGGTGGCGCTGGCGCGCCAGGCGGGCCTCCCGGACGACGTGGCCTGGGTCTCGGGTCGCGACCTGGACGCGCTCGACGCCGACGCGCTCGGCAAGATTGCCAGCGACACGACGGTCTTCGGCCGGATCACGCCGTCGCAGAAGGAGCGGCTCGTCGACGCGTTGCGCGCCCGCGGCCACTACGTCGCGATGATCGGCGACGGCGTGAACGACGTGCTGTCGCTGAAGAAGGCGAACCTCGGAATCGCGATGGGCAGCGGCAGCCAGGCGACCCGCGGCGTCGCCGACCTCGTGCTCATGGAGGATTCCTTCGCTGCCGTGGCGCAGGCAGTCGAGGAGGGCCAGCGGATCGTCAACGGGATGCAGGACATCCTGAAGCTGTTCCTGACCCGGATCGCGACCGTCGGCCTCGTCGTCGTGAGCTCGCTCGTGGTCGTCGGATTCCCGATCGAGCTGCGCAACGCCTCCGCCCTGACGATCTTCACGGTCGGCATCCCGAGCGCGTTGCTCGCCCTGTGGGCTCAGTCGGGCCGGCGCATCGAGGAATCGCTCGGCCGGACGCTGGCGACCTTCGTCGTCCCGGCCGCGGTCGTGTCGAGCCTGCTCGGGCTCCTCGTGTTCTACGGCTCGCTGGCACTCTCGGGCGCAAGCGACCAGGCCGCGCTGGCTGCCGCGAGCGCGCAGGCGCGGACCGCCCTGACCACGTTCCTCGTGTACATCGGCCTGATGCTGGTGGTGTTCGTCGAGCCACCGACGGACTGGCTCGCCGTGGCCGAGCCGAAGTCGCCGGACCGGCGCCCGACGCTGCTGGCGGCCGTACTGGGCCTTGGGTTCATCGCCATGCTGCTCGTGCCACCGGCGCGCGAGTTCTTCGGGTTCCAGGTGCCCGGCATGCGCGAAGCCGCCATCGTTGCCGCGGCGGTCATCGTGTGGGTGCCGCTCGTCCGCATCTTCTGGAAGCGCCAGCTGATCGATCGCTTCCTCGGCATCGGCTAGGCGCCGCGCCTACAGCCCCAGCTCGCCCCGGATCGTCTTGAGCCCTTCGACCACGTTCAGGATGTGCTCGTCGAACGGCACCCCGAGCTCGACCGCGCCCTTCTCGAGCTGGTCGCGCGGCACCTGCCTCGCGAAGCCCTTGTCCTTCATCTTCTTGACGACGGAGCGGACATCCACCTCGTCGAGGCTCCGGTTCGGCCGGACGTAGGTGACCGCGATGACGAACCCGGTCATCTCGTCGCAGGCGTACACGGCGCGGGCGAGGAGGCTCGTGCGAGGAACGCCCGTGTGGTCGCCGTGACCGAGGATCGCCTCGACCACGTCGTCGCGATAGCCGTGGGCGCGCAGCTCGTCGGCGCCGCGCATCGGGTGGGTCTCCGGGTAGCGCTCGTAGTCGAAGTCATGGAGCAGCCCAGCGGACCGCCAGACCTCAAGCTCATCGCCGGTGATCCCGAACCTGTGCTCGCCATACCAGGCGACGGCCGCCTCGACGGCAAGGCCATGCCGGCGCAGGGCATCGGTCTTCGTCCACTCGCAGAGCAGTTCCCAGGCATCGGCACGACTCGGCATCGCCGCAGGTTACTTGATCAGCTGGACCCCGACGGCCTTGCTGCCGGTTCCGGAGCCGACGCCGGCCCCGACGGTGCCGGTCGCCATGATCTGCTTGAACTTGGCGACGAGACATGCCGTCGCACCGTTGCCGGTGTCGCACTGGGCCGAGTTGTTGCCCTGGATGTACGCACCGTGCAGCCCGTCGCACCCTGCGACCGCCGGTGCGCATAGCTCGAGGAAGGCGAAGCTCGGCATCCGGTACCAGATGTTCGAGCCGTTGCCACCGAGGTCGCCGGCCGGGCAGCCGTAGTTGGGCGCAGTGATGATTGCCGGGTTGCTGCTGGATGGATCGCCGTCGCCGTTCTTGGGATTGCACGTCAGGTCGAACTGCGGGGCGAGGACGACCTGGCCGTCGTAGGTGCGAAGGGCGTCCTCGATGGTCATGTTGCAGGCGCCCCCGCCACCGTTGGAGTTGCCGGCAGCGGGCACGTACTGCCAGGAAGGAAGGTCGATCGCCGGGTTGTCGGCCGTCAGGATCGAGCACACGACCTCACCGGTGCCGCCGGCCTTCGGCGTCCAGTCGAGGTACCCGACGTTGCCGGAGCTGGTCGAGCACAGCGGGATCTTGTAGACGACGTTGAACGTCCACGATTGTCCCGTGTCGACGGGATTGTGCTGGCCGTCGCATGAGATCACGTCGACGGGGAACGCAATCGGCAGCAGGGCGCAGTAGTTGCCCTGGCTCGAGTCGCAGTAGCCCTGGAGATAGCCCGCGACGGCGGTCGCGCGGGTTGTCACCTTGAACGAGCTGATCCCGATGGCCCGCGCCACGTAGGTGCCGACCGTCTTGTCGGCGAGCACCAGGACGCCGGCGACCGGCCCAACGAGGCGGTTCGGGCAGTCCGGCGCGGTCGCCGTTCCGCCCGGCAGGATGTGCGAGCTGTTGCCGACCTGGAGCGCGGTCGAGAAGTCCTCCGACAGATTGCCCGTGATCGCGGCGGTGCCGTCGGACCTGAGGGGGATGCCGCAGATATCGGTGTAGTACGCGGCCCGGACGGTCACGTTGTTCGCCGCAGCAACCTGCGCGATCCGGGCGTTGATGTTGACGTCCCAGCCGCCGGATGGATCCGATGCCCCCGAAAGGCGTTCCGCAAGCAGCACGGCACCGGCCTCGGCCGCCGCGTCGACCCCGTTCTGTGCGACGCGCTGCTGGGCGAGGACATTGCCGCCGTCGACGATCGTGGCGACCATGACGACCGCCAGCAGGATGGCGCCGACCATCACGACGATCGCCTGGCCGGACTGCCGGGTGCTCACGGGAACACCCGCTCGACCGGCATCGTGGAGGTCTGGCTCATCGTGATGGGGCCGATCAGCTTGCTCACGAACGGCGTCGCGATCGTGTAGTGGTAGGTGACGGTGACCGAGGCGATGCAGCCGACGTGGAGCGTCGGCGAGCAGGTCAGCGTCGTGTCCGGCGGCGCGGCATAGGACACGCTCACGTTCGACGTCGTGATCCCGAGCGTCTTCGCTGCCGTGATCACGCAACCCCTGATCGACCAGTGCGGCTGGTACGGGTCATCGATCGGCCAGCTCTCGTCGCAGTCGGTGACGTCGGCAAGCTGGTTGACGGTCGCGACGCGCGCCCCCTGGCGTGCGGCGTTGGCGATCATGTTGTAGGCGAACACGGCCCGCCCGATCTCGAAGAAGCCCGCGATGAGCAGGATGATGATCGGGAAGATCAGCGCGAACTCGACCAGGCTCTGGCCGCGCGATCGTTCGCCGGTCATGGGGCGCTGCTCCGGACCGTGATGCCGCTCGTGCACGCCACCGAGCTGCCCACCGTCAGGCTCTGCCACGCGATCCGGTAGTTCGGCGGGACGAGCGGCGAGAAGATGACGGCGCCGCTGAAGCCGGCCGCAGACCAGTTGGCCGCCGCCTTGTTCGTCTGGAGGTTCAGGAGGGTGACCACGGTGCAGGTTGGTGGCGTCGGCGTCGGCGCGGGCGTCGGCGTTGGTGTTGGCGTTGGTGCCGGCGTCGGGGTCGGGGTCGCGCCGGGTGCAGGCGTCGGTGCCGGGGTCGGGGTCGGGACGGCCGTCGGCATCGGCGTGGCGGTCTCCACCGGGATGCCCTCGATCAGGCCGGCACGGACCGGAAACGCGGAGCTGGCGGTCACCGGGATCGGGTTGCCGGTGAACAGGCCGATGAACGGCGTGATCAGGTGGAATCCGCAGGTGAGCGTGACGCTCGCCGGCGCGCCGATGCTGGTGCCGCTGCTGAACGTCGGCGCCGGCACCGGGTCGACGAGAGTGCAGTTGATGCTCGAAGCCTCGTTCTGGACGAGGCGGGTGTACTCGGCCTGGGCGGTCAGGTTGTAGGGAATGGTCCAGGCATCCGGGTTCATCGCCGCGTAGTTCGCGGCTTCGCGCGCGGCGTTGTTGAGCGCGACCCAACCGAGGAACACGCGCCCGAAGTCGAGCCCGAACAGCACCATGAGCAGGGCCATGGGCATGGTCAGGGCGAACTCGGCCATGCTCTGGCCGCGGCTCTTCCGCCGCTTGGCAGGGCGCGTGCCGGGGCGCGCGAGGGTGCTGGTGACGGGTGTCGTCGGGGTCGTTGGCATCGACCTTGAAGTCTTCGCAGGCGACCTTTCTCGTCACCTTGCCAATGGTTCGGCGGTGCAACAACCCTTCGTACTGGCCGGTTGGGACTATCGGTGTCCGCGAACGGGACGGAGGCGGTTCGGGTCCCTCAGGACTCCGTCGCAGAGGGTTCGCCCGGGAGCAGCACGGTGAACGCGGCACCGGGTCCGTCGCCGGCGGGCTCGAGCACGAGGTCGCCGCCCATTGCCCGGCACAGGGACCGGGACACGTACAGGCCGAGCCCGGTGCCCTCGGCCACCGCGCCGGCAGCGCCCCGCTCGTAGCGCTCGAAGATCCGATCGCGGTCCTCGAGCCGCACGCCGTGCCCGTTGTCGGCGATCGTCACGCCGACCTGGTCGTCGTCCGGCCGAGGCGCCACGTGGGCGCGAATCGCCGCTCCCCCGGCGTACCGAGCCGCGTTGTCGAGCAGCGCCCACAGCACCTGGTCGAGCTGATCCGGATCGGCGACGGCAAGCCAGCCCGCCGCTTCGTCGGTGAGCTCGAACGCCACGCCGGAGGCGCCCAGGGCATCCCAGGCGCGCCGAACCCGCGGCGCGACGGCGAGCACCTCGGTCTTCGCGCGGAGCGTCCCGGCCTCGAGCCGGGACACGGACACGAGCTGGCGGACGATCCGGTACAGCCGGTCCGATTGCTCGACGATGATCGAGAGCCGCGGGTCCGGTCGCTCGCCGCCGATCTGCTCGGCGTACGCCCGGATGCTCGTCAGTGGCGTCTGCAGGTTGTGACTGATGCCGCGCAGGAACTCGTCCTTCGCCGCGTCCAGCTCGACGAGGGTTCGGCGCTGCCGCTCGACCTGGTCGAACAGCTCCAGGTTGCGGATGGCGACCGCGACCTCGCTCGCGTACAGCTCGATGAGGTCCTGGTCGGCCGCGTCCCAGCGCCGCGTCGCCGGGAGATGCCCGACCAGCAGGCCGAGGCGCTCGTCCGGCAAGGCCAGGACGGCGCGAATCGGCCGCTGCTCGCCCGGGATGTCCTCCTCGACCGGCACCATCGTCGGGTCGCCGAGCACGATCCTGGCGTCGATCATCTCGAACGCCTCGCGGGCGCTGCGGGTCGCCTGCGCGACGAGCCGCTCGAGGCCGTCCCTGGGCGAGGTCTCACCGATCGCGAGCAGGATCCGGCCGAGCTCCTTGTTGCGTCGCTCGAGCACGCCGGCGAGGCGGTTGTGGCTCTCCACGAGCCGCGCCAGCTCATCCTCGCCCGCCACCTCGACGCGGGCGGACAGGTCCCCGGCCGATGTTCGCTCCACCGCCCTTGCGACCGCGCGCAGGGGCGCCGTGAGGTTGGCGGCGAGGAAGTAGGCGAACAGGACCGACACGATGATCGCGGCGGCGAGCACGAACACGACGACGCGGATCAGCGTGGAGTCGAGCTGGCCGGTTCGTGCGATCTCCGTCCCGAGCAGCACGAGCCCGAAGCCCGCGAGCGGGAGCACTGCGCCGGCGACGAGTCCCAGGGTCAGCCTCGCCCGGAACGACATCGCAGGGCCAAGGCGCCTGGGCTCTGGTCCCGTCACGGGCGCCGTCGGGCGGCGGCTGCCCTCGCTCACGCCTCGGCCTGCGTCACCAGGCGATACCCGATGCCGCGGACGGTCACGAGATGAATCGGATGATCCGGGTTGGGCTCGATCTTCTGGCGCAGGCGCCGCATCGTGACCCACACGTAGGAAGGGTCGGCGTCGTCGTCGTCGCCCCAACCACGGTCGAGGAGGGTCTCGGTGCTGACCGTGTTGCCGAGGTTCGCGGCAAGCGCGTAGAGGAGGCGCGACTCGGTGGGCGTGAGCTGGACGACCTCGCCCTTGACCGTTGCCGTCCGGTGCCGCAGCTCCAGCGACAGCTGCGGCCCGAGGATGAGCTCGCGCCGGGGCACCTTGTCGCCAAGCCGGCGCATGACGCGCTGAATGCGGGCGCGCAGCTCGGGGTAGTGATACGGCTTCGTGACGTAATCCTCGGCGACCTCCTCGAGGAGGTCCGCCTTGGAATCAGCGGTGTCGATGGCCGACAGGACGATGATCGGGAGGTCCGCGCGGGACTTCACCTCGCGAGCGAGGGTCAGGCCGTCCATGCGCGGCATCATCATGTCCACGATCAGGAGGTCGGGCCAGCCGCCGTCGAGGCGCCGCAGGGCTTCCTCGCCGTCGCGGGCGGTCTGGATCTCGAAGCCGTCGGCTCTGAGCTGGTCCGCGAGCAGGACCAGGAGGTTCGGATCGTCGTCGACGATGAGGATGCGGGGCGCCGCCGCGCCGCCCCGCCATCCGCCGGTCAGCATGGCGGGATCATAGTCGGCCGCTAGGGCGCCTTCGGGTCAACGAAGCGGCAGCGCTCGCGGAGCGGGCACAGCTCGTGGGCCGGACGCTGGGAGTGGCAGATCAGGCGGCCGTGCCGGATCAGGTTGACGTGCGCCTCGTGGGTCCTGCTCGGATCCAGCATCGCCAGGAAGTAGTCGTGCGCCTGGTCCGAGGTGGCCTTGGCGGGTAGCAGCCCCACGCGCCGCGACACTCGCTCTACGTGCCGATCGACCGGCATGAGCGGCATCCCGAACGAGAAGAGCAGCACGACCGAGGCCGTCTTCACCCCGACACCCTTGATGTTCGTGAGCCAGGTTCGGGCGTCGAGCGCGGCCATCTCCCCGAGGAACTCGAGCGAATAGTCGCCGCGCGCCTCGTGGATCGCCCGGAGCGCAGCCTTGATGCCACGCGCCTTGCCATTCGGCAGGCCGCCGGGCCGGATGACCTCGACAAGCTCCTCGAGCGGCGCCATATCGACCAGTGTCCAGTCGGGTGGGACGCCATCTGGCAAGCCGGCGCCGCCCCAGCCGGGACCGGGCTCGTGATGCTCGATCGGCCGATTCGACGGGTACGCCTTGCGGAGCTCGATGAACGCGTACTCGGCGTTCACATCGGCGCTGTTCTGGGTGAGGATCGTGAGGATCAGCTCGGACGTGGGGTCCCAGCGGCGCGCCCACGGGGGCTGGCCGTAGATCGAAGCAAGGCCGTCGAGCGTGAAATCGACGAGACCGGGCCGCGTCCGCTCGAGGCGCTTCGCCCACGCGAGGTACGGGTTCGGCTTCCGGCGTTTCGCCCGGCGTGGCTTCGCAGGAGTCGGCATGCGGGTCAGTCTGCGACCCGGACGGTCAGCGCTGCTCGACCATCGCGTACAGCCGCGCGAGACGACGTCCACAACGCTCGACCGGCGCCGTCCCCGCCGCCATCGCCGCCTCGAGGCTGATCGGGGCCTCCGACACGCCGACCGTGATCACGCCGAGGTCCCACAGGATCGCCTCGCCCGCCGGATCGATGCCACCGGCGACGGCGATGCACGCCACGCCGGCGGTTCGGGCGAGCTGCGCAACGCCGAGCGCGGTCTTGCCATACGCGGTCTGGCTGTCGATCCTGCCCTCGCCGGTGAGGACGAGGTCGGCGCCCGTGAGCTTGCCGTGGAGCCCGGTCTCCTCCATCACGACCTCGACGCCGGGCACCAGCTGGACCGAGTGGAAGTGCGACGCCACCGAGAGCAGCCCGAAGGCCGTGCCGCCTGCGGCGCCGGCGCCGGGCGTCTCGCGTTCGTCGCGACCCGCTGCCATGGCCAATCGATCCGCGTAGCGGGTGAGCGACGCGTCGAGCGCGACCACGTCCTCTGGCGTCGCGCCCTTCTGCGGCCCATAGGTCGCCGCGGCTCCGCGCGGGCCGAGGAGCGGGTTGCTGACGTCGCAGGCGATGCGCAGGTCGACGTCCGCCAGCCGCGGGTCGAGCCCGGCGAGGTCCACGTGCGTCGTGTCGATCGTCGCGCCGAGGGCGCGCAGCAGGCCGGCGCCACCGTCACTGGTCGCGCTGCCACCGATCCCGAGCGTGATCGACCTGATGGCCGCGCCGAGGACGGCTCTGATGACCTCGCCGGTCCCCCGCGTCGTGGCCCCGATCGGATCGCGCTCCGTGGCCGCGAGCCGCGACAGCCCGGATGCCTCGGCCAGCTCGACAACCGCGCGCCGGCCGTCGGTGGATCGCAGCCAGCGGGCCGTGACCGGCCGGCCGATCGGGTCGGTCGCCTCGGCCGTGCGCCACTCCCAGCCACCCGCCGCGGCGATGGCGACGAGCGTCCCCTCGCCACCGTCGGCGAGTGGCGCAAGAAGGAGTTCGTCGTCGGGCCGGGCGGCGCGCCAGCCCTCCGCGAGGGCGAGCGCCACCTCGACGGAGGTCAGCGAGCCCTTGAATGAGTCAGGCGCGATCACGACGCGCATGGGGCGAGCCGCGCGTGCCACGGGCACCTCAGCCGAGGACGGAGTCGGTGAGCGCGCTGTTGAGCGCGCGGCGCTCGAGGTATTCCGGGATCCGGATCATCGGCGGCCGCTCCATGTCGGCGAGCTCGATGACCTCGAGCGACAGCCGGCCGCGGCCCGAGCGTGGCAGCTTCATCGTCGACCCGAGCTCGGCGAACAGGTGCGCCTTGCGCCGCTCCTCGATCCGCTTCATCACCGCCTGGAGGATGACGAAGCTCATCCGGGACAGGCCCTCGAGCTCCTGGTTGCGATGGACCCGCCGCTCCAGGTCGACCTGGCCGAGGCCGTCGAGGCCCGCCCGCTCCGCGACGTCGATCAGGTGCCCGATCTCGACCGCGTAGCCGGTGAAGAACGGAATCTGCTCGAGCAGCGAACGCCGGCCGGCGTACTCGCCGGCGAGCGGCTGGATGAACCCGGACAGCTCCGGGAAGAACAGGTTGATCAGCGGCCGCGCGACGAGCTCCGTGACCCGGCCGCCGCCGCCTTCGCGGAGCACGCCGGCCTCCACGATCGGGCGCTGGTAGTAGCCCTTGACGTACTGGAGGCGCGGCTCGTGGAGGAGCGGCCCGAGCGTGCCGTAGACCATCCGCGGGTGCCAGTTGCGGACGTCCGTGTCCGCCCACACCACCAGGTCGCCGCTGGTCTCGTACAGGGACTTCCAGAGCGATTCGCCCTTGCCGTGGAAGCTGCCGTAGCGCGTCAGCACCTCGGCGTGCTGCACCACGCGGGCGCCCTCTGCCTCGGCGATCTCGCGGGTGCGGTCGGTCGAGGAGGAGTCCATCACGAGGACCTCGTCCAGCAGTGGCACGCGCCCGACCATCTCGCGGATCGCACGCCGGACGATCGGTCCGATCGTCTCCTCCTCGTTCAGCGTCGGGAGCACGAGGCTGATCGTGAGGCCCTGCTTTTCCTTGAGCTGGACGAGCCGCCGGAGGTCGGCGAACTCGGCATGGTGGAAGTTCGACTCGCCGAACCAGCGCTCGACCCGAGCAGGCACGGCGCGCGATTCCTCCGCGGCGCGGTCGGCGGCGACGAGGGACTCCGCTGCCGACGCAAGCTGGTCGAACACCTGGCGCCCGATGGTCTCGCGCGTCTTGACGACCACGACGGTCGTCTGCGAGCGGGAGGCGATCGCTTCCGGCATCGCGCCGAACAGGCTGGTCGTCCCGTTGGCGCCCGTCGGCGCGGCCGCGCCCATGACCATGATGTCGGAGTGGTCTGCCTCGCGCAGGATCGCGGCGCGCACGTTGGACGCCTCGCGCACCAGCATCTCGACCGGCCCGTCGACGTGCTGTCGAACGAATGCCGCGAGCGCCTGCTCCGCCTGCGCCCGAACCGCCAGGGTGATTCCCGGCGGCACCACGTGCAGGGCGGTGAGCGTGGCGTCGTGGCGGCGCGCGATTGCCCCCGCGATGTGGAGGGCGAGCTCGGCGTGCGGGCCGCCGCGGACCGGGACCACGACGCGCTTCAGGTCGCGGGCGCCGCGCTGCTTGACCACGGCGATGTCGCACGAAGCGTCGCGGATCACCTCCTCGATCGTCGCCGAGAACGGGCTCATCAGCCCCTCGCGGCCGGCGGGCGACTTGCCGCCCCAGCCGAACACGATCAGGTCGGCGTCGAGCTCGGCCGCGGCCTCGACGATGCCCTCGGCAGCGTGCCGGCCGATCCGGACGATGGGGTGGATGGGCGTGCCGTGGGGCACGAAGTCGAGCACGCGCTGGAGCAGGCGCCGGGCGTGCCGGGCGCGCGTCGCGCCCTCGGACAGGGCCATGCCCTCCGGGACCTCGACGATCCCCAGCGCCGTCAGCGCGCCGCCGTCCGGGTCGAGCAGGTCGGCGCCGAGCCGGATCAGCTCCTCGGCCGTCGCCGGGTTGGCGACCGGGATCAGGATGCGGGATCGAGTGGACGGCGCCATCAGCCCCGCGTCCAGCGATTGACGAGGTACGGCTTGAGCCGCTCGAACTCGCGGGCCTGGCGCTCCACGCTGTCCTCGGCGCGCTCGGTGGACAGGTCGCGGTTCTCGATGACGGCGCTCGCGACTCGTCCGAAGTAGACCGGGACGAGCGCCGCGACAAACGCGTCGAGATCCGCGGGGTGGTCGCGCGCGGCGATGATCAGGTCGTAGATCACGCGCGCCCAGACCGCGTCGGGGAAGGCGAACGCGGCCGCGGCCGCCGACATCTGGGCGGTGGCCGGTCGCTCGCTGCCGGGGGCATCCGTGTCCAGCGTGGAGCGGACGTGGTCCGCGGCGGCACCCGCTTCCGTGGCGAGCCCGAGCACGGCCGCGTTCGTATCCGCGGACAGCATCTTGGCCCACGTCGCGCCCATCGTCAGCGCGGCTGCCTGGAACTCCGAGAGCAGGCGCAGGACGTTCACGTCGAGCGGCGGCGGATCGATCACGCGCTCGAAGCCGTACGCCGGCACATCGTGGCTGCCGGTGGTCGACGACCAGCGCTCGGCGTTGGCAATCGCGAGCCGCAGGATCGTCGTGACGACCTGCCGGAACATCGGCCCGAGGTCGGCGCCCGGGTCCTTCGGATCGTGGATCTTCGCGCCGAGGCGCGCCTGGCAGACCGCGAAGCCGCCGGTGACCGCGAGCGTCGTCATCCAGATGTCGATCCCGAAGCGCGACACCTCCGGGGTCCAGTGCCCCGCATCCAGGTAGTGCCGGACGAGGTCGCCGGAGACGCCGAAGTCGCCACCGATCGGCTGCCGGATCCGGAGCCCGTACAGGGCCCGGGTCAGCGGGTAGGTGACCGAGTTGGTGATCGTGCCGTCGTGCTTGTGGCGTGCGTAGAGCGGGGCCGTGAAGTCGTAGCCGCCCTTCAGGATCGGGCCGGCGAGGAGCTCGATCCACTCGGGCGCGATGCTGCGCAGGTCGGAGTCGACGACGACCAGCGCCTCGACCTCGAGCGCCGCCGCGATCTCGAAGATGGTCCGCAGCGCGGCGCCCTTGCCGCCGACGCCATCGATCTCCGGGTAGGTGAGCGACACGCGCGCCAGCTTGTTCCGAGGTCGGACGAGGAGGATCCGCTCGACGTAGTCGGGCGGTTCGGTGTCGATCACGACCCGCTGGGTGCCGTCCGGCGAGCCAGCGTCCGAGTTCACCACGACCGGGCGGAGGTCGGGGAAATACTGGACGAGGCCAGCCTGAGCCGCCCGGACGACATAGCCGATCGTCGCGGCGTTCTTGAAGCTCGGGATGCCGACCATGATGTCCGCTCGTTCGAGACGGGCGATCTCTTCTCGGATGGCCGGCGTCAGCACGGGCTGAGGCACGAACCCACCGTACCACCGATCGGAATCCTCGGGCGACCGCGCCCTATGATCCGGCTCGGGAGGGAGCGGGATGGGACTGGCTGCACGCCTGGCAGGGCTGACGACGTCGGGCCGCGCCCGGGTCGCCGTGGCCTGGGCGATGTACGACTTCGCCAACACGATCTTCTCGTTCGCCGTGGTGTCGGGCGCGATCGGGCTGTGGCTCGTGTCGGACAGCCGCTTCGGCGAGCGCGACGGCAACTTCGTGCTGAGCGTGGCCGTCGTCGTCAGCGTCGGGCTGAACGCGCTGGTGTCGCCGATCCTGGGCGCGCTGAGCGACCGCGGCGGCCGCCGCATGCCGTACCTGCTCTTCTTCACGCTCCTGTGCATCGTGCCGACGGTCTTCATCGGCTGGAGCACGCCGCTGGTCGGCGTCCTCCTGTTCATCGTGGCCAACTTCGCGTACCAGGCGTCGCTGATCTACTACGACTCCACGCTCAAGTCCGTCAGCCGGCCCGAGTCGCGCGGCCGGCTGTCGGGCATCGGCGTGGCCGTGGGCTACTTCGGCACGATCTTCTCCGGCCTGTTCCTGTTGGCGTTCAGCGTCGCCGTCGACAACCGGTTCCTGGTCGCGGGCGTCCTGTTCGGGATCTTCGCCATTCCGATCTTCCTGTTCGTCCGCGAGTCCGGCACGATCGGGCGCGTCTCGATGGCGGACGTCCTCGGCTCGCTCACGCAGCTGCGGACGACCGTGCGCCACGCCCGCGAGGTGCCCGGGTTGCTGCGGTTCATGGTCGGCAGGTTCTTCTACTCCGATGCGGTCAACACGATCATCGTGGTCATGACCGTCGTGACCACCAAGGCCAAGGGCATGACCGATTCGCAGGCGCTGATCGTCCTGCTGAGCCTCACCGTCGCGGCCATCGTCGCGAGCTTCGGCTGGGGCTTGCTCGTCGATCGACTCGGGCCGCGGCGGACCCTGATGATCGTGCTCACGTCGTGGGCGGTCGGGCTGGTCCTCGGCGCGATCTCGCTGAGCGTCGACGGCCCGATCGGGCTGGTCATGTTCCTCGTCGCCGGTGCGATCCTCGGGAGTGGCCTCGGCGGCGTCCAGGTGGCGGATCGCGTGCTGATGGTCCGGCTCTCGCCCCCGGAGCGGGTCGGCGAGTTCTTCGGCCTGTACGGCCTCGTCGGGAAGGGCTCGCAGGTCGTCGGACAGCTGCTGTACGGCTTCACGCTGCTGCTGTTCTTCGACACGCTCGGCGTCGGCGCGTATCAGCTCGCGGTGCTGACACTCCTGGTCACGATGCTGATCGGAGCGTGGATCCTGCGCCCGGTCAGCGACAAGTGGCAGGGTTCCGGCGAGGGGGATGTGGTCGCGCCTCCGGAGCGGTTGGCGCCGATGTCGGCGCCCGTCTGGGATCGCGAGAGCTGACCCTCAGGCCGCTCGCCGCGACGCGAGCGCCCACGCAGATCCGATCATCTCCTCGAGCGTAGAGCGCTCCGGCGTCCAGCCGAGCACCTCGCGCGCCCTGTCGATCGCGGCGACCAACTCCGGGGGATCGCCTGCGCGGCGTGGCCCCTCGACCCGCGGAACCGGCCTGTCGACCACTCGCTCCACGGCGGCGATCACCTCGCGCACGCTGAAGCCGCGGCCGCTGCCCAGGTTGCAGATCAGCATTGCGTCGGTCCGGGCATCGCCGGGCGCGGTCGCGTCGAGGGCGAGCCGGTGCGCGTCGGCGAGATCGAGGACGTGCAGGTAGTCGCGAATGGGGGTGCCGTCCGGCGTCGGGTAGTCGTCGCCCCACACGTTGAGCGGCGCGCCACCGAGGACCGCCTTGAGGGCGTTCGGGATCAGGTGGGTTTCAGGGTCGTGCACCTCGCCGTTGCGGGCGCTCGCACCCGCGACGTTGAAGTAGCGGAGCGCGGCCGCACGGAGGCCATAGGCGCGGGAGTACCAGCCGGCCGCTGCCTCGAGGGTGCGCTTGGTCTCGCCGTACACGTTGATCGGGCGGAGTGGGGCGTCCTCGCGTACGGGGCTCGCCTCCGGCATGCCGTACACGGACGCGGTCGACGAGATGACGAGCCGATTCACGCCGGCGTCGCGCATGCCATCGAGCAGTGCGATCCCGCCCGCGACGTTCTCCTGGAAGTACAGCGCCGGCTGCTGCATTGATTCGCCGACGAGCGAGCGCGCCGCGCAGTGGAGGACCGCATCGATCCGGTTCGCAGCGAGGAGTTGCGCGACGGCTGCGCGATCGCCGTAGCTGCCGCGCACGAGCTCGGCGCCGCCGAGGTCCGCGGCCGGGTTGTCGCTGGCGCCGCTGTCCAGCACGACGACCTTGTGCCCGGCGTCTACCAGGAGCTCGACCGAGACCGAGCCGACATAGCCGGCGCCGCCGGTGACGAGGATGCGCATCGCCGAAGGGTAGCCGGGGTCAGCCGCGACCACGCAACCGGTTGAGCCAGCGCCGCCACCATGGCGCAGCCTTCGTCGGGTCGATCGCTGATGGCTCAGGTGGCTCGGGCAGGTCGAGCTCGCCGAGGAGGCGCGCGGCCGCCGCTTCGTCCGGGTCGATCTCGAGCGCCCGGCGGGCGAGCCCTCGAGCGGCCTCGGGATCGCCGCGGCGCGCTGCGATCCGCGCAAGCCCAACGACGGCGATGGCGTTGCGCGGATCGGCATCCGCGACCAGGTTGAAGTGGCGCTCCGCCACCTCGAGCTCGTCGCGCGCCAGCGCCGATTCGGCGGCCAGCAGCCGCTCGATCACCCCTCGTCCGCCAGCATCGACTCGGCGAGGAGCAGGAGCGTCGCCCGGTCGTTCCGCTTCGGGTCGGCGATCACGAGCTCGAGGAGCGCGTCGAGGATGCGGCCCAGGTTCGGGCCCGCCGGCAGGCCGAGCTCGGCCATCAGGTCGTTGCCATGGACCGCAAGCCGCGACCGATCGAGGACCACCGCATCCGCGAGCTCCGCGGCGACACGGTGCCGGAGCCCGGCGAGGTCGTGCGCCTCGGGATCGAGCCCGCTGCCGATGTTGTCCGCCGCTCGAAGTGCGAACAGGTCGTCGATCGAGCTCACCCCGACGCGCTGGATGAACCGGCGGACGCCCGCGTCACCCCAGTCCGGCTCGTACGTGAACATGTGGTTGCGAACCAGGTGGACGACCCGCTCGGTCGCCGTGCGCGGGTAGTGGAGCCGATCCAGGAGGCTCGTGGCGATGTCCGCGCCCACCACCTCGTGGCCGCGAAACGGCCCGTCGTCGATCGTCGACGGCTTCCCGATGTCGTGCAGGAGCGCAGTCAGGCGCACGACCGGCCGATCGGCAGGCGCGGCATCGACAGTTCGCAGCGTGTGGTCGAACAGGTCCTCGCCCTCGATCTTGTTCTGGGCGATCCCGCGCTGCGCGGCCAGCTCGGGCAGCATGAGCTCGAGAAGCCCGGAGTCAGCCATCAGCCGAAATCCGATGGACGGCCTGGCGGCCGAGAGCAGCTTCTGCAGCTCCGCAGCGACGCGCTCGCCGGACACGTGGCCGGCGAGGGCCGCATTGGCGCGAATCGCCTCGAACGTTGCCGGCTCGATCGTGAACTCCAGGACGGCGGCGAGACGGACGGCCCGGACCATGCGCAGCGCGTCCTCGCGGAAGCGCGCGGCGGGCTCGCCGACCGCACGAAGCGTCCGAGCATCGATGTCGGCGACGCCACCAAGCGGGTCGACCAACCCTGGAGTCGGTCTGCCGGCGGCGTCCGGAGGCGCCCCGGCGCCCCACGCGATCGCGTTCACGGTGAAGTCGCGACGGGCCAGGTCGAGCCCGACGTCCGTCCCGAACTCGACGCGGTGGGGCCGCCGGAAGTCGGCGTAGTCGTGGTCGGTTCGGAAGGTCGTCACCTGGTACGCGACGCCCAGCTCGCGAACCGACACGGTGCCGAAGCGATTCTCGTAGTCGGCGCCAGGGAAGATCTCGATCAGGCGCTGGGGCAGCGCGTCGGACGCGAGGTCCCAATCGTCGGCCGGTCGACCCAGGATCGTGTCGCGTACCGAGCCGCCAACGACGTAGGCGGCGTGCCCGTGCGCCCACAGCCGCTCCATCAGGGCGACGACACCCGCCGGTGGCGCGATCCGTACCGTCATGGATGCAGGGTGCCACGACCGTCCGGCCGTGAGCGCGGGCGCCGAGCGACGCCTAGTTCCGGCCCAGGAAGAGGTAGGTCCGCCAGGCCTCGTTGCGCTCGTCAGCGAGGTATGGCGTGAACAGCGAGTACAGGTCGCTCCGGGGCTCGAACGGCGGCCGCAGCAGGCGAACGCGCGCCTCCTCAGGCGTCTTGCCGCCCTTGCGGTGGTTGCACGGCTTGCACGCCGCAACGAGGTTGTCCCAGGTGTGGGAGCCGCCGCGATGGCGCGGCAGGATGTGATCGAGCGTCAGGTCGGAGGCGACACGGCCGCAGTACTGGCAGGTGTGGCGGTCGCGCGCGAAGACCTCGCGGCGGGTCAGCTTGACCCGCGGTCGCGGGCGATGGACTCGATGCTGGAGCCGGATCACGGACGGCGCGTGGAACTCCTGGCGCACGGTCCGGATGATCTGGTGGTCGTACTCCAGGACCTCGGCCTTCGCGCCGAACACCAGCCGGAACGCGCGTGGCAGGTTCGTCACGTTCAGCGGTTCGTAATCCTGGTTCAGCACGAGCACGACGCCGTTCATCGTGGGCGGATGCTATGCCAAAACTTCAGCGACCGATCGGCGCGCCCGTGGCGGCGTCCCAGCCGCCGGCCTGGCCCACCTTCGACGTGAGCGGCTTGCCGAGCGCCGTCGTGATGAACCGCGCCGCATCCAGGATCCCGACGAGATCGACGCCGTGCTCGAACCCGGAGGCGTCGAGGAGGTAGACGAGGTCCTCGGTTGCGAGATTCCCTGCGGCGCCCGGCGCGTAGGGGCAGCCACCCGTGCCGCCGGTCGAGCTGTCAAAGCAGCGGATCCCCGCGTCGAGTCCGGCGACGACGTTCGCCAGCGCCGTCCCGCGGGTGTCATGGAAGTGGTACGCGATCTGGCGCAGCTCGATTCCCGCTCCCGTGGCGGCATCCGTGAGCGCCGTCACCTGGTCCGGGACACCGACGCCGATCGTGTCGCCGAAGCACACCTCGTCGACGCCGAGCTCGAGCAGCCGGGTCGCGACGGCGACCGCCCGATGCGGGTCGACCGCGCCGGTGTACGGGCAGCCGAAGGCGGTCGAGACGTAGCCGCGCCGCCACCA
>DHWF01000028.1:193347-193580 GCA_002413045.1 Chloroflexi bacterium UBA5189
CTCGCTGGAGGACCGGCTCGAAGGCCGCGAGCGATTCCTCGACGGTCATCCCGATGTTGTGCTCCGTGAAGGCATCGGTCGAAGCGGTGAAGACGGCCAGGGCGTCTGCGCCCGCGGCCTCGGCGCGAGCCATCCCGCGCTCGTTGGGGACCAGGACCGGGAAGCGGACTCCAGGCCCGCGCAGCTGCGGGACGAGGTCATCGGCATCGGCGAGCTGCGGGATCGCCTTCGGC
>DHWF01000028.1:193816-193951 GCA_002413045.1 Chloroflexi bacterium UBA5189
GAGCTGCGGGATCGCCTTCGGCGAGACGAAGCTCGTCGCCTCGATCTCGCGCAGGCCGGCGGCAACCAGCCGCTCGATGAACCCGAGCTTGGTCTCGAGCGGAACGGCCGTGGCCTCGTTCTGGAGCCCGTCGCG
>DHWF01000039.1:0-59925 GCA_002413045.1 Chloroflexi bacterium UBA5189
TCGACGTGACCGAGCAGATGATCCGGTACTTCGTCGACAAGGTCCACGACCGGATCGGCCTCCTGCCGCGGCCGCGCATGATCATCGGTATCCCGTCGGGCGTGACCGAGGTCGAGAAGCGCGCCGTGCTCGACGCGGCCCTCAACGCCGGCGCCCGCTGGGCGCGCCTGATCGAGGAGCCCATGGCCGCGGCCATCGGCGCGGGCCTGCCCGTCAGCGAGCCCTCGGGCAGCCTCATCGTCGACATCGGTGGCGGCACCACCGAGGTGGCGGTCATCAGCCTCGGCGGCATCGTCGTGAGCCGGAGCATCCGGATCGGCGGCGACGAGATGGACGTCGACATCGTCAACTTCGCACGCCGCGAGTACAACCTGTTCCTCGGCGAGCGAACCGCCGAGGACATCAAGATCGCGATCGGGTCGGCGTATCCCGGCGAGTGGGATTCGCAGCGGGTCAACCTGCGCGGCCGCGACCTCCTGACCGGCCTGCCGCGCAGCGTCGAGGTCGGGGCGGACCAGATCCGCGAGGCGATCGAGCCGTCGGTCCAGCAGATCGTCGACACGATCCGCGACACGATCGAGGAGACGCCGCCGGAGCTCGTCGCCGACATCATGGACCAGGGCATCGTGCTGGCCGGGGGCGGTGCGCTGCTCGCGGGCCTCGACCGGCGCGTGGCCGAGGCGACCCAGATGCCGGTGCACGTCGCCGACGACCCCCTCACGTGCGTGGTGCGTGGCACCGGCGAGGTCCTCCAGGATCTCGACCGGCTCAGCCGCGTCCTCGTGACCGAGACGTATTCCCGGCCGCTGCACTAGGACGGCCGCGGATGAGCGCCCTGCTCGCCAACCGGTCCGCTCGCCGCCGAGTCGTCGCCTACGTCGCACTCCTGCTGACCTCGCTGCTGCTGCTCACGGTCTCCTCGAATCCGTTCGTACGCGACCTGCAGCACGGTGTCGCCTTCGCGTTCAAGCCGATCCAGGAAGGCGTGGACGGCGTCGCCCGCAACGTGGCGTCCATCGGCTCGACGATCTCGGAGATCGACCAGCTGCGCCAGGAGAACGCGGCGCTCAAGGCGGACAACGAGCAGCTCCAGGAAGAGGCCCGCAGCGCGGCCGAGATTCAGCGCGAGAACGAGCTGCTGACGGGGCTCCTCCAGCTGCGCAACGGCCTCACCTACCACACCCAGGCGGTCACCGTGATCGCGCGCGAGTCGTCGGAGGCGCGTCGGGCGATCGTCATCGATCGGGGCACCGACGACGGCATTGCGGCCGGCCAGATCGTCATCACGTCCGGCGGCGCACTGGCGGGCCGGGTCACCGACGTCGGCCCGAACTTCGCCCACGTGGTGCTCATCAGCGATTCGAGCTCGACCGTCATCGGGCAGCTGCTCACGAGCGCCGCCACCGGCAAGGTCATCGGCCAGCTCGGCGGGGCGCTGGTCATGCAGGACGTCGATTCGGGGGCGAAGGTGACCGTCGGCGAGGAGGTCTTCACCGCCGGCATCGAGCTGAGCGGCGGGATCCGGTCGCCGTATCCGAAGGGGCTCCTGATCGGCGCGGTCGTCGACTTCACCCGCGACCCGAACGAGGTGGTCCAGACGGTCTTCCTGGAGCCGGCGGCGCCGCTCGACACGCTGGAGTACCTGCTCGTCATCACCGACTTCGAGGGCGGTATCTCCGGCCCGGTCGAGACCGGCGTCCCGTGCGACCCCACGAAGGGCGGGACGCTGCCGGACTCCGATCAGCCGTGCGCCTCCGATGCGCCCGGCGCAAGCGCTTCGCCCAAGCACTGAGGCGCCGCCCGAGCCCCGCCAAAATCCCGTCGCCGCGACGCACCACCAGCCGGCGCCCGCTGGGCCCCGGACCGGCGCCTGCCAACCCGATCGGCACCGGACCCCACCGCAACGCACGCGGTACCCCCGGACTGATTGGCCATTGAGGCTGCGGTCCTCGAGAACGACGCTCCGGAAGCACTCATACCGCTGACACCGGAGTTCATTCCACGATGCGTTCTCGAACACTTCTTGCGGCCGCGTTCGCCGCCCTGACGGCCTTCGCCCCGATCGCCATCGCCCCTGCCTTCGCCTCGTCGACGACGCCGAGATGGGCGGGCATGACCGCCGATGCGGTGGCCGCGTCCCCGAAGGTGGTCATCGTGGTCGGCGCCACGGAATCGACGACGCCGAGCTATCGCTCCGACGCCGACACGATCGCCGCCGAGGCGCTCAAGTACACCCCCAACGTGATCAAGCTGTATAGCCCCAACGCCACCTGGGCGTTGGTCAAGGCCGCCGCCCAGAACGCCAGCATCTTCATCTATCTCGGCCACGGCTACGGCTATCCGAGCCCGTACCGGGCGGTCCTGAGCCCGAGCGTCCAGGACGGCATGGGTCTCAATACGACGGCCGGCATCAGCGACTCGACCAAGACCTACTACGGTGAGTCGCTCATCGCGAGCGACATCCGGTTCGCCAAGAACGCCGTCGTCCTGCTGAACCACCTGTGCTACTCGGCGGGCAGCTCCGAGAGCGGCGCCCCCGAGCCGACGATCCCCGTCGCCCGCGAGCGTGTCGACAACTTCGCATCGGGCTTCATCAAGGCCGGTGCGCGAGCGGTCATCGCCCAGTCGTGGACGAGTGGCGTGATCTACGCGATCCGGTCGATCTTCACCACGGACGAGACGATCGGCGACCTGTGGACCAACGCGCCCAACAACCAGGGCCACATCCAGCCGTTCGTGCCGGTCCGCAACCCGCAGTTCCAGGGCGCCCTCGACCCGGACACGATGACGACGGGCTTCCACCGATCCATCGTCGCTGCCTGGGACATGCGCACCACCGACGTGGTGGCTGGCGCGACCGCATCCGCCACGACGTCCGGCTCGGACACGATCGCGCCGGCCCTGTGGTCCGTCGACGGGCCGCTGGCCCTCTCGCCGAACTTTGACGGCGTCGCCGACCGGCTCAACCTCCTGGCGCGCTGGTCGGAGACGGTCAACTGGACCGCCACGATCCGGAACGCCGCCGATGAGGTCGTGCGCACCCAGAGCGGCTCCGGTTACCAGGGCGTGGTGACCTGGGACCTGAAGGTCAACGGCAGCCTCGCGCCGGCCGGCGACTACACCTACACGCTCCATGCGACCGACCTCGCCGGCAACGCCGGGGCGGACGGCACCGGCAGCTTCACGATCGAGGACCAGCCGACCTCGGACACAGGCGTGCTGGCCTTCGTTTCGACGACGCCCCTCGTGACCACATTCTCGACCGTCGTGTTCGCGCTCACCTTCAGCGCCCCCGTGACGGGCCTCCAGCCGGCCGACCTGACCCGCGTCGGGAGCGCCCCGAACTGCGTCATCGGCGCGCCGGTCGGCAGCGGCGCCGCCTACACGATCACGCTCACCAGCTGTTCGACGGGCACCGTCGGCCTGTACCTGAACGCGGGCACGGTCTCGGACGCGGCACTCAATCTCGGTCCCGGCGGCCCGATCAGCACCCCCCGGGTCACGATCGACCGAACCGCGCCGAAGGCGACCGCACCGAAGCCGATCCTGCGGACCGGCCTGCCGCTCGAAGGCCCCTCGACCTCCCAGCGGCTCCTCATCAAGATCAGCTGGACCGGCACCGACAGCGGCGCGGGTATCGCCAGCTACGACGTCGCCCGGAGCTACGACGGCGGCGCGTACCTGACCATCGCCAGTGCCACGACGGCGACGTCGCTCAACTGGACGATGAACCCCGGCCACAACTACCGGTTCCGGGTTCGGGCGCGTGACAAGGCGGGCAACCTCGGTGCGTGGGTCTACGCCTCCACCTGGAACTCGAGCCTCATCCAGCAGTCGAGCACGTTCGTCACGTACGCGGGGGCATGGGCCACCACCTCCAACACCGCGAACAGTGGGGGCTCCGCGAACTCGGCCTCCACAGCCGGCGCCTCGGCTACGTTCACGTTCAGCGGCCGCGCGGTCGCGTGGGTCGGCACGCTGCGCGACACGGCTGGTGCGGCCCAGCTCTATGTCGACGGCGTCCTGGTCACGACGATCGATACGGTTGGCACCTCGACGACCTACCGCGAGGTCGTCCTCGGCAAGGCGTGGACCACGTACGCGTCACACACCATCAAGATCGTGGTCGTGGGGACGGCGGATCGGCCGCAGGTCGATCTCGATGCGTTCGAGGTGATCCGCTAGCCGCCTGTCGTGCCGCCGCTCCAATCCGCACCGGACCGCACCAGACGCCACCGGTACCACCCAGATTCGGACTTTCGTAGGGCTGTGACCGGCGCGGCTCGCCCCGTACCGTCGGTGATCCTGTGGAGTTGGTGACCCTACCCCGTCCCATTGTTCGCCGCTCGCCCCGGCCGTGGCTCGCGCTTGCGCTGGCCGTGCTCGTGGGCGGCCCGGCGCTGCTCGCGCCGACCGGCGCGGCCGCCGGCCCGGCTGCCACGGTCGCTGACGCGAACAGCAGCCGCGCCCAGGCGGCCGGCGGCGGTCCACCGTTGCCCCCCGCCGACGGAACCGCCGGCGATACCCCTGGCGAGGGCCCGCCCGACGGGACCGACCCGGGCACGTCGCCCACGATCCAGTACCTCCAGTCGGAGGAGCATGCCCACGACAAGATCGACTTCCAGCCCGGCGGCCGAGTGACCGTGCCGTTCACGCCCCGCTCCGGCGATGACTGGCAGGTCGACGGGCAGTCGCCCCGCGCGCTGCCGGCCGGCCACGCCACCGGCCTCCAGATGCGCGCGGAGGCGCCCGGCGCGACCTGGGCCGCCGGCGCACCCGGGGATCTCGCCGGCGCCGGCCAGGACTCGTCCGTCGACGAACCCTCCAGCGGCGGACCCGCGGCCGATGCGCAACCCGTGTCGTCGACGACCATGTCCCCTGCCGACGAGCCGACCTCCGCCATGGCGATCGGCGCGGGCGGGCTCCGGCGCGAGGTGTTCGGGTTCCTGCCGTACTGGGCGATCGGCGACAGCACCACGGTCCTCGACTGGCGAACGCTGTCGACCGTCGCCTACTTCAGCGTCGGGTGCCTCCAGAACGGCGCCCTCGACAAGGTCAACCCGGACGGTTCCGCGACGACCGGCTGGGCCGGCTGGACCAGCTCGAAGATGACCTCGATCATCAACGCCGCCCACAAGAACCACACCCGCGTCGTCCTCACGATCTCGTGCTTCGCGTGGAGCAGCTCCGGCGCCACCCGCCAGGCACGGCTGCTCGGCAGCGCGACCGCTCGGTCGACCCTCGCCAAGGCGGCCGCGGCCGCCGTTCGCGATCGCGGCGCGGATGGGATCAACCTCGACTTCGAGCCCATCGCTGCGGGCTACGCCGACGACTTCACGCTCCTCGTGCGCTCGATCCGCAGCGAGCTCAACAAGATCCACGCCGGCTACCAGCTCACGTTCGACACGATGGGCTCGATCGGCAACCAGCCCATCGCCGCCGCGACCGCGCCGGGCGGCGCCGACGCGATCTTCATCATGGGCTACGACTACCGAACCGCGAGCTCGTCGGTGGCCGGGTCGATCTCGCCCCTCAGCGGCCCGCGCTACGACCTGACCGACACGATCAAGGCGTACACCGCCAAGGTCTCGCCCTCGAAGCTGATCCTCGGCGTTCCGTACTACGGGCGGGCGTGGTCGACCGCGTCCGATGCGGTCAATGCAGCAACGCTGAACCAGGCCAAGTACGGCAGCAGCGCCGCGCCGACGTACGCCCAGGCGATGGACCAGGTCGAGCTGCACGGGCGCCGCTACGACTCGGTCGAGCAGGCGCCGTGGACCGCCTACCGAAAGCAGACGTGCACGACGACCTACGGCTGCGTGACCTCGTGGCGCGAGCTGTACTACGACGACGCGGCCTCGCTCAAGCTCCGCTACGACCTCGTCAATCGCCTGGCCCTCCGCGGGGCGGGCATCTGGGCGCTCGGCGATGACGGGACGCGGCCGGAGCTCCGGACGGCCCTCGCCGACAAGTTCCTCGCCGACAGGACCGCGCCGCTGACCGGCATCGTGACGCTGGCGCAGCAGCAGCGCGACCAGGCATTCCGCGTCGCGTGGGCCGGCTGGGACGACAGCTCGATCGCACGCTACGACGTCCAGGTCTCGGTCAACGGCGGCGCGTGGACCGCGTGGCTGACCGGCACGACCCTGACCAGCAGCATCTATCCGGGCGTCGAAGGGCGGATGTACGCATTCCGCGACCGGGCAACCGACATCCACGGCAACGTGTCGGCCTGGAAGTCGCTCCCGCTCGGCGACCTCGCGGTGCCCGGCTCGATCACCGTCGGCGGCTTCGCCACGGTCGTCACGGACGGGCTCCACATGCGCGCCTCCGCCTCGACCGGCGCGGCGATCATGACCACCCTGTCTGCTGGTGACGCGCTCCAGGTCATCGGCGGCCCGGTGAGCGGCGAGGGCTACACGTGGTACGAGGTGTCCGGCCCCGCCAGGCAGTGGGCGCCGGTCGATCCGATGCAGGTCGGTGGCTGGGTCGCGGCCTTCGGCAACGGCGCGACCAACGTCGATCCGCGACGGCCCGTGTACGCCACCCTCGTCAACGCCGGCATCACGGGCATGCAGCTCGCCAACGGCGGCCAGCGCGTGATCACCCCGAACGGCACGCTGCGGGTCGCGTGGACCAACCACGTCGACTTCGACAGCCTCGACCTGCGCGTGTTCCGTCTCGACGGCACCATGCTCGGCTCGGTCGGGCTCGGCGGCACCGGTGCGGGTGCCCACGTCTTCAACTGGGACGGTCGGGTCGGTGGCAACCGCGTCCCGGACGGGGAGTACGTGCTCCAGCTGGAGGGCATGCGCGGGACGAGCGCCTACAGCGCCCCGTCCGCCAGCCCCGTCAGCGCCATCCAGATCGCGAAGTTCGGGATCATCGTCGCCGACACGCCACCGACGACAGTCGTGTCGTTCGCGCGTCCGCCGTCGCCCACGAAGGCGACCACGCTCACCTGGAAGCTCACCTTCGGCGGCCCGGTGAGCAGGCCCTCGCTGACCGACGTCGTGCGCACGGGCACCGCGACCAGCTGCGTGGTCGGCGCCCCGATCGGCAGCGGCTCGACCTTCACGGTCACGGTGACGGGCTGCAGCCAGGGCACCGTCACGCTCGGCATGAAGGCCAGGGAGGTCTTCGATGCCGTCCACAACTGGGGGCCGCTGACGCAGGTCAACGCGCCCACCGTGATCATCGATCGATCGGCTCCCGTGTCCGCCGCGCCGAAGGTGCGCCTCCGATCGGGCGTGACGCTCGCTTCCTCGTCAACGACCACCGGCCTCTTCTCCACGCTCACCTGGTCGGCCGGCGATCCCGGCGGCGCCGGCGTGCTGAGCTACGACCTCCGTCGCAGCGTCGACGGCGCCGCCTTCGCGCCGCTCCTCAGCGGCGTCTCGACGACTTCGATGTTCCTCGCCCTGACGCCTGGGCACGCCTACCGGTTCGAGGTCCGCGCCCGCGACAGGGCCGGCAACCTCGGCGCCTGGACGGCCGGCTCGACGATCCGCGCGTACTTGCCTCAGCAGACCTACGCCGGCTTGAGCTGGAAGGGCACCTGGAAGAGCGCGACCGTCGCCCAATGCTCCGGCGGCTCGGTCCGGTACGCGACGGCCGCGGGCGCGAGCGCCGCCTACTCCTTCACCGGCCGCTCCATCGCGTGGGTCACGACGCTCGGGCCGGATCGCGGCGCGGCCAGGGTGTACGTGGACGGCATCCTCGTGACGACGATCGACCTGCACGCAACGACACTGGCGTATCGCCGCGTGGCCTTCGCGAAGGCATGGTCGACGACCGGGGCGCACAGCCTGCGGATCGTGGTCGTCGGGACGGCCGGCCGCCCACGGGTCGACGTGGACGCCTTCGAAGTCATCCGCTAGGCATGCCCGCCGGCGCCCGTACACTCCGCGGGCGATGACCTCCCAACTTGGCGCGGGCACATGGGTCGTGCTGCCGACGTACGAGGAAGCCGAGAACCTGCCCGGGATCGCCGCGGCGATCCTGGCGGCGTTGCCGGCCGCAACGCTGCTCATCGTCGACGACAGCTCCCCCGACGGCACCGGCGAGATCGCCGATCGACTGGCCACCGAGAACCCACGGGTCCGAGTCCGGCACCGGCCTGGCAAGGCAGGCCTCGGGCGGGCCTACCTCGACGGCTTCCGCGTTGCGCTCGACGGGGGCGCCACCTCGCTCGTCCAGATGGATGCCGACTGGTCGCACGACCCGGCCGTGCTGCCGGCCCTCGTCGCGCCGATCGCGGCGGATCGGGCGGATCTCGTGATCGGCAGCCGATACGTCCGTGGCGGCGCCGTGCGCGACTGGGGCCTCGGCCGCCGGCTGATCTCACGCCTCGGCAGCGTCTTCGCGCGCACGGTCCTCAGCGTCCGGCCGCACGACCTCACCGGCGGCTTCAAGGCCTGGCGCGCCGAGACACTGGCCGCGATCCCGTTCGACGGGGTCCACGCCGGCGGCTACGTCTTCCAGATCGAGATGACGTATCGGGCGAGCCGTGGCGGCGCGCGCATTGTCGAGGTGCCGATCACGTTCAAGGACCGGCGCGTCGGGCGATCGAAGATGTCGCGCCGGATCATCGTCGAGGCGCTCCTCGTCGTCGTCCGGCTCCGGTGGGACGAGCTCCGTGGCCGTCGTCCATGGCGTCGGAGCCGGTGAGCGGCCCCTTCCTGCTCCGGTCGGCGCCGCCCGACCCACCGCCCGGCCTGCGCATCGTGATGGATGCGCGGCCGCTCCAGGACCCGGCTCGCGGGCCGGCCACCGCGCGCTACCTGGAGGGGCTCCTCCGAGCCTTCGACGCTGAGCCGGTCGCCGGCGAATCGTTTGCGTTCCTGCTCCAGTCGGACCTCGACGATCCAACGGTCGCGTTCGACCACCTCGCCGTCATCGGCAGGCGCCTCCTGCCCCCGACGCGGCTCCTGCGCAGCGGCGCGCTCACCGTGGACCCGTTCCTCCTGCGCGGCGCCTCGCTCGGTGCCGCCTGGCGGGCGGATCGCGGTGGGGCCGCCGGCGCGGTCTACCACGCGGCCGCGGGCGCGCCGCCGATGCTGTCCCGGATCCCGATCGTCGTCACCCTCCTCGACCTCGCGCCGTGGGAGCTGCCGGGCGTGTTCCAACGGAGCCCCGGCTCGCGTTTCGGGCAGCGCTTCCGCGCCCGCCTGATCCGCGACGCCGCCGCGGTGATCGTCGGGAGCGAGGCCGTCGCGGTTGCCGCGCGTCGGCTCCTCCACCTTCGAGCGGCCCGTGTTCGGGTGGTGCCCCTCGCGCCGCATCCGGCGTTCGTGGCGGCCGGCGGCGTGGCGTCCGCGGCGCGGTCCGCCGCCGCGCGGGATGCCGTGGCCGAGCGGACGCGGCTGGGCCTGCCGGATCGGTACCTCGTGTACTTCGGGCGGTTCGACGCCCGGCACGACGTCGGCGGCCTGCTGCGCGCGCTCGCCGCGCTCGGCGATCGGCCGCGGCCGCGCGGCCTGCCCGCGGGTACGCCCTGGCCTCCGAGCGTCCTGATTGCCGGCGCGTCGCCGGAAGACCGCGCCTCGCTCGCGCGCGCTGCCGGGCGCCTGCACGCCGGCGACGCCCTCGTGTTCGCACCGGCACTCACGCCGGAGCGGCTCGCGGGCCTCGTCCGCGGTGCGCGCGCGGTGGTCATGCCGGCCCTCACGGATGCGGCGGCATTGCCGGCGCTCGATGCCGTCGCGGCGGGCGTGCCGGTCGTCGCAACGGCGGTCGGCGCATTGCCCGAGACGGTCGGCCAGGCGGGCATCCTCGTCGAGCCGCGCGATCCTGCCCGCCTCGCCGAGGCGCTCGGCACGATGTGGGCGGACGACCGCGTCCGCGACGGGCTCGTCGACGCCGCGCGGGAGCGCAGTGGATCCGCCGCCAGGACGTGGGCGGAGGTGGCCCTCGAGACACGCCGGGTGTACGCGGACGTCGGAGTCCGCAGGCGAGGGAGCGAGCCGGCCTAGGGCTGGGGCGCCTGTGTCGGTGCGGCGCTCGCTGTCGGGGCCGGGATCTTGCCGTCCGCGATCGTGAACGAATACGACAGCGGGATGACCTGGACGAACGTCTGGCCCGCGGTCAACGTGATCGGCTGGCCGTCCGGTCCGAACAGGAGCGTCGGCGCCGTCACCGAGGCCTTCGACCAGGTGCCTTTGACCGTGACGCCGTTCGTGGCGATGAACGCCTGGCCGCGGCCGACGTCGGCGGCCTCGAGGCGATGATGAGGATCGACCGCATAGAGCGGGCCGAAGAACATCCGGAGGATCACGACGTTCTTCGGGGCGACCTGGACTTTGTCGGCCGCGTCGATCTCCGGTTTGTACGCGCCGACGCCGGTCTGCTTGATGAAGCGCCGGTAGGCGTTCGCCGCGGCGTCATACCGGTATTGGATGGTCTCGTAGGGATAGACGACGGCGATGGTGCCGCCGTTCGGCCGCTGGTCGGGCGTCGCGTCCGGCGCAAACGACCACGCCGGCTTGATCGGCCCGTCGATCGCGCCAATCTTGGCCGCGAGCGCACGCAGGTGGGCACCGTCCGTATACACGTTGTGCGGGGCGAGTCGGGTGGACACGCGCCACATGTACCTCGGGCTCCAGCGGAAGCCATCCCCGTTGTAGACCCACTGGCCGCCGCCTCTGGCGCGCAGCGTGGAAAGCGCTTGCGAGGATCCGCCGAAGTGGACGTAGAGCGCCTTCCACTCCGCTGCCCATTCGACGTAGTACTCGCGCGCGCTTCGAATCGGACCGACGCCGGCAGGAATCGTGCTCTGGAAGATGAGCATGTAGCGCGGGATTCCGCCCTCCGCCGGGGCCTGCCAGACGACCGATGCCGCGTTGAACCCGGACTGCGGCCGGGCGTCCAGGTGGTCGTCGATCATCACCGCGATCGGGTGCTGTTCGGCGGCCGCCTGCGTGACGAGCAGGCCGGTGAGCGGCGCGGGCACGAGCGCCGGTGTCGGGACGGGCGTCGCGGGCGCGACGGTCGACGGCGCGAGTGTGGGCGCGACCGTTGCCGGCACCGTCGGCAGCGTCGTCGGCACGCCGCTTGTGGCCACCGCGCTCGTGGGCGGTGAGGCCGCCCGCCAGATCAGGAAGAGGACGAGCGCGACGATCACGACCCCGACCAGGGCGATCAGCAGGCGCTGCCGGGGGCTGGCCCCCGCAAGTCCAGAAGGTGCCACGTCGTCTCCAAGCGGGCGCCGCAGCCGTGGCGCGCGGGCAGGATACCCCACGTTCGGGGGACGGCCGCCGGCCGGCCGTTGCGCGCCGCGCTAGGCTGGGGCCGTGGCCAACAGCGCATCCAGCCAGGCACGCAAGCGGGCCCGTGCTCGCGCCGTCCAACCGGGCTCGCCCGAGCCGGTCGAGCTCCGCGCGCCGGTCGAGCTTGTCGAGGCGACCGCGCCGCCCGTCCTGGTCCATCCGGTCGTGGCCGAGGACGGTGCGTCCCTGGAGGCCGAGCACGTCGCGCTGCGCATGAGCGCCGTTGGCCGCGTGGAGGCCGGCGAGCTGCGGGTCACCCAGGGCGCCGTCGGGGCGGCTCGGACCGAGACGCTCACGGTCGAGCAAGGTGCAGTGGGCGCCGTGCTCGCCGATCGAGCGGACATCAGTCGCGGCTACGCCCGCACGATCATCGCTCGCCAGGTCCAGATCGATCGGGGCGCGGCGCGGGTCGTGATCGCCGCCGACGTCAATGCCCAGCAGACCGCGGTCCTGTTCCTCGTGGCGCGACGGGTCGCCGGAGACGTCCGGGTCCTCTTCGACTGGCGCGGTGCGCTCGCCTTCGGGGCCGCCCTGGGGGCCGTCGTCGCGATCGCCGCGCGGCTCCGTCGCCGCACTCGCTGACCGGCGGCTACTTCGGCCGTAGCACCGGGTCCAGGCCCGCCGCGCGCGCGGCCTCCTGGCGACGTTGGGTTTCCTCTTCCGTTCGCTGGAGGTGCAGGGCGACTACCTCGTCCGGTGCGCCTTCGAGGATGACCCGCCCCTTCTCCAGCAGCACCGCCCGGTTGCAGTATTCGGTGACCCACTCCATGTCATGGGTCACGAGCACGACCGCCTTGGCCGCCTTGACGATCTCGATGACCCGCGCCTTCGACTTGGTTCGGAAGTTGGCGTCGCCCGTCGCGAGGACCTCGTCGAGCAGCAGGATGTCCGGGTCGACCGCGGTGGCGATCGCGAAGCCGAGGCGCGCGCGCATGCCGGCCGAGTAGGTCTTGAGCGGCGCCTCGATGAACTGGCCGATGTCGGCGAACTCCACGATCGACGGCAGGAGCTCCTCGACACGCCGGGTGGGCAGGCCGAGGAACGCCCCGCCGAGCAGGATGTTCTCGATCCCGGAGAGCTCGACGTCGAATCCGACGCCGAGGCCGAGCAGCCCGGAGACCTGGCCCCGGACGTCGACCGAGCCCTCGCTCGGGCGCATGATCCCGGCGAGGACCTGGAGCAGCGTGCTCTTCCCCGCGCCGTTCGGCCCGATGACCGCAAGCGACTCGCCATGGCTCAGCTGCACCGTGACGTTTCGGAGCGCCCAGAAGCGGTCCGGCGGCTTGCGCAGCACGACGTTGGCGAAGGACTGGCGGAGGGTGATCTTGCGATTGAATCGGAGGTTGTACTGGACGCCCAGGTCCTCGACGGAGATCGCGTATCCGTTCCTGGCGTTGCTCACAGCACCTTCGCGAAGTCAGGCTCGAGGCGCTTGAAGAAGACGATGCAGATGCCGAGGAAGACGAAGCTCGCGAGCAGCAGGTAGAACAGCGACGCCACGTCCGGCGCGAAGGGCATCCCAACGCCATCCGCGGTGCCGTAGATGACCGAGCGGTAGGCCTCGAAGAGGATGGCAAATGGGTTCGCCGCGGCGAGGAAACCGATGATCGGGTGGTCCTTGATCGTATGGAGTTCCTCGAGCGAGGCCAGGCTGTACAGCCCCGGGGAGAGGAACCACCACAGGCGGAGGACGTGGCCGACGGCGTTGCCGAGATCGCGGAAGTAGACGTTCGCCGCCGAGACGAGGATGGCCATGGCGAGCGTGAACACGTATTGAACCGCCGCGATCACCGGGATCCACAGGAGCATCAGGGTCAGGCGATTGCTGTCCAGGATCAGCAGGCCGGCGAGCGGGACCAGTCCCCATGCGAAGCCCACCACGCCGGCGGTCGTCTCGGCGACGGGCAGGACGAGCTTCGGGAACGCGATCGAACGGATCAGCTTCTCCTGGCGCACCACCGACGTCGTCGCATCGCCGGTGACGGCCGAGAACCATTTCCAGGGCAGGATCGCCGCGAAGATGAAGAGCGGGTAGTCGGGTGTCGCCCGTTTCGAGATGACCGTCACGAAGACCACGTAAACGACCATCTGCAATAAGGGGTCGAGGACCCACCACAGGTTCCCGAGGAGGGTGTCGGAGCCGCGCTTCTTCATGTCGGCCGACACGAGGTAGCGGACGAGCCGCCTCCGCGACAGGATCTCGGTCACGCCCTGCCGGAGCAGGGTGAGCGGCGACACGGCACCCGACGAGTGCCGGATCGAGACGGCGGACTCGCCCGAGGACATCCGCGGGAGGGTAGCACGGGCTCCCGTTTGATCAGGCACGGAGCCTCCCGTAGACGGCACGGACCAGGTCCTTGGCCCACGGCGGCATCCGCCGGAACCTCGCCAGCGCCCGCGTTCGGGCGGTCTCGGTGAGCGAGCGCCCCGTCCACGAGATCCGCGACCGGACCCGCGTCAGCAGCGAATCGCGCCGCACCGCGAGGAACGCGATTCGCCCGTCGGCCCGGACGAGCGCCGCGCCGACAGCGATGCCCGGCGCGGACCCATCGCCAAGGTGCCCGGTGAGCTCGTACCGCCCCGGGGGGATGACGCCCTGGCCGCGCACGTTGCCCGTCGCCACGACGAGGGTGCCGACCGAGCCGTTGAACGAGGCCGGCAGGTCGAAGGTTCCGGGAGCGCCCTTGAGCCGGAGCGTCGCGGGGGCGAGGATCCCGGATCGGTCGGTCGCGATGGGGAGCGCGACCGCCAGCCCGGAGCCGTCGCGAAGGACCCGCCGCTCGGCATCCGCGATGTGGGCCGGCGCTCGATCCGACCCGCCGATCGAGATCCGCACGACTCCGTCGGCGCCCGCCCGGGGCACGATCCAGCGAACGGGCTTCCCGAGCAGCGCCGGCGAGATGGGTGGCCGATCCGCCTCGCGGGCGCGGCGCGGGAAACGGAGCAGGCCCGTCGCCTGGATCCCGAGTCCGGACCAGCGGATGAGCACGTCCCAGGCGCCATCGTCGAGCGGCTGCTCGCCGGGCCCGACGCGCTGCGGATCGACCTCCACGAACCCCACGAGGGTCGGCAGCCGGATCTCGTCGTCCGGGTCGCCCGCCGGCCGCAATGACAGGCCGGCGCCGCCGGGCACGATCCATTCGAGCGCCGTGCCCCGATCGACGAGCGACACCTGGGCCCGGATCTGGCCGAGCTCGTCACTCACGTCGACCGGCCCGATCAGGTCCTCGGCAACCGCCGGATCGAGGAGCAGCGTGCCGTGTCGCTCGACGAGCGTGAGCGGGCGGTTGTCGATGCCCCGCGACAGCGTCGCCCGGAATTCGACGCCGAGGCGCCCGTTCGTCCAGCTGGCCTTGCTCACCCGGGCGTCCACCGTGAACCCCTCGGCACGCTGGCCGAGGGACACGAGATCGGCCAGATCGCCCTCCTGGAGCAGCCGGGAGCGGATCCGCGCGAAGGCGCCGAGGCCCTCGTGGACGCCCGTGCCGAATCGCTCCCGCGCGAGCTCGCCGAGCGCCGCGAAGAGCTCGGCCTGGTAGGCCGGCGGCGCCGCCAGGAACTGCGAATCCGCGATCCGGGTGAGGACCTCGACGCGGTAGAACCGGGCGATCAGGCGGCGCCGGAGCTCGTCATCGGGGACGCCCTTGTCGATCTCGTCGAGGATCTCGCGCAGGTGCGCGACGTGCGACGCGGGATCGACCAGCTCCGCGCTGATGTGGCCCTCGTCCTCGCGCTTGTTGAAGAAGTAGCACGGCTCGTCGCCGAGGATGGAGATCACCCGGGCGGCGAGATAGGCACGCAGCGTGAAGAGCTGGTCCTCCATCTGGCGCCAGCCCTCCGGGAAGGTGATCTCGTGTTCCCGCAGGAGGGCAGCCCGGAAGAGCTTCGTCGGGCCCATGCTCGCATCGGCGAGCTGCGGCGTGTCGGCAAGCGTGGTGGCTCCGCGATTCCGCGTGAACAGGTCCTGCCGCCGCGTCATCGTCTCGCTGGCGAACTTGCCGAGCACGATGTCCGAGTCGTTCGCGAGCGCCATCCGGGCGAGGCGCTCGAGGGCCCGCGGCGCGAGCTCGTCGTCGGCGTCGAGGAACTGCACGTACTCGCCGAGGGCGGCCTCCAGGCCAACGTTGCGCGGCCGGCCCGGACCGCCGGACGCGGGAATATGGACGACGCGAACGTTGGCCTGGTCGCGGGCGAGCTTGTCGAGGCGGGCGCCGGTCCCGTCGGTCGAGCCGTCGTCGACGAAGACGACTTCGAAGCGCGTCTTCGGCATCGACTGGCGGACGAGCGACCGGATGCACGGCTCCACGTATCGCCCGGGGTTGTGCGCGGGAATGACGACGGTTACGAGCGGGCGCATGGTGTCAGTTCGACGATGTCACGCACAAGGCTGGCATGTCCGGATCCGCTCCCTCATTCGGTGCTCAGCCTGGCGAGGGCGCCGCCGTCTGCGACGAGCGCCTGTCCGGTGATGAATGACGAGCGTCGACCGTCGGCCAGGAACAGGATCGCCTCGGCGATCTCCTCGGGCCGCCCGATCCGGCCGAGCGGTGTCCGCGCAGCGAGCCGGTCCAGCTCTGCGTCCACGCCCTCCGGCGATGCCCATCGCTGCACGCCCTGCCGGAGCATCTTCGTGTCCACGGCGCCGGGAGCGACGGCATTCACGCGCACGTCGGGCGCCCATTCGATCGCCGCCGCCCGGGTCAGAGCCACGATCGCTCCCTTGCTGGCGGCGTACGGGGCAGCACCGGCGGAGGTGGCAAAGGCATGTACGGACGCCACGTTGACGACCGCCCCGCGCGACCGACGGAGATACGGATACGCGGCCTGCATGGCCAGGAACGTTCCCCGCGCGTTCGCATCCATGACCTCGTCCCACGCGGTCACGGGCATTGCCTCGATCCGGTCGATGCCCTGCCTCGCTGCCGCGTTCACGAGTGCGTCGAGGCCGGCCAGCGTGGCAAGGAACGCGGCGAGGTCATCGCCGGCGCTCGCCTGCCCCAGGTCGAGCCTCGCGAACGCGACCAGCGGCGTCGTCGACGGCGGCTCGACGACGTCCACGCCGGCCACCGACCAGCCCTCACGATGGAACGCGGCAGCCGTGGCCGCAGCGATCCCGCCGGCGATGCCGGTGATCGCCACGATGCCGGTCACCGGCGGACCTCGTCCAGCCCGCGGATGAGATTGTCGATGGCGGCCTCGCTGGTTCGATGCCCGGCATCGATCGAGTTCGAGGCGTTGTGCGATCCCAGGATCACCTGCGGGAACCGGCGGAGGGGACTCTCCATCGGCAGTGGCTCCACCTCGAAGACGTCGAGCGCCGCGGCGCCGACCTGGCCGGTGCCGAGTACCGCCGCCAGCGCCGCCTCGTCGACGAGGCCGCCGCGAGCAGTGTTGATGATCCAGGCGCCGCGTCGCAACCGGCCCAGGTTGGCCGCGTCCAGCAGGTGGCGCGTCTCCGGGGTCAGCGGGGCATTGAGCGAGACGACGTCCGATTCGGCCAGCAGCGACGCCAGGCTGACGACCTCCACGCCGAGCTGCGCCGCGCTGGCGCTGTTCGCCGGATCGATCTCGAAGCCCAGGACGCGCATGTTCATCGCCAGCGACCGCCGCGCCACCGCCCGGCCGATGTGCCCGAGGCCGACGACGCCCATGGTGCGCCCCGCCAGCGAGACGCCCGTCGGCTTCGCCCACTCGCCGGCTCGCACGGCGGTGTCGATGCGATGGAGGTGGCGGGCGAGCAGCACGAGGTAGCCGATGACGACGTCGGCGACCTCGTCGCCGAACATCCCGGGCGTGTTCGTCACGCGAATGCCGAGCTCGGCAGCGGCGCCGAGGTCGATCGCATCCGTGCCAACGCCCCACTTGGAGACGATCCTGAGCCGGCCGGCCCGCTCGAGGACCGCGCGGGTCACCTGGTCGTCACCCGCGATCATCCCATCGACGTCCGGGATCAGCGCCAGGAGCTCCGCCTCGCTCAGCTGCTGCTGCACGGGTGGGACGATGAGCTCGGCGTGGCGTGCGTCGAGGCGGTCCCGATGCTCCGCGAGCGAGCGCTGCAGCTGCACGCAGGAGATGAGGATCCGCTCGTTCACGGCGCGCTCCGCAGGGCGTACAGCGCCTCCGCGATTCGGAAATCGACCTCCTCGTCGATGTCCCACGCCTCGTCGCGCGGGATCTCGAACAGGATCGGCCGCTCGCCGATCCGGTTGCCGTGGCGCTCGAGGCTCTCCCGCGTGAACAGGTAGATGCAGGAGTTCTCCTCGTAGACGGGCGCGAGGTCCTGGGTGCGGACCAGGACGGCCAGGTCGTGGTTCAGCGGCGTCCCGTCCGGGTTCCATAGGCGGGTCTGGAGGCGGGTCACGCCGAAGAGTGAGTCGCGCTCCGGATCCCCGAGCAGTCGCTCGACGGCCGCGGTCACCGTGCCGGTCCGCAGCAACGGGTTCGTGCTATGGGTCTGGAGGTACAGGTCGCCGTCCAGCCGGCTCATGTCGTACAGGAGGACGTCGTTCATCGGGGTCATGCCATCGCGCAGGTGGGGCGGTCGCTCGAGCACCTCGACGTCGGGGAATGCCTCCCGGGCGCTGTCGCGAACGACCTCGCTGTCCGTGTCGATCGCCACCCTGGTCACCGCCGGGCTCGCCAGCAGGGTCTTGATGATGTGATGGAACAGCGGCCGCCCCCCGAGCAGCCGGTAGTTCTTCCCGGGCACCCGCTCGCTGTCGTGGCGCATCGGCACGATGGCGACGACCCGCGTGCTCACGCCTCCGCCTCCAGGATGGCGCGCACGGGCGACGCTTCCGCCCCGTCGAGGCGCAGCGGCAGGCAGGTGAGCCGGTACTCGCCCGCCTCGACCGCGCTCAGATCCAGGCCCTCCAGGATCGCCACACCGGCCTCCATGAGGGTCCGATGGGTTTCGGGACCGTCACCCCACCGTTGGACGGACAGATAGTCGATCCCGACGAGACGAATTCGGCGACCGGCGATCCAGCGCGCGGCGTCCGCGGTCAGGGCAACGAAGTCGCGATCGAATGACGTCTGGCTCGCCCAGATCTCCGAGTTCCTCGTGCGGATCAGCAGGCGCTCCGTCCCCGCCGGCACCTGCTCGAGGTCCTCCGGTCGGATCAAGTCGGCGTCCGGCAGGTGGACGACGAGGGCCGTTCCGACGAAGACATCGAGCGGGAACGTGTCGAGCGCGGCCCCGGCATCGATGAAGTGCAGCGGGGCCTCGACGTGGGTGCCGCAGTGGACGTCCATCTCGACCAGGCTGACATTGGCCTCGTCGCCGCGGCCGATTGCCCGCGCCCACCTGATCCGGAAGCCGTCCGATCCGGGCCAGATCGGCATCGCCGCGTGCAGGCGGACGGTGATGTCAATCGGCCCGGACATGGGGGACCTGCTGCTCCGGTTCGTCATAGCGGATCGCGTGCGCGTTGGGCGGCCGCGTGTCGCTGACCGGGCCGCGCCAGCCGTGCGGATAGTAGAAGCGACTGCGCAGGACGGCCGACTCCTCGCCGCGCTGGCGAAAGCCGCGGTAGGTTCCATAGAACTGCGCGGCACGGAACGCGGGGATCGAACGCAGGTTCTCGACGAGCACGCCGTCGCGGGCCGCCGCGACCACGTCGCTGGCGATGTTCGCGGCAGCCAGCCGGATCGCCTCGAAGGCACTCATGTGGTGCTCGTGATAGATCCGCTTGTGGGCGATCGCCTCCCGTCGGTATCGATTGACGACCCCGCTCCATGACTCCTCGTGCGCGTGCACGACGGGCGCGGTGGCGACGTACGAGATCGCGTGGCCCGCTTCGAGTGCCTTCTTCGCCCAGTCCAGGTCCTCGAGGCCCGTCAGGCTCTCGTCGTATGGCTGAGTCTCCCAGACGGATCGCCGGATGGCCGCGTTCGCGTTGTTCGAGAACGGATGCGCCTGGTGCGACACCGATTTGGCGGGAAACCAGCGCGCCATGACCCGCTGCTCCGAGTACTTCGTCCGCTCGTTGCCCTGCTGGCGGCCATAGGCGAGGGCAACCTGCGGATCCGAGAAGGGCGCGATCAGCTCGGCGAGCCAGGTGTCGTAGACCGGATGCACGTGGGCGCTCGCGAACACCACGATGTCGCCGGTCGCTGCCCGGCAGCCGATGTTCAGCGACCGTCCGAACGAGAACTGCTCGGGCTCGATGGTGTGGACCTCGACCGGAAAGCGCCGTGCGATCGACAGCGTCGCATCCGTGGATCCCGAATCCACGACGATGATCTGGTCAGGTGGCTGGGTCTGCCGGACGAGGCCGCTGAGGAGGCGCCCGATGTGGCGCTCCTCGTTGAAGCAGCGCACGACCACTGACGTTCGAGGAGCGCTCACCATCGAGCGGGGAAGGAACGGGTCAGTGATCCTGCCCTGGTGCCCGAAAGCTGCATCGGACAAGCATAGATAGGGCGGTCAGCGTTCGCCCGAGGCGGCGAGGTTGCGCTCGATCGCGTCCGCGGTTCGCAGCGCGACGGACGATCCGGGGATCATCGAGACCTGGCGTGTGAAGAACCCGGCGGCCCGCTCCTTCGCCTCGGCGCGCGTCCGTGCCTTCGCCGACTCGATCAGGCGCGCGAGCGCCTGGGGATCCTCCGCCACGTCGAACGCCCCATCGGGATGCTGGAACGTCGGAACCTGCTCACCGTGCGGGTTGTAATAGATCACCGAGCAGCCTCGCGCCATGCCCTCGAAGAGCACGGTCGAGAAGCGTGAGACGAGGATGGAGTCAGTCGTCATGAGATGCCGGATCGGTTGGGAGGCCGCGAGGCCGGGATACTTCGCCTTCTCCGAGGGATGCAGCGACAGGTCGAGCGGAACGCCGGCGCGCCGGCACGCATCCCTGAGCGTCTCCACCCACAGCGCGCGATGCTCGCTCTGGACGCCGTAGGTGAAGTTGACGTTGCCGACGACCCGGGGACTCGTGTCGGCCGGCAGCGGGCCCGTCCAGATTGCCTCGAGGCGGTCACTGCCGATGACCTCGAGTCGTTCTCGGCGGCCCTCGAGCGCGATGACGTCATTGTCGCCCTGGCAGAGCACGACATCGGCGGCGAGGTAGGCCTTGCGGTCCATGCCGGTGTCGTGGTCGAGCCAGTCCTGGACGCCCTCCACCTTCGCGAACGAGACCGTTTCGCGGCCCTTTACGTGCTTGACGTACTCACCGAAGTACTCGCCCCAGTCGTTGAAGGTGAGGAGGGCAGCCAGGTCCAGGAGCCAGTCGCCCGGCGGCAGGGCGTCCACCGCGGGAACGTCGACCCTGGCCAGGGCGACCCCAGTGGTCGCCCACCGGCGTTCGTTCAGCATCGCGACGGGCGAAAACCCTCGTTGCCGCAGCTCGTCCACGAGCTCGATGAGCTCGTCCGTGTGATAGGCGGACGACGGCAGCAGGAGGAATGGTCGCCCGCCTCGCGTCAACGACTGGAGCGACCGCGGTGAGACCGGCAGCAGCCTCGGCTGCCTGACCGGTCTGGCCGTTCCGCGCTGGGCCAACGCGGGCTGCTCCGGTGCCGCGAGCCACATCGAGGCCTTGCGGCGGGCATCCTCGACCAGCGGGTCGACCAGGCGCGAGATCTCGCGACTGATCGCGTCATCCCGCGCCGCTTCCCCGCGCGGGTGCGTGACGCGTCTGGCACCCGCCAGGGCACGGTCGTAGAGCTCCACTGCCCAGCCGACGTACGGGAAGGGCACCGAGCGGAGGTCAGCCACGAGACCCTGGATCACGTCCTCCGGGCTGCTGTCAGCGATGGCGATGCCGAGCGCCGCTGCCGTCCGCCGGGTGAAGCCCAACGTGGTTCGATACATCGCCAGGGACTCGCTGAAGAAGTACGGGCCGTGCTGCGTCGCAGGGGTCGCCATCGGTTCGTTCCGTTCCACGAGGAGCCTGGTGATGGTGTCCCGCATCACCACGGCGGTGGACACGGCATGCGAGGTCGGCTTCTGGCGATAGGCGACGCCAACCATCTCGGTCGGCCGCAGGATGAAGCCCCAGCGCAGCAGCTTGAACCAGAGGATCTGGTCCTCAGCGGTCCTGGCGTCGTCGAATCCACCGACCGCGAGAAACGCGTCTCGGCGCACGAGCGGGGCAGATGCGATGAACCTGGCGTCATCGAATTGGCTCAACCACGAGATCGTCTCGCGCTGCGTCGTGACCGGGGGCGTCCAGCGTTCCGGCGTGCTCGTGACATCGACGGTCTCGTGCCAGCAGTACGACCCCACGACCCACGGGCGGTCGGCGTTCGCCTCGGCGACCTCGACGCGGGCCGTGAGTCCATCCGGAGCGAGGAAGTCATCGAGATCCAGGAAGGTGACGTATCTGCCGGTCGAGCGAGCCACGCCCATGTTTCGGGCGAGCCCGATGCCAACCGATCGAGCCGTGCGGATGACCCGGAAGCGCGGATCGTCGCCGATCTCGTCGAGCACCACGTCGAGCGTCGAGTCGGTCGATCCGTCGTCGATGATGATGGCCTCGAAGTTCGCCAGGGTCTGGTGCTTGAGGCTTCGGATGCAATCGCGGGCATAGAGCGCCTCGTTCTTGCCCGGGATCACGATGCTGACGATGGCCGCCGATCGACCGATCGCACGCTGGACCGGAGGGGCCGCAGCCACCGCCGGCGGACCAGCCGCGCGCCCGGTCGACAGGCCGCCGCGCTCCAGGCGCCGACTGAGCTCCGCCAGCAACGCGAGGATCCCAAGGCTCGCGACGGCGACCCCGCCGATCTGCACGATCGGCTGCTCCACCACCGCGGCGCCGAGGAGGCCCGCTGCAACGCCGGCGATCAGGAGGGCTCGGATCGGCGTCGCGAACGCGATGACGGCGCGGACCATCCGCGCGGGTCGCTTTGCCAACCGGCGCGCCTTCGACCGGCCCCGCTGCATCAAGCCGTTGCTCATCTTCGACCTTTCATCATGTCGTCGGCCGGCTCATTGCCTCGACCGCGGCCACCACGCGCGCACATGCCTGGCCATCGCGGACCGGGAAGGTCGCAGCGATCCGCTGCTGATATTCGTCGGTCGGCCAGGGACCGTGCTCGATCGCCGCGACGATCGCGAGCTCGGCCGCTGCCAGGTCCTCCGCCACCGGCCCGAATCCATCGCGCTCGTAGTCGAAATAGCCCTTGCGCCCGACGTGGAACCCCCCCAGCATCTTCTCGACGTCGAACTGGAAGTAGACGGCGGGCCGGTCGATGTAGGCGAGATTGAAGGCCACGGACGAATAGTCGGTCACGAGCAGGGCGCAGTGGGCGTACAGCTCCTGCACGTCGACACCGGCGAAGGACAGCGGCTCGACATGGGCCGGCAGCTCGAGGAGGTCGAGGATCACCTGGAGGTTCGGGTGCGGCATGAACCCGAGGCGCCAGCCGCGGCGAGCCACGGCGTCGGCGAGCTTCGGAGACCGGAGCAGGGCGGTCCAGCTCCTGAAGTAATCGGACTCCCAGAACGCCGCGTCGAGCTCGCGCCGCTGCGATCCCGAGGCGAGCGGCGTCGTCAGCCACTGTCGCCACGTGGGGGCGACGATGACCAGGTTGCGATCCGGCTCGGGCGTCGCCCGGCCGATGGACAGCAGGCGATCGAAGCGCGGCAGCCCGGTGTTGCGGGTCTCCTTCTGGCTGAAGCGGTAGGGCGTGCCGTCGGCCGCGACCGAGGCGAGCTCCGGCGCCGTGCTCACCACGAACAGGTCCATCTCCCGCTGGTTCAGCCAGCGCGACAGGTCGTCCTTGATGACGCCGTGCTGGAGGAAGGCGAAGCGCCACGGTACTGAGCCGGAGAGGGCGAGCTGCGGCGGGCGGCAGATGGCCAGGTCGGCGTGCGACGACAGCAGCCAGGCGCAGTTGAGCATCGCGACCCGCCACGTGAGCGAGCCGTGGGCCAGCAGCCGGCGCTCGCCCCGCGCCCGCAGCCGTTTCCAGTCCTGCGAGCCCCGCTCGATGACGAACCAGGCGTTGATGTCGGGTCGGTGCTGCCGGATGTGCTCGAACAGGCGCTCGCCGTTGTCGTCCGCATCGTGGATCCGATCCATGATCACCCAGGCCCCATGGAATCGGCGGCGCCAGGGCCCGAAGCCCGCGGCGACGTTCAGGCTCCGCCGCAGCACCCGTCGCCAGACCTTCCCGGCAAGCCGCCGCGCCAGGCCCGCCCCACGCCGCACGAGATCTCTTCGATAGGCCAGGATCCGGGCCCACAAGCTCCGCCGGATGGACAGCGTCGGGTGGCTCGGCCACGCGGCCACGATCGGCACGATGGTGCCATCGACACGCACTTCGACCGGGTTACCGACCGGCAGCCAGAGCACGCGCTCGAACACGAAGTCCGCGCCGTAGTAACGATGCGCTCGGGTCTTGGCGTACGCCGGCAGGACCGCGTTGCCGTCGACGGCGAAGGTCTCATCCGGCACCGGGCCGACGAACCGGTACTGGATCCGCTGGAGCCCGTCGCCAACCCACTCGCGGGTCCGGACCGCGAAGGCGCTGTGCCACGGCGCATCGCGACCGCCGTGGGCCAGCAGGTCCACCCATGCGGACCGGAGCTTGACGACACGGTGCGCCTGGACCGTGGCGGGATCGATCTCGCGGAGAACCCGGGCCACCAGCTCGTGGAACCGCGGCAGGACCTCGGGCTCGACGTACGCCTCGGAGCTGACCTTCTCGTCCTCGGCCAGGTACCACGACAGCTCGTAGATCAGGAGCTGCTGGAGCCAGCCCGGGACCCGGCCGAGGCGCTCCCGCGCCGCTGCCGTGACCCCGAGGTAACCGAACTCGAGGGCGTTGGTGTAGCGGCCCGGGTCGCGCAGGCTGCGGGCCGACGTCGACGTCCCGTCGCCGCGCTTCCGGTACAGGTACTGCGCGTCACGGAGGAGGCCGACGCGCGGCGCGTCGAGCTGGAGGAGGTAGTGGACGGCGAACGCCCCGTCCTCGAAGTTCGGTCGGATCCGAGCGTCGAATCGAAGGCCTGCCGCCGCGATGCGATCGCGCCGATAGAGGCTGCCGGCCGACACGCCGAGGAACACATTCGGCTCGCGGTCGAGATCGGCGACGCGGTTGCCCCCGTCGTACTGCGAGCGCCGCGGGTGCCTGTCCTCGATGGTGCCCTCCGGTTCCAGCACCAGGATCGGCTTGGGGGCGAGGCAGTCGATGTCGGGGTTCGCGTCCGCGAAGCGCCCGGCCACCCGGAAGAAATCCCGGTTCAGCATGTCGTCCGGGTCGGTGAACGTGACCCACGTCCCGGTCGCGTGCTCTAGGCCCAGGTTGCGGGCGGAACCCTGGCCCCCGTTCGGCTTCGTGAACACCCGCACCCGATGCCGGCTCTTGCCCGCCCACTCGCGGAGGATGTCCAGCGAGCCGTCGGTGGAGCCATCGTCCACCGCCACGACCTCGAGCTCGCCGCGCCTCACGCGCTGGGCCTCGATCGACGCGATGTACGCCGGCAGGTAGGCCTCCACGTTGTAGACCGCGCTCACGATCGAGAAGCGCGTGCCCGCGGGCTCGGTCATGCCGGCAGGAACCGCTCGACGAAGCGCCGGCTGGCGCCCCCGTCGCACGCCTCGACCTGTCGTTCGATGAACACGGTCCACGCGCGCTCGTCAACGGTCGCGTTGGCGATCGCCGCCGCAAGCCCGCTCGGATCGTCGACGCGCTCGCCAATGAGCTCGGTCCTCGCGTCCAGGTACAGCCCCGGATCGCGCTCGTACTCGACGAGGTCCTCCGTGAGCAGGACGAGTGGCCGGCGCAGGAGCGCCCACTCGAAGATCGACGACGAGTAGTCGGTGACGAGCACGTCGACGGCCGCGAACGCCTCGTTGATCTCCAGCGCGGGGTCGAGCACGACGTCGAAGCCGGCGGTCGAGACGCCGCTCGCGTCGAGGTTCGGGTGCGTCTTGATGGCGAGGACGTGGCCAGCCGGGAGCGCGGCGCGCAGGGCGACCGCGTCGAAGCCGGGCGCGCCGTGCTTCGCCCGCCCCCGGCCGCGGAACGTCGGCGCGTACAGCACGACCCGGCCGTCGCGCAGGCGCGGGTACGCGGCGAGGACCCGCTCGCGCGCCGCCGCCATCGCCGCGGCGTCGAAGAAGAAGTCCGTCCGGGCCACGCCGAGTGGCAGGACGTGCTCGACCGGCGTGCGCAGCGCCGCGGCATACGGCCCTCGGGCGGCCTCGCCGGCACAGACCACGAAGTCGTAGTACCGGTGCAGGAACGACCGCTCGGGCTCGGTCAGGCCGCCGAGCGTGTCCGCGCCGAATCGCTTGAGCGCGCCGACGGCGTGCCAGACCTGGACGACCGTCGTGCCGGCGCGGTGTGGCGCGACGTGCACCGGCAGGTAGGCGTTGTCCACGATGAACAGCGACGAGGTGCGCAGCAGGTACGTGCCCCGGATGAGGCGGGCGAGGTAGGCGAGCTTGCCCACGAAGCCGTAGCTGTACGGCTCGAGGAGGGTCAGCACCCGGCGGTCAGGCCGCGCCCGCCGGATCTCGGCGTGGAGGTAGGCGAGGTTGCCCTCCAGCCGCGCCAGGCGGGCGGTCGCCAGGACGACGCGCGGCTGGATGGGGAGCAGATCGAACAGGAACCCGAGCACGCGGAGGACCGCGGCGGACAGCGCGTGCTCGAGCCGGGTCATCGGCTGCGCCAGTCCATGCGCGGAGCCAGCTCAGATCTGCTGGCGAACGATGATGTTCTGGCCGTCGAGCGTGCGCTCCCCCTCGCCGACGAGCATGGCGATGACGTCGGCCACGGCATCGGGCTGCATGATGGTGTTCGGATCCTCCTCGGGTGCCAGCTTGCGTCGGAGCTCGGTCGCGGTCCGGCCCGGCGAGATCGTGTAGATCCGGACGCCGGTGCCCGCGAGCTCCTCCGACAGGGTCTGCGAGAGCGAGACCACCGCCGCCTTCGAGGCGGCGTAGGCGACCCACCCGGGTCGGGAGGTGATGCCGGCCGTGGACGCGATGTTCACGATCTTGATCGGTCGGCCCTGCATATGGCGCACCACCTCGCGCGTCAGGACCAGCATCGCGAACACGTTCACGGTGAACGTGGTCACCAGGTTCTGCGCGCTCGTGTCGAGCAGCGACCTGGGCTCCGCATAGCCCGCGATGTTGAGAAGAACGTCGATGGAGCCGTGGCGTTCGTGGATGCCGGCCACCAGGGCGGGAATCCCGTCGAGATCACCGAGGTCGTAGGGGAGCTGGTGCACCGCGACGATGCCCGTCGCGCAGGCCGCCGCGGTGGCGTCGAGACCGTCCGCGCTGCGTGCCACGAGCACGAGGTTCGCGATCGATGGGTCGCGGCTCAGCCGAACGGCGGTCGCTCGACCGATGCCCTGGCTGGCGCCCGTCACGACCGCGGTCCGGCCCACCCCTCAGGATCCGCGGCCGATGACGTCGGCGTAGAGGGCCTCGGCCATCACGAAATCGGCGGGAACGGTGATCTTCACGTTCCGCTCGCTGCCCGGCAGGATCCGGACCCGTTCGCCCGTGTGCTGGACGAACAGGCTGGCGTCCTCGGTGAACGAGGTCCCGGCCGCGCGAGCCGCCTCGTGGGCCGCGACGAGCTTCGGCAGGTCGAACTTCTGCGGCAGCTGGACGTTGACGAGCTCGTCACGGTCCAGCAGGCCCTCGACGTACTCGTGGCCGCGCAGCACGGTGAACGAGATCGGGATGCCATACATGGCGTTCTCGTCCGGGCTCGCGATGAGCGCCCGGAACTCGTCCACGGTCACGAGCGGCCGGACCGCCTCGTGGATGACCACCGAGTCGACGCCCTCGAGCGCCTTGAGGCCGAGGTAGACGGACTCCTGGCGCGTCCCGCCGCCGACGATGCACCGGAAGCGCCGGTCGAAGCCGTGGTTCTCGAGGAGCTGGCGCGTCTCCTCGAGGTGCGCCTCGGGGCAGGTGATCACGATCTGCTCGAGCTCGACGATGGGGCGCGCCTTCTCGAGGACGTGGACCAGCAGCGGCTTGCCGCCGAGAAGCAGGAACTGCTTCGGGAACGGGCGCCCGATGCGCCGGCCGATGCCGCCCGCGAGAACCACCATGCCAAACGTCATGCACCCCTCCACCAGCGTCGGTCCCAAGGGTACCGTTCGCGACGGCTATCATCGCCAGCCGAACCACCCCCCGAGTGCCCATCGGAGGTCCAGCATCCCCCCATCGCCCTGGCGCCGCAACGCCCGGCCGATCCTCACCGTGCGCACCGCGGTCGTCAAAACCGGGTTCGCGATCGGCCGCCTGCGCCCGCTGTCCCGCGAGGTGGTGTTCGCGACCGCGCGGTCCTCGGACCTCACCGGCAACCTCGCGTTCATCCGCGACGAGCTCGAGCGCCGCGACCCGCCGATCCCCTACGTCATCCTCGGCTACCGCGGCCACGGCGCCTGGCATAGCCGCCTCGCGGCGCTCATCCACAACCTTCGGGCAGGCTATCGCCTGGCGACGGCTCGCCTGTTCATCGTCGACGACTACTTCTTCCCGATCTATGTCGTCCACCCGCGACCGGAGACCACGATCGTCCAGACGTGGCACGCATCCGGCGCGTTCAAGAAGATCGGCTGGAGCGTGCTCGACAAGCGCTTCGGCGCGGACCTGGGCCTCGTCGCGCGCGTCGCCATCCACTCCAACTACGACATCTGCCTGATCGGCTCGAAGGAGGCCGCCGGCCACTACGCGGAGGCGTTCCACGAGCCGCTCGATCGGTTCGTGACCGACATCGGCATCCCGCGCACGGACATCCTCTTCGGCGAGGAGAAGACCGCTCCGATCGCCGCCTCGATCCGGGCCAGGTACCGGCTACCGGCGGGCAAGCGCGTCATCCTGTACGCGCCCACCTTCCGGGGCGAGAACGTCACCGATGCGACGTCGCCGACGGACCTGGACCTGCGCCTGCTCCACCGGGTGCTCGGCGCCGACCACGTGATCCTCCTGCGACTCCACCCGTTCGTGCGCCAGGCCCAGGCAATCCCGCCGGAGCTCGCCGAGTTCGCCATCGACGCCTCCGACCATCCGGACATCGACGAGCTGATGCTCGTCAGCGACGTCCTTGTGACGGACTACTCCAGCGCGATCTACGAGTTCTCGCTGCTGGGGCGACCGATGGCGTTCTTCGCGCCGGACCACGCCGACTACGAGGGCGAGCGCGGCTTCTACTTCGACTACCAGTCAGGCGTCCCGGGGCCGATCTTCGAGACCACCCGGGACCTGGCGCAGTACCTGCGCGCCGGCCAGTTCGATCTCGAGCGCGTGGCGCGCTTCCGCGCCGAATCGTTCGAGGTCGCCGACGGCCATGCGTCGGAGCGGTTCGTCGACCGGATCGTCGTGCCGGCCCTTCACTGACCATGCGGTACCATTCGGCCCCGCCGACGCGCCCGGCATGATCGGCGTGCGTGACATCGAACAGGACACCTCCCCCGCATGACGCTCCGAGCCAGACCGGTCGCGCGCCGCCGCGGCCGCGCCGGGTGGGATCCCGGCGACCGCCGCAACAGCCTCATCAACCTCGGCTTCTTCCTCGCGATCGGGCTGTCGGTCCTGATCCTCGTGGGCTACGCCGCCTTGAGCTGGTACGACGACCACTTCGGCGGGGCGGCGACGGTCAACGGCCAGGTCATCACCAAGGACGACCTGCGCAACCGGGTGACGATCGAGAGCTTCCGGCTCGACTATGTCCAATCCCGGATCCAGACGCTGGAGGCGCTCGGCCGCATCTCGGCCACCGACGCGCAGTCGCAGCTCGACCAGATCACCCAGAATCGCAGCAACCTTGCGAGCCTCGCCCTGGACAAGCTGGTCGACGTGACGCTGATGTCGTCGCTCGCGACCCAGGAGGGCGTCCAGATCACCGACGCGGACGTCGACGCGGAGCTCGTCTCGGAGGCCACGACGGGCGACGAGCGCCATGTGTGGATGATCGAGATTGCGCCGGTGGCGGACCCAGTGACGGGCAAGTCCACCGACGACCAGAAGCGCAATGCGCTCGTCCGTGCCCAGGAGGCCCTCGCCAAGCTCAAGGCGGGCCAGTCGTGGGAGGACGTCGCCAAGACCGATTCGGACTCGGGCATCGCCGGGCAGGCCGGCGACCTCGGCTGGATGGGCCAGGCCAGCGGCTACGACGAGGCGTTCATGGCCGCCGTGTTCGCGGCGCAGGAGAACGTGCCCACCGGCGTCATCCTCGGCGCGGACGGCACCTACCGGATCGGCCGCTACACCGAGGACGCGCCGGCGACGGTCGACCCGGGCTTCCAGTCCGCGATCACCCAGGATGGCATCTCGCTCGCCGACTACCGCGTCGCCGTTCGCGGCGACGTCGTCCAAAAGAAGCTGTCCGACAAGGTCGTCGCCGACCTCTCGGCGCCGGGCCCGCAGCGGCACGTCCTGGAGATCTACCTACCCGTGCCGACGGCCTCATCGACCGGTGCCGAGCCTGGCATTAAGATCCGCCAGATCGTGTTCGCGCCGGGCGGCGACACGTCGACCTCGAACCAGGTTCCGGCGGACGACCCGGCCTGGGCGAAGGCGAAGGCCGCTGCGGATGCCGCGTACGCGACGCTGCAGGCCGACCCGACGAAGTTCGACGAGCTGGCCCGCACCCTGTCCAACGAGCGCTCGGCCACGACGGACGGCGGCAAGCAGCCGTGGTACTACCAGTCGAGCACGATCGACGATGCGCTCAAGGGTGCGATCTTCGCCGACGGGCTCCAGCCCGGCCAGATCCTCCCGCCCGTGAAGAGCGCGTTTGGGTGGCACGTCATCCAGATCATGCGCACGGACGTCAGCGGCGAGGCGGCGTTCCTGACGGCCCTCAAGGCAAAGATCACCGATGAGGCCTCGTTCCGGCAGGCGGCGAAGGACAACGGCGAGGCGAATCCCGCGGACCCCAACGAGACCGCGGACGGCGATATCGGGTGGGTCGCCCATGGCCAGCTCGATCCCAAGCTGGAGGACGCGATCTTCGCGCCGGCCATCGGGCACATGTCCGACGTGACCGACATGTCGAGCGACGGCACGTACCTGTTCTGGGTGCTCGAGGAGAAGACGATGGCGCCGAGCACGGACCAGCTGAACATCTTCAAGAACAGCGGCTTCGCGACCTGGTACACGGCCAAGAAGGGGGCCGCAAACATCGTCTACCTCATCGGATCGTCGGCGGCGACCGGCTAGCCGGACCATGCTCGACGCCCTCGTCGCCGAGGCGCGCGATCGCTGGGGCCTGGACTTCTCGGCGGGCATCCAGGTCGTCGCCACGGAGCACCTGATCGCGACGCCGATCGAGGCCTCGCGCCCGCTGCTCCTCGTGCCGCTGGCGCTCCTGGCCGATGACGCCGCCCCGGCGCCGAGCAACCCAGCCGCCGCGCTCCCGGGGCGGCACGGACCCGACGGGCGAGACCCGGTCGCGGTCCTTCGGCGCCTGTACCCGTCCGATGCCGCGGTGGCGCGACTCGCCGACCCGGCGTCGGGCTCCGAACACGGAGCCGCCACGACCATCGCGTCCCTCGCGGCAGCCGACCTTCGCGGTCCGCTCTACCTGCCGCCGATCGCGCCGGAGCTGGCATCGGCCGGCCCGTGGTCGATGCCCTACATCAGCGCCCGCCTGCGCCAGCCGGACGGCTGCCCGTGGGATCGCGAGCAGACCCACGCGTCCCTGCGCAAGCACCTGCTCGAGGAGACCTACGAGGTCTACGACGCCCTCGAGCGGGGCGCGACGCCGGAGCTGGCCGAGGAGCTCGGGGACCTCCTGCTGCAGGTCATCCTGCACGCCCAGCTCGCCGCCGAGGCGGGCGTCTTCGACCTCGCCGACGTCCAGGGCTCGATTGCCAGGAAGATCGTCCGGCGCCACCCGCACGTGTTCGGTGACGCGGTCGCGCGGACGGCCGCGGACGTGAACCGGCAGTGGGAGCGCATCAAGGCAGGCGAGCGAGCCGAGGCGGCGGACGCCGGCGGCGCGCCCGTGAAGAGCGCGCTCGACGGGATCAGCGCGTCGATGCCGGCGCTCGCGGCGAGCCAGGAGATGCAGGAGCGGGCGGCGGCGCTCGGCTACGACTGGCCGGACATCGAAGGCGTCCTGGACAAGGTCGCGGAGGAGCTCGGCGAGCTCGCGCGGGCGGCCACCGCCGCCGACCGCCAGGAGGAGTTCGGCGACCTGCTGCTGGTGGTCGTCAACGTCGGGCGCCGCCTCGGGATCGAGTCGGAGGCCGCCCTTCGCGGCGCAAACGAGAAGTTCCGGAGCCGGTTCCGGCGGGTCGAGCGGATGGTCGCCGAGCGCGGCGTCGCGATCCGCGACCTCGATTTCGCGACCCTCGACCAGCTGTGGGATGCTGCCAAGGCCGAGGAGCGCGCCGCAGCCGCGGATCGCCCGGTCACCGTCGGGAGTGGAGGCGAGCGATGAGCATCGGCAATCGGCCGCCGTCGGTCCGCAACGACGGGCGCCGCCCCGGCGACCTGCGCCCCGTGACGATGACCCTCGGCGTGCTGAAGTGGGCCGAGGGCTCGTGCCGCATCCGGGCCGGCGACACCGAGGTGCTGTGCGCGGCGACGCTCGGCGATCGCGTCCCGCCGCACCTCCGCGGCAAGGGCACCGGCTGGGTGACCGCCGAGTACTCGATGCTGCCGCGCGCGACCGCCGAGCGGTCGGATCGCGAATCGGTCAAGGGCCGGATCGGCGGCCGGACCCACGAGATCCAGCGACTGATCGGTCGCTCGCTCCGGGGCGTCGTGGATCTCGCGAAGCTGGGCGAGAAGACGGTCACGGTGGACTGCGATGTCCTGCAGGCGGACGGCGGCACCCGCTGCGCCTCGATCACTGGCGGCTACGTGGCCCTCGCCGCCGCGCTGATGGGCGCCGGGCTGGAGCGGACGCTCGTCGGCAAGGTCGCCGCGATCTCGGTCGGCGTAGTCAATGGCGTCGCGCTGCTCGACCTCGACTACTCCGAGGACTCCCACGCCGAGGTCGACTTCAACGTCGTCGGCACGGACGCCGGCACCTACGTCGAGCTCCAGGGCACCGCCGAGGGCGTGCCGTTCGATCGGGCGCGCGTCGATTCCCTGCTCGACCTGGCGAATGCGGGGCTCGCGCGCCTGTTCGAGGCCCAGGCGACGGCGCTCGCCGCGGTCCGCCGCTGACCGCCAGTCCGCGGCCGGAGGCTGCCCGCCGGACGCTCGTCGTCGCGACGCGGTCGGCCCACAAGCTGCGCGAGCTGCGCGACATGCTCCGGCTCGGGAGCGTGAATCTCGTCTCCCTCGACGAGCTCGGCGTCGCCGGTGAGCCGGTCGAGGACGGCCTCACGTTCGAGACCAATGCCCGGATCAAGGCGCGCTTCGCGGCGCGGGCGACTGGGCTGCCGTCCCTGGCCGACGACTCCGGGCTGGAGGTGGCCGCCCTCGGCGGCGCGCCGGGCGTCTGGACCCGACGCTACGCGGGACCGGAGGCCACGGACGCCGAGAACAACGCGAAGCTCATCCGGGAGCTGGCCGCCGTTCCGATCGGCGCGCGCGGCGCGCGCTACGTCTGCGTGCTCGCGGTCGCGCTGCCGGACACGGCGGCGCCCGGTGGCCTCCGCATCAGCGTGCGCCGTGGGACGTCCCGCGGCCGGATCGCCGTCGAGCCGCGCGGGAGTGGCGGCTTCGGCTACGACCCGCTCTTCGAGCCGGCGCGCGAGCGGCCCGGCGGCCGCACCTTCGGCGAGTACGACCGCGCCGAGAAGGACGAGATCTCGCATCGCGGCCGCGCCGCCCGTCGGCTCGTGCCGGTGCTGCGCGAGCTCGGCTTCGAGTAGCCGTCGCGCGCGAGCCGGCGGGAATCAACAGCGCCGGACGGTTCCATCAGCCTGCCAGCTACCGCCCGGCGCCGGCCCTGAGACGCCGAGCCACGAGCGGCGGTTCCCGGAGCGGGGATCGCGACACCCTATGATTGGCACCGCCCGTCGGGGCGTAGCGCAGCCTGGTAGCGCACATGCTTTGGGAGCATGAGGCCGTGGGTTCGAATCCCACCGCCCCGACCATCATCCTCCGGCAATCAGCCTCGCCAGACCGTCATCGATCCGTATGCCGGGCGTCCAGCCGAGCTCCGAGCCGATTCGAGCGATCGCCAGCCGCGAGATCCCGACGTCGCCGTCGCGCCGCGCGACATAGCGGGTGGCCGGCACGACGCCCATGAGTCCACCCAGCTTCGCGACCAGCTGGTTGATTGACGTCCCGACTCCCGTCGCGACATTCCATGTCCCCGACCGGTCCGTGGCCCCGATGACGGAGAGGGCAGATGCGACATCGTCGACGTGCACGAAGTCGCGACGCTGCTCCCCGTCGCCGTGGATGTCGATGCGGTCGCCCCGCTGTAGTCGTTCCACGAAGATGGCGATGACGCCGCCCTCCAGGTCGCCGCGCTGACCCGGGCCATAGACGTTCGCGAGTCGGGCGATTCCATAGCCGTGGGCCGATTCTCGAACGATGGCCTCGGCCTCCAGCTTGTGCCGACCGTAGGGCGAGATCGGCGCCGCCGGCGCCGTCTCGGCGGCTCCATCCGCTTCGCCGTAGACGGCGCCGCCGCTCGACAGGAACACGACTCGCGCCCCCGCGGCATTCGCGGCGTGAACGACATTCCGCGTGCCGGCCACATTGACGGCTCGATCGTGTTCCGGATCCGCGACGGAGCGCGAGACGCTGACCTGCGCCGCCGCGTGGACGATCAGCTGTGGCCGGTGGGCCACGATGCCCTCGACGATGGAAGGATCCGTGATGTCTCCGACCGCCAGGCCCGCCCCCGCGGGGACGGCCTCTCGATGCCCGCCGGACAGGTCGTCGACGACGAGGACATCGGCTGATTCGGCGAGGTACCGCTGCACGATGTGGCTGCCGATGAACCCGGCTCCGCCCGTGACGACGACCCTCAAGCGCTACCCAGGTTTCTGTCGCCGAATGCCAACGCTCAGGTACTGCGGATCCCACTTGCCCCAGGGCATCCCGTTGTTGCCGCTGCGGAAGTAGCTCTGCGCGAGGCCCTTGCGCAATTCCTCGTTCGTTCGGACGGCTTCGAGGATCTCGTCGTACTGGTCGTAGTTCGATGGCGTGCTCGGCGACAGCCCGAAGGCCTGCTTGAGCGTCGCCTCGGAGAAGCACCAGCCGCGCGACGGCTCGTGGTACCAATCCGTCTTCCCCGCCCCGACGGTCGCCGTCAGCGTTGCCCCGGGACGCAGGACCCTCCAGAGCTCCTGCATGACCAGCGGGATGTTGTCCAGGTCGTTGTGCTCAAGCGACGAGATCGACACGATCCCATCGACGGACGCATCGGGGATCGCTGCCAGGTGATCGAGCGTTGACCGGTGGATGGTCACGCTGCCGCGGCTGTGGCCGAGCCCGAGCTTGCGGCCGACCAGGTTTCGGGCATCGCGGACCGCATCCATCTTCAGGGCGCCGTTGTGGGCCTCGAGATCGAGCGCTCGGCGTTTCCTGAGGAGATCACCCTTCCGCAGGCCCACCACGTTGTAGCGAGCCCGGAATCGGAGCGACAGCCTGGACCGATCGATGCGATCCACGCTGATCACGTTGACGCCTCGCTCCGCGAGGAGCCATTGCATGATCCCGACGCCGGCCCCGGCGTCGAGCACGGTCGACCTGGGCGGAGCGGGCAGCTCGCGATTGGTCCAGACGAGGTCGAGCAGGTAATGCCAACCGAATGACATGCGAAGCGAACGCGCGAATCGGAGCACGGCATCGGCGCTCTGGCGCTCCGAGTCCAACAGGGCCGGGCCGAGGAGCTCGATGGATTCGATTGGGGCGGCGCTTGGTTCGTTCATCGCGGTTCACCCTAGCATTCAGACACCGCCGCGATCCGCGATCATCGTGTAGGCAGGCGGGTTGTACGTATGCGTGTACCCGAACTCCTGCTTGAGCCAGGCCGCGATCGGTGTCACCTGGACCGTCGGGAAGTCGCGTCGGAGGGCCTCTTCGTAGCGCGCTCGGCTGAGCCGGTTCCAGTGGTAGGCGGCGACCGGCCGGTCGTCGTGCTCGGGGACCTCGGCCATGTAGAAGAAGGACAGGATCACCTCGTGGCGAGCGAGGCGGGTCGCCTCGCCCAGGACCCTGGTGGCGCCGTCGAGCGGCAGGTGCTCGAACAGGTCTGACGCGATCACGACGTCGATCGAGGCGTCGGGACGCTTCACGTCCATCGCGTTCCCGATCTCGAAGCTGACGTTCGGGAACCGCCGCCGGGCATTGGCGATGTTCTTTGGATTGAGGTCGATCCCGGCGTACGACAGGAACGGCGCCAGCCCGAACTCGGCGAACGCGCGATAGTCGTTCGCCGAGCCACAGGCCAGCTCGAGCACCGACAACGGCGCCGCCGTCCTGCCCGCCAGCGTCGCCTTCCAGCGCGTCTCGAACTCGCGCTCGCGGCCCGCGATCACCCGCTCGACCTCGCGGATCCGGGCCTGCCGCTTCGCGTCCAGGAACGAGTTAACGGGGATGCCGGTGCGAATCGATTCGAGCCGGAGGGTCTCGTTGAGCTCGACGGCGAACGCGAGCTCCGCCCGCATCTGTGCCTCGAACTCGTGGCCGAAGAGCCGCCGCAGGAGGGCATGCCGGATGAGGATGCTCTGGACGTTGATCCGCGGGTTCTGCCAGCCGATCGTCAGGTACTCGTCGAGTCGCTCCGCGTCCCGCGAGGTCCAGCTCCACCGAAGCAGCCGCTCCTCCGTCGCCAACCCCGGGCGAGCGCGGCGGAGGACCGCGGCCGCGGCCCCGAGCAGCGCCGGCCGCGACCGGCGCGCGACCGACGCCCGCATGCGCCGGAGCTGTCGAATCGGGGTGTGATCGTCCATCGGCGGATTGTGTCGGACCGGCCGGCAGCGCGGCGGACGGGAATCGCACGCGGGAACGCCCCGCTCGATAGGCTGCGCGGATGACCGACCCACTGCCACCTCGTCAGCGCCGGATGCGCATCGGGATCCAGCTGCCCGAGGTCGAGCGCGAGGTCCGCTGGCCGGAGTACGTGGCGATGGCTCAAGCCGCCGAGGAGGTCGGCTTCGACACGCTCTGGCTCGGCGATCACCTGCTGTATCGCTACGCGGACGGGTCGGCGCGCGGGCCGTGGGAGGTCTGGACCCTCCTCTCGGCGATCGCCGCGAGCACGTCACGGATCAAGCTGGGGCCACTCGTCGCGGCGACCGCGTTCCACGCCCCGGCCATGCTGGCGAAGATGGCTGCGACGGTCGACGAGGTGTCCGGCGGCCGGCTGATCGTCGGCCTCGGCGCCGGCTGGAACGAGATTGAGTTCGCGGCCTTCGGCTTCCCGTTCGACCACCGGATCTCGCGGTTCGACGAGGCGTTCACGATCATCCGGACGCTCCTCGCCGAGGGCCGCATTGACTTCGACGGGCAGTTCTTCCAGGCCCGCGACTGCGAGCTGCTGCCGCGGCCGGCGACGCCCGGCGGCCCACCGCTCATGGTCGGCAGCATCGGGCCGCGGATGCTCGAGATCACGCTGCCGCATGTCCAGCAATGGAACGTCTGGTACCGCCAGTCGAACAACTCGCCGGCGGGCCTCGCGCCGATCCTCCGGCAGATCGACGACGCCTGCCGTGCCGTCGGACGGGATCCCGGGACGTTGGAGAAGACGAGCGCCGTCCTGGTCCGGCTGCAGGGCGGCAGCGGGCGGGTCATGGGGGACACATCATCGGCCGCGATCCCACCAGTCGAGGGCTCGCCGGTGCAGATCGCGGCGGGGCTGCGGGCCTACGCGGACCTCGGCCTCGCGGAGGTCCAGCTCGTGGTCGATCCAATCACCCTCGAGTCGATCCACGCCCTGGCGCCGGTGCTCGCGGAGCTCGATCGCGGCTGAGCGCCGGTGCTAGGATCGAGCCGAAACGGAGGGGGAGCATTGCGAGATTCGAATCCGGACGACAGCAGTCGCCGGAATCGTCGGCCGGATGAGCTGTCCGCCCTCGACAAGCGAATCATCGAGCATCTCCAGCAGGACGGGCGACGGCCGTTCACCCAGATCGCGGCGGAGCTCGGCGTCTCCGAAGCAGCGGTGCGTGCCCGCACCAACCGGCTCGTCGAGCGTGGCATCCTGCAGATCGTCGGCGTCGCCGACCCGGAAGCGCTCGGCTTCCAGCAGGCCCTGATCGGGATTCGCTGTGAGCCGGGCAAGCTGCTCGAGGTGGCGGAGGCCCTCGCGAGCATGCCCGAGGTCGATTACGTCGTGGTGACGGCAGGCCGTTTCGACGTCCTGATCGAAACCGTCGCCGAGGACAATGAGGGACTCCTGCACTTCCTCGCGGACCGCCTGCAGCGGATCGACGGCGTGCGCGATACCGAGACGTTCTCGTACCTGCGCCTCGTCAAGCAGACGTACCAGTTCGGGACTCGTTGATGCCTACGACCTCGGAGATCGTCCTCGCGACCATCGCGATCCTCGCCACCATCGCATTCGCCCTGCTCCTCGCACCGACGTTCGTCTGGGTCCGACGCCGGATGACCGCGTCGAGCGAGCAGGACAAGGAAGCAAAGACGGAGGGCACGCTGGACCCCAAGGCCATCGCCAGGGAGCTCACGGTACCGACCCGCGCGGCGGCCGACGACGAGGGCAATCCCGAGCCCGCGCCGCCGATCGGTGCGACGGCCCCCGACCCGACGCTCGAGGCCCGGATCATCCGGATCGTCAGCTGGGCGTTCCTGATGGCCGTCGCGGTCTTTGCGGCCGCCAGTGGCCTGTGGAACCTGTCGCTGCCCCAGATCGTGATCCTCGTGGCCGTCACCGGCGAGGCGCTTCTAATCCTGCAGGACGTCCTGCCGAGGACCCCGTTGCGTCGGGCCCAGGGCCCGCTCCAGGGCCTGCTCGCGCTGGCCTTCGCATCCGGGCTCGTCGGCCTCACCGGCGGCCTCGACAGCCCATTCACGTTCATCTTCCCACTCATCGTTGGCGCGGGCGCCCTCCTCGTGACCCCGCGGATCGCGCTCATCCTGGCGACGCTCGCCACGGCGGCGTACCTCGCGACCGGCATGCTCGTCCTGCCCGCGGGCACGGCGCCCGGGACCGGGTCGCTCGTCCAGATGCTCGTCAACCTGACCGGGCTGTACCTGCTCGCCTACATCGGCACGTCGGTCGGGCGCGAGCAGCGGCGGGCGCGCGACGCTGCGATCCGCCTGTCCACCGTCGATTCGCTGACCGGCCTGTACAACCGGACCTTCTTCTTCAGCGCGCTGGAGCGGGAGATCGCCCGCGGCGATCGTTCCGGGCGCGCCTTCTGCCTGGTGATGCTGGACCTCGACGATCTCAAGGCAGTCAACGATCGGTACGGCCACGTTGCGGGTGACCAGGTCCTGCGCGCGGTCTCCGATGTCGTCCGCAACGGCGTCCGCAAGATCGACGTCGCGGCACGCTATGGCGGCGACGAGTTCGTGGCCCTCCTGCCCGAGACGGACCCGACCGGTGGCTGGGTCCTCGCCGAGAAGATCCGCCTGACCGTCTCCGAGCAGGGCATGCCGGGCATCGATCCTGCGCCGACGGTGTCCGTGGGCGTCGTGTCCTATCCGGCCGATGGCCGCTCGGCCGACGCGCTGCTCGTCAGCGCCGACCGCGCGATGTACGCCTCGAAGCGGGGCGGCAAGAACCGGGTCGCCCGCGCCGCCGCGGAGCCGATGATGGTCACGATCGAGAGCCACGAGGGCGGGCGCGCACGCGAGGGCGGCCGGGCCGGCTGAACGGCTGGGCCGGCTGATCGGCCGCGCGGTGTAGCATCGCCGTTCGATGGCCAGCCTGACGATCGAGCGGCCGCTGGGGCGGGCTGGCCCGAGCATCCCTGCCCGCGCCGGGATGCGCCTGTGGCGCCTGTTCACCTCGGTCAACTTCGCGGTCGTCCAGATCGTCGCGGTGGCGATCCTCGCGGTCTTCGGCATGACGATCCGCCAGCTGCCGGGATTCGCGTTCCGGTCCGCCGGCGATTACGCCCAGCAGATGGACGCGCTCCGCGCGATCTACGAGCCGGTCCTCGGCGTCGGCGCCGTCGACCTCATGGAGCGGCTCCAGCTGTTCCGCGTCTTCACCTCGACGCCGTTCAGCGTGGCGCTCTTCGTCCTCGCGGTCTCCATCCTGATCTGCACGCTCGATCGGACGCCGCGCCTGTGGCAGCAGTCGGCGACCATCCGGGTCGTCCAGCCGGACGCCTACTTCGATCCGCGCCTTCCCGACCGGGTCTCGATCGCGCCGGGTCCCGGCCTCACCCTGGCGGCCGTCACCGCGGCGCTGCGACGGCACCGGTTCGGCGTGCGCCAAGCGGCCGGTGATGACGGGGTCGCCTTCCTGTACGGCGACCGGAACCGGTGGACAAAGCTGGCGACGCTCATCTCCCACCTCGGGCTCATCCTGTTCCTGGTGGCCGGCCTGGTCACGGCGAAGTTCGGCGACGAGCAGGGACTGGTGGTTGCCGAGGGCGACACCCTGACCGTGCAGCCGATCGGCACCCCGGGGCTGCTCCTGGTCAAGAACTTCGACTTCGAGGCGCCGGGTCTCGACACCGGAGCGCCCACCGACTTCACGACCGACCTCGGCGTCTACCAGGACGGCCAGCTCCTCGCGCGCAAGGTCATCCGGGTGAACGATCCGCTGACGGTCGGCGGCTACACGTTCCACCAGAACGGGTTCGGGCCGGCGCCGGATCTCGAGATCCGGTCCGCGACCGACGACTCGATCCTGTGGTCCGGTCCAGTGCCCCTGACCGATACCGCCGGCGGGCTGCCGTTCGGCGCCCTGCCGATTCCCGGGCGGCCGTACGGCCTCGAGCTGCTGCTCAACCGGACGGATACCGGTGCTGGGACCCTCATCGCCCTGCCGTACGCGGTGAACGGCACGAACCCGGACGGGACGCCGGCCATGGTCGAGGGCTTCCCGGTGGCGGTGGTGAACGGCGAGACGGTCACGATGGAGGGGCTGGACCTGACCGTCGCGCTGCAGGGCTTCAGCGACTACACGCTGCTCATCGCGAAGCGCGACCCGGGCGCACCGATCGTGTGGGCCGCATTCGTGGCGCTCCTCACCGGCCTGGCGATCACGTTCTACCTGCCGCGTCGCCGGATCTGGGCGCGCCTGCGGCCGGATGGGCGGCTCGACCTGGTCGGCCGCGCCGATCGGCAGGTCGACTTCGACCGCGAGTTCGGCGGCCTCGTCGACGCGCTGGTCATGGCGCGCGGCGCGCCGCCCGGCGGCGACGCTGCGGGCGGCGCGGCGCAGCCCGGCGCCGCCGGGTGACCGATCTCGCGGCGCTCGCCGCGGAGCTCCTGCCCGGGGCGGCGTGGATCGGCGGCGCGAGTCGCGGGCCGGCCGCAGGGGACCGGTCGATCGCCTGGGTTCGCGTCCTGCGGGCCCGCGTTCCCGCCTTCGACGCCCTCGATCCGGGTGACCTCGTCATCGCGCCGGCGTCCTCGCTCGCGGTCGTGGCGCCGGGCGAGCGCGAGCTGGCGGAGCTCGTCGGCGCACTCGGGGCGGTGCCGGTCTCCGGCGTCCTGCTCGTGGAGGCCGACGCGTCACCCGCCGGATCGAACGCTCTCGATGCCGCCGCGGCCGCCATCGGCGCGGCGGGGATCCCAGGGCTCCGGCTCGCGCGCACCGACCCGGCCGCGCTGGAGCGAAGCCTCGTCGGGTTCATCGTGGCGCGCGGCGCGGAGATCGAGCGACAGGCGTCGTTGCTGGAGGCGGAGCTCCGGCGCAGGGCCCTGGAGGGCGGTGGGATCTCGGCGCTCGTGGCGATCGTGTCGGCGTTCCTCGGGCGCGCCCTCGCGGTGGAGGCTCGACGCGGGGATCCGATCGTCGTCCACGCCCCGGTCGAGGCGGCATCCGCAGCCGCCGACGCGGCCCGCTACCAGGCCCGCCCGTCCGATCGCGGCGCGACCGCGCTGCGGGTGCCGCTCCCATCGGCATCCGGCGCCGACGGCGCCATCCTCGTGCTCGGGCAGGAGGCGGTCACGGAGCTGGCGCGGGTCACGCTGCCACGCGTCGCGGGCCTGCTCGCGCTTGAGCTCGCCCGCGAAGAGGCGGTGCGGGGTGCCGCGGACCGTGCCCGTCGAGCCGAGCCGATGCCTGGCGCCGGGCCGCCGTGGGTCGTCGTGCTGGCACGCCAGCGGGAGCCCGGCGGCGAAGACGACGCACCTGCGGCACGCGAGGCGAGGGAGGCCCTTCGGCGAGCGGTTCGCCTGCTCGCGCCGGCACGCCGGATGAACCTCCGCGGCGACGCGGACAGCCTCGAGATCCGGCTCGTGGTCGCCGGCACAGCCACGGAGGCCGACCGGCTCGCCGAGCGAGTCGGGGAAGCGCTCGGCCGCACGATCGCGGTCTCGAACCGATTTGCCGCGCCGGCCGATCGAGCGGCTGCCGAGGCGGAGGCGCGGGCGACGCTCGAGGCTGCCCTCGACCTGGATCGGCCCCCCGCGATCGCCCGGGCAGACCGCCTCGCGGTCTACCGGATGCTGGGCGCGCTGCACAAGCTGCCCGACGGCGAGCGGCTCTCGGCGGCGCTGCTCGCGCCGCTCCTTGACGCCCGCCCCGACGTGCGCCGGGAGCGCCTCGAAACGCTTCGGGCGTATCTCGGGCACGGCGGCGTCGGCGAGGCCGCCGCCGCGCTGGGCGTGCACCGGAACACGGTCGCCTATCGGCTGCGCCGGATCGAGGCCGCGACCGGCTGGCGCCTGGCCGACCCCGACCTGCACCTCCCACTCGCTGCGGCGCTGGAACTCGTGCAAGAAGAACAAGTCTGACCGCCGCGACGGCGTAATTCGGTCGCGGCCGCCCGGCACGGCGGTGGTATGGTGACCTCCCGAGAGACCAATGTCGCGTCGTGCTCGTGCGTCGTGCACAAGACGGCCGGCCCGTACCGTGCGTGAGCACAGGAGGCAGCGTCGGTGGTTGCGCCCTACGAAGCGGTTTCAGGCGTCGAGCAGATCGAGTCGGCAAAGGCGAAGGGCATTCGCTTCGTCTCGCTCCAGTTCACGGACATCATGGGTGTCGTCAAGGCGGTGACGATCCCGATCCACCAGCTCGAGGGCTCGGTCCGCCACGGGACCTGGTTCGACGGCTCGTCGGTCGAGGGCTTCACCCGGATCGCCGAGAGCGACCAGTACCTGATGCCGGACATGCGGACCTTCTCGGAGATCCCTTGGTCGGCGGGCACCGCGGCCCGGGTCATCTGCGACGTGTTCACGCCGCGCGGCGAGCCGTTCGCCGGCGATCCGCGGTTCGTGCTCCGGCGCCAGGTCGAGCGGGCGAAGAAGCTCGGCTACATCGTGAACATGGGCCCGGAGCTCGAGTTCTTCCTGTTCCGCCGCGGCGAGGACGGGACGATCGAGCCGCTGCCGCACGATCAGGCCGGCTACTTCGACTTCAGCACCGACCTCGCGGTCACGATCCGGCACGACATGGTCGACGCCCTGGAGGCGTTCGGGATCCGCGTCGAGGCGGCCCACCATGAGGTCGCGGCCGGCCAGCACGAGATCGACTTCGAGTACGCGGACGCGCTCCAGACCGCGGACAACGCGATCACCTTCAAGTTCACCCTCAAGGCCATCGCCCAGCAGCACGGCCTGTACGCAACGTTCATGCCGAAGCCGATCCATGGGATCAACGGCTCGGGCATGCACACGCACCAGAGCCTGTACTCGATCGACGACAAGCGGAACTCGTTCGCCGACGCCGAGTCGTCGTACGGGCTGTCGCCGCTCGCCAAGTCATACGCGGCGGGCATCCTCAGCCACGCGCGCGGCATGATCGCCGTCCTCGCGCCACTCGTGAACAGCTACAAGCGGCTGGTCCCCGGCTACGAGGCCCCGACGTACCTGACCTGGGGCCGGACGAACCGGTCGGCGCTTATCCGAGTGCCGATGGTCTCGCCGGGCAAGTCGGTCGAGGGGACGCGTCTCGAGGTCCGCTGCCCGGACCCGTCCTCGAACACATACCTCGCCTTCGCGGCGATGATCGCGGCCGGCCTCGACGGGGTCGAGAAGGGCCTCGAGCTGGCCGAGCCGGTCGAGGAGTCGCTGTTCGAGATGGACGCGGCACAGATCGCGGCCAAGTCGATCAAGGAGCTGCCGGGCACGCTCGGCGAGGCGCTCGACGAGCTCGAGAAGGACGACGTGATCCGCGAGGCGCTCGGCGACCACGTGTTCAGCCACTTCATCGACGCCAAGCGCGCCGAGTGGGACGAGTACCGCACCCAGGTTTCCGACTGGGAAGTGGAGCGCTATCTCGAACAGTTCTGACCGAGATGCCGGCGCTGGCCGGCCAATCCTTGCGAACGGGAACGGGCGGCCTTCGGGCCGCTCGTTCTGATTCAGGGGCCGCGACGCTTCAGTCCGGCGATGACCACGTCCGCCACCTGGCGCGAGTAGTCGGGCGACGGCCCGGTCCCCGTCGCCAGCAGGTGCGCCAGTGCGCTCCCGAAGAGGAGATCGAACGGTAGCTGCGGCTCGATGGACCCGTCGAAGCCCTGGGTTGCCGCGAGCTCCCGATACTCGGTTGCGAGGCCTTCCCGGTTGGGCGCCAGGTCGTCGAAGGTGATCTCCTGCGGATCCGCGAGGACCGCCCGCATGAGCTCCGGCAGGATGGCATTGAAGTACGGAGCGCCGAAGACCGTCTCGAGGAACGCGGCGCCCCGCCGAATGTCGCGCTCGAGATCGCCCGTGAGCTCGAACGGCTTCCCGCCGGCGACAGCTTTCGCCGCAGCCCCGACCAGCGCTGCTCGTGACGGCCACCGCAGATAGACGGTCGCACGGGCGACGCCGGCGCGCCGGGCAACTTCGGCGACCGTGACCCCCGCAACGCCGACGTCCCCCATGAGGTTCAGCACCGCCTCCAGGATCGTCGCGTCCGTGGCGCTGCTCCGCGGTCGACCGATGTGACGAGCCGCCGCTTCGGTGGTCATGGGTTCAACCGTACCATATTTCAATACTAGACGACCTGTATAGAAACTGATACAGTCTCGCGGCCCCGCTCCCCCGGGGCGCCGGTCCCGCTGCGTCGCTCCGCGGTGGCGCGGCGGGCCATCCACCACCGCTGATCAACGCACTCCCAGGAGTCCCATGCCGTCCCCTATGATTCGTCGGAACGTGACCACCCGCCCGGAACTCGACGCGCGACTGCTCGCCCTGCTCGACGCGATCGACGAGCCGGTTTCGATCGCGAGCGCCATCCGCGACCGTGACGGGCGGCTCCTCGACTTCCGGCTCGAGTTCGTGAACCTGGCGGCCGCCGACTGGGCAGGCGTGCCGCGGGAGAAGATGATCGGCCTGATCACGGGCGAGCTCCTCCCCGAGTTCCGATCGAGCGGCTTCTTCGACACCCTAGCCGAGGTCGTCGAGACGGGCGTGCCGTACCACGAGGTGGGCGCCCAGGTCGACGATGCGGTCACCGGAGGCGAGTGGGTCGGCGGCATCTACGACATGCGCGCGATCCGCCTCGGCGACGGGTACTTCAGCACCTGGCGCCGGCAGGCGGCCACGTCCAAGCCCGGCTGATCACGACCGCCGACGCCCCGCCGGGGATCCGCCCCGAGCGCACCCTCTGGCTGCTCTCGGTCGCCCACGCGGTCAACCACGCGCAGGCGGTGATCCTGCCGCCGATCTTCCTGCTTGTCGTCGCCGAGTTCCATGTCGGGGTCGAGGCGATCCCGTTCCTGGCCGCGATCGGGGCAGTCAGCTCCGGAGTGATCCAGGCGACGTACGGCTTCGTCACCCGGCGCGTCGCGCGACGCCCGATCCTCGCCGCCGGAGGCCTGCTCTTCGGCGCCGGGTTCGCCCTGCAGGCGGTGACCCATTCGTTCCTGACCTTCAGCATCGCCAATGTCGTGTCGCGGATCGGCGGCTCGCCCCAGCACCCGGTCGGCAACGGGCTCCTCGCCGAGCAGTTCCCGCCGGAGCGCCGTGGCTTCGCGATCAGCGCCCACATCTCCGGCGGCAACGTCGGCACGGTGATCGCGGCCATCGGCGGCCCGGCGGTCCTGGCCGCGTTCGGCTGGCGCGGCGCGTCGCTCATCTTCGGGATCCCAGCCGCGATCGTCGGACTGGCGATCTTCCGCTGGGTCCGCGAGACGGGCGCCGACCGGATCGCCGCCATCCAGCAGGGATCGGTGCGGGACGCCGCAAAGGGCGCGTGGGCCAATCCGACGGTGCGGCGGACGTACCTTGCGTCGATCTTCGGCGGCGGCGGACGCGGCCTGGGCGTCGCCAACCTGTACGCCCTGCTGTACGTCACCGATGTCCTGCACCTGCCCACCGACACGACGAACCTGATGTACGCGGGCCTGATCGTCCTGTCGGTGCCGATGCCGCTCGTCGCCGGCTGGCTGTCGGACAGGCTCGGGCGGCGGCCGATCATCCTCGGCGCCTACATCGGTGGTGCGGTGGGATTCGTCGTCTTCGCGGCGGTCGGCTCGAGCATGCTCGGGCTGTGGGTGGGCATCGTGATCATGGGCCTGTTCTCGTTCGCCGAGAGCCCGCAGCTCCAGGCGCTGCTCGCGGATGTGGTGGCGACCGGCGTCCGTGACGTGACCTTCGCGCTGTACTTCACCCTCGCCTTCGGTGTCGGCTCGATGTGGAACATCGTCTACGGCCTGGTCATCTCCGGGGTCGGCGAGACCGCCGGGCTGCCGATCGTGTTCGTCCTGATGGCGGCCTCGTTCCTGGTCGCGGCCGCGATCATGTTCCCGGTGCACGACCCGCCGCGGGTCGCGAGGGTCGAGCTGGCGAACGACTGAGTTGCCGCCGGGCTCTGCAAAGCCCGGTGCTATGATCCGCGGGCCCTTCAGACGGGCGCCCAGTCGGGGCGTAGCGCAGCCTGGTAGCGCGCTTCGTTCGGGACGAAGAAGTCGTGGGTTCAAATCCCGCCGCCCCGACCATCACCTCCGCATCGGCCTCCAGGCGCGCGCGCCGAGCCGAACGGAGCCGGCAGCCACCACCCGTCTCGCCCGTCCCGGATAGAGTGGACCGAACGACACTCCTATTGCCGCGGGCGCCACTTCGGGGGAGGATGCAGGCCATGCGACGGACGAGTCTTCGAAGGATCGCCGCTCTGGCGGCCGCAGCGACGCTCCTGGCGCTGACCGCGTCGACCTCGATCGCCGCACCGACCGATGCGCACATCAGGCTGTCGCTGCGGGCGTCCGGGCTGACAAAGCCCGTCTTCGTGACCAGCGCCCACGACGACACGGGCCGCCTGTTCATTGTCGAGCAGACCGGCCGGATCAAGATCTACAGGAACGGTGCGATCCTCGCGACGCCGTTCCTGAACATTGCCAGCCAGGTCAGCGGCGGCTACGAGCAGGGGCTCCTGGGGCTGGCCTTCCACCCGAGCTTCAAGACCAACCACAAGCTGTATGTCGACTTCACGGACGTGAATGGCAACACGGTGATCCGCGAGTACCGCGTCTCGACTACGAACTCGAACGTCGTCGCGACGAGCACGGCCCGCACGATCCTGAAGATCAACCAGCCGTACGCCAACCACAATGGCGGGATGCTCGCCTTCGGGCCGGACGGGTACCTGTACATCGGGATGGGCGACGGCGGAAGCGGCGGCGATCCGGGCAACCGGGCCCAGAACACGGGCGTGCTCCTCGGCAAGATCCTGCGCATCGACATCAACGGCACGACCTCGACCCACAACTACCGCGACCCGGCAACGAATCCATATGTCGGCAAGACCGGCGCCGACGAGATCTGGCAGCTCGGCGTCCGCAATCCGTGGCGCTTCTCGTTCGACCGCGCCAACGGCAACCTGTGGATCGGCGACGTCGGCCAGGACTCGTGGGAGGAGATCGATCGCGCGACGCGAACGCCGGGTGGCGCCGGGCGGGGCGTCAACTGGGGCTGGCACGTTCTCGAGGGCTTCAGCTGCTACAGCCCGCCCTCGGGCTGCAACAAGACCGGCATGTCGCCGCCACTGCTCGTCTACGACCACAGCAACGGTCGGTGCGCGGTGACCGGCGGCTACGTCTCGCGCGGCTCGCTCGTGCCGGCCCTGTACGGCGGCTACGTGTTCGGCGACTTCTGCAGCGGCGAGATCTGGGTGGTCAACGCGACGGCGAGCACGCCGGCGAAGCCGGTCCTGCTGCTGGACACGTCGCTCACGATCTCGTCGTTCGGCGAGAACCAGGCCGGCAACCTGTACGTCGTCGACCACGACGGCGGCAAGCTGTACGCGATCGTGCCCGCCTGATTCGTTCGTGCCCTACGACCTTCCGACGGCGACCGCCGCCGTCACCGCGGCGGATCCGCGGCTGGCAGCCTTCGTCCGCCGTGCCGGTCCCTACGAGCACCGTCCGGGCGACGGTGAACCGTTGGCGTCCCTCGCCCGCGCGATCGTGTTCCAGCAGCTGGCCGGTGCCGCCGCGCGGGCGATCCATCGGCGCTTCGTCGCGGCGATCGGCGGTTCGGTGACCGCGCCGGCCATCCTCGCGACGGATCCCGACCGGCTGCGTGGGGCGGGGCTGTCCGCGGCGAAGACCGCGTCGCTGATCGATCTTGCAACCAAGGTCGCGGACGGGACCGTCCCGCTCGACGGCCTCGCTGCGCTCGATGACGACGCGATCGTGGAACGCCTCGTGACCGTCCGGGGGATCGGGCGCTGGACGGCCGAGATGTTCCTCCTGTTCGAGCTGGAGCGGTCCGACGTGTGGCCGGTGGACGACCTCGGGGTGCGCCACGGCTGGAAGCTGATCCACGACGAAGCCGACCTGCTCAAGCCGAAGGCACTCCAGGCCGAGGGCGAGCGGTTCCGACCCTATCGCAGCGTCGTCGCGCTGTTCTGCTGGCACGCCGTCCATGTCGAGCGCGGCCAGGTCGTCGCGGGCGGGGAAGCGAGCGCCTAGCTCGCCGCCTCCCAGCCGGCGACGGCCTGGAGGCGGAACGGCAGCACGGAAACAAAGCTCGCGGTCGCGTACTGCGCGTAGCGCGCCCGCAGGGCCTGCTCGAGTCGCCCGGCGAGCTCTGCGTCAGGCTCGGACAGGACCAGGGACAGGCGGACCCACCACAGCCGCGACCAGTCGGCGGCGTCCCACTGCTCCACCAGGAGTGTCGCGCGAGGATCGCGTTCGAGGTTCCGCACCCGACCCAGCGCCGTCGATCCCTTCGGCTTGATCGCATCGATCGGGATCGCTAGCCAGCCGTCGACGATCGCAAAGCACGCGGGCACCAGATCCGCGACGCCGGTGCGGTTCAGGGTCGCGAAGACGCCGTGATCGGCGGCCGCGGCACGCCGCAGGCCCTCGTCGCGCTCGAGGTGCACGGGTTCCTCCGCCTTCGGCCGGACGCCACATCCGTCCGCGGCGCCGCGTCCCCCAGTCTCCCACCGAACGACGTGCCACGCCCCAGGGTGGCCGACCAGCCTGGAGGTCCCCGTGGATCCACGCATCGCTCGACGCGCGGCAGGCGCCGCACTCGCCTTCGGCATCCTCGCCGAGGTGCTCTTCGACCGAGCCGCGCTCGGCATCAACGTCCCGATCGCGACGGCGCTCGTCCTCGCGATCGTCACCCTGCTCGCCCCGAACCGGCGCCCGGCGGACCGGCTCGACCTGTGGCTCGCGGGGCTCGCGATGGTCGCGTCGCTTGGGCCCGCCCTCCGGACGGACCCGTCGGTCGTGCAGCTCGACCTCGTCCTGACGATCGCGGCGGTTGCCGCGTGGAGCACCGCGATGAGCGGGGTTGCCGTGACGCGCCGATCGGCCGCTGCCGTCGCCGGGCTCGGCGTGGAGGCCGGCGTCGCGCTCGGGATCGGGTTCGCCTGGCTTGTCTCCCACGCCGCCTCCGACGGCGCGCTCTCGAGCGCGGGTCGCCAGGTCGGGCGCCTCGCCCCGGTCCTGCGTGGCGCGCTCATCGCCGTGCCCGTGATGGCCGGCTTCGCGCTCCTGCTCGGGTCCGCGGACGCCGTCTTCGGCCGTGCCATCGACGACGCGCTCCGGTTCCCGGTCGACCTCGAGGACGTCTCGAACCGGGCGCTGTTCTCGATCCTGGCGGCGGTCCTCGTGGGCGGCCCGATCGCGATCGCCGTCGGTGGATCGAAGGCGCTGATCGGATCGTTCGCGACCGGCACGGCGGCCCCCGGCGGAGCCCCGCCCGACGGTGCGAGGCCGTCCGGCCTTCGCCCCTACGCGACGGAGGCGCTGGTCGTGCTCGCGGCGGTGGACGCGCTCTTTGCGGCGTTCGCCGCCGTGCAGATCGCATTCCTGTTCGGCGGCGCCAGCACCCTGTCCGCGATCGGGATGACCTACAGCGACTACGCCCGGCAGGGCTACTTCCAGCTCGTCTTCGTGGTCGGCCTGGCGGGACTCCTGCTGCTCGGCGCTCACGAGGTCGCCGGTCTGACGCGACGATTCCTCGTGCTTGCCGTCGCGCTGCTGCTTCTGACCGGGCTCATCCTCGCCTCGGCGGCGGTCCGGCTCGCCCTCTACCAGGGCGCCTACGGCTGGACGGAGCTGCGCTTCTTCGTCGCCGCCTCGATCGCCTGGCTTGCCACGTGCCTCGCCCTCACCCTCGGCGCATTGCGCGCCAACCGAATGCGCTGGCTGCCTCACGCCATCGCGATGAGCGCGGCTGCGGTCACGCTCGCGGTTTCGGCGATCGGGCCACAGGCGTTCGTGATGCACCAGAACCTTGCGCGCGTCCTCGATCCCAGCCTGGTCGCGGTCGACGGCCACTCCGGCTTCGATGTCGACTACGCGTCGGAGCTCGGCGACGACGCGGTCCCGGATCTCGTGGCCGCGCTCGCCGTGGTGCCGACGCCGGACGCCGCTGCCCTCCGGGTGCAGCTGGAGGGCCGTCGGGCCGCGCTGCAGCTTGACTCGTCGAGCGCCGGACCCCTGTCATGGAACCTCTCGCGCGAGCGTGCCCGCGCCGCGCTGGCGACCCTCGGTGCGCCTCAGTGACACGTCCCCGACGCGGTGTCGGTGAACGTCTTGCCGGCGACCGGCACGAACCTGGACGACCAGCCGCCCGGCGAGAGCGTGATGTCGAGGACGCCGAAGGTCGTGTTGTCGTGGACGCGGCTTGTCGCCAGGATCGTGTTGAACGGGTAGTGGCTTCGACCGCCGGTCCCGACCACGAACTCGACGATGCCATTCGCCGAATCGACGCCGCCATCGGCGGCCATCGGCGCGAATCGCTCGTAGTCGTGGTCGTGGCCGTTCAGCACGATCTCGGCGCCCGCCGCGTCCAGCGTGTCCCACAGCCCGGCGACGAACGCATTGCTGCCGTGCTCGCCGGAGCTGAACCGCGGGTGATGCCAGTAGGCGAGGACGCACTGCGTCGGGTGCGCGGCGAGATCCGCCTTCAGCCAGACCACCTCGGCTGAGCCCGGGCCGCAGCCGCCGATGTCCGCGCAGTTGCTGTTGAGCGCGTACAGCCGCCACGCGCCGAGGTCGTACGCGTAGTAGCCGCCCTTCGGGTTGCCCGCCCGCAGCCCGAAGTAGTCGAAGTACCCGGCCGCCCCAGAGGTCAGGTACTCGTGGTTGCCCGGGACCGGCCGCGTCCGGTCGAGGAACGCGCCCCACGTCGGGTCGTAGCAGTCGCGGTACTCGCGCGCGCTGCCGGTGTCATAGGCATCGTCGCCGAGCGCGGCGACGGTCCCCGGGATCGACTCGACGAGCATCGCGGTGGCCGAGTCGCTCGTCACGGCGCACGAAGTGATGTCGCCGGCCGCGATGAGCGTTACCGACCCGACCGCCGTGCTCGACGGCGCGGTCGATGGCCCCGGTGCCCCCGACCCGGTCGCGGAGGCGCCAGCCGTCGGCGTGCTCGCCGGCCCGGTCAGGGTCGAGCCCAGGGTCGCCGTGGCGATCGCCGTCTGACCCGGCCGGGCCATGCCGATGACGAGTGCCGCGAGCCCGATGATCACGAGGCCGCCGATGATCCCGAGCACGAGCGCGGTCTGGGTTCGCATGCGCGCGGTCAGGGTAGCGCCCACCAGCGGAGCGCCCGCCAGCGGCGCGGCGATGCATCCAGAAATCTCATGAACGTCTCATGCGCCGGACGTGTCATACGGGACATGGACGCACAGCAGCCGGTCGTGGACCCAGGGGACGCCCTCGCGGACGCCGCCGCTCCGACCGATCCTTCGACCTCCCCAATCCTCCTTGCCGAGCCCGAACCGGCTCCTCCTCCCCGGTTCGACGCCTCGGTGGCCGACCAGGCTCCCCGGCCGCCACGCAACGGCGGCCGGGGCCTCGCCGGCTTGTTCGCGGTCAGCATCCTTTCGGCCGTACTCGCCTCCACGGGCACCGCGGTGGTGCTCGAGCGCGCGAGCGAGAGCCCAACTGCCTCGACGCCGGCGAACGGCCGCACGGTGACCACCGTCGAGACCACCGAGGACATCACGGCGATCGTCGCGGCGGCGCGTGAGTCGGTCGTGACGATCACGGCGAACGGCCTCACGACGAACAGCTTCTCGCCATTTGCCGTCCCGACGACCGGCGTCGGCTCCGGGATCATCCTGACCTCGGACGGCTACATCCTGACCAACCACCACGTGGTCGCCAACAGCCAGAGCCTGACCGTCGCGTTCTCGGACGGACATGAGCTCCCGGCGAAGATCGTGAAGATCTCCGACACGACGGACCTCGCGCTGATCAAGGTCGACGCCACGGGCCTGCGCGCCGCCCCGATCGGCGACTCAGCCGCGATCCAGGTCGGCCAGACGGCCATCGCGATCGGAAGCCCGCTCGGCACGTACACGGAGACCGTCACTCGAGGGATCGTGTCCGGCCTCAACCGGGAGATCACGGTCCAGGACGAGCTGACGCGCCGGCAGGTCACCCTGTCGGGCCTCATCCAGACCGATGCCGCAATCAACCCGGGCAACAGCGGCGGCCCGCTCCTCGACGGTTCGGGCAAGGTCGTCGGCGTCAACACCGCGGTCGCCACGAGCGCCGAGGGGCTCGGCTTCGCCATCCCGATCGCCGCCGCGAGCGACCTCATCCAGCTGGCCCAGGGCGGCGCCAGCGCCTGACCGCCAACCGGCAGGCCGTGGGGCCACGCGGCCTGGTCCCAGATCACGGAGGAACCATGCGTCTCAAGCTGTTCGCGATCGTCGTCCTGCTCGTCGTCGCCGGCGGCGCCATCTTCTTTTCGTTCGGCGGCGGATTGGCGCCGGCAGCGACTGCGGCCACGACGCTCCTGACGGCGGCGGCCTCCGTTGCGGACGTCACCGACGACATCGCGGCCACCGGGACGGTCGAGGCGACAACCCAGTACACCGTCTCGTTCGGCACCGCGACCGGGTCCTCGAGCGTGACCTGGCCGGTCACCAAGGTGAACGTCGCGGTCGGCGACACGGTGAAGACCGGCGACGTCCTCGCGACGGCCGACACGACAGACCTAGACGCACAGATCGCCGATGCCGCGCGCGCGGCGAGCTCGGCCCTGCTCCAGCTGCACCAGGCGACCGACGACCGGGCGGCCGCCACGACGACCCGGGCCAAGCGCCAGACCCAGGAGGCGCTCTACAACGCCCAGACGGGCTACGCCCACGCGAAATCGGACCTCGCCGACCTCGAGGCGCTCCAGGCCACGGCGACCCTGAAGGCGCCGGAGGACGGGACCGTCACGGCGGTCGCCATCACCGCCGGCAGCGACGCGCCGACGGGCGCGGCAATCACCATGAACTCCAACGACCTCCAGGTCAGCACGAGCGTCGTCGAGATCGACGTCTCCTCGATCAAGGTCGGGCAGCAGGCGAGCGTCACCATCGGCGCGCTGGATGCGACACTCAACGGGAAGGTCATGTCGATCGACCCGGTCGGCACGAGCTCCGGCTCGAACGGCGTCGTGTCGTTCGCGGTCAAGGTCGCCCTCGACGCGCCGCCGTCGGGGCTCCTGCCGGGCATGTCCGCGGACGTCACGATCACCGCGGCGAGCGCAACCGGCGTCCTGTCGATCCCGTCGCGAGCGCTGTCGGGGACGGCCGGCGCGTACACCGTTCGCGTCGTCGCGGACGACGGCACGGTCTCCACCCGCTCGGTCGAGGTCGGCCTGGTCACGGCCTCGCTGGCCGAGATCAAGTCCGGCCTGCAGGCCGGCGAGCGGGTCGTCACCGGCACCAGCAGCACCCAGAACGCCGGGACCACGGTGACCGGCGGCGCCGGCGTCTTCCCGGGCGGCGGCGTGATCCGCGGCGGCGGGATCGGCCGATGAGCCTGCTGCGCCTCGAGCACATCGGCCGGACCTACGACATGGGCCACGTGCAGGTCCAGGCCCTGCACGACGTGTCGATGTCCGTGGAGCGCGGCGAGATGGTCGCGATCCTCGGGCCGTCGGGCTCGGGCAAGACCACGATGATGAGCATCATCGGCTGCCTGGATCGGCCGACCCAGGGTCGCTACGAGCTGGACGGGACCGACGTCGGGTCGCTCAACGACGGGGCGCTCGCCCGCATCCGGAGCCGCACGATCGGGTTCGTCTTCCAGAGCTACAACCTGCTGCCGGGCACCTCCGCCGTCGACAACGTCGCCACGCCGCTGCTGTACCAGGGCGTGCCGCGGCGCGAGCGGGTCAAGCGCGCGACCGCCGAGCTCGAGCGGCTCGGCCTGGGCCACCGGCTGCGCCACGAGCCGACCGAGCTGTCCGGCGGCGAGCAGCAACGGGTCGCGCTCGCGCGGGCCCTCGTCACGCAGCCGGCGCTCGTCCTCGCCGACGAGCCGACCGGCAACCTCGCGGTCCACCAGGGCCTCGAGGTCCTCAAGCTGTTCCAGGACCTGCACGACGCCGGCCACACGATCATCCTGATCACCCACAACCCGGAGGTCGCCGCGGTTGCCCAGCGCAGCGTCCACCTCCTGGATGGCGCGGTCGTCGACGGGGAGCTCGCGGCATGAGCGCGATCGAGCTCATCCGTCTCGCGCTGTCGCGCCTGCGGCGCGGCCGGGTCCGCGCGGCCCTGACCATGCTCGGCGTGATCATCGGCGTCGCGTCGGTCGTTGGGCTCGTGAGCGTGGGCCGGGGCACGACCGCGCGGATCACCGACCAGCTCAGCAGCCTCGGCACGAACCTGCTCACGATCAGCCCGTCCGGGGGCGGCGGCTCGACCTCGACGCTCACCCTCGACGATGCCACGGCCATCGCGGCGGTGCCCGGCGTCGCCGCCGTCGCGCCGGAGATCCAGACCCAGGCGGTCGTCGCGACCAGCACCTCCAACACGACCACGACCTCCGTCGTCGGGACCTCCGCCGACTACCTCACCGTGCGGGCCTACGAGGTGTGGCAGGGCACCTTCCTCTCGAGAATCGCGGTCGACCAGGGGCTGCGCCAGGTCGTGCTCGGCGCGACCGTGGCCACGGACCTCGGCCTCGGCGCAGAGGCGGTCGGATCGCAGGTCACCATCGGCGGGCTGCCGTTCGAGGTGATCGGCATCCTCCAACCCAAGGGCGGTGCCGGCTTCGCAAATCCGGATGACGAGGTCCTCGTGCCCGTCGGCGTCGTCCGCAAGTACTTCGTCGGCGGAACCGGCATCCGCACGGTCGGCGTGAGCGTCGCCGATGGCTACGACATGCAGGCCGCCAGGGATTCGATCGCCGAGCTGCTGCGGGTCCGGCACGGGATCGGCACGACGGACACCGACGACTTCCAGATCTTCGACCAGACCCAGCTGCTGGCGGCCGCGTCGACCATCAGCGGCACGCTGACCCTGCTGCTCGGCGGGATCGCCTCGATCGCGCTCATCGTCGGCGGCATCGGGATCATGAACATCATGCTCGTGTCGGTTCGTGAGCGGACCCGCGAGATCGGCATCCGCAAGGCGCTCGGCGCCCGAGGCCGCGACATCCTCAGCCAGTTCCTGATCGAGGCCCTCACGCTGTCGCTGATCGGAGGACTGATCGGTGTGCTCCTAGGCCTCGTGGTCTCGGCCGTGATCGGCCGGATCGCCGGCTGGGGCTTCATCTTCGATCCGAACACCATCGCCGTGGCCACCATGTTCAGCTTGGCCGTCGGCATCGTCTTCGGCGTGTGGCCCGCCCGCCAGGCGGCGCGCCTCGATCCCGTCATCGCCCTCCGCTACGAATGAAGGAGCCATCCGTGGACCAGGATTCCCAGACCCAGCCGACGCCGGTCCCGACGACGCCGGTGACGTCCTCGGGCACGCCGCAGCCGTCGCCCGCGTGGACCCCCGGCCCGGCGCCGATGCCGGCAGCGGCACCCGCGGCAGCGGCGCCCGTCCGCAAGGGCCCTAGCGCCCGTGTCCTCAACACCGTCCTGGCCGGCGCCCTCGTGCTCGCTGTTGCCGGGATCGCGTTCGCCGCGGGGCGGATGACCGCACCCGCCTCGGCCGTGACGGCGCGCGGGACGTTCCCGGGCGGTGGCCAGGGGCTGAACGGCTACTTCGGCGGCCGCCAGGGCGGCCAGGGCGGCGCCTTCGGGGGCGGCGCGTTCGCCGCCGGCGGCGCCGGCGGCGGGGTGACCATCCAGGGCACGGTGGACGCCGTCTCGGCGACGACCCTGACGCTCAAGCTCGCCTCCGGGCAGACGATCCAGATCGCCCTCGATCCGACCACCACCTACCATTCGCAGACCAATGCGAGCGCCTCGGACATCGTCAGCGGTGGCACGGTCCAGGTCCAGCTCAACCTCGGGCGCGGCGCCGGTGGCGCAGGCGGCGAGGACGGCTCGGTGACCGGCCCGACGGCGCGCGACATCACCGTCGTCCCGTAGCGGCAGAGCGGACCTGATGCACCTCCTGCTCGTCGAGGACGACCCGCGCCTCCAGCGCGTGCTGCGCCGGCTGCTCGAGGACGATCGCCACGTGGTGGAGGTCGCCCCAGACGGCCGGACCGCACTGGAGCTCGTCGAGGCGACCGAGGGCATCGAGGCGATCATCCTCGACCTCGGGCTGCCGGACATCTCGGGCCTCGAGGTCGCCCGCCGGTTGCGCCGCGACGGGCGCGAGCTGACGATCCTGATGCTGACCGCCCGCGACACCGTCAACGATCGGGTGACCGGGCTGGACGCCGGGGCGGACGATTACCTCGTGAAGCCGTTCGCCTACGAGGAGCTGTCGGCGCGCCTGCGCGCGCTGGCACGCCGCGTCGAGCCCGGCGCACGCCGGCCGGAGCCGGTCCTCGCCGCCGGCCCGATCGCGCTCGACGAGCGCAGCCGGCGCGTCACCGTGGAGGGCCGCGCCGTCGAGCTCAGCCCGCGCGAGTTCTCGCTGCTGGAGTGCTTCCTCCGGCACCCGGGCCAGTCCCTGACGCGTGACCAGCTCCTCGACCAGGCCTGGCCGTTCTCGGTGGCGGTGACGCCGAACGCGGTCGACGCCTACGTCCACTATCTCCGCACGAAGCTCGGCGAGGCCGGGCGCTGGATCGAGACCGTTCGTGGTGTCGGGTACCGGCTGGCGGATGGTTGACGAGGCCGACGAAACGACGTCGAGTGCCAAAGCCCTGACGTCGGGCGCCGACGCGCGCCTCGTCCGCGATGTCCGCTGGCGCCTCGTGGCGTGGAGCGGCGGCTCGACGCTGCTCGTCCTGATCGTCCTCGGCGTCGCCCTCTACGTGAGCGTCGCGTCCTCGCTCGCCGCGTCGTCGCAGGCCCTGCTGGCGGATCGAGCCGAAGACCTGGCGGCGCAGATGCGCGGCGAACCGCCGACGGCCGGCGGTCCCGGCTTCGACTTCCTGTTCGGTGGCGGGACGTTCGCGATCGCCGTCGATCCGACCGGCCAGGCCTATGGGCCGCGCCAGTTCCAGCTCCCGACCGGCCTCCCGGACAGCGATGCCGTGGCCAGCGCCAACGCCCACGGCACGGACGTCCGGACGACCACGATCACATTCCAGGAGGACGGCCTGGGCCAGGCGACGCGCCAGGTCGCCGTGCCTGTTCGCCAGTTCACCCTGCCCGTCGACACGCCGACCGGGCGGTGGGCCGTGCAGGTCGTCCAGGATCGATCCACCGAGCAGCAGACGCTCGCGAACATCGTGTTCGTCCTGGTCCTGGGTGGGATCGTAGTGGTGCTCGTCGCGGGTGGCTTCGGCTGGGTCTATGCCCGGCGGGCGCTGGTCCCGATCCGGGATTCGCTGGCGGGCCAGCGCGTCGCCCTGCGGCGGCAGCGCGAGTTCGCCGCGGACGCGAGCCATGAGCTGCGGACCCCGCTCACCGTGATCCGTGCATCCGTCGAGTACCTGCGACGCAACGCGACGAAGCCCGTCGCCGAGGTCGGTGATGCGCTCGTCGACATTGACGCCGAGGTGCAGCACCTGACCACGCTCGTCGACGACCTGCTCCTGCTCGCGCGCTCCGACTCGGGCGCCATCACGCTCGAGCGCGTCCCGCTCCACCTCGACGACGTCGCCACCGATGCCGCGGCGGCCCTCGCCCAACCGGCCTCCAACGCGGGCGTGCGGCTGGAGGTCGATCCCGAGCCGACGGCCGCGATCGGCGATCCGGCGCGCCTTCGGCAGCTGGTCATGATCCTCGTCGACAACGCCATTCGGCACAGCCCGCGCGGCGGCGTCGTGCGCGTCGTCATCCGGCCTGGCACCGACGGCGGTTCCACGCTCGCGGTCGAGGACGCCGGGCCGGGCGTGGCACCCGAGGATCGCGCCCACGTGTTCGACCGGTTCTGGCGCGCGCCGGGCGCGCCCGACGGCGGCACCGGTCTCGGGCTCGCGATCGCGAAATGGATCGCCGAGCATCACGACGGCTCGATCGCCGTCGACCAGTCCGACGCGGGCGGCGCCCGCTTCGAGGTACGGCTTCCCGCGGCCACGGACCCGATTGGCGCGGAGGCGCCGGCTTGACCGGTGCGCAGTCGCGAGCCGGGCGCTCGCCGCTGGTGCCGGCGCTCATCGTGCTCGTGGCGGTCGCCGTTCTCGGCGGTGCCGCCGGCCTCGCGTACCTGTTCCTGCGACCGGCGCCACCGGCCGCGGTCGGGCTCGACTCGCCTGCCCAAGGCGCCAGTGCGCCGGCCGCGACGATCGGCTCGCTGCCGAGCGGCGCTGAGCAGACCCTCGGGCCCGGCGGCCAGAACGGCCCCTGGACCATCGACCCGTCTATCGGCAGCTTCACCGATTTCTCGGACTCGTTCGTCGGCTATCGCGTGGACGAGACGCTCGCGCAGAACCGGGCGAACACGGCGGTCGGACGCACGGCGCAGGTCACCGGCACGCTCGCCCTCGACGGCGCCACGGTCTCGAGCGTCGACGTGACGGCCGACCTGACCCGACTCACGAGCGACGACAACCGGCGCGACGGCCAGCTCCACCAGCAGGCGCTCGAGACGGACCTGTTCCCGCAGGCCACCTTCAAGCTGACTACCCCGATCGACCTCGGCGCCGCCCCCGTCGACGGCAAGACGATCAACGCGACCGCGATCGGCGACCTGACGCTCCACGGCGTCACGAAGACCGTCCAGGTCCCGATCGAGGCGCGCCTGTCCGGCGATGTCGTGACGGTGACCGGCTCGCTCCAGATCCTGTTCGCCGACTACCAGATCCAGGAGCCGGTGTCGTTCGCGATCCTGTCGATCGAGGACCACGGGATCATGGAGTTCCAGCTCCACTTCCGGCACGACTAGGACGCGGCGAGGTTACGACCCGGGCGTTGCCTGCGTGGACGGCGACGAAACCGGCGCGAGGATCGCGGACGCGGCGGACTGGGCGAGCGTCGCGTCGCTCGTCTCGAGGATGAAGACGCTGTCGCCGACGGTCAGCACGTACTCGTCGGCGCCGCCATCTCCGTAGGAGACCTTGGTCACGTCGGCTCCGGAGATCGTGAGGCTGGATGAGGTGACCCCGGGCGTCCCGGCCGCGAGCCATGCCTCCAGGACCGCCTTTCGCATGTCGACTGCGGCGACGCCGTCCGCCCGGAACCCGATGATGGTGAGATCCAGCGATCCGGACTGGTCGTCCGCAAGCGCGATCTCGAGGTCGGATGCCTGCTTGCCGAGTCGCACCACGGCCGCGTCCAGGGCGCGGCCGTCCGGGCCGCTGCCGAGGTTCGTCGCGTCGACCGCCGACTGGATCGTGAGCGTCACGTCATCGATCGACGTTGGGATGCGGCCCTCCAGCACCGGTGAGACGGGTGCGACGCTGTCCTGGGGGACGTCGCTGGGAAGGGCGCCCGTGTCGCTGGTGTCGGCGGGAACGCCGGAGTCGTCGGTTGCCGCCGCGGATGGTGCGCCCGACGTCGCGGGCGCCGGGCCCTGGAAGAGGCTCTGGATGCCGAAGGCGGCAAACGCGCCCACCATCAACAGGGCGATCGCGGCGAGCACCTGGTCCGAAGCGCGGCGCCTGCGACGCGACGGCACGGAGCCTCTAGGGGATGCCACGGATGGCCTGTCGACAGCTCGTCATCGTCGCTCCAGCGTCATCGCACGCGCGGGTCTCCGGCCACGGTCATCGCTGCAGGTGAGAGAACCATGAGAGCGAGGCAGGACCGGACCTCCGCGGGCTACAGTCGCGAGCGATGGCCGAGGAATCATTTGATGTGGTGATCGTAGGCGGCGGGTCGGCCGGGTGTGTGCTTGCCAACCGGCTCTCCGAGGATCCGGGGACGCGCGTCCTCGTGCTGGAAGCGGGGCGGCCGGACTGGCGGTTCGATGTCTTCCTGCACATGCCGGCGGCGCTGACCTTCCCGATCGGGAGCCCGCTGTATGACTGGGGCTACCGATCGGAGCCCGAGCCGGGCCTGCACGGGCGGCGCATCTACCACGCCCGGGGCAAGGT